>CALUIR010000013.1 GCA_944320785.1 uncultured Bacteroidaceae bacterium
CGGCATCGGCTGCGAGGACTCCCTGTACGGCGGCGGCCTGTGCTTCATCGAGTGGCCGGAGCGCGTCGAGGGCCTGCTCCCGGCGGACGCCGTGCGGGTGCGCATCGACGTGCTGGCGGACGGGAGCCGCCGGGTCAGCTTCTGAGCGATGGGCGCGCCCCTGTTCACCGCCCTCCTGTTCGCCGCCGCCGGGGCCGTGTCGCTCCTGGCCGCCCTGGCGGGCTGGCCCTGGTTCTTCCGCGCCGCCCAGTCCGCCTGGCTCCTGCGCCGCCTGGGCATGCGCGGCGCGCGCCTGGCCTACGGCGCGGCGGGCCTCCTCCTGCTCGCCATGGCCGCCTGGCTCCTCGCCTCCCTTTTCTTTTGACAACCCTCCCCGGCGCGTCCCGGCGGGAAGGAAGTAAATTTTTTGCATCCGATAGTTGCGATTCTGGAAAAGATGCTTATCTTTGCCGGACACGTCCCCGAAGCCGGGGCGGCGGGAGGCGCAGGCCTTCCGGCCGCCGGAAAGGGCCTTCCGGGACGGGATACGCGTCCCGCCGGGAACGGATGCGCGTCCGTTTTGAAACGGATACGCATCCAGTGGAAAACGGATACGTATCCATTTTTAACGGCATGCGCATCCATTTTTAACGACATGCGCGTCCGTTTCGAGGCAAGTAATTAATCCTTAAAGAAGGCACCCCGGTGCCGGATGAATTAAATGATTGTATAACTTGAAAAATGCTATCTGTTATGGCACTCTTTAAGCTGATGAAGCGGGTGAACCCGCAGAAACGGAATGAGCCCGCCAAATGGTACGCCATTCCAAAGATTGTAGCGCGCATGACCACCCGCGCCGTGTGCAAGTATGTAACCCGCAACACCACCGTGTCGCCCACCGAGGCTGAAGCCACGCTCAACCTCGTCCTCGACGCCGTGCCGCAGCTGCTCAAGGACGGCAACAGCGCGCAAATCGGCAACCTCGGCTGGCTGCGCCTCTCCTTCAGCAGCGAAGGCGTGTCGGCGCCCCGCGAGTTCGACGCCGCCTCCATGGTGAAGAACATCAGAATCGTCTTCACCCCCTCCAAGGAGTTTGTCGAGGAAGTAGCCCAAGGCATCGCCTACGAGAACGCAGGCATCGTGGAAGAAGGCTTCACCTTCCCCACGCTCAAGGCTTACGACGAGTACAAGACGACCGGCCGCCTCCCCGTCGGCAACGGGGACGAAGAAGAAACCGGCGCCGGCGCATGACTCATGGCGCGCCGCCCGTGCCGCAACCCCCGCCCCCTGGCGGGGGTTGCTTTTTTTAACGCCCCGCCGGGCAATATCCCGCCCCCCGCCCGTTTTTTCAATAAAACACCATAAACCCGCACGTCATGGAACGCAAACTCCTCGCCGCCCTCCTCGCGGCCCTCCTCCTCGCCGCCCCGGCGGCCCGCCCGCAAAGTTACAAGAAACTGTGGCGCGAAGCCCAGCGCGCCGAAGCCGACGGACTGCCCCGCACCGCCCTCCGCGCCGTGGAGCGCGTCGCGGAAAAAGCCGCCGGCGACCCCGCCGCCCGCCAGCAGCGCGTGAAAGCCCTGATGCGCGCCGCCCGCCTCCGCGCCGAAATATCGCCCGACTCCCTCTGGGCCGGCATCCCCCGCCTCGAAGCCGGGCGCGCCGCCCTCCAAGGCACTCCCGAAGGCGCATGGCTCGCCTACGCCCTCGGCAGCCTCTACGGGCAGGCCGCCCGCGCCACCCGCGCCCCCGCCTCCGCCGCCCCGGCGGCAGAGCCCCCCGCCGACCCCCGCCAGTGGCAGCCCGTCCATTTCCACCGGCGCGCCTACGAATGCTACATGGCCGCAGCCGACCCCGCCAACTACCCCGGCAACCCCTTGGCAAGCCGCTACGAGGCCCTCCTCGAAATCCCCGAAGGCGGCCTGCCCCCCGGAGCCACCCTCCGCCAAATCCTCACCCTCCAGGCCGCCCGCGCCCTCAGCGGCCTCGCCCCCGCCCTCGAGGCGCACCACCGG
This sequence comes from uncultured Bacteroidaceae bacterium, assembly GCA_944320785.1. Lineage (GTDB taxonomy): Bacteria > Bacteroidota > Bacteroidia > Bacteroidales > Bacteroidaceae > CASFPE01. Next base: position 1,995 of record CALUIR010000013.1, read on the forward strand.
CAGGCCCGCGTAGCCCCCGGCGACCCCTGCTGGACCCATCCCGGCGACACCCTCAAGGCCCTCTCGCCCTACGACGCCGCCGCAGCCGCCGCCAACCTCTGCGCCCGCACGGCCGCCCTCTGCCTCGCCCAAGGCGACACGCTCGCCGCCGCCCTCGCCCGCATGGAGCAGCTCGACGTGATGCGCAGCCGCGCCAGCTTCCCGGCGCATGGCGAGGAAGTCCCCGGCACGCCTTATTACGCCGCCCTTGCGAAGCTCCGCGAAGACTGCCGGGGCAACGAGGCGCAGGCAGAAGTGGCCCTGCAGATGGCCCGCCAGCTCCGCTCCGCCAACCGCCCGGCCGAAGCCATGGCTCTCCTGCGGCAGGCCGTGGAAGCCCACCCCCGCTACTTCCGCGCCGATGCCCTCCGCAACGAGATGGACGACATCGCCCGCCCCCTCTGCGAGGCAAGGCTGCCGGAAACGGCCTGCCCCGACAGCGTGCTGGCCGTCATGTTCCGTTACAAGAACTCGCCGCAGGCCCTCGTGCGCCTTTACCGCTTGGACCTGCCGGCCACCCATCCCGGTGCCGCCCGCTGGCGCAGGCTCGCCGCCACGCCCTATGACGCCGCGCCGGGCGAAGTGCAGGCCTTCCTCCGCCGCCACGGCACGCTGGTTTGCACGGATACCGCCCGTTTCCGTCCTACGCCCGATTATCTGCCGCGTGACACCACCTTCCGCTTCGCCGCCCCTGCCGCCGGGCTTTACATGGCCGAAGTGTCCGCCCTCGGCGGGGATGCCGCCCCGGCCTACGCCCTGCTGCACGTCAGCCGCCTCCGTCCCGTGTGGACGTCGCTCGGCGGCGGCAAGGAGGGCTGGGCGGTGCTGGACGCGCAGACAGGCCGTCCCGTGCCGGGCGCCACGCTCCGCTTCTTCCGCAGCACGGGCGACACGCTCTCCCTCGTGAAGGCCCTCCCCGCCGATGCGCAAGGAGAACTGGAGTGGCAGCCCGTGGACTATCACTACGCCCAGGCCGTCTGCGCGGGCGACAGTTGCATGGAGCCGGTGCGCGTGTGGGGGAGCAGCGGCGCCGTCCCCGTCCCCGCCCGTCCCGAGGAGCATCTCACCCTCTATGCCGACCGCAGCCTCTACCGTCCCGGGCAGGCGGTCCATGTCGCCGGGACGGCTTGGCGGCAATGGGGCGACAGCCTGCGCGTGCAGCCCGGCCGGCGCTTCACCCTCCGCCTCCTCGATGCCAACGGGCGCGAGATAGGCAGCCGCGAGGCGGTGTCCGATGATTTCGGCGTGTTTGCCGTGCAGTTCATGCTGCCGGCATCGTGCCTGCCGGGGCGTTTCACGGTGGATGCCGGCGCGTCGCGCCTCTCCTTCCGCGTGGAGGAATACCGGCGGCCCACGTTCCGCGTGGCCTTCCGCCCCGTGTCCGCCGCCTATGCGGCAGGCGACTCCGTGTGGCTCGAAGGGCAGGCGGAGACGTTCACCGGCCTGCCTGTGGCCGATGCCCAAGTGGCCTACACCGTCCGCCGTTCGTCCGGCCTTTGGCGCGGGGCGGGGGGCAGCGTGGTGGCCGCCGGGACGGTGCTGGCAGACGATGGCGGCGTGTTCCGCATCCCTGTCCTTTTAGAGGCGGGTACAGGCGGTGTCCTTCCCCGCACGTATTACCAGGCATTTTCCGTGGAAGCCGCTGCCACTTCCCCCGCCGGGGAGACGCAGGCGGCCACAGCTTGGATTCCCGTGGGCAGTTCGTCCGTCCGCCTTTCCGCCTCCCTTGGCGCGGAGGTGGTGAAGGAACGGCTGGACAGCCTCTCCTTCCAGATAGAGAACCTCTACGGCCAAGCCTTGCCGGGCGCGGAGGGATGCTGGCGCGTGCTGCCCGGCGAAGGCGGCCGGTTGCCCAAGGACAGTTGCCTGCTGCAAGGCGCGTTCCATAGCGGGCAGAAGACGGATGTCGCCCCGCTCCGCGCCCTCCCCAGCGGCGCATACCGCCTCCTGCTCTCCGCCGTGGATTCCTTGGGCCGCGAGGCGGAATGGGAACAGGCGTTCACCCTCTTTTCGTTGGGCGACCGCCGCCCGCCCGTGCGTTCGGCCCTGTGGCTCCACCAGGAGGGCAGCGGGTTCGGTCCCGGCCGCCAGGCAGACCTCTATCTGGGCACGAGCCTGGAGGATGCCTATGTATTATATAATGTGTATGCTTCCGGCGGGCAATGCATCGAGCGCCGCCGCATCCACCTCACGGATTCCATCGTGAAATTGTCGTTCGGCGAAAGTGAAGCCTATGGCGACGGCGTTTGCGTGTCGTGCCTCCTCGTGCGCGACGGCGAAGTACATCAGCGCGTGGCCACCGTGCTGCGTGCCGAGCCGGACATGCGCCTGGCGGTGCGCTGGTCGTCGTTCCGCGACCGCCTCACGCCGGGGCAGCAGGAAGAGTGGCGGCTCGCCGTGGCCTATCCCGACGGGCGGCCTGCCCGCGCCAACCTGATGGCGGTGCTGTTCGACGCTTCGCTCGATGCCCTCAGCCCGCACCGCTGGTGGCCGGGCATCTCGTTCGGGCGCAACGTCCCCTACGTCAGTTGGCAGAGCGCATGGCCGGGTTCGGCATACCGCGCCCTCGTGTTCCCCGCCGCGTGCCGCGATGTCCCTGCCTTTGCCGGGGCTTCCGTCCGGGTGGAGGACTTCTCGCAGGTGCTTTACGGCCAGTGGGCGATGGATGGCGTGTACTTGCTGGCATCCTCTTCCCGCGCGGTGAACGCCGCGATGAAAGCCGCTCCCGCCGTGGCAGAGGACATGGCGGCGGAGGAAGCTGCCGTGGAGGTTTCCGCAACGGGTGGCGGGGCTGCCCCGGCGGAGTCCTTGCCGGGCCTGCGCAGCGACTTTGCCGAGACGGCGTTCTTCTATCCCCAGCTCCGCACGGATGCCAAGGGTGAGGCGGTTGTCTCTTTCACTTTGCCGGAAAGCACGACGGAGTGGCGGTGGATGGGCCTTGCCCACACGCAGGATCTCCATTGGGCCTTGACGGACACCACCGTGGTGGCGCGGAAAGAGTTCATGGCCGTGCCGAACATGCCGCGCTTCCTCCGTGCGGGCGACGATGCCGTCTTGGCCGCCACGCTTGCCAACCTGACGGAGGGCGCCCTCCAAGGGACGGCTCGCATCGAAGTGTTCGACCCCGTGACGGAGCGCGTCCTGTTTTCTGCCCGCAAGGCGTTCCGGGTGGCGGGCAATGCTTCGGATTCCATTTCCTTCGCTTTCCGGGCGGCGTTCGAGCCGGGGCTGGTGGCGTGCCGCATATGGGCGGAGTCGGACACGGGTGCGTTCTCCGACGGTGAGCAGCACTATCTGCCTGTCCTTTCCCCCAAGCGGTGGATGACAGAGGCCGTGCCGATGTCCGTCACCGGCACGGATACCGTGCGCTATGCCTTGCAGGGCTTGTTTAACGGTGACAGCCCGACGGCTGTCCACCGCCGCTTGACGGTGGAGTTGGCTGCCGACCCCGTGTGGTTTGCCATACAGGCGTTGCCTTCGCTCGGTGCGCCTGCCGATGACAATGCCCTTTCATGGGTCTCCGCTTACTATGCGGACAACCTTTCGGCGCATATCCTGAACGCCAGCCCGAAGATAAAGGCTGTGTTCGAAGCTTGGCGGGCGCAGGGCGGGACGGGTGCGTCGCTCGCCGGCCGCCTGGACGGGGATGCTTCCCTCCGCGAACTGTTGCTGGAGGAAACGCCTTGGCTCTCTGCTGCCGGAGACGAGGCAGAGGCGCGGCAACGGCTCGCCCTGCTGTTCGACCTCAACTACCTGCAGGGGCAGAACGCCTTGGCAACCCGCAAGCTTGCCGCGCTGCAGTGTGCCGACGGGGCTTGGCCGTGGTTCCGGGGCATGCAGGGAAGCCTGCACGTCACTCTCTATGCGGTGGAGGCATTGGGACGGCTCGCCGCCCTCACCGGGCAGGCATTGCCCGATGACGTGCTGCCGATGTACCGCCGCGCGATGGCCTGCCTCCACCGCGAGGCCTGCGATTATTATTCGATCTTGGAAGCGGCGGAATCCAGGCAGGGCAAGGATGCGCCCGCGCAGCCGTCCGTGCTGCCTTCGTGGGTGCTGCGCTACCTTTACGCCTGCGCCCTGTCACCTGTACCCTTGCCTGAGGAGGCGCGGGAGGCACACGATGGTTTCCTGCGCCGTTTGGAAGCGGCGGGGTCTGTCTCCGGCCTGTATGAGAAGGTGTTGGCTGCCGTGGTGCTGGCCGATGCCGGCCGGCGGGAAGCGGCGGAAGGCTGCCTTCGTTCCTTGGCGGAATACGCTGTCCGTGTGCCGGGCAAAGGCATGTGGTACGACACGCGCCGTGCCGCTTGCTCGCCGGATTCGTACCGCGTTCCCGTGCAGGTGGCGGTCATTGAGGCATTCCGCCGCGTCGGCGGCCACGAAGCCGACGTGGAAGAAATGCTCCTCTGGCTGTTGTCGCAGAAACGTGTGCAGGCTTGGGATTCTCCGCTGTCCACTGTGAATGCGGTCTATGCGCTGATGGCGGATGGGACGGCCTTGGAAGGCAGTTCCGTCGCATTGCGCATGGGCAGCACGGAGGTCACGGCGCTGTCGGCAGCATCGCCGTCGGGCAGCGGCTACGTGAAGGCCAGCTTTTCCGAAGGCGACATGCCGGACTTCTCGCAGGATGCCGTTTTGTCGAAGGAAGGCGGGGGATTGGCTTGGGGTGCCGTCTATGCCCAGTACTTGGAGGACATGGAGCGCGTCCCCTCCCTTCGCGCAGAAGGTTTCACTGTGGAGAAACAGTTGTTCGTGGAGCGGGCGGAGGGAGGCCGCAAGGTACTGCTTCCCGTGACGGACGGCACGGTGTTGCGCGTAGGCGAAAAAGCCTGTGTGCGTATCGTGGTGGCCGTGGGGCAGGACATGGATTTCGTGTCGCTGAAGGACGAGCGTCCGGCCTGCTTGGAGCCGTTGTCGGCACGTTCCGGCTACCGGGTCTTGTCCGGCACGGGATGTTATGAGGCGGTAAAGGACGCTGCTACGGTGTATTATTTCGACCGCCTGCCGAAAGGCGTTTACGTGTTTGACACGTCTTATTACGTGGCGCGGGCAGGGCGTTACGTTTCGGGGCTTTCCGTGTTGCAGTCCACCTATGCGCCTGAGTACTCGGCCTATGCCCCCGTCCAAGCTTTCACGGTGGAGTAAAAAAGCTCCTCCGTGGGGCGAGTTTGGCGGAAAAGCATTATTTTTGCCGTCATGCAAAGAGGAATTATGAATTGGAAACAGATAGCATGCGCGGCGGCCCTGTGGCTTCTTTTGTATGGAGCCGCAGGCGCCCAGCCGCAGATTCGTTTCGATAAGACGGTACACGACTTCGGAAGCATCCGTTGGAAAGTGCCTGTCACGGCAGAGTTCGAGGTGCGAAACGACGGCGACGCGCCGTTGGTCATCAACAAGGTCAGCACTTCGTGCGGCTGCGTCGTGGCGGGATGGACAAAGCAACCGATTCCGCCTGGCGGCACGGGCTATGTGCGTTCCACGTTCGACGCGAAGGCCGTGGGCCGTTTCCATAAGACGGTGGGCATCTATTGCAATGCCGCTCCGCGTCCGGTCTATCTGGCTTTCAAAGGCATTGTGGAATACCAGCCCAAAGATTACAGCGCGTACCCCTATGCGATAGGGAGCATTCGCGTGGACACCTTGCGGTTGGCTTTCCCGGATGCCTGCAAAGGCGACCGCCCTGTGGCGGAAATCCGCATCGCCAATACGTCAGGCACGCCTTACGAACCGCAACTGATGCACCTTCCCTCCTATCTTTCTGCAGAAGCCGTCCCGGCACGGTTGGAGGAGGGAGAGGCAGGTGTGATCCGCCTCACCCTGAACGCTGGCCAACTGGCAGGCTGGGGCTTGCATGAGACACCAGTGTACCTGTCTCGATTCCCCGGCGACAAGGTGGGAGCGGACAACGAACTGTGGGTGTCTTCCCTGTTGTTGCCGGACTTCTCCTCCTTGTCAGAGGTGGAAAGGCAAAACGCGCCGAAGGCCCGGTTGTCCGCAGGTGAGGACATCGAGATGCGTTTGGAGGCAGGAAAGTCCCGTGCTGCCCGCAAGATAACTTTGTCCAACGACGGGAACACCGCATTGGAGGTGTTGGCACTGCAAGTGTCTGACCCAGCCATCGGCATCACTGTGAAGAAGCGTTTCGTGCAGCCCGGATCGTCCACCACGTTGCGTGTCACTTTGCACGGAAAGGAATGGGAAGGCCAGCGGCAACCGCTCCGTGTGCTGATGATTACTAATGATCCCGCCCGCCCGAAGGTCATCTTGCGTATAAACGTTATAAAAGAATAGACTCTATGATAGAACATCCTGAAAACCGAGAAGAATACAAAGGCTTGGCCGTCAATAGTGGCGTGGAGCAACCTTCATCCGTGAACCCGTATCTCAAATCCCGGCGTTTGCCGAAGAAGCGCAGCCTGTCGGTCGCCGATTACGTGGAAGGTATCTTGAAAGGTGATGTGACGGTGTTGAGCCGTGCCGTGACTTTGGTGGAAAGCCTGTTGCCCGAACATCAAGCCATTGCGCAGGAGGTCATCGAGAAATGCCTTCCGCATTCGGGACGTTCCATGCGGGTGGGCATCAGTGGTGTGCCAGGTGCCGGGAAAAGCACCTCTATTGATGTTTTCGGTCTCCATGTCCTGAAAGAAAAGGGCGGCAAGTTGGCCGTGCTGGCCATCGATCCCAGCAGCGAACGCTCCAAGGGAAGCATCTTGGGCGACAAGACACGGATGGAAAAATTGTCCGTACATCCGGATGCTTTCATCCGTCCCAGCCCGTCAGCCGGTTCGTTGGGCGGTGTGGCAAGAAAGACGCGCGAGACCATCGTGCTGTGTGAGGCCGCCGGGTTCGACAAGATATTCGTGGAGACTGTCGGCGTAGGGCAGAGTGAAACCGCCGTGCATTCCATGGTGGATTTCTTCCTGCTTATCCAACTGGCCGGTACGGGTGATGAGTTGCAAGGCATTAAGCGTGGCATTATGGAGATGGCGGATGGCATCATCATTAATAAGGCGGATGGCAACAATATTGAGAAGGCAAAACTGGCCGCCACGCAGTTCCGCAACGCTTTGCACCTTTTCCCTGCTCGGGCCTCCGGGTGGATGCCACGGGTGCTGACTTATTCCGGCTTCTACAATATTGGTGTGAAAGAGATTTGGGACATGGTTTACGAGTACATGGCCTTTGTGAAGGAGAACGGCTATTTCGAGCATCGCCGGAACGAGCAGTCCAAGTATTGGATGTACGAGACTATCAATGAACACTTGCGCGACAGTTTTTATCACAATCCGCTTATTGAGGAAATGCTGCCTTCTTGGGAAGCGCGTGTGTTAGGCGGGCAGGTGACGTCTTTTGCCGGTGCGAGGAAGTTGCTTGACACTTATTTTTCTGAGATTCGTAAGCAGGAATGACTTCTCCTCCCGATGGCTACGTGGCAATGCCGTAATTACTGCGAAGTAATTTTGAATTATGCCCGGTGATTGGACTAGGCATATAAACAAAGCGGCGGGAGATTTTCTCCCGCCGCTTTGTTTTAGATGGACAATTCATCGAGTACCCGTATGAGGCTTCTGTCGATGGGTTTGTCGTTTTTGACGGCTTTGGTGAATGGCACGTACACAATCTTGTCGTTCTGGATGCCAATCATCACGTTGCGTTGTCCCTCCATGAGCGCTTCGATGGCCGCGCATCCTAAGCGGCTTGCCAAGATACGGTCATGTGCGCTAGGCCGTCCTCCGCGTTGGATATGCCCAAGGATGGTAACGCGCACGTCGTATTGCGGGTATTCGTTCTTGACACGTTCGGCGTAATGCATGGCTCCGCCGTCTTTCGGGCTTTCGGCTACAATCACGATGCTGCTCTTCTTGGTCTTTCGGAACCCTCTGTTGATGAATTCCTCCAATTGGTCGGCATCCGTGCGGTCTTCCGGGATGATGGCAGCTTCTGCCCCAGAAGCAATGGCACTGTTCAGCGCCAAGAAGCCGGCGTCACGCCCCATGACTTCCACAAAGAACAGGCGGTCATGTGAAGTGGCCGTGTCGCGTATCTTGTCAACACATTCAATGATGGTGTTCATGGCTGTGTCGTAGCCGATGGTGGTATCCGTCCCGAACAAGTCGTTGTCGATCGTGCCGGGCAGCCCTACACACGGAATGTTGAATTCTTCACCGAAGATGCGGGCGCCGGTCAGGGAACCATCTCCTCCAATGACCACCAAGGCATCGATGCCTTCCTTCTGCATGGTTTCGAATGCTTTCTTCCGTCCTTCCGGCGTTTCAAACTCTTTTGACCGTGCGGTCTTCAAGATAGTCCCGCCTTGCTGTATGATGTTGCTGACGTTTTGCGTCTGGAATTCTTTGATTTCCCCGGTTATCAGGCCTTCATAACCACGGTATATGCCCTTCACCCGGAATCCGTTGTAGATGGCCGACCTTGTCACGGCGCGTATGGCAGCGTTCATGCCCGGCGCATCACCGCCAGAGGTCAGAATGCCGATACATTTTATCGTTCCCATAATCGTTGTATTTTTTTGAATTTCGCGGGCAAAGGTATAAAAAGTACAGGCAATTTCATGGGGCTTTCCCTAAATATACCTTGTGGCCGTAATAAAGAAAGTTAAGAGCCGTTTAGGCGGTTTATGGCAGGATGAGAGCGTGTTTTGGCATGAAAATCCTGCTACAATGCATCGGCATGCCTTTTGATGCAGGCAGACACTTCTTCCATCAGCCATTTGGGCGTAGAAGTGGCTCCACATATCCCAATGGTGTTTGCCCCTTTCAATGTAGCGAGGTTGATTTCTTCAGGGCTATCGATGAGGTAGGAATTCGGGTTTATTTTCTTGCATTCATCGAAAAGCATTTTCCCGTTGGAACTCTTTTTCCCGCTGACGAAGAAGATTAAATCGTGTGTTGCAGCGAATGCCCGGATGTTGGGCATGCGGTTGGCCACTTGCCTGCAGATGGTGTCATAGTACTTGAATGTGGCTTCCGGGGCGATATGCTCTTGTATGTAAGCCACGATTTCCCGGAACTCGCTGAGTGATTTTGTGGTTTGCGAGTAGAGGCGGATGTCGCTGGTGAAGTCCAGTTGCTTCACTTCTTCCAAATTCTCCACCACGATGGCTTTCCCTTCTGTTTGTCCCACTAGGCCAAGCACTTCGGCATGGCCGTTTTTCCCGTAAATGACGATTTGTTTCCTCGGGCTGTCTTTCAGGTCGTATTCTTGCTTGATTCTTTTCTGGAGTTGGAGTACGACCGGGCAGGTGGCGTCAATGATTTCGATGTGGTTCTGCCGGGCGGCGGCGTAAGTCTCCGGCGGTTCTCCATGTGCGCGGAGCAGCACTTTTGCATCATGCAGGCGGTGGAATCTTTCATGGTCGATGGTTTGCAGTCCCATTCCTTTCAGGCGTTCCACTTCTTTGCTGTTGTGGACAATGTCACCTAAGCAGTATAGCGGTTTCCCGTGCGTTAGTTCTTCTTCCGCTTTTCGGATGGCCGTCACTACTCCGAAGCAGAAACCTGATTCTTGGTCTATCTCGATTTTTGTCATTCTTGTGTGGCCTTATGGTATTGTTGCAAGAGCCATTCCTTTTGTTCCTCTATGCTCATGTGGCTGTTGTCTAACAGGATGGCATCCTCCGCTCTTCTTAGCGGGCTGGTTTCCCGGTGTTGGTCGATGTAGTCGCGTTGCCTCACATTTTCCAAGATGGCTTCATAATCTGCCTTTTGCCCTTTGGCTTTTAATTCTTCATAGCGGCGTTGTGCGCGTATTTCGGGCGAAGCTGTCACGAATATCTTCAATTCAGCGTGCGGGAACACGGTGGTGCCGATGTCTCTTCCGTCCATGACGATGCCTTTCTCCTTCCCCATTTCCTGCTGCGCCGCAACAAGGGCTGTCCGTACAAAAGGAATGGCGCTGACCGGGCTTACCATTGCCGACACTTCCATGGTGCGGATGTCCTTTTCCACATTTTCATCGTTTAGGAAGGTTTCCGGAGCATGTGTCTCCGGGTTCAATCGGAATGAAACGCGGATGCGGCCCATTTCTTTTTCCAAGCTTGGCGCATTTACCTCCCCATTTGGCAAAAAGAGCCGGTGGCGCAGGCAATAGAGCGTGACGGCGCGGTACATGGCTCCGCTGTCTATGTAGATATATTGGATTTCGCGGGCGAGGTCTTTGGCCATGGTGCTTTTCCCGCAGGAGGAGAAACCGTCTATTGCCACAATGATCTTTTTCATGTTTGAAGATGTTTTAGGTTCAATGTCACATATAATGTCAAGAAAGGTTTTCCTTAGCATTTCACAGCGACATGGCTAAGTTGAAAACCAAGGATGATCCCACAGAATGGTATTTGGCAAACGAAGCTCCTATTTTGAATTTCTTGATTTGCACACCGGCGCCGGCGCTCAGCCCGGCCCAGTGCGATGAGCCTTCTATCTTCATTTCGTTTGCCCTGCGGCAGTTGTAGCCAAGGGAGACGTAAAACACGTCAGATGGCGTGAAGTCTAATCCGAACACGAAATGGTTCATCAGCGTGTTGAAGAATTTCTGTTTGCCCCCGTCCTCGGTATAGTAGGGCCGCCAGTCGTTCAGCATTGGCATGGTGATGGAGATGCGGAAAGGCGCATGCGCCAGTCGTTTGGTGATGCCCAATTGTATGTCGATGGGCAGCCGTTCGCGCTTTTCATCGTAGGCTACGATTTGTCCTCCTAAATTCTTGAACACCAATGATAGCGAGAAATCAGAACTTTGGTTGTAATAATTGAGTCCCAAGTCCACGCCAATGCCGAATGCCGTGTAGTCGTAATAGTGCGAGTACACCATTTTCCCGGTGACCCCTCCGCTCCAATAGTCGTTGAAATCGAAATTGTACATGCCCATCAAAGCAATGTCTTTGGCGGAGAAGGTGCCGTAAGCATTGTTTTCCGCATCCGTCAGTTGCATTTTCCCGTATCCCAGGAATTGTGCGCCGACCGCCCATGCCGAACGGTCGTTGATGGTTTTCGAGAAAGCCGCGCTCCCCATTCCCACCCCGTCCATGTAGAACATGTAGTTGAGGCTGATGGTTTTGTCGGCCACGCACGACAGCAACGCCGGGTTTTGCCATGCCATGGAGAGGTCGTCTTCGATGATGGAGATGTTTTCCCCTCCCAAAGCGGCAGCGTGCGAGGCAACAGGCAGTTTCAGGAAATTGAAAGTGCTGTTCACTTGCGCGTTTGTCCCTATTATATAAAGGAAGCAAAAAATGGCGGTACTGAATGCTTTTTTCATGAATCGGTAAAATTGCCGCCAAATATACGGCAATTTCAGATAAGCCTTTCCGAAATTGCCGACATAAATAGAGGCTGTCGGGTTATTTACTGCAATAAAGAACGTAGGAATGCCGGTTTTAGGGTGCAGCAAGATTTAAAAAAAACAAAATAGCAGCTTGTCATGAAAAAAACTGGTGAAAAGGCCTCTGTTCTCAAAAAATAGTACTACATTTGCCCGAAATGAGCTAACATAACTTGTTATATAATTAAATTTATGGAAATTAAAAAATCGCCCAAAGCCGACTTGGAAGGCAAAAGAAGTACTTGGCTGTTGGTGGGTTACGTTGTAGTCCTTGCGGTTCTGTTCGTGTCGTTCGAATGGTCGCAGCGTGACGTGGAGGTAGCCACCGATACCGGTATTGTGGAGCAAGCATTTGAGGAGGAAATCATCCCTATCACACAACAGATAGAGGAAGTTAAGGCTCCGCCTCCACCAGAAGCACCGTCAGTAGCTGAAATCCTGACTATCGTGGATGATGACGCGGATATCCAAGAGACCGCCATTGCTTCTACGGAGTTCAGTGAAACTGAAGCAATTGAAGTGAAGCATGTGGAAGTGGTTTTGGAAGAAGAAGAGCCGGAGGAGGAGACCATCTTCCAGGTGGTAGAAGTGATGCCGGAGTTCCCGGGTGGCATGGCTGCATGCTTGAAATATTTGAGCCAGAACATCAAATACCCGGTGATGGCGCAAGAGAACGGAATCCAGGGACGTGTCATCGTCCAGTTTGTGGTGAATTCCGATGGTTCTATCGTGGATCCGATGGTTGTGCGCAGTGTTGACCCGTCTTTGGACAGGGAAGCCTTGCGCGTGATACAGAGCATGCCGAAATGGAAGCCCGGCCAGCAAAGAGGAAAGGCCGTGCGTGTAAGATACACCGTGCCTGTGACATTCAAATTGCAATAAATCATTATTTGCTGTTTTACAAGAGGCTGCTTTGGGCAGCCTCTTTTCATGATAACCTTATCTTTTTATATCGATGTATTCTGCCCTCCAGTTGCTTGACCGTGTGAATTCTTATCTTTCCGGTTTGAAGCTTGTGCATGGCCCTGAAAACCTGTATGCCCCTGTTGAATATGTGCTTTCCTTGGGCGGGAAGCGTATCCGCCCGGTGCTGATGCTTTTGAGCTATAATCTGTACAAAGAAAACGTGGAGCCGGTCTTGCCTCAGGCTGCCGCATTGGAAATCTACCATAATTACACCTTGCTGCATGATGACGTGATGGACAAATCCGACTTCCGACGGGGAAAGCCAACCGTGCATAAGGTGTGGAACGAGAATACGGCCATCCTGTCGGGCGATGCGATGTTGGTGCTTGCTTACCAGTTCCTTTCCCGCAACAATCCGCCTCATTTCGGGCAACTGCAGGACTTGTTCAGCCAGACTGCTTTGGAGATTTGCGAAGGCCAGCAGTATGACATGGATTTCGAGACGCGCAATGATGTGACGGTTGGCGAATATGTCCGGATGATTCGTCTGAAGACGGCGGTATTGTTGGCGGCTGCTTTGAAGATGGGCGCTGTCCTGGCGGATGCTCCCTCAGGGGATGCCGGCATATTGTATGACTTCGGCATCAACATGGGGCTGGCTTTCCAATTGAAAGATGACTATCTGGATGTGTACGGCGACCCTGCGGTCTTTGGGAAGAAAATTGGCGGTGACATCCTTTGCAACAAGAAAACGTACATGTTGATAGAAGCGTTGGCGCATGCGGATGCCCGCCAGCAGGCTGAATTGGAGCATTGGTTGGGCGAAACCGGCTGTGTGCCGGAAGAAAAGATTGCGGCTGTCACCCGCTTGTATGATGAAGTCGGCATAAAAGGCATCTGCGAGAACAAGATGCGCGAATATTATGTTTCGGCCATCGAGGGGTTGTCCGGCCTTTCCGTTGCCGATGAGAAAGTGCAATCGTTGAAGCATTTTGCCGAGCATCTGATGTACCGTGAGATGTAGCCATGCCTTACAGGAGATTGCCCAATACGGATCAGGCCCGGATTAAATCCTTGCGGATGGCCTTGGAGAAGGAAGGCGACTACCCGTCTGTCCTGTCTTTCTCCACGTTGTCCGAAGCGCAGAAGTTCCTTCCCCGTTTTGAAATGGCGCAGTCTTATTACCGGCAATGCTTTGACAACCAGTCGAAGTCAGGAAAAAGGTTCCAGCCGTTGGTGAAAAATGCCCGGATGTACATATCCCATTTCATCCAAGTGTTGCAATTGGCCATCATCCGTTCGGAAATCAAAGAAGAATACAAGGCTGCCTACAAGTTGCCGATGGAGGGGAGTTGCGTGCCTGACCTTTCCACCGACTCTGCCGTGCTGGAATGGGGGAAGAACATCATCGCAGGCGAGAACGAACGTTTGCGCCATGGCGGCATACCTATTTACAATCCCACCATTGCCAAGGTGGCTGTGCATTACGACCTTTTCAAGGAAGCTTATGAGGCGCAGAAGAACTTGCAGCTCATCACGTCGCGCAGTTTGGAGCGTTTGGCTTCCATGCGGGGGAAGGCCGACGAGATTATCTTGGATATATGGAACCAAGTAGAGGCGCATTTCGCCGCTTTGCCCGCAGAGGCGCGTTTGGAAAAATGCCGTGAATACGGCCTTATCTATTATTATCGGACAGGCGAAAAGAAGCTCGCCCCGGAAAACCGGCAGGAACCATGCAGCTTGTAGATACACACGCCCATTTGTTTGCGGACGAATTCAGGGATGATTTGCCGGAAGTCGTCACCCGCGCCAAGGAAAGCGGGGTGGAACAGATTGTCCTGCCCAACATCGATGACGGCACGGTGGAACCACTGTTGCAGGTGTCTTCCGCTTATGCGGGGTATTGCTTCCCCTTGATTGGCTTGCACCCCACGTCGGTAGGCCGGGATTATGCGCAGCGCTTGTCGCGGGTGCGCCATTGCTTGGAGGCTTCCGACGCTTTCATCGGCATTGGCGAGATTGGGCTGGATTATTACTGGGACGATACTTTCCGGCAGGAGCAATTGCTTGTGTTCAAAGAGCAGTTGCATTGGGCGGCAGAACGCGGCTGGCCGGTGTCCGTCCATTCCCGCAATGCTTTTGATGATTTGTGCAAGGTGATGGCGGCGTGCAGCGGAAGCATGCCGTTGCGCGGCGTTTTCCATAGTTTCTCCGGCACGGCGGAAGAAGCGGCACGCCTGTTGTCTTTCGAGGGTTTCTGCTTGGGGATAAACGGGATTGCCACTTTCAAGAAGACCGCTTTGCCGGAAGCATTGCGGGAAGTGCCGTTGGCACGCATCGTGTTGGAGACGGATGCTCCTTATTTGTCGCCGGTCCCTTTCCGGGGGCGTCGCAATGAAAGCGCCTGTTTGCCCCATATATTAATAAAGGTGTCCGAAATCTACGGCCTGCCCCCTGAGGAGGTGGCGGCGCAGACCACGGCGAATGCAAAGGTGGTTTTCGGGCTGTAATCTGGAGTGGAGGGTTTAAAGTTTATTAATTTTGGGGTTTTATTAAAGATTAAGGCGGAACAATGGTGTTGGATACAAAAAAAAGAATACATTTGTAGCTGGAAAATGAGAAGGGACATTTTTATGCCTTTTTCATGCAAAAAGAAGAGCGAAGGAGAGATGCTCGAGTGGTTGAAGAGGCACGCCTGGAAAGCGTGTATACGCCAAAAGCGTATCGCGGGTTCGAATCCCGCTCTCTCCGCGATTGGAAAATCAGGAAAGCAAATGAGATAGATAAACAAATAGTTAATTAATTAATCTTAAAAATTAGACACACAATGAAAAAGTTATTTGCGATTCTTGCAGTGATGGGAGTCCTGACATTTGGAACAACTCAGGTTGCTTTGGCTCAAGAAGAGGCTGCTGCAACGGAACAACAAGCTGCTGCTCCTGCAGCTGAAAATGTGGAAGCTGCTGCTCCTGCCGAGGAAGCAGTGGTTGCCGAAGAAGGTGGAGGCATCCACAAGGAATTGAAGATCAAGTTCATCGAAGGTTCTGCTTTCTTCATGAGCTGGATTGCTGTTGCTTTCGTGATTGGTTTGGCATTCTGCATCGAGCGTATCATTTACTTGAGCTTGTCTGAAATCAACTCCAAGAAGTTCGTTGCCGCTATCGAAGCTGCCATGGAAAAGAACGACGTGGAAGGCGCAAAGGAAATCGCCCGCAACACCCGTGGCCCGATTGCTTCCATCTACTACCAAGGCTTGATGCGTTTGGATCAAGGCGTTGACGTGGTGGAAAAATCCGTTGTTTCTTACGGTGGCGTGCAGGCCGGTTACTTGGAAAAAGGCTGCTCTTGGATTACCTTGTTCATCGCCATGTCTCCGTCTTTGGGATTCTTGGGTACTGTGATTGGTATGGTGCAGGCATTCGATAAAATCCAGCAGGTAGGTGATATCTCTCCGACGGTCGTTGCAGGCGGTATGAAAGTGGCCTTGATTACGACTATCTTCGGTTTGATTGTTGCATTGATTCTGCAAATATTCTATAACTACATCCTTTCCAAGATTGAGGCTCTGACGAGCGACATGGAAGACACTTCCGTGACCTTGCTGGATATGGTTATCAAATACGAACTGAAATACAAGAAATAATCATTAATCTATCTGTGAAATGAAGAAGTTTAAAATTCAAAAAGTATCAGGAGCAGCACTCTATGTAATGCTTGCTGTGACGGTTGTCATCCTGCTTCTGTTCTTCTTTGGCGGGGAGACTCCGGTCGAGCAACGGGTGGTTGCTGACCTGTCAATGTCTGAACCGGCACAGACGGATACCTTGATTTATTGGATGTACATCCTGTTGGGCGTGACAATCCTTGTCACTTTGGTTGCTGCCGGCTACCAGTTGGTGACTGGCTTCATCGATGCGCCGAAGGCTACCTTGCGTTCCTTGCTGGGATTCGTGATGTTGGTTGCTATTTTGGTGGTAACATGGGCCGTTGGCGATACGACACCGTTGGTGATGCCGGGTTATGACGGAACAGAGAACGTGCCTTTCTGGCTGAAGATTACCGACATGTTCTTGTACTCCATCTATATCCTGATGGGCATTACCATCCTGTTAATCATTGGATTTGGAATCGCTAAGAAATTCAAATAATTAAGGAGAGAAGAATATGGCTAAAGGGAAAAGAAGCGTACCTGAGATCAACTCAAGTTCAACTGCGGATATTGCCTTTTTGTTGCTGATCTTCTTCCTTATTACCACTTCTATGGACACCGACAGGGGGTTGGCGCGCAGGCTGCCGCCTCCTCCTGAAAACAAAGAACAGTTGGATGACATCATCGTCAAGGAGCGCAATGTGTTGCCGGTTCGTATCAATGCGAACGACCAATTGATGGTGGGTTCCGATTATCTGACCGTAGGAGAATTGAGAGACAGGGCAAAAGAGTTTATCGCGAATCCGTTTAATGAAGCCAACCTGCCGGAGAAGCATGAGAAAGAAATTCCTTACTTCGGCAAGGTGATGGTGACAGACATGCACGTGATTTCCTTGCAGAATGACCGTGGCACGAGTTACCAAGCTTACATTGACGTGCAGAACGAGTTGGTGGCCGCTTACAATGAGCTTCGCAATGAACTGGCTCAGGAAAAGTGGCAGAAGAATTACAGCGAGTTGACACCGGAACAGCAGGAAGCTGTCCGCGAATATTACCCGCAGAAGATATCCGAGGCAGAACCTAAAAACTATGGAGGAAAATAATAATGGGAAAATTTAATAAAACAGGCAAGCGCAGCATGCCTACGCTGAACACATCATCTTTGCCTGACTTGATCTTTTCATTGTTGTTCTTCTTCATGATTGTGACCACCATGCGTGAAGTGACGTTGAAGGTGGAGTTCAAGGCGCCGGTAGCCACTGAGTTGGAGAAACTGGAGAAGAAATCGCTGGTGACATTCATCTATGTGGGAAGGCCGACGCAGGACTTGCGCAAGAAGATGGGTTCTGAAAGCCGCATCCAGCTGAACGACAAGTTTGCGGACGTGGCTGAAATCCAAGATTACATCACGCAGGAAAGAAGCAGCATGAAGGAATCAGACCAGCCTTTCATGACCGTTTCTTTGAAGATTGACAAGGACACGAAGATGGGTATTGTTACGGATATCAAGCAAGCGTTGCGCCAAGCTTACGCTTTGAAGATTAATTATTCAGCACAATTACGTCAATAGTAATTATCTATTTTCTAAATTGCGGAAAGGGATGCATCCGGGAAGGTGCATCCCTTTTTTGTCTTTGCAGTTCCCGGGGGTGGCTCTTGTGGAATGCGGCAAAACCTTCCAATGCTTCATGGATTCATCCGGGAACTTTTGATTAGTTCTTCCCAGTCTTTTTCAAAAGTTTTCGGGAACATTCCCAAATACGATTACTAATCGTACACGCTTACGATTACTAATCGTCATGCCGGACGATTACTAATCGTATGGCGCATGCTTCGTGTGAAGTGTGCGCATCCGTCCGATGGAAGTGCCTGTTTCTGTGCTAGAATACAGTGGTTTGTGCGGAATAAGAGCCGCTTTTCCCCTGCGTGTTCGTGCAGATTTCCGAATATGTAAATAATATTCTCATTCCATGGCAGGGCTTTCATCGGGAAAGCGGCGGGTTTGGAGAAACAAGGTGGCGGCTTTTCGGATGGAGGCGAGGCCGAATTGGCTGGGGCGGATGTCGCGAAGGGGCAGGAAGAAGCATTCGCTGGCATCATCGTGCGCAGCCAAAGGACGGAAGTCGTCCACCCGGCACAAGAAGAACAGGTCGAGCGTATGCACCGTGAATCCGGCGTATTCATACCGGTTGGGCAGCGAGAACAAGTAGCGGCATTCCCGCGCCTCCAGGCTTGTTTCCTCCTTAATTTCCCGCCGGATGCCTTCCTCTGCCGTTTCGTCCGGGTCGATGAATCCGCCGGGGAGGTCCCATGTGCCTTTGGCGGGGTCGTTTTTCCGCCGGCATACCAGCAGTTCCTCCCTTTCGTTGAGGATGAAAGCCGCTGTGGCCGCGCTGGCGTTGAAATAATACGTGAAGCCGCACTTTCCGCAACGCTTCGACTTGAAGTCGTGGACGCGGAAACCGGCTGCGCCGCATTTCGGGCAATGCTTGAACTGTTCTAACGGATGCTCCATGTCGTTTTTTAGCGTGCAAAGATAGCGGTTGTCCTTCATAAAAACGTAATAATGGTCATACATTCCGTAGGATATGAACGTGGAATTGGCGTTTTTTTCCGACCTTTGCCCCATATTTGACGGAGGAACTTGGAATGGAACTTGCAGAGTTTTTGGAACACGTGGCCCAGAGGAAGCCGCTTGACACGCCGGAGGTGTATCGCTTCATGGACGAAATGAGCGATGAAGCCCGCCGCATCACCTTTGAATTGAACAGCGCTTACCATACGCCCGACGAGGTGCGCGGGTTGTTGTCGCGCCTGTTCGGGAAACCGGTGGACGCATCCTTGAAGGTGTTCCCGCCCCTTTACGCGGACTTCGGGAAGAACATCACGGTGGGAAAGAATGTCTTCATCAATGATTGCTGCCATTTTCAGGACCATGGCGGCGTGACCATCGGCGATGGTTGCCAGATAGGCCATGGCGTGGTGTTCGCCACGTTGAACCATGGGACGGCGGCAGCATCGAGGCGCATGATGCACCCTGCCCCTATTGTGTTGGGAAAGAATGTGTGGGTCGGCTCCAACGCCACGATACTGCAGGGCGTGACCATCGGTGACAATGCTATTGTGGCCGCCGGCGCGGTGGTCACGAAAGATGTCCCGGCCAACATGATTGCAGGAGGCGTGCCGGCGCGGATGATACGGATGATTGACGGATCGGAATGAACGGCCGGTAAGTGGAAGCAGGAAAAGGACGGAATAAGGCGGATGCGTTGCTCATGCTGATACGCACGGGGCAGCCGATGACACTGCAGCAGCAATTGAAGCTGGCCGTATTGTTGAGTGTGCCGGCCATCATGGCCCAGTTCTCGTCCATCCTGATGCAGTATATCGATGCGGCCATGGTGGGGAGCCTTGGGGCAGAAGCAGCCGCATCCATCGGGTTGATTTCCACGACGACCTGGCTGTTCAGCGGGTCATGCACGGCTGCGGCGACGGGTTTTTCCGTGCAAGTGGCCCATGCTATCGGCGCGGGCGACATGGAGCGTGCGCGGATGATTCTGCGGCAGGCTTTGGTGGCCGTCTCGTTTTTCGGCATTCTTTTGGGCGTGGCCGGGGCTTCCATCAGTGCGGGGCTGCCGTTGTGGCTGGGCGGCGACGCTTCCATCTGCGCGGATTCATCGGCCTATTTCCTGATTTATTCTTCCTTTTTGCCTGTGTTCCAGCTGTATGTCTTGGCAGGCGGCATGCTGCGTTGCAGCGGCAATATGCATGTGCCGAGCCTGTTGAGCGTGTTGATGTGCGCATTGGACGTGGTATTCAACTTTTTCCTGATATTCCCTTCGCGGGAACTGCACGTGTTGGGCGTTTCCTTTTGGATGCCCGGCGCGGGTTGGGGCGTGGAAGGTGCGGCGTTAGGCACGGGGCTTGCGGAATTGGTGGCGGCAGGATGGATGGCATGGTACCTGTGTTCCCGTTCGCCGTTGCGTTTGCCGGGGCATCGCGGTTCGTTCCGCCTGACCGGCGCGGTGCTGAAAAAAGCTTTCCACATCGGCTTCCCGATGGGCGTGGAGCATGGCGTGATTTGCGGCGCACAAATCATGACGACCGTGATTGTCGCGCCTCTCGGCATTTTCTCGATTGCCGCCAATTCTTTCGCCATTACGGCAGAAAGCCTGTGCTACATGCCGGGCTATGGCATTGCCGATGCGGCGACTACGTTGGTAGGGCAAAGCTATGGGGCAGGCCGGATTGGTCTGGCCCGCCGGTTTGCCAGGATAACGGTTTCCATGGGCATGCTGATAATGGGGCTGATGGGCGTGGTGATGTACGCCTGGGCGCCGCAGATTATCGGCTCGATGACGCCGGATGCGGAGGTGCTTTCATTGGGCGTGGAGGCGCTGCGCATCGAGGCATTTGCCGAACCGATGTTTGCCGCCGCCATTGTAGCCTACAGCGTGTGCGTGGGAGTCGGGAAAACCGTGGTGCCTTGCCTGATGAATTTCTTCAGCATTTGGGCGGTGCGCTTGGTGCTTGCTGCCTTGCTTGCCCCTTCGATGGGGCTGAACGGCGTTTGGCTGGCCATGTGCATTGAATTGTGCTTCAGGGGAACCATCTTCTTGCTGTACCTGAGGAGCGGCCGTTGGTTGCGGCAGCCTTCCACTTCCTCGTGAGGAAGGGTGTCAAGGCTGTTCCGCCATGTAGCGGATGAGGTCGCGCATCAGGGGGATTTCTTCTTGCGGGATGCCGGCTTCCTTCAATATTTCCCCGTCTTTGTTGAAAAGGTCGATGAAGCTGGCGATGCTTGGCGACAACCGGGCGGCTTTTGCGTAACTCCCTGCTGCATGCTGGAGGTCGCCCATGCTCCAATATACATGGCCGGTGTTGAGATAATCCTGCGCTTGCGGGTTGTTGCCGGTGATTTTCCGGTAGTACCGCAGCGCCTGTTCAGGCTTTTTCGCGGCAAAAGAACACCATGCCACGGCTCTTTGCGCTTTGACGGACTGCGGGTCGCTGTACTCTATCTTGAAGAAGCAGGCCAATGCTTCTTCGTAACGGCGGGTTTCGGTGAGGCAATACCCTATCTGGAACAGGATGTTCAGGTTGTCCGGCGTGATTTGCGCCGCTTTCCGGTAGCAGGCCAGTGCCTCATCGTACTGCTTCAGTTGCTTGTGGCATGCTGCCAGATGGCGCAATGTCCAAGGATTGCCGGGCTTTTTGGCATCGGCCTGCCAATATGCTTCGATGGCATGGGGGTAGTCTTTGTTTTGCTGGTAGCAATAACCGGTTTTCTGGAAAATTTCCGCATCGTTCTTTTCTCCGTTTCGGATGAGTTCTTCGTAGAAGGCCAAGGCTTCTGCGGCATAGTGCTTGGCGAACAGGTATTCCGCGAGGTTCAGTTTGCTTTCCGCCGGGCTGAATGCTTCTTTCAGGGTTTGGGCGGATGCCAAATGGAGCGGTTCTTCAAAGAAGTCGCGGAACTCGCGCCTGCGCGGATGCACTTTGAAGAAGCGGTAAAGGTCCTGTATGTACTGGTTGCTGAGGATTTCGGGCCTTTGGGAATAAGCTTTCATCTTTTCGTGGACCGCTTCATCGTTGGCTTCGTTTTGGGCCTCGAATTGGGCTTCCATCATCTTCTGCTGTTCTTCGGGAATCTGGGCGATTGTCAGGGCGAAGGAGTATTTGTCTGAATTGCAGAACACTCCGGACTGCAGGATGTGGCTCAACAAGGAGTTGCCCCTTTTCCCCGGTTTGCGGGTGGCACGGGCCACGGCTGAGTGCTGTGCGTCGAAAGGATAGAACCAGTTTGAGATGTCGCGGAAGAACGGGTAGGTCTTCAGTTGCGAGAATGTACTCATGTATATGTCGGCTCCTTCCATTTGCAGTTCGTTCATTTCCATGAGTTTGGCATTCATGCCCGATTTCTCCATCCAGTCTTCCCAATCCGGGTTCGTGTCTTCAAGGATTTCGTCCTCGTCAAGGTCTAATTTGGCTTTGGTGATGTTGTTGGCGTTCTTCAGCATTTCGGGGATGATTTCCTCCCGCATCTTCTTGTCTATCTTTTTAGTTTCCCGGCTTCGCCACAACTGGATTTGAATGGTGTTCACGTCTTTGGCGAATGCCGGGTCTTCGCTGAGCAAACGGATTCTTGCAGACAGGGCTGCATAGGCGGGAATC
Organism: uncultured Bacteroidaceae bacterium; assembly: GCA_944320785.1. Classification (GTDB taxonomy): domain Bacteria; phylum Bacteroidota; class Bacteroidia; order Bacteroidales; family Bacteroidaceae; genus CASFPE01. The sequence goes on from CALUIR010000013.1 coordinate 24,094, forward strand.
CTTTTGTCGTAAAAGAGAAGGAGAAGGACCGTTCCGACCAATGCCCTTTGGCGCACTTCTTCGGCCGTGTGCTGGCAACAGTCTAGCAGCAGCAGCATCTTCCTGCTGTCGAAGGTTTCCATCAGGCTCAAGGTCAGTGCGCTGGCCAGCAGTGAAAGGTCTTGCACGGGCACGAGAAGCGAGGACGACAGCCGGCGTGCTTCTTCTTCCTCTTGCAGGTCCCAAGGCCCTGACAGCCATATCCGATGGAACATGTCGGAATAGGCTTGCTCGTGCCTTTTGCTGATTTCATCGGTGGATGTGCTGTCGGAGTCGTTGAGCAAGTCGTTGATTCCCATGTTTTCCGTGTAGGCTTCCATCTCCAGTTGCAGTTCTGCGAGCGTCCTTAACGGCTTCAATTGGCAGAGCCGCAGCTTTTCGTAGTATAAGCGTGTGGAGACAGGGACAAGCTGCAACCTTTTGGCTTTGTCGGCCCAAGTGTAGGCATCTGTGAGCAGTTTGTGGTAGAGGTTATGCCTTTCGGGGTCGGCAAAATTCTGCTCCATGTATTGCAACATGTATTTGTAAGTGGTCTCCGTTTCTTCGATGGCAGGGCGGATATCCTGCCCTGCGATGCCTGCGGACAGTTGGCGCAGGCTATCCAATCCTTCTTTCAGCCTTTTTTCGTCCAAAAGGCGGATAATGTGCGCATGCAGTTGCAGGATGTCTTTTTCTTCCATGTCCGGGTTCTTATTTCTTTAGCAGGACGGTATCGATGGCTTTTTTGAAAGTCTCTTTGTCGGCAGCCCCGACAATGACTTGCGGTGTTCCTTCTGTGGGTATCAGCAGGATAGTGGGAAGGGAGGAGATGCCTGCGGCAGCAGCCAGTTCCCTCTCCTTGTCGGTATTGACTTTGTAAACGATGATTTTCCCTTCGTATTCCTTTGCCAATTGCTGAAGGATGGGCGCCACCATGCGGCAAGGCCCGCACCAGTCTGCATAGAAATCGATGATGGCGGGCATGTTTCCTTGGTATTTCCATTCCGTGCTGGCCGTGTAGTCGAAGATTTCTTTGAGGAACATTTCATGGGACATCGGGATGACACTCCCCGTGCTTCGCGTGGACGGTGCATTGTCTTGCGCATGGATTTCGTTGGGAAATAGGCCGATTGCCAAGAAAAGGATGAACAGGGCTTGCCGCATGTCAAATGAATTGATTGGTGATTTCGGTTAATTCATTCAAAGAAAGGTAGCCGGAATGCCGCCAAAGCATTTCCCTTTTCCGGAAAAGCATCAGGGTCGGTATGGACTGTACGTGGTAGGCAGCTGCTAATTGCTGGTGCTTGTCGGCATCGATTTTGATAATCCGCAGGGAGTCTCCCTTCTGTTTCTTCAAGTCTTCCAACACCGGCTTCATGGCCTTGCAGGGACCGCACCATTCTGCAAAGAAATCAATCAGGACTAATGTGTCGGATGCAATCAGTTCGTCAAATGTTTCCATGGGCAACAGGGCTTTACTTTCAAAAACAACGTAAATGTAGGCTAAATATTTGGATGGGGCATGGCAAAGCAAGATATTTTTATATTTTTGCATCAAAATTGTATATTTCATGCAACTGCGATTGGCCTTGTGTGGAAGATGGGCGTGGACTGATTTAAATGCGAACAGTGTATGCGGAACTTTTGGCAGACGAAACCGGAATTGAAAGAAATAGGCGCATGGCAACCGAATTGCTGGGTGAATGTGACGTGTCCCGATGCAGGAGATTTGGATTATTTGTCGGGAGTGCTTCACGTCCCTGAGTATTTCCTTTCAGACATCAGCGATACCGATGAACGCCCTCGTATCGACACGGAGGATGACTGGACGCTGGTTATCCTGCGGATTCCTTATGTCCGGGAGGATGATTCAAAGTCTCCTTACACCACCATCCCTTTGGGCATCATCTTGAATGGAGAGGTGTGCATCACAGTGTGCTACTTCCACACAAGCATGATGGATGACTTCAGGAATTATTATGCCCGGAAAGGGACAGGTTTCACGGATGCCGTGGATATGGTGTTCAAATTGTTCCTGTCGTCGTCAGTGTGGTTCCTGAAATTGTTGAAGCAAATCAACCAGCAGACCGAGCAGGCGAAGCAGGAATTGGACAAGAATGTGGCGAACAAAGACTTGATCGGCCTGTTCCATTTGCAGAACTGCCTGACTTATTTCATCACGTCGTTGAAAGGGAATGAAATCCTGCTTTCAAAATTGAAATTCAAATTGCCGATTGACGAACTGGATGCTGACCTGATAGAAGACGTGGAGATTGAGTTGCGGCAGGCGCACGAGATGGCCACGATATACAGCAACATCCTGAGCGGCATGATGGACACTTACGCTTCCATCATCAACAACAATGTAAGTTCCACCATGAAGGTGCTGACCTCCATTTCCATCATCCTGATGTTTCCCACGCTGATTGCCAGCCTGTATGGGATGAATGTGGTGAACGGGTTAGAGAATGCCCCTTACGGTTTCCCCATTCTATTGGTGCTGAGCGTGGCTGTCTCGCTCAGTTTCCTGTGGCTGTTCCGGATGAAGCATTGGATTTGAAGCGTGGCGGGAACGTCAGGTTCTTTTCAAGTGGTATCGTGCGCCGCAATCCAAGATGAAATCCAGTATTTCTTTGAAGACGGCTTCTGCTTCGGATGGCGCGATTGTGCCGGACGTGTTGCCAAACCGGCTGGAAAGAAAGGAGGGCAACGACGGCGGGGAAACTCCCAAGTTTTGCGCCATGAGGCGCACATCTTCTTTGCCGACAGTGGCCTGTACCTGATAAGCATATTCAGGCTCCTCATAATCTTCGTGTTCCAATGTGACGGCCAAGCCCTGCAGCCCGTCAAAGCTTGCCGTGATGAGCGAACAAATGGGGAGATCGTTGTCTGACTCCATGATAAGTTCTTCTTCCCGTTCCATGATTGCATGATTTGAATGCAAATATAGCTGCTTTTGCCATAAAAGCAGCTATATTTGTGATTGATTCAGGCCTTCAGGTTACCGGACAGCCAGTTTGCTTGCCGTCCCGTCTGTTTTGACGATGTAGAAGCCGTTGCCAAGCCTGACGTTGTAGCGGTCGCTCCCTCCGTTTTGGTAAACCAAGCGTCCTTCCATGTCGAAGATGCGGATGTCTTGGCACTTTTTCCCGGTGCAGAGCGTGTTCCCGTCATAGGTGATGGCCGTTTTTTCCTGTCCTTCCGGACGGATGCCGGTAGGGTCTCCCTCCACATACAGCGTGCCTTCGCCGGAAATGATATCGGGATGCGTGGCTGCATTGTATGTCCCGCCGCTCTGGGCTACGTCATGGATGTACAACATGCTGATGTATCCGTCCGTGTTCATCACGATTTGTCCCCCATTGTTCACATGGATGGAGGCATTGCTATCGGCTGCGCCTGCGTGGTTGAACACAAGGTAATTGCCTTTCCCAATATGGATGGCGGCATTGCCGAGCGAGTGTGCGGCATCTCCCCGTATCCCGATCTTGGAACCATCGGTGCGCGGGGTGGCAGTCAATTCAAAGGTGCCGGCATACCGGCTGTTGTCGCCTTTCAAGACAAGGTAAGCTTCGCATGCTGTTTTGGCTTGGTTCAGCACCGTCAAAGAAGCATTCCCGTCGATGTTGCCGTGAAGGACGAGCGTGTTGACGCTGCCGCCCCCGCTCAACTCAAAGCTCACTTCGCCCAAGATATGCATCGGGCTGTCCCATTCAAAGTTTGAACCGCTGCTGGCGTAGCTCATGCTGGTGCCTCCGGCCATGTACAGTTCCTTGATTCTGCTGATGGTCTTCCTTAAACGTATGTTGTCTGCGTCGAGGTACATCGTGACCGGGAAGTCTTCGGTTTGGGCTTCTATCTCCGTTGTGACGATTACCGTGTCGCCTTCTATCGGGAGGATGGCCGGGGTGTAATTGGCGGCCACGTTCCATTGTTTGTTGTCTTGCGGCGTCCACAGGAAAGGATACCGGGGATGCACGATGGTCAATGACCCTGTCCCTTCGATGTATTCAGGCAAGTTGCCGGCTGTGTATGTGCCTTCTGCCAGCAGCGTGTTGCCGACGTAAACCTCGCTTAACGACACATCTTGCGACAAATTGAGTTTTCCTCTTTGGGCGATGCTCAGTTTGCTCTTGTAGTACAGGCAATCGGTGCTTTCCAATGAGAGTTTCCCTGCCTCGCCGACGGCAATGTTCCCGCATCCTGCCGCGTTCTTGCCGGAGACGGCGACGGTGCCGGACGTGATGTCCATGCCCCCGGTCCAGCCGGTGTGGTCGCCTTGGAGCGTCAATGTGCCGTTCCCGGTCTTGGCCAATGCGCCTTCGCCTGAGATGTTTCCTGCCAGCGTGACGTTTCCTTCCACTTGGAAGGTGGTGTTCGTTGACAGGCTGTAGCCGTTGGCTTGCAGTGTGGCACTGCCTTCTGTGTTCTCCACCTTCCCTCCGTTCAGCAACAGGTTGCCGTGGAGGACGGCATCCGCCGCCAAGGTTGCGGTGGCACCTTCCTGCAAGTTGATGCTTCCGTAAAATTCTCCGCCGTCGATGCAGATGTTGCCTGCCGCCACGATTCCTTCATCTTCTTCTTTCAGGTTGCCTGCCGGGTTCCAGTTGTTCGGGTTGTTCCACGAATTGGATTCGGCGCCCGTCCATTCATAAATGTTGCTGCAAGGCACAAATGTGTAGGATTGCCCGGCTTCGGTCTCGATGTCGTATTCGGTTGTCGGTGTCAACACGAGTTCCGCAATCTTGGTAGAGTCCTTGATGACAGGCGTGGCCACCTCATAGGTGCTGGTTAAGGAGTTGGGGTTTTCGCCTTCTGCCAGCTTCATGTTGAAGTTGCTCCCGGCCTTTAATGGGGTAGCGGTGCGCAGGCGCAAGTTTCCTCCCACGTTGGACTTGATGGTGACGGAGACGATTTTTCCCCACTTCCATTGCATGTCCACGATTTCAAAGCCGCCTCTTGCCTTCAATCCTTTCACTTCTCCTTCCGACCATACGTCCGGCAGTGCGGGAAGCAGGTGGATGGCGCCATTGTGGCTTTGCACCAGCATTTCGGCAATGCCGGCGCAGCACCCGAAGTTGCCATCGATTTGGAAAGGCGGATGTGCGTCGAACATGTTGGCGTATGTCCCCCCGTTGGCATCATCGATGGTGGCGCCGGCATCTTTCAGTTTCAGTTGGTTCTGTATTAAAGTGTAGGCATGGTTGCCGTCCAGCATGCGCGCCCACAGGCACACTTTCCATCCCATTGCCCATCCCCGGCTTTCATCTCCGCGCCCGATCAGGGATTTCTTTGCGGCCTGGAACAGGCAAGGTTCCGTGTAAGGCGAGATTTGGTTGCCGGGATACATGCCCCACAAGTGTGAAACGTGCCTGTGGCCCGATGTCTCCCGGTCCCAGTCTTCCAGCCATTCTTGCAGTTGCCCGTATTTCCCTACGTGCATGGGCGGCAACTGTGCCTGCAATTCTTCCAGTTCGGCGGCAAAATCTTCATCAGTGCCTAAGATTTGGGCGGCAGCTATCGTGTTGTGCAACAGGTCGAACACCATCTGGTTATCCATCGTGACCCCGCTGAATGTGGAAACATTCTGTTTGTCTCCTTCTTCATCGACGTAAGAGAACAGCCCCGGATGGTTCTCAGGAGAGTTGGATGGCGACACCACTTTGTATCCCGTGTTGGGATCGGTGATGAGGAAATCCTGGTAAAATTCGCACGCGCTTTTCATGACAGGGTATGCTTCGGCCAGAAATTCCTTGTCGCCGGTGAACAAGTAATGCTCCCACAGGTGCGAACAAAACCATGCGTTGCAAGTCGGCCAGATTCCTGCCGCCGCATCCACTGCGCCTGTGGACCGCCAGATGTCGGTGTTGTGGTGCAAAGTCCATCCACGGCAGCCGTACATTTCGGATGCAGATGCCTGTCCTGCCTCACTGGCTTCCTTGATCAATCGGAGGAATGGCTCGTGGCATTCGCTCAAATTGGTGATTTCAGCCGGCCAATAGTTCATCTCCACGTTGATGTTGGTGGTGTATTTGCTGTCCCATGCCGGGTATTGCCCTGCGTTGGGGTTCCAGATTCCTTGCAGGTTGGCGGCTTGCGTGCCGGGCTGCGAGCTGGCAATCAGCAAATACCGCCCGAACTGGAAGTAGAGTGCGGCCAATGACGGGTCGTTCGTTGTGGAGAACTCTTTGATGCGTGTGTCCGTTGGCTTGGCTTCTTGTTCGGGGTTGCTCCCCAAGTCCAGGGTCACTCTGCCGAACTGCTCCCGGTATTTGTTGACATGATCCTGCTTGGCTTGCTCGTAGTCTTTGTTGAAAGCCTCCAAGTAAGCCTTGGCACGGGCATCGCTGTCGGCGCTGATGTCCTTGTAGTTGACGAAGTTGGTTGCGGTGGAGATGTAGATGTATGCGCAGTCGGCGTTGGCCACGTTCAGGTAGTTGCTCCCGGCGGTCTGTTCGCCTCCTTCAGCCACCACCTTTATGTAGGTGTGGGCATGCAGCAGGTTGGGGATGTTCTCTTCCTTCTCCCTGCCGCCTTGTGTATAGACTTGCAGCAGATTGTTGGTGCCTTCCACGACCTTGGTTGTCACTTTCGTGCGGTTCGTTTTCAGAGGACCTGTGAAAGAGGTCTTGAAAGTGACCATTCCGGGTTGGTCGGCGGCAATCTTGATGATGGTTAGCTGGTCGGCCAATGACGTGAACACTTCCCTTGTGAAATTCACGCCGTCAGCCGTATAAGTGATTTTGGCGACGGCATTGTTGATGTCCAATTCGCGGTAATAATTGGTGGGGTTCTTGTGGCTTTCGGGGAAGTCCAGCAGCAAGTTCCCGATGGACTCGTAAATCATGCCGTGCCCTGTCACCGAGCGGTCGGCAATGATGTACTTCAACGACAGCTTCTGCGCTTCCGCATAATCCCCGTTGTTGATGTAGTTCCTGATTTCGTCTAAGTGATCCAATGCGTTGGGGTTGGCATTGTTGTAGGGGCTCCCGGACCAATAAGTGTCTTCATTCAGCTGAATGGTGTCTTGGGCGGTAAGCCCATATACCATGGCGCCGAGCCGCCCGTTCCCAAGCGGCAATGCCTCTACCCAGTAATTGGCCGGGCGGTCGTACCATAGTTTGAGGTCTTGGGCAACGTTGGTTGCCGCATACAAGCAGGCTGCTATGACCAGTCCTGCTTTTTTTAAAAATGAGATTTTTTTCATGGTTGTAAAAATGAAACGATGTTGATGCTGCAAAGGTAGGGAGGAGGGCGGTGGCCGGCCGGGGAGTTCCGTCCTTTTTATTGGGCAAGATTGTCCGCCACATCCCTTTTGGGCGGGCGGAATCGTGCGTTTTTGGGGGTAAAAACGTGTTTCCCTCCTGCTGCATCCTTCCAAAGCCTTGCGGCATCCTCCAGACGTTTGGCCTCCGGGCTTCTGGTGTTTTTGCAAAATCCTCCTGAACTTTTGCTTGCACGATTATTAATCGTGCAGGGAACTTTTCAGGAGAAACCGGGAGGCATTACGGGAGGCGCGGCCCTTATGCTTCGTTCTGGTAGGCGGACGGTGACTTTCCTGTCTCTTTCTTGAACACTTTGCCGAAGTATTTTGCATCGCAGAAACCGGTCATTCCTGCGATTTCGGTGATGGAATATTCCTTTGTCTTGAGCAGGCGGATGGCTTCTTCCATCCGGCATTCCTTGATGAGTTGGGCGGGCGTTTTGCCGGTTTCCTCCTTTATGCGCTGGTATAAGACGGAACGGCTGACCCCCAAGTGTTCGCAAAGCCGCTCAATGTTGAGGCTGTCGTTCGCCACGTTTGCCAAGATGTATTTTTTCGTTTCGGCAATGAATGGGGAGGTTTCGGCTCCGGCTGCTGGATTGCCGGGTTGTTTTTCCATTTTTGCCCGCTTGCGCTGGATGATTAGGAGGACGGCGGCTGCGATGATGCCCGCCGCAGCGAAGGATATCCAAGCGTTGGACTTTGCGGGAAGCACGTGGATCGGAAGGAGGATGGCGCGGTCCGTCCAGATGCCTTTGCTGTCGGTGTGCCGCAGTTCCAGCAGGTGTTTCCCCGCTTTCAGCCCCCTCAGTTTGATGGTGCGGTCGCTCCCCAACAGATGCCATGCGCCCGTTGCATCCATGCGGTACTTGTATTGGATGTTTCCCATGTAGCCAAAGTCGATGGCGGCAGGCACCAATGTTGCCTCTTGGTTGCTTCGGATGGTGATGCCCGTGCTGTCAGTTGCCGTGTCCTGCCCGTCCACTTGCATTCTCTCCCAGTGGAAAGGGATGCGGCGGGGCGTGGGGATGTTGAGGTTCATTTCCAGGTAGCCTTCCGTTGTCCCTGCCCAAAGGATGGAGTCGTTGATGGCGGGCGTGGCTTCCGAGAACGTGATGTTTTCCCCGAAGTAATTGTTCGCGAACCGTTGCGTCTCTTGCCGGGGCGAAAGCCTGACGATGGAATTGTCGCAGACGAAGTAGAGGTTCCCGGCTTTGTCTTGGGCAATGGAAAGGATGCTTCCTGTGGAGAGTGCCGGAATGCCGCAGGGCTTCAACGCCCATTCGTTGCGGCGGTTGTCGAGGACATAAAGGCCGAACCCCATGGTGGCCACGTATATTTTGCCCGTCTTTTCTTGGAAGATGTAGGAACAATCGAAGTCACCCAAGCGTTGTTCGCGTGTGCCGTCCGCATGGTAGATGAACAAACCGTGTTGAGTGGCTGCCATGATGCGCCCGTCTATTGCCCGCAGGCACCTGATGCCGGCAATGGTGTCGATGCAGGCGGGCGGGCGGGTGTAGCCGTGGGTTGCAGGGATTTTGCAAAGCCCGTTGTTGTAACATCCTATCCAAAGGTCTCCCTCTTTGCCGAATGCCAAGGAATAGATTTCCGTGTCGCCGTGGATGGTTTCCCAATGGCGGATGCGGAACGACTGCTTGCCGGGGGAGGAAGGTGCCAGCATGTAAAGCCCTTTCCCCTTGCTGGCCAGCCAGATATGTTCTCCGTTCATGGCTGCGTCATAGATGCTGGCGCCAAAGTTTGCTGCTTCGGGCGTGACATTCCCTTGCGGGGAGAGGTACCCCTTTAGGCATCGGTCGGGGCCATAGATGTAAATGTGGCCTTTCTTGCTTGCGAGCCACCTCGTGCCGTTTGCCAACAGGGAAGCCCGTATTTCTGCGCCGTAGGCCGGAGAGCCTTTGCCTCCTGCGGTGGTGTGGTGGGCGCATTTTTCGTTCGGGAAGGAGATTTTGTAGAGCGCGTCATTGCAGTTGGCCCATACGTTCCCGGAGCGGTCTTTGCACGTTGCGTGCAGGGTGGCCTTCAGGTCTTTGCTGTTGCGGATGGGCAGGAAGAACGTGTCGCCATTGTTCAGGATGGCCAGCCCGTCTTTTTCTGCACGGACGGCATACGCCTGCTTTCCTTTCTTGGGAAAGTCAGTGGGAGGAGCCGGGATGAACCGTTCCGTTGCGCATTGGAAGCGGTAGTATTGGTCGGATGCTGTGCGGCAGATGATGTCCCCGTCAGGTGTTTCCGCGATATGGATGAGGCGGCCCACTGCATGCCCGTTGTCTAATTGGTTGAAGGTACGGAAACGGTAGCCGTCATACTGGCACAAACCGTTCCACGTGGCCATCCACAAGTAGCCGTTTTTGTCTTGCAGGATGGTGTGGATGACGCGGTGCGACACGCCGTCGGCTGTTGAATAGACTTGGTATTGCGTGATTCTTTCGATGCCTTGCACCGGGGCGTTTGCCGCCAGCAAGGCGAAGCAGATGATATAGGCAATGAGTCTGTTCATGACATGGCAAGAGTCAAGGCATCTGTGGGCAAAGATAGTGCATTTATCCCGTTTGTGTGCGTTAAAAAGCCTTTTTTTGTGAGGAGTAAAAAACATCCTCCTGTTTCAGGCGGCCCCAAACAGGAGGATGGTTGAAAGTTTAATCGCGTGGCGGTTCCTTATTCCACGATGGTCATTTCGTCAATCAGGTGCTGCGCCCCGCCTAACTTGTCGATGATGAACAGGACGTAGCGGATGTCCACGCAGATGCAACGTTGTTTCTCGTTGTCAAAGCTGATGTCGCCGCTCAATGATTCCCAGTTGCCGTCGAATGCCGCGCCAATCAGTTCTCCACGGGCATTGATGACCGGGCTGCCGGAATTGCCGCCTGTGATGTCGTTGGTGGAGATGAAGCATACGGGCATTTCCCCGTTCTTCATGGCATACCGCCCGAAGTCTTTCTTTAAGATCAGTTCCTTCAGCTTGGCAGGAACGTTGAACTCGTCGTTGTCCGGGTTTTCTTTTTGCAGGATGCCTTCGGTGGTGGTGTAATAATCATAATGCACGGCATCCGCAGGGTCGTATGATTTGACGTTGCCATACGTCAGGCGGATGGTGAAGTTTGCGTCAGGGTATTGCGGCGTGGGGGCGTTCATCTCTCCCAAGCCCCGCACATACGTTTTGTACAACGGCAGCAAGGTATCTTCCCATTGGATGAGTTCGGCTTGCAGTTCGTAGATTTTCTGCCATTTCGATTCGGCGAATTGCCGCATCAGGTCTTTTTCGATGGCTTTCTTGGTCGGCTTTTTGAGGAACTTCTCGAAATTCTTGTCGTTGGCGAAGATGCTCTTGTCATAAAGCGCGTCCACGTATTTGGCGTAATCGCCGCCGAAGTCCTTCTCAATGGTCTCGAAGAACGAAGGACGTTGCTCCGCCGGCACCATCTCGGCATAGAGGGGCAGCAAGGTCTTTGCAATTTTGCGGTCCACTTCATGGTCATAGTCCTTGTTGTGGATGCCGTCGTATGATTCTTTCAAGGCTTCTTTGCTGGCGTTTATCAGGGAATCGTTTTTCGTCTCGATGCCTTCCTTCAGTTGTTCCATGATGAGGTATGGCGTGCCGAACTCGATGGAATAAATGGCTTCCAAAAGGCAAGTCCATTGGTAGCGGACATTGCTGTTTCCCTTGATGGCTTCATCGATGCGGCCCACCACTTCCTGGTAATCTTTGTTTCCTGTCTTTTGCGCAAATTCGGCAAAACGTTGCTCCTGTTCCTTCTTGCCTTCCAATACTTTGTTGTCCACGATGGCTTTGTTCATGCCGATGGCGTTCTTCCAGTAGTTGCTGGAGCGTGCGTATTTGCTGGCGTATTGGATTCTTACTTTGTCGCTTTTGTCCATTTCAGCCTTCATCACTTCCTGGCGGGCGGTGCGTATCCGGATGCGGGGGCTGTTGTCGCAATCCATCATCTGCTGTATGCCCGAAGCGGTGAGGTATCGTTCCGTGCTTCCGGGGAAGCCCATCACCATGGTGTAGTCGCCGTCCTCGATGCCTTTCAGTGAGATGGCGAAATGCTTCGGGGTCTTCAGGGGGATGTTCTTTTCATTGTATTCTGCGGGTTCGCCTTGATCGTTGGCATAGATGCGGAAGATGGAGAAGTCGCCGGTGTGGCGCGGCCACATCCAGTTGTCTGTCTCGCCTCCGAACTTGCCGACAGACGAAGGCGGCGCGGCCACCATGCGCACGTCGCTGTAGATTTTCTTGATGAAGAAGTAGAACTTGTTGCCGGCATAGAAAGGCAGTACTTCGCTTTCGTAGCCGAACTTCCCGGCATACCCTCTTGCGGTGAGCAGTGAATCAGCCAATGGGGCGAGGATGGCTTCGGTGAATGCTTCTGTTTCGGTGATTTCCTGTTTGGCGATTCTTCCTTCCAAGATGTCGGTGACATCCTCGATGCGTTCGATGAAGGTGAAGCGCAGCCCCGGCGTGGGAATTTCTTCATCGCGGCTCATGGCCCAGAACCCATCGGTCAGGTAGTCGTGTTCCACGGAAGAATGTTGCTGGATGGCATCGTAGCCGCAATGGTGGTTGGTGAGGATGAGTCCTTCGCCGGAGATGATTTCGCCGGTGCATCCTCCCCCGAAGATGCCCACTGCGTCCTTCAGCGACACTTTATGCGGGCTGTATATTTCATTGATGCTCATTTGCAACCCTTGTTTTTTCATTTGGTCGGCGAGGTGTTGCTCTTCCATCAGTTGCAAGAGCCACATGCCTTCATCGGCTTGTGCCGGGAAATAGGGCAGCAGGCAGATGGTGAATAGTGCTAAAAACAGTTTTTTCATTTCGTTGATGTATTTATGATTAAATAAAGTATCCGGTTTCCCCAATGTGGGGGGCAAATGTACAAAAAAGGTTTACTAATGCAAACGAAACGGGGTGAATTATTGTCGCTTGATGCGTTTGGCAAGGAGCCATCCTTTGACGATGGCTTTGTAGAGCCTGAAATCCAAGGCCAGCAGATGGGAGAAGGGGCGATGTCCTAGGTGGGGTTCCACCGTTTTCCAGTCGATGTCTTCCCATGTTTTGAGGAGTTGTTGTTCCAATGCTTTCCGGGTGCCTTTGGGGAGGTTGGGGGTTTCATATAGCAGCAGGCTGTGGTACAGCAGCCCGTTCCATTGCTGGACGGCCATTCGGCAGGCTTCATTGCTGTGCGGCCCGTAATGTTGGCGTACGAGGGTTTTCAGGTCTTGGTCTGTGCGCAAGGAGTCGAACCGTTTTGTGGAGAACTTTCGTGTAATGGATTGCGCGTTCTGGCGGTAGAAGTACCGGGCTTTGCAGAAGGCGACCTTTCCGGCAGCGAGCAGGAGGAGGCGGGTGAGGTATTCATCGCTGTTGATGCCGATGTCGGCGGTTTGGTGGCGGCTGGCTTCTTGGTACAGGCGGCGGCATGTTAATCCGTTGCCGTTTATGGTCCATTCCCCGATGGTGAGGCTGCAGGCTTCTTTGCCGGTGAGGATGGCATCGAAATTGAATCCGGCGGCGGGACATTCCCAGCCGGCCGGCGACTGGCCGTCTTCCGCTACGGCTACCAATTGTTGCAACACGATGTCGGCGTCGGTTTCCCGTTGGCGGGCGAGCATTTTCTCCAAATCCTGTTCTTCAATGTGGTCGTCTGCATCCAAGGCGACAATCCACTCGGCCTGTGCCAATTCTACGGCTTTCAGCCTTGGGCGGTAGGCTGACCCTGAATTCTGCGGCATGCGGCATGGTTTGATGCGCGGGTCTTTCCGGGCGTGTCTTTGGATGATTTCCCAGGTATGGTCAGTGGACTGGTCGTCCACGATGACCAATTCCCAGTCGGCAAAGGTTTGTGCCATGACACTTCCAATGGCTTCGGCGATGAATCTTTCCGCGTTGTAGGCGGGCATCACCACGGATATCTTGGGTGGGTTGTTGGTTGCCATTCCGCTGCTGTGTTCATAAGATGTCCTGCAGTCCGTCCAGTATTTTCCGGTAATGCCCGGCTTTCCATTCCACGGGGCGGGGGTAGGCCCGTGAGGAGGAGGGCATCCGCCAAAGCCGGACTTTCCTTCCGGCGAAGTCCGTTTCGGCGTATCCGCCGACAGGCAGCGGGTGGGTTCCGGTGATGGCTTGCAACGTTTCGGCGGATTTCAGCCCGGTGGCCACGAGCGTGTGGCAGAGGGGGATTTGCGCCAAGAGGCGGGCGATGTCGGCAGGCCGCACGATGTGGAGGAATTGGTCGGAGGCGTTGTCTTTCAGGCGCACCACTTCTTCGGCCGTGTCGTAGAGCGCGATGCCGGCATTGCGGCAGAATTGTTCGATTTTCTGCTGGTCAAAGCGTTTCTTGCCGGGCAGGGTGAAATAGTCTTTGTCGCCTTTTGCGATGTATCCCCAGATGCGCCACATGTCGTTGCTCCAGTTTGGGTAAAAAAAGTCCATGCACCAGCGTTTCCGTGGGGGCGGGAAACTGCCCAGCATCAGCAGGCGTGCCTGTGGGGGCAGGAAAGGGGGCAGAGGGTGGCGTTCCGGGGCGGGTGTTGTCATTCGCTGGCCTTTTTGCGCCGTTTCTCGCTTTTGGCGAGCATCACGATGTTGTACACGTATTCTGTCATCCAGCTTTCGGAGTAGCCTAATCTTTCTTTGTATGCCCGGACGTTCTTGGCCACGGGGCGCGCGTCGTCGGATTTCCAGTTGGTGCGCGTCAGGATGGTGTGGACGCTTTGCGCGGTCATGGTGTAGAATGCCTTGCGGAAGATTTTGGGGGTGGCGAATTTCCAACGCATCAGGTTGCTGACGAGCATCATCAGGTCGCTGCTGAAACCTTGGAACATGAACAGGTAGTTCTTGATGTCGTTCTGCGTCCGGCAGTTTTTCTTGATGGAATTGTCGATTTCCTTGAAGAACCCTTCGCTGAGGCCGTAGCCCTGCATGAGCAGCTTGCGGGAATGGTTCTTTTCGGCCGTGCCTAACCGTCCTCCTTGGGTCGGCACTTTATAAACGTGCTTGAACAGGGCCACGTCAGGCAGGAAGCGGATGTTGGTCACGCCGAGGTTCACGGCCATCACGGATTGGTAGTACACGCGGATGAGGGTCATGAAGTTTTCCACTTTGCTTTGGTCCACTTCACGGATTTCTGTCTCTTTCTTGAAGATTCTTTGCAACAAATTCATGGCGTATGCATTTTTATTCGTATTCAACGGGCAAAGATAGTGATTTTTTGGAATCACCGGCATGGGTTTCCCGGTTTGCCGGGGAGAAAACTTCGGCCCGGCCGCGCGGGAAGTCCTGTCCAGCCGCGCAAAAACTTCATCCTTAGGCTGAGGATGTGCATCCTTAAGCTAGAGATGTGCATTTTTAGGCTAAGGATGTGTATCTTTAGGCTAAAGATAAAGAAGTTGGCGGCATGAAGCTGGTTTCTTGCACGGGCAGGTGGAAGTTTTTTCCCGCATGCCCCTTCCCGTCTGCCTGCTTTCCCCGGAAGAATTAATGAGGCGCAATCCAGTTTTTTTCCAGAATTAATTGCTTTCTTTGCATGCAAGCAGTTTCATTAAAATAATGCGCGCCTTATGAAGATATTGGTAGTGGAAGACGAACTCAGCCTTCAGAAAATGGTGAAAGACTCGTTGGAACGGGAACATTTCGTGGTGGAATGCGCGTCGGATTTCCCTTCGGCGATGTTGAAAATCAATGATTACGATTACGACTGCATCCTGTTGGACATCATGTTGCCCGGCGGGAGCGGGCTTTCCATCCTTGAGGAACTGAAGCGCATGCGCAAGCGCGAGAGCGTCATCATCATTTCCGCGAAGGATTCTTTGGAGGACAAGGTGCTGGGTCTCGACCTTGGCGCCGATGACTATCTGGCCAAGCCTTTCCATCTGGCCGAGCTGAACGCGAGGGTCAAGTCGCTGCTACGGCGCAAACAGGCGGGCGGCGACACAAGCATCGTCCTGGGCAACCTGGCGGTGTATCCCGACCTGCGCACGGCCAGCATCGGCGGGAAGGAACTCCAATTGAACCGGAAGGAATTCGACCTCCTGTATTACTTTGCCAGCAACCCGAACCGGCTGATGAACAAGACTTCGTTGGCCGAGTCGGTGTGGGGCGACAACATCGACCAAGCAGACAGCTTGGATTTCATTTACTCGCAGGTGAAGAACTTGCGGAAGAAAATGAAGCAGGCCGGTGCCACGCCGGAAATCAAGGCGGTCTATGGCTTCGGCTACAAGCTTGTGTTGGAAGACTGAAACCCGCCTGCCGCCGATGAGACTTATCCATTACGCCAACCGGAACCTTTCCGTCCTGCTGCTCGTCCTCATGGGCGTTTGGGGGACGCTCTTTTACTTCACCATCATCGATGAAGTGATGGACGAGACGGACGACACTTTGGAAAACTACCGGGAAATCGTGGTCGGGAAGATTTTGGATGACCCTGATATCCTGATGACCGAAGACCGCATCCTCCACAGTTATGCCCTCCGCCCGCTGAGCCTCGATGAGGCGCTGGACTATAAAGTGCGTTTCTATGATTCGGAAGTTTACATTGAGACCGAGGACGAATATGAGCCGGTGCGCGTCATGCGCTCCTGTTTCCTTGCCCCCGATGACCGTTTCTACGAACTGACGTTGCGCATCTCTACCGTGGAGCGCGACGACATGGTGCGGGCCATCTTCTGGTACCTGCTCGTGCTTTACGTGGTGCTGCTTCTTTGCGTGACGGTAGGCACCCGCATGGTGCTGAAGAAAGTGTTCGTCCCCCTGCAACGCCTGCTGGCATGGTTCGACCGCGTGACGCCGGGCAAGCCCGTCCCTCCGTTGGACAATGAGACGAAGGTCTCCGAGTTTGCCAAACTGAACAAGGCCGCCGCGGCCATGAGCTTCAGGAGCCAGAAAGCATACGAGGAGCAGAAGCGGTTCATCGAGAATGCCTCCCACGAGTTGCAGACCCCGCTTGCCATTGCACGCGGCAAGCTGGAACTGTTGGCAGAGAGCGAGGGGCTGACCGAACGGCATTTGCAGGACATCGATGAACTGTACCGCACTTTGGGGCGCGCTGTCAAGCTGAACAAGTCGCTCCTGCTGCTTTCGCGCATCGACAACGGGCAGTACCCGGACAGCAAGCCGTTGGATTTGGGCAGCATCGCCAAAGAAACTCTTGCCGACTTGCTGGATATCTACGAGAGCCGACGGATACAGGCATCGATCGAAGATCACGCCCCTTGCCAAGTGGAAATGAACGAATCCCTTGCCCATGTGCTGCTCACCAACCTGCTGAAGAATGCCATTGTGCATAATGAAGTGGGCGGCAGGCTGCGCCTCGTGTTGGGCAAAGCTTCCATAGAGGTGGCCAATTCCGGGGAAACACCCTTGGATGCGGAAAAGATATTCCGCCGTTTCTACCGTGCGGACCTGTCCAAGAAAGAATCCACAGGTTTGGGATTGGCTATCGTGAAGTCCATCTGTGATTTATACGGCATCCGCCTTTCCTATGCCTGCAAGGAAGGCATGCACCGCTTCTCGTTAAAATTTGCAAAACCGTAGAGGCAGGGCGGTTTTTCCTAAATCTTTCCTAAATCGTGCCGGATATTTGCATCATAAACATTAACCCCATTAAAAATTATAGATTATGAAAAAGATTTTAGCAGTTTTGGCAGTAGCAGTAGCAAGTGTGCAAATGGCGTTCGCAGACCATGACGTAGTGACAAGAGACGAGAGCAGATTGCCGGTAGCGGCAAGGGAAACCATTAAGAAGAACTTCCCGGATGCGAAGATTTCTTATATCAAGATTGAAAAAGACTTCTTCCAGTCAGCAAATTACGAAACAACCCTGACCAATGGAATGGAAATTGATTTCAATAGCAAGGGCGATTGGATTGAAGTGGACTGCAAGAGGCAGGCAGTGCCAGCAGGGTTTATTCCGGCCACCGTCAAGGAATATGTGGAAACAAATTTCCCCACTGTGCTGATTGTGAAGATAGAACGTGGTCGTAAGGGCTACAGTATCGAGATGAACAACGGCTTGGATGCGGATTTCGATACGGCCGGGATGTTCTTGAGGTTGGATGACTGACCATTAAAAACATGAATGCTATGAAGACCTTGAAGACTTTGTTCGTGCTTTCATTGTGTGCCGTTCTTTGGGCGGCATGCGATGACGATAACCACCGTGTTGCCAATCCTGCTGTCCAGACGGCTTTTGACGAGATGTTTCCGGGCATATCCCGTGTGGATTGGGACAGAGAGCAGGGATACTATGTGGCTGAGTTCCGCGAAAGTGGCCGGGAGAAATCCGTTTGGTTCGACTTGAACGGCGTTTGGATGCTGACAGAGACGGACGTGCCTGTGTCTGAGTTGCCCCAAGCCATATTGGCCTCCATCCAGTCCGGGGAGTATGCCGGATGGCGGATTGAAGATGTGGACTATATCGAACGGAGGGACATGGAGCCGGTGTATGTGGTGGATATGGAATTGGGCGAGCAGGATGTTGATTTGCATTATTCTGTGGATGGACACCTGTTGCAGGCCGTCACGGGCAACGGCGACCAGCCCATGCAGCCGGATGTGTTGACCGGTAACATCAAGCAAGCCGTGCAAGCCAAATATCCGTCGGCCAAGATATTGGACATCGACCGGGAAGCTGGTTATGTGGAAGTGGAAGTGTGGTACGATAATACCTACTTTGATATGATTCTGGATTCGGACTGCAATTGGGTTCAGAGCGTGTATGAAATCTTTTGGCAGGAGGTTCCTGATGCTGTGAAAGCGGCTTTTGCAGCAGACGGTTATGCCTTTAATGCAAGGGAGGATGATATAGACATGATCAAGCGTCCCGGTGCAGATGGCATGGATGTCACTTCCTATCGTATTGAACTGGACCGCGAGCCTCGTGATATTGTCCTTTATTATACGGAAGAAGGCGGAAAAGCTGAGATTTGAGTTTCATTATTTGTTTTACGGGCAGGGCGGCGTGCCTCTTTTGGGAGGATGTGCCGCCCTGCTGCGTTCCTTTACATTTGTTCGTAGTCTTTGGCAAGCCCTCCTTCGCCGGTTTCTTTGTAGAGGGACGGTAGGTCGTGTCCGGTTTGTTTCATGACTTCCACTACTTTGTCGAATGAGACACGGTGCATTCCGTCGGTGAAAGAGGCATATAGGTTGGCATCCAAAGCTCGTGCGGCAGCGTAAGCATTTCTTTCGATGCAGGGGATTTGCACTAAGCCACAGACCGGGTCGCAGGTCATGCCGAGGTGATGCTCCAATCCCATTTCCGCAGCGTATTCAATTTGTGACGGGCTTCCTCCGAACAGTTGGTTCGCGGCCGCAGAGGCCATGGCGCAAGCCACACCGACTTCTCCTTGGCATCCTACTTCTGCCCCGGATATGGATGCGTTTGTTTTCACGATGTTGCCGATTAACCCGGCAGTAGCTAAAGCACGGAGAATGCGTGTGTCACTGAAGTCCCGGCTTTTTTGCAAATGGTAGAGGACGGCGGGCATTACCCCGCAAGACCCGCATGTCGGTGCGGTGACAATCTTTCCGCCGGAGGCATTTTCTTCGCTGACGGCAAGCGCATATGAGAAAACAAGACCTCGTGAACGGAGCGATTCCCTGTACCCGGTGGCACGGATGTGGTAGGTGGCGGCTTTCCGGCGCAGGTTGAGCGGGCCGGGCAGCACGCCTTCCTGTTCTAATCCTCGTTCAATGGCCTCTTTCATGGTTTTCCATACTTGAAAAAGGTAATCCCAAATGTCTTTGTCTTCGCATTCCTTTACGTACTCCCAATAGCTTTTTCCTGTCTTCTCGCACCAATGCAGGATTTCGCTCATTTTAGTCATGGAGTAAATGTCCTCCATGGGCGTTTCTTCTATTTCTCTGTCTTTCTCGGCCAAAGCTCCCCCTCCGATGCTGTACACGGTCCAGTTATCTGTCAGTTTCCCGTTGCCGTCATACGATGCGAAGGTCATGGCATTAGGATGGAACGGGAGGAAAGTCTTGGGCTGCCATGCGATTTCCACT
Organism: uncultured Bacteroidaceae bacterium; assembly: GCA_944320785.1. Taxonomy (GTDB): domain Bacteria; phylum Bacteroidota; class Bacteroidia; order Bacteroidales; family Bacteroidaceae; genus CASFPE01. The sequence goes on from CALUIR010000013.1 coordinate 43,407, forward strand.
TCGGCTTGTGGCTGCAGGACGCTGAGGATGGCCATGTCGGTCAAATGCCCTTTGCCGGTGGCGGCGAGGCTGCCGTAGAGTGTCACTTTGAACCGCTTTGCTTCAGGGTGTTTGGCCAAGAAGATTCCGGCGGCTTTCTTGGGTGCCATGGTGTGGCTGCTGGAAGGGCCGTTGCCTATGCGGTATATTTCCCGTATTGTTTTCATATATGTTTTGTTTAGTTTAAATCGACAACTGTGATTCCGGCGCCTCCGAATTGTACATGTTCGTCTTGGAAATGCCGTACTCCCGGGACGCTTGACAGGTAATTGCGGATAAGCGTACGGAGTATGCCGCTGCCTGTGCCGTGCAGGATGCGGACTCTGGGGATGCCTAATAGGATAGCATCATCGATATAGTAGGTGATGGCTTGGATGGCTTCATCCCCTTTCATGCCCCTCACGTCAATGTCTTGCTTGAAGTTCAGTTTCTTTTCATAGACTTGGTCTTGTGTCTGTGTGCTTACGAAAGACACGGAGGCTTTTTTCCTGCTTGGGGCTTCTCCCGCAGGCACTGGCTCTAAGCGTTTCAGTTTGACGGTCGTTTTCAGCATGCCGAAAGCCACGGTCGCGTTGTCGCTGTTTATTTCGATGACATCTCCAATGGAGGTTTGGCCTTTCAGCCTCACATGGTCTCCTACGGCTATGGGGGGGCTTGGCTGTGGCTTGGGTGGCAATGAAGTGGAAGTGGCTTGTTCTTTCTTTTCTTTTTTCCGCTTTTGCTTTTCTTTGATTTTCTCCATTTTGCGCAATAGTTTTTCTTCTTGCTGTTCTTGCTCAATCGCAGCAATGGATTTGCGGAAGTTTTCCAATTCCTGGCGTGCCGTTCTGGTTTTTTCCTTTTCGGCTTGTGCTTCTTTGATGGTGCGGATGGTGTTCTCCACTTTGGCATTGGATTCTTGCAGTATCTGTTCTGCCTTTTCTTTCGCCTGCCGGAGAATCTCTTTCCGGGAGGCTTCCAATTCTTTGGCATCTTTTTCGTAGCGGGCCATGATTTCTTCCATCTGCTTTTCTTTTTGGCGGATGTTCTGGCGTTTGTTCTCCCAGTAGCGTTTGTCGCGCACGATGTCTTGGAGGTACTTGTCGGCGTTGATGTAGTCGCTGCCTACGATTTGCGCGGCATCTTCTATGACTTCTTCCGGCAATCCTATCTTGCGGGCTATTTCTACGGCAAACGAGCTGCCTGGGTTTCCTATCTGTAGTTGGAAGAGGGCTTGCATCAGGTGGCGGTCGTACAGCATGGCGGCGTTGGCTATTCCTTCATGGTCTTCGGCGAAATGCTTCAGGTTCTGGTAGTGGGTAGTGATGATGCCGAAAGTTTGTTTTTCGTTGAGGCGCTTCAGCACGGCTTCGGCAATGGCACCTCCAATCTGAGGTTCTGTGCCGCTCCCGAACTCGTCGATGAGGATGAGGCTTTTGCTGCTGCACGACTTCATCATCGTTTTCATGTTGGTGAGGTGAGAGGAGTAGGTGCTTAGTTCGTCTTCGATGGATTGTTCGTCGCCGATGTCGATGAATATGTCTGAAAAGATGCCGGCGCGGCTCCGTTCGTGTACAGGGATCAGCAGGCCGCATTGCAGCATGTATTGCAGCAGTCCTACGGTTTTCAGGCAGACGGATTTCCCTCCAGCGTTCGGCCCGGAGATGATGAGTATCCGTTGGTGGGAGTTCAGTTCAATGTCCAAGGGGACGACGCTTTTGTTGTGCCTGGCAAGGGATATTTGCAGCAGTGGGTGTATGGCTCCCGTCCAGTCGATGAGGGGTTGGTCTTCGAGGGATGGCTTTCGGGAATGCGTGTGGAGGGCGAAAGAGGCTTTGGCGCGGATGAAGTCGATTTCGGCCAAGAAGTTGTATGATTGCAGCATGCTGGGTATCATGGGGCGGATGGTGTCCGACAGTTCTGTCAGGATGCGTATGATTTCCCGCCTTTCTTCATTTTCCAGTTCGCGCACATGGTTGTTGGCTTCCACCACTTCTTCCGGCTCGATGAACAGGGTTTTCCCGCTGGCCGATTCGTCATGCACGATGCCTTTTATCTTGCGTTTCAGTGCCGGGGCGATGGGGATGACCAGCCGCCCGTCGCGCAGGGTAGGTGCCACGTCCTTGTCCACGTAGCCTTCTGACTGGGCGTTGCGGAGTATCTGGGCGAGGTTCCGGGAGATGCCGTTGGTGGTGCGTGCCAGTTCCTGCCTTATCCGTGCCAGTTCGGCAGACGCGCTGTCTCTTATTTTCCCGAAGTCATCGATGATACGGCTGATTTGCTGGATGAGACGGGGGAAAACGGCCACGTCTTTGGCCAGTTCTTGCAGGTTGGGGTAGGGGGAGGGCGTGTCTGTATCCGGGGATAAGAAGGCCACGATGTCGCGTATTGTTTCCAGTGACCGGCGCAGGTCGAACACTTCCTGCTCGTCCAGATAAAGCCCTTCTACTTTGATGCGGCTGAGTGACGGGCGCACGTCGAAGAAGTATTGGCCGGGGAACGGGTTTCCTTCCTCCATGATGCGGGCAAATTCGCAGGTCTGGTCCAGTTTCTCGCTTATCTTGCCGAATGAAACGAGGAATTTCATCTCATCTGCTTTCCCTTTCCCCAATGTGCTGAGACACCTTTCTTTTATCAGGTTGCGTATTTCGTCGAATCCAATCTTTTGTTCAAAATTCTGAGGGTAAATCATGTTGCTGGTCTAATTGGCAGGCAAATGTACGATTATATTTTGATATTGGCTCATGCCGTCTGCGTTTTGTGGCATTCCCTCTTGCGGCACGACAAGTGTGGGTCGCAGGGAGGGAAGTTCATTTTGGCAGGGTGGGAAACCTGGCTTGGCCGTGCGGAAACTTCATCTTTAGGCTAAAGATGAAGAAGTTGTCCGTATGAAACGGGTTTGTCTTGCGGGTAAACGGGAGAATCTTGTCCGCTGCCCGCTATTTTTCCCAAAATATGTTTGCTGCTTTCAAATAAAGTAGTACCTTTGCAGCGCATTTTCGGAAGGGTGCTTCTGAGAACAAAAACAAGGAAAGGTGGTAGAGTGGTCGATTACAGCGGTCTTGAAAACCGCCGTACGGAGACGTACCGGGGGTTCGAATCCCTCCCTTTCCGCACGGTTGCCGTCAATATGGCCGGCCTTGCATGAAAGATGCAAAGCCGTTTTTTTATGGTTCAGGCTGTTATATATTGTGCGGGCTTGCGCGGGGCGGTGTCAAAGCAGTCCTGGCAAGCGTAAAAGGGTGGGTGTGAGCAAAGCGGTGAATACGCCGTTCAATGTCAGTCCCAAGCTGGCAAACTCCGTATTTCCGGCTGACATCCATTGCGGCAGATGTGCCGACGGCATGTGCGGCTGCATCCATGGAAAGCCCTTGCGCGATAGGATTTTTCAAACTGCATCCCTTTTGCGGATTTTATTTGTTGAGACACAAAACGGGCGTTTGGGCATCTTATTGAGAAACAGGTGAGAACAGCTTGGGACAATCAAGAGGAAATCTTATCTTTGCGCCTTTCGGATGCAAAAGTAAGGATGGATAAAATGTCTGGCCAATGGCTACAAAGGAATATCTTGAGCAAGTTACAATCGGGAAGGTCACCGAATGGGTGGGCCTGTCATATTGGAGGAATACACTACGGCCTGGGCAGCTTTGTACGAGGCGGAAAGGCAAAAAATAAGCAAGGCGCTGCATCACGACGGTATCCTTGTAGAGCATGTAGGTTCTACTTCTGTGCCTGGCCTGTGCGCCAAGCCCATTATTGACATTCTTCTTCTTGTCAAGGAATCTTCTGATGAAAGTTCGTATGTGCCGGCATTGGAGGAAACGGGATACGCCATGCGGGTAAGGGAGTCGGAGTGGTTTGGACACAGGATGTTGAAAGGGACTAACCCGGAAGTAAATCTGCATGTTTTTTCCATTGGCTGCAGCGAAGCGAAACGGATGCTTGATTTCCGTGACTGGTTGCGGACGCATGCGGATGACCGCAGGTTTTATGCAGAGGTAAAAAGGAATCTTGCGCAAAAGGAATGGCAATACCTTCAGGATTATGCCGATGCCAAGTCTGAAGTGGTGCGGGAAATATTCAAGCATATCGCTCTTGCTTGCGACAAACACCCGCTTTCTGCAGAGAATATTCTTGAGATGCAGTCATTGTTCCGTTCCACTATCCTTCATGTCAATGTCAAGGATTATATGCGAGAAGAAGCAGAAGATTGGGCTTCCTGCGGCGACAGCCTTGAACATTGGGAAAAACTGCTGGCAAGTAACCGCTTCATTGGGGCGTTTGACCGGCAGGGCGGCCTCCTCGGCTTTTCCTCCATGAACGGGAAGGGATATCTGCATTCCTTGTTTGTCCATAAAGACTGGCAGGGGAAAGGCGTGGCGACCGCGTTGCTGGCTGAGGTCGAAGGAATGGCTCGCGAATATGGAGTGCATGTGATAAGTACTGAAGCCAGCATTACCGCCCGGCCCTTTTTCGAGAAGCGAGGCTACCGGGTGGTGAAAGAGCAGGAGGTAAAGGCTAATAGACTGTATATGACAAACTATGTGATGGAAAAGAATCTTTAACGTATGAAAGAAGTAAATCCGAAAGAAACGTCCCGTGCCTACGCATTTGAAACGTGGATGAGTGCGCCTATGCCGATGGTCACTTTTTTCAAGGCTATAGACGTGGCTCGTCTTGCCCGCATCAGCAAGCAGGCAGGATTGAAGTTCAATATGCTGATGTGCTGGTGCATCGGGCGGGCAGCCAGCCACATCAAAGAATTCTATATGCTTCCTGTTGGCAAGAGGTTAGTGCAATATGATAATCTTGCTGTCTGTACCATTGTAGTTAATCGGGAAGGTGAGGTTAACTCCTGCGACATCCCTTTTTCTAATGATTTGAGGCAATTCAATGAGGATTATTTGCGGCTCACCAGGCAAGTTGCCGAAAACTGCCATAATCATGACTTGACGGATAGCATGGTGATTGGCACATCAGCCCTTGCCGGATATGAGATAGATGGGGCGGTAGGCATGTACAGCGGTGTGTTCAATAACCCGTTTCTGATTTGGGGCAAATACAAGCGGCACTGGTGGAAACAGGTATTGACTGTTTCTTTTCAGTTTCACCATACACAGATGGATGGCGCACACGCGGCAAAGTTTTTGGGAAATTTGCAAAAAGAAATCAAGGAACTACGTGTTGTGTGATTGGACAGAAGCTGTATCTTTGTGGCTGATTAATTACTAAATGCAACAAATGGGAAAGGACACATGCCGGTTGGTTACCGAACGGCTTATTCTGCGTGCTTGGCAGGAATCCGATGCTGAGTCCTTATATAAATACGCTCAAGACCCTGCAATCGGGCCTATTGCGGGCTGGCCACCTCATACTTCCGTGGAGGACAGTCTGAATATCATCCGGACTGTTTTTGCCGCCCCGGAAACCTATGCGGTAGTTTTGAAAGGATCTGATGAACCGGTCGGTAGCATAGGAATCATGTTCGGGGAAGGTTTGCACAGTGCCGAAATGCAGGCAAACGAGGCTGAAATTGGCTATTGGATAGGCAAGCCCTACTGGGGACAGGGGCTAATGCCGGAAGCCGTGCGTTGTCTGTTGAAAAGATGCTTTGGAGAGTTGGGAATGACTGCCGTCTGGTGCGGGTACTATGACGGCAATACGAAGTCGCGCCGGGTGATGGAGAAGTGCGGCTTCTGCTTTCATCACACGGAAACGGGGAAAGTGTCTCCGCTGGGAGATATCCGCACCGAGCATTTCATGAGAATGACGAAAGAAGAATGGAACGCAAATCAATTTCGGATTCTGCCCGTTATAAGTGACAAGAAACAATATCTGCCTCTTCTGCTCCTTGGAGATGAGCAGGAATCTATGATCGACAGATACTTGGAACGGGGCGAAATGTTCGTCATGCAGAATCGGACAGCAACACCCGTAGCCGTAGCAGTGGTTACTGCTGAAGGTAATGGTATTTTAGAGTTGAAAAATTTGGCGGTACACCCACTCTTTCAACGAAAAGGGCATGGACGGGAAATGATAGCGTATGTATGTGGATATTATAGGAACCGGTTTCATACCTTGCTTGTCGGCACTGGCGACAGCAGACAAACCATATCTTTCTATAAAAATTGCGGTTTTGGCTATTCGCATACCGTATCCGGCTTTTTCACAAAGAACTATGACCATCCGATTATGGAAGATGGCAAAGTATTGAAGGATATGATTTATTTTAAACGCAAGATATGAATGAACATTCTGAAATTCCTCCTAATCTGGCTCTGCTTTATTCCGCTAGCAATCCTTAATGGAGGATTGAGGGAATATGTATTGCTCAGGGCGATTGGTGAAAAGTGGGCATTATCTGTCAGCGGAATCCTATTAAGCGCGTGTATTTTTCTGATAACTTGGTCGCTGCTGCCTCGGATAACGAAAGTCCATACTTCCAAAGATTGCTGGCTGACCGGTATATGCTGGGCTTTGCTGACGGTTAGTTTTGAATTTGCCGCAGGATTGGCAAATGGTAATACAATGGCGGAACTTCTCACCGCTTATAATCCATTGACCGGAAATCTTTGGCTGATAGTCTTGGCAACAACATTATTGTCGCCAATTATAGTAAGAAAGATTCCTAAAAGGGCAGGTATATCAACGTGAACTCGGGATAAAAGGATAAAGTATTTATTTGAAAATAATGGATATATTGGAAAAAAACTGTTCGAGAGCCTCTTCTTTGGCGGCATACAATTGATAATCAAAGTGAAGAATAACATGAAGAACTTCCTGATGAGCATAGCGGACAAAATCCTGCTGAGAAAACGCGCTTTGATAGAAACGGTTAATGACGAGTTGAAGGGCATCGCGCAGATTGAACCTTCCAGATCCCGTTCTTTAATAGTTCCATAGCCAACTTGCTTTCTGCCATATAGCAGCATACTGCTTTTTTGAAAGGAAGTCTACCATTGATCCTTATTTTGTCAGAAACGGGCAGCTTACCCTGTTTTGAATTGCGTAAATTAATATTAAATAATGCGAAATATTGGAATGTTATTCATGGTACATCCTTTTTGATTGCATATATTTGCAGACAAAAGTATAATTATGCAACATGAAGGATAAGAATAACCGGCTGGACGCCATAAAAATGATTATATCAAGCAAAGAGATAGGAAGCCAAGAGGAATTGCTTCAGGCACTTTCTAAAGAAGGATTCCAGTTAACGCAAGCCACTCTGTCGCGAGACCTCAAACAGTTGAAAGTGGCCAAGGCGGCCAGCATGAACGGCAACTATGTGTACGTTCTGCCCAACAACACGATGTACAAACGAATGGTGGAACCGCAAAGTGCCACGGAGATGATGATGAACAACGGCTTCAAGTCCATCGAGTTCTCGCGTAATATTGCCGTCATCAAGACGCGTCCTGGTTATGCCAGTAGTTTGGCTTACGATATTGATGTGCATGACATTTATGAGATCCTCGGCACCATTGCCGGTGATGACACGATTATCCTTGTGTTGCGCGAGGAAGCGGCACGTGAGGCTCTGAAACAGGCTCTATCGGGAATCATACCTAATATATAAGTAACAGGCAAGAAAAATGGAAGTGCAGGAAATAGATGTCATGGTTGCCGATGTCTCGCATGAGGCATACGTGGATATCATATTGGAGACCATCACCAATGCTGCTAAGGTGCGCGGTACGGGCATTGCCAAGCGTTCACACGAGTATGTGGCCCAGAAGATGAAAGAAGGCAAGGCGATAATAGCCCTTTGTGGCGATGAGTTTGCTGGTTTCTGTTATATCGAGAGTTGGGGCAATAAGACGTATGTGGCCAATTCCGGGCTTATCGTGGCCGAGAAATACCGGGGGCAGGGGTTGGCCAAGCGCATCAAGAAGGCTGCCTTCACTCTTTCGCGGCTTCGTTGGCCGCATGCCAAGTTGTTCGGGCTGACCAGTGGTGCCGCTGTCATGAAAATCAACACGGAGTTAGGTTACGTTCCTGTCACCTTCGCGCAGTTGACGGACGATGAAGCTTTTTGGAAAGGATGCGAAGGCTGTGTCAACCACGACGTGTTGGAACGCACGGGCAGGAAGTACTGTATCTGTACGGCCATGCTTTATGATCCGGCGCAGCACCAAGGAAGGTCAAACGATTAATAATACGCAAGAAATGGGAAAGAAGAAAGTAGTAGTGGCATTTAGTGGCGGGCTGGACACCTCGTTTACGGTCATGTATCTCGCCAAGGAGAAAGGATATGAAGTGTATGCGGCTTGCGCCAATACCGGAGGTTTTAGCAAGGAGCAGTTGGAGGCCAACGAGGCGAACGCCTATAAGTTGGGTGCGGTGAAGTATGTGACGCTTGATGTAACCCGCGAGTATTATGAGAAGAGCCTCAAATACATGATCTATGGCAATGTGTTGCGTAACGGCACCTATCCTGTGTCTGTCAGTTCCGAGCGCATCTTCCAAGCACTGGCCATTGCGCGTTATGCCAACGAAATAGGTGCCGATGCCATTGCCCATGGCTCCACAGGTGCCGGCAACGACCAAGTGCGCTTTGACATGACTTTCCTAGTCATGGCACCGGGCATGGAAATTATCACCTTGACCCGCGACATGGCTTTGAGCCGTCAGGAGGAGATAGATTACCTGAATAAGCATGGATTTGCCGCCGACTTCGCCAAGCTGAAGTATTCCTATAATGTGGGAATATGGGGTACCAGCATCTGCGGAGGCGAGATATTGGATTCCGCGCAAGGCTTGCCTGAGACCGCTTACCTGAAACATTGCACGAAGGAAGGCACTGAATTGCTGAAGCTTACGTTTGAGCAGGGCGAATTGAAGGCTGTGAATGGTGAGCGTTTGGACGACCCTGTCAAGGCTATCCAGGAAGTGGAGGAAATCGGGGCGGCCTACGCTATTGGCCGTGACATGCATGTGGGTGACACCATCATCGGCATCAAAGGGCGCGTGGGCTTTGAGGCTGCTGCCCCCATGCTCATTATTGGTGCGCATAAGTTCTTGGAAAAGTACACACTGAGCAAATGGCAGCAGTATTGGAAAGACCAAGTGGCTAACTGGTACGGGATGTTCCTGCATGAGAGCCAGTACTTGGAACCGGTGATGCGCGACATCGAGGCCATGCTTGCATCTTCGCAGCGCAATGTCAACGGCACTGCCATCTTGGAACTGCGCCCCTATGGTTTCCATGCTGTTGGCGTGGCGAGCGCAGACGATTTGGTGAAGAACAAGTTCGGCGAATACGGGGAAATGCAGAAAGGCTGGACGGCGGAGGATGCCAAAGGTTTCATCAAAGTCCTTTCCACGCCGCTCCGTGCTTACTATGCCGGGCACAAAGATGAATTGGATAACATTTGAAACGGCATAACCATGGATGAACCCAAAAAACTCAGACGCCCCCGGACGGGCAGGATGCTGTCAGGCGTATGTGCCGGGCTGGCTGATTTCTTCGATCTGGATGTCACGCTGGTGCGTGCCATCTATGCGCTGGCCACTGTGTTCACCGCCTTTGCCGGCGTGATTATTTACATTATTCTGCTGGTGGTCATTCCTGAAGAAAAGAATCGTTATTTCCAAAATTAAGCCATGATAAAAGTAGGAATCATAGGCGGCGCGGGCTATACGGCCGGCGAACTCATCCGCCTGCTCATCAACCACCCGGAGGTGGAAATCGTTTTCATCAACAGCCAGAGCAATGCTGGAAACTTTGTGGCTGACGTGCATGAAGGACTGTATGGCGAGACGGACCTCTGTTTTACCGGCAAGCTGCTGTTGGAGGACATTGACTGCCTGTTCTTCTGCACGGCCCATGGCGACACGCGGAAGTTCCTGGAAAGCCATGCCGTGCCGGAGGATTTGAAGATTGTGGACCTTTCCATGGATTACCGCATTGGCGACGGGAACCATGACTTTGTGTACGGGCTGCCAGAACTGAACCGCCGTGCCATCTGCCATAGCAAGCACGTGGCCAATCCAGGATGTTTTGCCACCTGCATAGAACTGGGCTTGCTCCCGTTGGCAAAACATTTGATGCTCAACAGCACCATTTCTGTCAATGCCATCACGGGCAGCACGGGTGCCGGAGTGAAGCCGGGGCCGACCAGCCATTTCAGTTGGCGCAACGGAAATATCAGCATTTACAAGCCGTTTGCCCATCAGCATGTGCCTGAAATCAGGCAGGCGCTCGGCCAGTTGCAGAACAGTTTCAACGCCGACATCGATTTCATCCCGTACCGGGGGAATTTCACGCGGGGCATATTCGCTACCATTGTGACCCGGAACAAAGTGTCAATAGAAGAAATAACCCGGATCTATGGTGAGTATTATGAGGAAGATTCATTTGTGCATGTCGTGGACAAGGAAATAGACTTGAAGCAGGTGGTCAACACGAACAAATGCCTGTTGCACTTGGAGAAACATGGCGACAAGCTGCTCATTGTCTCCTGTATTGACAATCTGCTGAAAGGAGCCAGCGGGCAAGCGGTGCATAACATGAACTTATTGTTTAATCTGGAAGAGACAGTCGGGTTGCGGCTGAAACCTTCCGCTTTTTGAACCGGGACAGGGATGGAATTATTCAATGTATATCCGCTTTTTGACGTGAACATCGTCAAAGGGAAAGGTTGCCGTGTGTGGGACGACAAAGGCACGGAGTATCTGGATTTTTATGGCGGGCATGCCGTCATATCCATCGGCCATGCCCATCCGCATTATGTGGAAAGCATCAGCCGGCAAGTGGCGGAATTGGGCTTTTATTCCAATTCTGTGGTCAACAAGCTGCAGCAGCAGCTTGCAGGGCGGCTCGGCAGGGCATCGGGCTGCGAGGGTTATTCGCTGTTCATGGCCAACTCAGGGGCGGAAGCTAATGAGAACGCACTCAAGTTGGCTTCGTTCCATAATGGGCGGAAGCGCGTCGTCGCTTTTAAAAAATCCTTCCATGGGCGTACTTCCTTGGCGGTGGAGGCGACGGACAATCCTCGCATCGCGGCGCCCGTCAACCAGAACGGGCGTGTCACTTTCCTTGCCCTCAACGATGTGGAGGCCATGCGGAAGGAACTGGGGAAAGGCGACGTGTGCGCCGTCATCATCGAAGGCATCCAAGGAGTCGGGGGTATCCAGGTGCCGGATGCCGCTTTCCTGCAGGAGTTGCGCGAATGCTGTACGGCTACAGGGACGGTGCTGGTTTTGGATGAGATACAGTCCGGCTATGGCCGAAGCGGCAAGTTCTTTGCGCATCAGCACGCCGGCATCTGGCCGGACATCATCACGGTGGCCAAGGGTATCGGCAACGGGTTCCCGATGGGGGCGGTGTTGATTGGCCCGATGTTCACGCCCCGTTATGGCGAGCTGGGCACCACTTTCGGAGGCAACCACTTGGCTTGCGCGGCTGCGTTGGCGGTGCTGGATGTCATGGAGGAAGAACGCTTGGTGGAGAATGCGGCGCAGGTCGGCGGGTATTTGCTCCATGAACTGGGGAAAATGCCTGGCGTGAAGGAGGTGCGCGGGATGGGCCTGATGATTGGGATGGAGTTTGAACAGCCCGTGAAGCCGTTGCGTGATCGGCTGGTTTATGAGAAGAACGTGTTCACGGGTGCCAGCGGCAACAACGTCTTGCGCCTGCTCCCGCCCCTGTGCCTGACCATGGCTGAGGCAGACATGTTCATCGAGCGCCTTTCGGAAGCCCTGTAAGGGATTGGCACTTGTGCCGATGATGCCCTGCCGGACGGCGGGGCGCACACGGGGTGAAATCCAGCTTGGCGGGGAGAAAGGCTGGGCTTGCCCGTGTGGAATGTTCTGTTCAGCCATGCAACTTCTTTATCCTTAGGCTGAGGATGTGTATCCTTAGCCTAAGGATGTGCATCTCTAGCCTAAGGATGTGTATCTTTAGGCTAAAGATAAAGAAGTTGCCGGGGAAAAACGGATCTTTCCTCCGGCTGTCCCGGGTTTCTTTCCCCGGCATCCCGCCTTTTTCGCCCGCCTGCCCGGGCCGGGCAGTGCAGGAAGTTTTGGCATGGATGCGGGAATAATGGTGGCGAAAGCGCGTAATTTCTGCCAAATCGTTTGCATTTTTGATGAAAAACCGTACTTTTGCCGCATAATAAGCGAGATGATAGACATGAAAGTAGCAATTATCGGTGCGGGCCACATGGGCGGTGCCATAGCAAAGGGGCTGGCTTTGGGGAAAGCCGTCGCCCCGGAAGGCATCTGGGTGTCCAACCCCTCGCAAGGGAAACTGGACTGGCTGAAAGAAGAAATCCCCGGCATGAACGTCACAAGCAGCAACCAAGAAGCCGCCACAGGGGCTGAATACGTCTATCTGGCGGTGAAGCCTTGGCTGGTGGTTCCCGTGCTTCGCTCCCTGAAACTGAAGAAGGGTCAAGCGTTGGTTTCTGTGGCCGCAGGCATTACCTTCGAGGCATTGTCCGGCTGTCTCCCCCACAAGGACATGGCGATGTTCCGCATCGTCCCCAACACGGCGGCCCGCGCCTTGCAAAGCATGACGCTTATCGCCAGCCGCAACGCCACGGACGGACAATGTGCGGTGCTGGCCGGGATGCTGGACGGCATGGGGCGCACGATGTTCATCGACGAAGCCCACATTGCCGCCGCCACGGCTCTTTGCTCCTGCGGCATCGCTTACGTGATGAAGTACGTGCAGGCTTGCGTGCAGGCAGGCATCGAACTGGGCATCCGCCCTGCCGACGGACAAAAGCTGGTTGCGCAGACCCTGAAAGGAGCGGCTTCCCTTCTGGAGGAACCGGATGCCGACCCCGCCAAGGAGATTGAGGCCGTATGCACCCCCGGCGGCTATACCATTCGGGGTATCAACCAGTTGGATCACGATGGCTTCCCTTCGGCTGTCATTCGTGCGCTGAAAGCAAGCATGCCTTTTACGGACATTAACATGTAAACATATGGACGACCAAATCAAGCAGATAGCAGAACGGCTGCGCGGCCTTCGCGACGCCATGGAACTGTCGCCCGCCGACATTGCGGCCGACTGTGGCATAGATCGGGCAGAATATGAACGGGCCGAGAGCGGCGAACACGACATCAGCGTGAGCATGCTCCAGCAAATCGCCCGCCACTACAACATCGCCTTGGACGCGCTGATGTTCGGCGAGGAACCGAAAATGAGCAGCTACTTCCTGACCCGCGCCGGGAAGGGCGTCAGCGTGGAACGCACAAAGGCATACAAGTACCAGTCGCTGGCCGCAGGATTCAAGGACCGCAAAGGCGACCCCTTCATCGTCACGGTGGAGCCGGGCTGCAACCCGATGCATTACAACACGCACGACGGGCAGGAATTCAACCTCGTTATCGAAGGGCGCCTGCTACTGAGTATCGGGGGAAAAGAACTGGTTCTGGAGCAGGGCGACAGCATCTACTTCAATTCCAAGCTGCCTCATGGAATGAAGGCTCTGGATGGGAAGGCAGTGCGGTTTTTGGCAATAATCATGTAATTGTTAGTTCATCCTTATGTTAGAACGGTTTTTAGAGAAGACACACTTCACTTCGCAGGAAGATTTTGTGAAGCACTTGAAGATAAATGTGCCGGAGCATTTCAACTTCGGCTATGACGTGGTCGATGCTTGGGCCAAAGAGCAGCCTGGGAAAAAGGCCCTTTGCTGGACGAATGACCATGGAGAGTTCCGCCAGTTCACTTTCGCTGAAATGAAAGAATATTCGGACAAGGCCGCATCCTACTTCCAAAGCTTGGGGATAGGGCATGGCGACATGGTGATGCTCATCCTGAAGCGGCGGTACGAGTTCTGGTTCTCCATTGTGGCGCTCCACAAGTTGGGGGCGGTGGCTGTCCCCGCCACGCATTTGTTGACCAAGAAAGATATTGTGTACCGTTGCAATGCCGCTGATATAAAAATGATTGTTTGTGCCGGCGAGGAAATGGTGACGGAACATGTCCGTGCTGCTTTGCCCGAATCGCCATCCGTCCGGCATGCCGTCAGTGTAGGCCCGTTGGTGCCGGAGGGCTTTTGCGATTTCCACCAAGGAATGGCTCACGCGGTTCCCTTCGTCCGTCCTAAGCATGTGAACGACAATGATGATATCTCCCTGATGTATTTCACCTCGGGGACAACCGGAGAACCGAAGATGGTCGCCCACGATTTCACCTACCCGTTGGGGCATATCGTGACCGGGTGTTTTTGGCACAACTTGTCGGAAGGCAGCCTGCATCTCACGATTGCCGATACCGGCTGGGGGAAAGCCGTTTGGGGAAAGCTTTATGGCCAATGGATTGCCGGGGCAAACGTGTTTGTTTATGACCATGAAAAATTCACGCCGGCACATATCCTGGAGAAGATACAGGATTATCACGTCACGTCATTGTGTGCGCCGCCCACGATATTCCGTTTCTTGATTCATGAAGATTTGTCCAAATACGATTTGTCTTCCTTGGAGTATTGCACGATTGCCGGTGAAGCGCTGAACCCCGCCGTGTTCGATACATTCAAAGAACTTACAGGCATTAAGCTGATGGAAGGTTTCGGGCAGACAGAAACGACTCTGACGGTTGCTACCTTCCCGTGGATGGAGCCAAAGCCAGGCAGCATGGGTGTCCCGAATCCGCAATATGAGGTCGATTTGTTGACACCGGACGGCCGTTCTGCTGAAGCTGGAGAGCAGGGGCAGATTGTGATTCGTACGGGGAATGGGAAACCGTTGGGGCTGTTCAAGGAATATTACCGTGATCCGCAACGGACTCGTGAGGCATGGCATGATGGCGTATATTACACAGGCGATGTGGCTTGGAAAGATGAGGATGGCTATTTTTGGTTTGTGGGGCGTGCTGACGATGTGATTAAAAGTTCAGGCTATCGGATTGGCCCTTTTGAGGTGGAAAGCGCTTTAATGACTCATCCTGCTGTGGTGGAATGTGCAGTTACTGGTGTCCCGGATGAAATGCGCGGTCAAGTAGTGAAAGCGACTGTCGTTCTGGCAAAGGAATATAAGGACCGTGCAGGTGAGGCTCTTGCCAAAGAGTTGCAGGATCATGTGAAAAAGGTGACGGCTCCTTATAAATACCCCCGTGTGCTTGAATTTGTGGATGAATTGCCCAAAACGATTAGTGGGAAGATCCGCCGTGTGGAAATACGTCAGGACAAATCAAAAGGATAAATAGATTTTTTGCCCATAGAAAGTAGATGTTTACGTTTATATTCCTATATTTGTGATGTGACGGATTTAAAATAGGAGGATTTTATGGAAACGAAAGGAAAAAGCAATTATGTGGAAGTTTTTGGAGGATCTCCATGGGAGGCTGAGGTCGTGAAAGGTTTGTTGGAGGCGAACAATATCAAAGCCTTTTTGCGAGACGAAACCATGGGCAGCATCACTTCTCCTTATGCAGGTTTGGGCGGTGAGATGAAGATTTTGGTAGATGAGGCAGATTACGGGAAAGCCGTGCAATTAGTCAATGAAAAAAGTAAAAGCGAATAGGCTCGAATGACATACAAGTTCAGCAAAATTGCAGTGAAAATAGGCAGCAATGTCTTGACACGTGATGATGGGACCTTGGATGTCACCCGGATGTCGGCACTTGTGGACCAATTGGCTTTGCTGTGGAAAGCTGGCGTATCTGTAATACTCATATCTTCAGGTGCTGTGGCATCTGGAAAGAGTGAAATCAGCACGAGCAGGCGATTGGATAGCGTCAGCCAAAGGCAGGTGTATTCGGCGGTGGGGCAGGTAAAACTCATCAACCGTTATTACGAACTGTTTCGGGAACACCATGTCCCGGTAGGGCAGGTTCTTACTACGAAAGAAAGTTTTGGCACTCGTGGGCATTATTTGAACCAACGGAATTGCATGATGGCGATGTTGGAAAATGGCGTGCTTCCCATTGTGAATGAAAATGACACCGTATCGGTGACAGAACTGATGTTTACCGATAATGATGAATTGAGCGGTTTGATTGCTTCGATGATGAGTGTGCAGGCTCTTGTCATCCTCAGCAATGTGGATGGGGTTTATGATGGCTCATTGTCGGAAGAACATGCTTGCCTTATCCGTAATGTGGGGCTTGGCGATGATTTGTCACGATATGTCCAGTCCGGGAAATCCAGCTCGGGACGTGGCGGGATGTGGACCAAACTTCGTATCGCTCAAAAGGTGGCAGGCGAGGGGATTGCGGTTTTCATAGCGAATGGGAAACGTGAAAATGTGCTTACCGGCTTGCTGCAATCCCCCGAAGGGTTTCCCTGTACTTTCTTTCATCCTGCACTTCAAAGCATGTCAAGCGTAAAAAAATGGATTGCCCATTCAGGGAGTTTTGCAAAAGGGGCTGTATATGTTAATGGCACTATGGCTGAGGCCATTCGGGATGGCCAGGTTCTTAGTATCCTTCCTGTGGGGGTGGCACGTATTGATGGCGGGTTTGAAAGAGACGATATTGTCCGTATCTTGGATGATGAGGGACGGCAAATAGCGATAGGGAAAAGCAACCTTAGTTCGTCAGAAGTGTCAGAAGTGTTGGGGAAACATGGTCAGAAACCGATTGTGCATTATGACTATTTATATTTAGAGTGATATGCGGAATGAATTGCAAGCTTTGTTCGGGAAGGTAAGGATGGCTGCCCGTTCGTTGAACCAGTTGGATGATGCCCAGAGGAATGATGTCTTGAATGCGGTGGCGGATGCCATTGTCCGTCGGGCGGATTATATTTTGGAAGAGAATGCCAAAGACCTTTTGCGGATGGATGCAGCCAATCCGAAATATGATCGGTTGCAGCTTTCTTTGCAACGGCTTTGCTCTATCGCGGATGATACCCGCCATGTAGCTTCGTTTCCTTCCCCGTTAGGGCGGGTATTGAAACATGTAGTGCGTCCCAATGGCATGGAGCTATCCCGGGTTAGTGTGCCATTCGGTGTTATTGGCATTGTTTATGAGGCACGCCCTAATGTCAGTGTGGATGTTTTTTCCCTTTGTTTCAAGTCTGGCAACGCTTGTATATTGAAAGGTGGCAGCGACGCTGTTTGTTCTAATCGTGCGATGGTGGAGGTGATACACGATGTGTTGAGGGAATCAGGCTTGAATTCGGATGTTGTGGCTTTGCTTCCGCCGGGGCATGAATCCACGTCGGCATTGTTGGATGCCGGGCGCGATGTGGACTTGCTTATTCCTCGTGGCGGACAGGAGTTGATACGTTTCGTCCGTGAGAATGCCCGTGTGCCGGTCATTGAGACTGGTGCGGGAATTTGCCATACTTACTTTGATGAATATGGGGATGTGGTTAAGGGGGCATCTGTCATTCATAATGCCAAGACTCGTAGAGTGAGCGTATGCAATGCGCTGGATTGTTTGATTGTCCATGAAAAGCGTTTGTCCGATTTGCCGGCATTGTGCCGGAAGCTGGCGGACAGCCATGTGGTGATCTATGCGGACAGCCTGGCTTATCAAGCCCTTGAAGGCCGATACCCGGCACGCTTGTTGGAACATGCCACTGAGGAGAGTTTTGGCACGGAGTTCTTGTCTTACCGCATGGCTGTAAAGACGGCAGGCAGCATTGATGAGGCATTGGCTCATATTGCCGCGTATGGTTCTCGGCATAGCGAATGCATTGTGACGGAGGATGCACGGAATGCGGAGTTGTTTACCCGTGAAGTGGATGCAGCATGCGTTTACACGAATGTATCCACGGCATTTACGGACGGAGCGCAATTCGGGTTAGGAGCGGAAATCGGTATCAGCACGCAGAAACTTCATGCCAGAGGGCCTATGGGATTGGAGGAACTGACCACTTACAAATGGGTTATTCATGGCAACGGGCAGGTGAGAGTATGAGTGACATTTTTTTATTTATATAGGACATGAAACAATTTATCAGTGTTAGGGATATCGGTGACTTGAGGTCTGCCGTGGACGAGGCAATGGATATTAAGAAAGACCGGTTCAAACATGTGGAGTTGGGGCGGAACAAGACCTTGCTGATGATTTTCTTCAATTCCAGCTTGCGGACGCGGTTGAGTACTCAGAAGGCTGCCTACAATTTGGGCATGAATGTCATTGTGCTGGACATAAACCAAGGGGCATGGAAGTTAGAGACGGAACGCGGCGTGGTGATGGATGGGGACAAGCCGGAGCATCTGCTGGAAGCCATTCCGGTGATGGGCTGTTATTGCGATATTATCGGGGTGCGTTCCTTTGCCCGTTTCGAGAACCGGGATTATGACTACAACGAGGTCATTTTGAACCAGTTCATCCGTTATTCCGGCAAGCCGGTCTTTTCCATGGAGGCAGCCACACGGCATCCCTTGCAGAGCTTTGCAGACCTCATTACCATTGAGGAGTACAAGACGAAACCACGCCCCAAGGTCGTGATGACATGGGCGCCCCATCCGCGTCCGTTGCCGCAGGCTGTGCCGAACTCTTTTGCGGAATGGATGAATGCCACGGATTATGATTTCGTCATCACGCATCCTGAAGGTTATGAACTTGATCCGCGTTTTGTGGGTGAAGCCAAAGTGGAATACGACCAAATGAAAGCATTCGAAGGAGCGGATTTCATTTATGCCAAGAATTGGGCGGCTTATATGGGCGACAATTACGGGCAGATATTGAACTGTGACCGCTCGTGGACGGTAGATAGCCGTCAAATGTCCGTCACCAACAATGCCTATTTTATGCATTGCCTGCCGGTGCGACGCAACATGATTGTCGCCGATGAGGTCATTGAAGGCCCGCGTTCCATCGTGATTCCGGAAGCGGCCAACCGCGAGATATCGGCCACCGTTGTGCTGAAACGGCTGCTGGAAGGATTGGAAGGATAAGCAGGATTGCCTCCCCGCCTGAGGGCTTCTTGGGCTGGCTTTCTTTGCTGTTTATGCCACAAAGTTCCTTGGCGGCGGTGCATGGATGTGGCAGGACTGCTTGCGGGCCGTCCTTGCTTTAGGGTGGCAAATTCCCGGCTTATGCAGGCATGCTGCAAGATAAACACCGGCGATTACGGAAAGATTTCGATAATTGTGCTAACTTTGTGCCGCTAACTAACCGATTATAAATAAGGAGAACACCATTATGGCAACACCAGAGTTCAAGTACCAGCCCATGTTTGAGATGGGCAAGGATGACACCGAGTATTATCTGCTCACGAAGGACTACGTATCCGTGGGCGAGTTTGAAGGGAAACCGATATTGAAAGTGGCCAAGGAGGGCTTGACGGCCATGGCCAACGCGGCCTTCCGCGACGTGTCGTTCATGCTGCGCCCGGCGCACAACGAGCAAGTGGCGAAGATACTCTCCGACCCGGAAGCCAGCGCGAACGACAAGTATGTGGCACTCACTTTCCTGCGCAACGCCGAGGTGGCCGCCAAAGGCAAGCTGCCTTTCTGCCAAGACACCGGCACGGCCATCGTGCATGGCGAGAAGGGCCAGCAGGTGTGGACTGGCTATTGCGATGAAGAAGCCCTTTCCTTAGGCGTTTACAAGACTTACACGGAGGAGAACCTGCGTTATTCCCAGAACGCGCCCCTCAGCATGTATGAGGAGGTGAACACCCGCTGCAACCTGCCTGCGCAGATCGACATCGAGGCCACGGAGGGCATGGAGTATCGTTTCCTATGTGTCACCAAGGGGGGAGGGTCGGCCAATAAGACCTACCTCTACCAGGAAACGAAAGCCATCCTGAACCCGGAGACGCTCGTCCCCTTCCTCGTGGAGAAGATGAAAACCTTGGGGACAGCCGCCTGCCCACCCTACCACATCGCCTTCGTCATCGGCGGCACGTCGGCAGAGAAGAACCTCCTCACCGTGAAGCTCGCCTCCACCCATTACTATGACAACCTGCCCACCACGGGCAATGAAGGGGGCCGCGCTTTCCGCGACGTGGAACTGGAGAAGAAGGTGCTGGACGAAGCCCACCGCATCGGCCTCGGCGCACAGTTCGGCGGGAAATACTTTGCCCACGACGTGCGCATCATCCGCCTGCCCCGGCACGGGGCGTCCTGCCCTGTGGGCCTGGGCGTGAGCTGCTCGGCCGACCGCAACATCAAGTGCAAAATCAACCGTGACGGCATCTGGATAGAAAAGCTCGACGACAACCCCGGCCGCCTTATCCCCGAAGAACTCCGGCAGGCCGGCGAGGGTGATGCCGTGCGTATTGACCTGAACCGTCCCATGCCGGAAATCCTGAAGGAACTTTCCAAATACCCCGTGGCCACCCGCTTGTCGCTGAACGGCACCATCATCGTGGGACGCGACATCGCACACGCCAAACTGAAGGAACGTCTTGACCGGGGCGAGGATCTCCCACAATATATCAAGGATCACCCTATCTACTATGCCGGGCCGGCCAAGACCCCGGAAGGGATGCCCTGCGGCTCCATGGGCCCCACCACCGCCGGCCGCATGGACCCCTACGTGGACCTCTTCCAGAGCCACGGCGGCAGCATGGTGATGCTGGCCAAGGGCAACCGCAGCCA
>CALUIR010000014.1 GCA_944320785.1 uncultured Bacteroidaceae bacterium
GCCTTTTGGCTTTTCTTTTGGTGATCCGCTTGGGGCTCGAACCCAAGACCCCAACATTAAAAGTGTTGTGCTCTACCAGCTGAGCTAGCGAATCAAACCTTATTGCTGTTAAGCGGGTGCAAAGTTACGCTTTTTTCATGAACTGCCAAACAAAATGCGGATATTTTTTGCAGCATTATCCTTGCCGGTCGCCATTCTCCTGATAATCAGCAGATGGAGGAGGCAGTTCATGTTCCCTTTCATTTTTTATGATATAGCGTTGGTAGTAGGACAACATCAATGTGGTCAACGGAAGGGCGATAATCATGCCGATGATTCCCATCAGGGTTCCCCAGACCGACAATGACAATAGGATGATGGCAGGGTTCAGCCCGGTGATTTTTCCCATGATGCGTGGGGTGAGGATGGTGTCTTCTATGATTTGCACTACGATGAAGACAGCCGCCGCGCTTAGCAATATCACCCAGAAATTGTCGCCTGTGTCTGCTGCTTTCAGTAAGGCGAGCAAGATGGTTGGCACGAAACCGATGACTTGCAGATAAGGAATCATGTTCAATGCCCCGATGAACAGTCCTAACCCGATGGCTAGCGGGAAATCGATAATCAGGAACCCGATGCTGAACAGGATGCCTACGCAGAGCGCGACAAGGGATTGGCCTCTGAAATATTTGTTCATGCCGGTCTGAACGTCCGAAGCCAGATTGGCCGCAAACGGGCGGTATTTTTGTGGGATTAGCCGTATCCATCCGTCAGCAATGGATTCATAGTCCAGCAGGATGAAAATGAGGTATAGCAGGATGATGAAAGAGGCCAGGATGCTGAACACGATGTTGACGGATTGTGCCAGCATGTTCCACAGTTTAGGCAGCGCGGCACGCAGGACTTTCATGATGTTTTCTTCAGAGAAGGTATGGCTGATCCAGTTCATGTCGATGTTTTGCCGGATAAAGTCTGTCACGTATCCGGGGATTGCCGCAGAATGTGCGCCGTTGATGAAATAAGTGGTCAGCAGTTGTTTCAGCTTGGCCATTTCTTCTACCATGGGCGGCACGAGCAGAAACATTGCCCCGGTGATGATGCCGGCGATGACAATCAAGGTGCAAAAGATGGACAGGATACGGCTTTTCAGTTTGAGCCGGTATTGGAAGAATTTCACCAAAGGATATATCAGGTAAGCGACAAGCCATGCAATGAAGAAAGGCAGCAGCACGCCGCTTAACCGGTTTATCAACATGAGGATGCCGATGGCGATGGCTATTCCAAATACAGTGCGTATGAACCGGTCGAAAGTGATTTCTTTTCTCATGAGAGGGGGAGGAGTTAAGTGTTTTGTTTCGTCTTATTGTAACATTCCCGGCAGAGCGGTTCGTATTCATCCTTTTCGCCTAACAATACCCGTTTTTCGTTGGGGATGATTCGGTGTGAGATGTACGCCAGCTGCCCGCACTTCACACAGATGGCATGCACCTTTGTTACCTCATCGGCAATGGCGCAAAGAGCGGGAATCGGTCCAAATGGCACGCCTTTGTAGTCCATGTCGAGCCCTGCCACAATGACTCTTATGCCATTGTTTGCCAATTGGCTGCATACGTCTGTCAGTCCCTTGTCAAAGAATTGCGCTTCATCGATGCCCACCACGTCGGCTTCCGAACTGAACAGCAAGATGCTGGCAGAGGATTCTACCGGCGTTGAGGCGACGGACGTGCTGTCGTGCGACACCACGTCTTCTTCCGAATAGCGTACATCGATGGCTGGTTTGAAGATTTCCACCCGTTGTTTGGCTATTTTCGCACGTTTCAGCCTTCGGATGAGTTCTTCTGTCTTTCCGGAAAACATGGAACCGCAGATGATTTCGATGCGTCCTTTCCGATGGGGTTCCTGCATTTGTTCTTCTGTAAACAATGGCATTGGGCTTTCTGTTTTAGGATTCTGTTGTTTCTCTTGCAAAAATAAGAATACTGGCCGATAAAATAGTGCTTTCTGCTTGGATTTGTCTGTTATGCCATTAATTTCCTATGAATAATGCTCAAGAACTGTTAAATTGCCCTTGTCTTTAAAGCACAGACATTAATTATTCATACATTTGTATGGCAATGACAAACGAATTGTGTAAACGGGAAAAGCGATGGGGCGGTTATATGTAGTTCCAACTCCGGTCGGCAATTTGGAGGATATGACTTTCAGGGCCATCCGTGTGTTGAAGGAAGCAGATTTGATTCTGGCGGAAGACACCCGTACTTCGAGTGTCCTGTTGAAACATTTTGAGATTAAGAATCCCATGCTTTCTTATCATAAGTTCAATGAGCATCAGGTGGTGGAAAAGATGGTGGAGCGCATTCAAGGCGGGCAAATGGTCGCATTGGTGTCAGATGCCGGCACGCCGGCCATATCAGACCCCGGTTTCTTGCTGGTACGCGAATGTGTCAATGCGGGGATTGATGTGCAGTGTTTGCCGGGCGCCACGGCATTTGTGCCGGCATTGGTCGCTTCCGGCTTGCCATGCGACAAGTTCTGTTTCGAAGGTTTCCTGCCGCAGAAGAAAGGACGTGTGACCCGTTTGAAGGCTTTGCAGGAAGAAACCCGCACGATGGTTTTTTATGAATCGCCTTTCCGTTTGGTCAAAGCGTTGGAACAATTTGCCGAGTATTTCGGCACAGGCCGCCAGGTTTCTGTATCACGCGAGTTGTCCAAGGTGCATGAGGAAACGGTTCGGGGAACGCTGGAAGAGGTGATTGCCCATTTCAGGCAGAAAGAGCCGAAAGGAGAAATCGTCATTGTGTTGGCGGGAAAGAGCCGGAAAGAAAAAACTGGCGAAGAAGACCGTGAGGAAACAATCAATTCATTATAAAAAAACAGAGTAGCATGAAAAAATTGGCATTTTTATCTTTATGTGGAGCGGCGTTCCTGTTGGCTTCATGTGATTTTGGCGGAGCGGAAAGAGACCGCCTGAAAGCGCAGAATGATTCTTTGAGCATGGCATTGGATCAACGGAATGCAGAGTTGGACGAGATTATGGGTACTTTCAATGAAATACAGGAAGGGTTCCGCCAGATTAATGAAGCTGAAAACCGGGTGGACTTGCAGCGTAGCACGGATGAAAACTCTGCTTCGGTAAAGGAGAAAATCGTGTCTGACATTCATTTCATTGCCAAGACCATGGAAGAGAACAGGACTCAGATTGCGAAACTCCAGCAGCAGTTGAAGAACAGTTCTGCCAATTCGGCCCAATTGCGGAAAGCCATCGAGGGCTTGAAGAAGGAATTGGAGGAAAAGGAACGGCAGATTCAGGAATTGCGTGCTGAACTGGAGGCAAAGAACGTGCGTATCCGGGAATTGGATGAAGCGGTGAGCGGTTTGAATACGAATGTGGAAATGCTCACGGCGGAGAATGAGGCGAAGGCCAAGGCCATGGCCGAGCAAGAAAAGGCCATCAACACGGCATGGTTCGTGTTCGGCACGAAAAACGAACTGAAAGCGCAGAAGATTTTAGAGAAAGGCGATGTGTTGAGGAGTTCAGACTTCAACAAGAACTATTTCACGGAAGTGGATATCCGCCAGATGAAGGAACTGAAATTGTATTCGAAACGTGCCGATTTGCTGACGACCCATCCGGCCGGCTCTTATGCATTGGTGAAAGACGAAAAGGGGCAGTTGACGTTGGTCATCAACAACCCGGACGAATTCTGGAGCGTGTCCAAGTATTTGGTTATCCAAGTCCGTTAAGGTTTGGCGTAGTTTATAAGGTTAATGCAAGGGGGGCATCCATGCGTGTCCCCCTTTTTTGAAGGCGTTTGAATGTACAAGAGCTTGTTTATAGATTTGGACGACACGCTTTGGGATTTCTCCGGGAATGCCGAAGAAACCTTTCGTGAGGTGTATGCGTTATATGCTTTCCAGCGTTATTTTGATTCGTTCGAGCAGTTTTATGCATTATACACGCGGTACAATGCAGAACTGTGGAAAGCGTATGCTGCCGGTGAGATTACCAAAGACGATTTGAACCGCCGCCGTTTCGCTTATCCGTTGCTTTGTGCCGGGGTAGATGATGCGCGGCTTTTCAAGGATTATTCGGACAAGTTCTTTTCCATAATTCCTTTTAAGAGCCGCTTGAAGCCCTATGCCCGCGAGGCGTTGGAATATCTTTCTTCCCGTTTCCGCCTGTATGTCTTGTCGAATGGCTTTCGCGAGTTGCAGGAACAGAAGATGCGTTCGTCCGGCATCCTTCATTATTTTGAGAAAGTGATATTGTCTGAAGACATCGGTGTCCACAAACCTTGTCCGGCCTTGTTTCATTTTGCCTTGTCGGTGGCGCAGACCGATGTGAAGGATGCTTTGATGGTGGGCGATAGTTGGGAGGCCGACATTGAAGGCGCCCATGGCGTGGGCATGCGCCAGCTTTTCTACAATGTGCAGGGCAAGCAGGATTTGCCGTTCCGTCCCACTTATATGATAAATGACTGGAGGGAAATCCAAGGTTTGGATATATGAAAAAAGCATTCAATGACAGGGCATTGAATGCTTCCTTGTTTCGTAGCGCGACCCAGGATTGAACTGGGGACCTCATGATTATGAATCATGCGCTCTAACCAGCTGAGCTATCGCGCCAACGTCTTTTTCGTTTGCGGGTGCAAAGGTAAGGCATTCTTTTTGTTCTTGCAACAAAAAATAATGGAAAAATCGGAAAGATTGAAAAAAACTTCATATCCATGGGCGCGGTTCAGAAAAAAGTCTCTATCTTGCCGCCTGTAAAAATGTATATGGCGTGTTATCCTATGAAGAAAGAAAAGATACACATGGAATATCCCTTGAGTGCTACTTCCAAAGCCATAATATGGGGCGCCATCAGCGCTCCTTCCGGATTGGAGAATTGGTTTGCGGATAAGGTGAAGGCCGATGACAAGGTATTTAGTTTCACATGGGGGAAGACGGAACACCGGGATGCGGAGGTCGTGAATTACCGCGCTTATTCCTTCATCCGTTTCCATTGGATGGATGATGAGGACCCGAAGACTTATTTTGAAATCAAGATGTGCCAGAATGAGTTGACGGAAGATTATTCCCTTGAGGTCACGGACTTCGCCTTGCCTGAGGAAGTGGAGGATCAAAAGGGGCTCTGGGATTCGCAAATAGAAACATTGCGCCGCACTTGCGGGATGTAGCCTTGCTGTGTAATAACATAAAAATGATGAAAGCATAGGCGACTTGTCTGTGTTTTATGTTACTTTTGCGCCTGTAAGTTCATGCGTATGTTGGGAATAAGGAAATTAGACACATTTATTTTCAAGAGTTTTGCATTGCTTTTTGCAGGGACTTTCTTTATCTGCCTGTTCATTTTCATGATGCAGTTCCTTTGGAGATATGTGGATGATTTGGTAGGCAAGGGATTGGAGATGACCTTGATGGCGCAATTCTTCTTTTATTCGGCTTTGACGTTGGTTCCTCTTTCCTTGCCGTTGGCCATTTTGTTGGCTTCCCTCATCACTTTCGGCAATTTCGGCGAGCGTTACGAATTGTTGGCCATGAAGGCGGCCGGGGTGTCGCTGTTCCGCATCATGCGCCCGCTCATTTTGTTTGCCGTGTTTCTGGCTTGCGTTTCTTTTTATTTCCAAAATGTGATTGCCCCGAAAGCGCAAACCAAGTTGTGGACCTTGCTGGTGTCGATGCGCCAGAAGTCGCCGGAAGTGGATATCCCCGAAGGCGTGTTTTACGATGAGATACCGGACTACAACCTGTATGTCAAGAGCAAGGACCGCAAGACCGGCATGTTGTACAACCTCATGATTTATAATTTCTCCGATGGCTTTGAGAATGCCCACATCATCGTGGCTGATTCCGGCTCGTTGGAGATGACGGCCGACAAGGAACATCTTTACCTTCATTTGTACAGCGGCGAGCAGTTCGAGAACTTGAAGTCGCAGACCGCTTCGTCGCAGAATGTGCCTTACCGGCGGGAAACCTTCCGTGAGAAGCATTCCATCATTGCGTTCGACGCCAATTTCAACATGGTGGACGCCGGCTTCATGAGCGATCAGTCGATAAGCAAGGACATGCGCCAGTTGCGTGCGTCCATTGATTCGATGACGGTGAGTGGCGACAGTGTGGGGCGCAGTTACTTCAAGGCTGCGCAGGCCGGCTATGAAAGGCAGCTCACCAAAGCCGATTCGTTGAAGCTGGCTGCCCATCCGGCGCCTCGTTTCAGTGTGGACAGCCTGTTTGCCGCACAGACGTTGCTCAAGAAGAAAGACATCTTGAAGGCGGCTTTGCGACAGGCGGAGAATGCCGGCAACGACTGGGAATACAAGAGCTTTTCGCTGACGGAGAACGACAAGCGTATCCGCAAGCATTGGACGGAATGGTATAAGAAAATCACCGTGTCGCTGGGTTGCGTCATCTTCTTCTTCATCGGCGCCCCGTTGGGCGCCATCATCAAGAAAGGCGGGTTAGGGATGCCGGTGGTGGTTTCCGTGTTGATATTCATTGTCTATTATATTATTGACAATACGGGTTACAAGATGGCCCGCGACGGCAACTGGGAAATTTGGCAGGGCATGTGGATTAGCACCATTGTGTTGACGCCGGTCGGGGCGTTCATCACCTATAAGTCCAACAAGGATTCCGTGGTGTTCAACGCCGACACCTACATAGAATGGCTCAAGCGCTTGGCGGGCATCCGCGCCACCCGCCATATCGTGAAGAAGGAGGTCATCATTGAGGATATTGACTTCCCGCGTGTGGAACAGGCGCTTCAGGCGTTGTCGGAGGCTTGCTTGGCTTATCTCAGGGCGCACAGGCTGTCGGCTATGCCTCATTATGTGCGCCTTTGGCAGAAGTCCGGCCATGACGGCGAAGTGGCTTCCATCAGCGATGCGCTGGAACAATTGGTGGAAACCTTGTCGAACAGCACGGATGCCGTCATCCTGAACAAATTGAATGCCTACCCCATCCTGTCGGCCACGGCCCATCAAAGCCCGTTCCGTGCGGGATGGCTCAATGCATTGGCAGGCATCTTCCTGCCGTTGGGGGGCGTTCTTTACGTGCGTATCTGGATTTTCCGGCTCCGTTTGGAGAAAGATTTGCGGCAGGTGGCGGAAACCAGTAGGGAAATATTGGATAGGATTCAAACCATAAACAGATAAAGAGATGGATAAGATAAAATTGGATGCGATAGAAGATGCGATTGCGGATTTCCGCGAGGGCAAGTTTGTGATTGTCGTGGATGATGAAGACCGCGAGAACGAGGGCGACCTAATCATCGCGGCAGAGAAGGTGACCCCTGAGAAAATCAATTTCATGCTGAAGCATGCGCGGGGCGTGCTGTGCGCTCCTATCACCATGGCGCGTTGCCAGGAACTGGATCTTCCGCACCAGGTTGCAGACAACACATCGGTGCTGGGTACACCTTTCACGGTGACCATCGACAAGTTGGAGGGATGCACCACGGGTGTCTCGGCGGCCGACCGCGCGGCTACCATCCGTGCCTTGGCCGACCCCGCATCCACGCCGGCCACTTTCGGGCGGCCCGGCCACATCAACCCGTTGTATGCGCAAGAGAAAGGCGTGCTTCGCCGGGCGGGGCACACGGAAGCCACGGTCGATATGGCGCGTTTGGCCGGGCTTTACCCGGCGGGCGCGTTGATGGAAATCATGACCGACGACGGCGGCATGGCACGTTTGCCCGAACTTCGCGCGATGGCGGACCGCCATGGCTTCAGGCTCATCTCCATTGCCGACTTGATTGCTTACCGCCTGAAGCAGGAATCCATCGTGGAGAAAGGCGTGGAGGTGGACATGCCGACGGAGTACGGCCATTTCCGCCTGATACCTTTCCGCCAGAAAAGCAACGGGCTGGAGCATGTGGCCTTGATAAAAGGGACGTTTGCCGAGGATGAACCTGTGCTGGTGCGCGTGCATTCGTCGTGCATGACGGGCGACATCTTCGCGTCGAAGCGGTGCGATTGCGGCGAACAGCTGCACAAGGCCCTCCAGATGATTGACAAGGAGGGGAAAGGCGTGGTGGTCTATCTCAACCAGGAAGGCCGTGGCATCGGCCTGATGGAGAAGATGAAAGCCTACAAGTTACAGGAAAACGGCATGGACACCGTGGACGCGAACATCTGCTTGGGCCATAAAGCCGATGAACGCGACTATGGCGTGGGGGCGCAAATCTTGCGGGAAATCGGCGTGCATAAGATGCGCCTGCTCACCAACAACCCGGTGAAGCGGGTCGGACTGGAGGCATACGGCCTGGAGATTGTGGAGAATGTGCCGGTCGAAGTGACCCCTAACGAATACAACGAGCGCTATCTGCGCACCAAAAAGGAGCGCATGGGGCATACGTTGCATTTCGCGAAATGACTTGCCGCATGAGGGCGGGTGTTTTTCCTAGTAGAATCCATTTTAATACCATAAAGAAATGAACCAGTTATCGAATCGTTTGAACAGCTTGTCGCCGTCGGCGACGCTGGCCATGTCGCAGAAGAGCAGTGAACTGAAGGCGCAAGGCATCGATGTCATCAACCTGAGTGTGGGCGAGCCTGATTTCAATACGCCCGTCCATATCAAAGAGGCGGCCAAGAAAGCCATCGACGAGAACTATTCGCGCTATTCCCCGGTGGCGGGCTATCCGGCCCTGCGCGCCGCCATTGCCGAAAAGCTGCGGAAGGAGAACGGGTTGGAGTATTCCATCAACCAGATTTCGTGCGCCAACGGCGCGAAACAGTCCGTGTGCAACACCATCTTGGCGTTGGTCAATCCCGGCGACGAGGTGATTGTCCCCGCGCCTTACTGGGTGAGCTACCCGGAGATGGTGAAACTGGCCGAGGGCGTCCCCGTGACAGTTTCCGCAGGCATCGGGCAAGACTTCAAAATCACCCCGGCGCAGCTGGAGGAAGCCATCACGCCGAAAACGAAGGCTTTGATACTTTGTTCCCCGTCCAACCCCACGGGTTCCGTGTACGATGGGGAGGAACTGGCCGCTTTGGCCGAAGTCCTGTTGCGGCATCCCGATGTGATGGTCATTGCCGATGAGATTTACGAACATATCAATTACGTGGGGCGTCATTACAGCATCGCGCAGGTGCCGGGCATGAAAGAGCGCACGGTCATCGTCAATGGCGTGTCGAAAGCGTATGCCATGACAGGTTGGCGCATCGGTTTCATCGCCGGGCCGGAATGGGTGGTGAAAGCCTGCAACAAGTTGCAGGGGCAATACACGTCGGGACCCTGCTCCGTTTCCCAAAAAGCGGCTGAAGCGGCCTATACCGGCACGCAGGAACCTGTGGAGGAGATGCGCAAAGCCTTTGAACGCCGCCGCGACCTGATTGTGCGCTTGTCGCGGGAAGTGCCGGGATGGGAGGTGAACGTGCCGCAAGGCGCCTTCTATCTTTTCCCGAAATGCAGCGCGTATTTCGGCAAGCGTTTCGGTGACCGTGTCATCAACACGTCCGATGATTTGGCCATGTACTTGCTGGAAGAAGGGCATGTGGCCTGCGTGGGCGGAACGTCCTTCGGCGCGCCTGAATGCATCCGCTTGTCCTACGCCACTTCCGATGAGAACATCGTGGAGGCCATCCGCCGCATCAAGGATGCGTTGGCCCGGCTGAAGTGACGGAAGGGCATCCGCTGGCAAAGGCAGGGCTCCCCGTCGGGCGGCCCTGTCTTTTTTTGCCCCATTGGGCTTTTGCCCGTTCCTTTCAGGGGCGGGAATTTTTCCCTGTAAAACCTCATGCTTTATGGGAAAAGCAGGTGTCTCTTTACGGTAAAATGCCGTGTTTTATAGTGGAAGATTTCCTGCACGATTACTAATCGTAAACGCTTACGATTAGTAATCGTCATGCCATACGATTAGTAATCGTATTTGGAAATCTTCCTAAGGAGCCAGCGCAAACATTGGGGGGATTCGCAAATCATTCCAATGCCTTTTCCCCGCAATCGGCGGGGCATTTTGCCGGCGGATAGGGATGAAGTGGCGAAAAGTTTGGGATTTTAGAATGGTTTTGCTACTTTTGCATGATTAGAGCCTGCCAAGACTCTTTGCAATGCTCGAATCGGCAGGCCGTTTTTTGTTATGCCTGTTTCGTGCAGCCTGATAGCAGGGTGCGGATAAGATATAGATGTGCCAAAAGCAATGAAACAAATGTTGGAATGATGAACGAGTGCCTGTCCCATATAGATTGTTTTGCTGGAGTGGGCGGAATCTGTACTGGCTTGCATGCAGCGGGTTTTAAGACTGCCATTGCAATCGAGTACATACAAAGCTGTTGCGACACTTATCGCAGGAACCATCCGGGCGTGCATGTCATCCATTCCGATATCCGGGATGTGACGGAGCAGCAAATACGCCCTTATGTGCCTGCTGGCGGCATTGACCTTGTGACATCCGGCATGCCTTGCGAGACATTCTCGACAGCGGGCAATTCCTCAAGGTCCTTTTATGATGACAGGCAATTCCTTTTCCGGGAAGGAATCCGAATTGCCCGAATGTCGAATGCCAAGATGATTCTTTTTGAGAATGTTCCCGCCATCACTTCCAAAAGGGTGGCTAAAGATTCTGGGGATTTGATTGTGGACGTGCTGAAAAAGGAGTTGAAGGAAGCGGGATACAAGAACTTCATAGAGGTAGTGTTGGATGCCACGGAGTTTGGTGTTCCCCAAAGGCGCAACCGATATTTCATATTAGCCACGAGGTTTGACGACTGGTTCCTGTTGCCTCCACTGCCGAATCACAGGAAAAATGCCGTGACGGTGAAAGATGCTTTTGCCGGACTGCCGGATGTAGTCCCTAATAGCAACAAAGAGGCAGTGGAATATACTGGCGAAGAATCTGCATATTCTTCTTTGCTGAAAGACGGCAAGTTTTGGAAAAGGGAAGGCTTCACTGTCGATGCCTTGAGCTATCAGATGCCCATGAAGCACAGGAACTGCACTTTGCAAAGGTTTGCGCTTTTGCGGCAAGGGGAAAGCTTGAAAGATTTGTTTGAAAAATACCAAGGGGAAGAAAGGGAAGCATTGCAACGGGCAAGAATCCTTCCGCAAAAGATGTTTATCAAGCGGAATTACAGGTTGCGGCTGGATGAAACGGCGCCCACCGTGACGAGCCATTGCTTGGATGAGTTCGTGCATCCTGTGAGCAACAGGGCGTTGACCGTGAGGGAATGTGCAAGGCTCCAATCCTTCCCGGATTCTTATGATTTCTGCGGGGGGCCTTATATCGTGCCGCACATCGACAGGAAGGTGCAAGACAAATACGAGCAGATAGGCGATGCGGTGCCGCCGCTGCTGGCTTATGCTTGGGGATGCCAAATCATGAAAATGTTCAACCAATATGAATGATTTCCAGAAATTTTGCTTGGATGCATACACGCAATTCTATGAGAATCGGAAGCAAGAACTTTCTTCGGGAAATTGCAGTCTTTCAAAATCAAAGTCTGAAAAGATAGAGACGGATGCACAGAAGTTTGCCATCCGGGAAACTTTCATTGCCGGTGCAAAGCACTTCCAGCATTTGGATGTGGCCGAAATTTGGAATGCCATTTTCTCTGCACACATGTATCGGAAAAGTGGAATTTCTGATAAAGAGACTATTGACAAGGTGGTCGGTGCCGACCAAAGTTGGAAGAAATCAAGCGGCCATGCTTTTGAAGAAATTATCAGAGAACTTGGGGATTTGAGCTTGAAAGACACGGATGCGAAGCTCATCCTGCAGAGGGATTTGAATGTGCTGATCAAGATGAGCATGCTGGGCAATGAACCACGGGACATCAGTTGGCTAAAAGAACAAATCAAAGGGAACATATTTGATTTGTACGCCATTATCGAGGCACACGGGAAAACGTTCTGCTTTGGGTGCATTCAGGCGAAGACAAGCATAAGGGACAGGGTGACAAGAGACCGGGAACCCTCCATACATGCCATGCAATCTTTCTTTTGGAGCGCCATTGTCGTTTTGGATGGGGACTTTCTGAAATTGCCCAAATTTGCCCATATGGTAAATGGAAGGAGCGAAGAATTCAGGGAGAACGGATGGCATGGCATGTACGTTTTCTCTGAATTGCAGGACAACGACAGGATATATGGGACAAACTTAGATTTGGATGTGTTCAAAAGCCATTTGCAGCAAGCTGCCCGGCAATGGCTCACGCAGCGGCAATGGATGAACCATGAGTGGCGGGCAGAAGATGAAAGCCTGCCGACGAACTCATTTGCCGGGTTGCCCAAGGCATAGGACGGGACGGCGTCGGGCATGGCGGCATGTGTTGCCGGATAGCGGATTCTATTTTCGCTTTCTTCCTTGTGTATTCAAGTATTTCTTGATAAATTGCGGCCGTATTTTCCCGAATCTGTTGGTTGCATGGTATTTCAAGCGTGATAACTTAAAAATAACCATTCCCATCGGGAAAAAGGAACCATCTTCCTGAATCGGGCTTATTGACTTTAAACATGCGGTGGAAAAACTATTTGACGAAGATATGCGCATCCTTTTTAGGGGTTGCCGCTTTTGTGTTGCCAGGCTTTGCGCAATCCGTGCTGGACGAAGAAGGCGAACGTTACATGGCGTTGCATCCCGGCATCGTCATCACCCATATGGAAGATGTCATGGATGGAAAGTTTGTAGATCCTTCGTCCCAGAAGGTGCTGACGGGGCTGCCGCCATTTCGCCGGATTGCATTGATTGCGCGTCCTGTTCCCGAGTCTGACATAAGGATTGAAGTATGGATGCCTATAAAAAACTGGAACGGGCGCTTTTTGGGGACGGGCAACAACGGAGGTGCAGGCCGGATGAATTATGATGCTTTAAGGTCTGGATTGGACATGGGCTTTGCTGTTGCCAATACAGACATGGGAACTTCTCCCGCTGCCCGCTTGGTGTATGATTACCCGGAAAGATGGAAGGATTTTGGATACCGGGCAACCCATGAGATGACGGTCATTGCAAAGAAATTCATTCAGGAATATTATCAGGAAACTTCTTTCTATTCTTACTTCCAAGGGTGTTCCACCGGCGGGCAGCAGGCCTTGTCGGAAGCGCAGCGTTATCCCGAAGATTATGATGGCCTGCTGGCGGGCGCGCCGGCAAACAACCGGACACATCTTCATGTGATGTTCCTGTGGTGCCATGCTTTGTGCAACGAAGATGCGGAACTGATGTTCACGCAAGAGCAGTTGCGGAAAATAACAGAAATTGCCATACGCAAAAATGCCGGGAAGGATGGAGGGGCTCCTACCGACAATTTTTTGACCGATCCGAGAATGGCTGTTGTGGATTTTGAGGACTTTGCCTCTTTTCTGTCGGAAAGGCAGATAGAAGTTCTCAAAAAAATTATGAGTGGCCCCGTGAACCCCGTTACGGGCGAACAAATATACTGCCCATATCCCGTCAATAGCGGGGACAAACCGTTGGGGCAGGCATATTTTCAAAGTGAGTCGGCTGTTTACAACCAGTTTTATCCTTTCGTATGGGCTTTCGGGAAAGACTTTGATTACCGTCAATTTGATTTTGACCAAGATATGGCGAAGATGGATTCAATCCTGGCTCCGTTGCTGAACGCGAACGACCCGGATTTAAACCCGTTGAAGGAGAGAAACGGGAAAATTCTGATGTACACTGGCACATGCGACCCTATCGTTCCTTTCCAGGATGCAATCCATTACTATGAACGGGTTGTCAAGGAGGTAGGCAGCTTGGAAGAGACGCAGGATTTTTTCCGTTATTTTATCATTCCCGGAATGGGTCATTGTGGCGGCGGCCCCGGCATGAACAGCGTGGCGAAAGACATGCTTGCGGCTTTGATGAATTGGGTTGAAAGGAACGAGGCGCCCGAATATGTGATTGCGACACGTTACAAAGAAGGCAGCAAGGGGGTTGTCGAGATGCGAAGGCCTGTATTCCCGTATCCTGATTTCCCGGAATACGTGGGAGGAAATCCGGCAATGCCACAAAACTATAAAAGAGTTGCGCATCCGAGGGGAAATGTCGTGGTTCCTGCGGAAAGGTATCTGGAATGAATAAGGCCGAGGGATTTGCAACAGGTTTGTGGCTGTTTCGGCTGGCGGAAAAGGAAGAAAGGGCATCCCTTGCCAAGGATGCCTTTTCCCGTTAGTCATTTCCTGTTTGCCATTGCTTTATCCTTGGTGGATAGCTTCAGACGGGCAAGCATCAGCGCATGTGCCGCATTCCGTGCACATGTCGGGGTTGATATGGTAGATGTCACCCTCAGAGATAGCCCCAACCGGGCATTCGTCGATGCAAGTGCCGCAAGCAATGCAATCGTCACTAATTACGTAAGCCATTTTCGTTTGTATTTAAGTTAGACTATAAATGTGAGGGCAAAAGTACATGTTTTATTGAATAATCGTGACGCATTTTGTGTAAAATAGGATAATTTGGATTTAATCTAAATAAAACCGGCGGGCGTTCGCAAGGTTGTGTGATTTTTATAAATTTGCATGGCAATAAGAAACGCGCTTTCCCGTTATTGGGAATATGAGAAAACGATGCGCCGGATGCTGAGAAAGTTTTTATGCATATTGTTGGGAATTGCTGTGCCTGTGCTGGTCTGTTCGCAGGCGCGCAAGGTGCAGAACCGCCCTTATATTGACCAGCGGAGGGTGCATTACGGCTTTGTGATTGGCATCCACATGCAGGACTACGAGTTCGGCAACAATGGCTTTGTCACGGACGACGGGCAAACATGGTTTGCCGATGTGCCAGAATACTCGCCCGGTTTCACGGTCGGCGTGCTGGGCGAACTGTATCTGAACAAATATTTCGCCCTGCGGCTGATTCCGTCATTGGATTTTGGTGACAAAAGAATCATCTTCCATGAGCAGAACACGGGCGAAGAATACCGGCAGACGATGAAATCGTGCTACATCTCCGTGCCGCTGAGCGTGAAGTATGCAGCCGAACGTTTCAACAATTACCGGCCTTACCTCATGGCCGGCGTGGCCCCTTCGGTGGATTTGATGCGGAAGCGGCAGCAGGCCTTGCGCACAAAAAGTTTTGACTGCGCGATAGAAATCGGGCTGGGGTGCGATTTCTACCTTCCTTTCTTCAAACTGATTCCGGAACTGAAGTTCCGTTTCGGGCTTGCCAACCTGTTGGAAAAGAACAGGAATGATTTGACCGACCTGTCGTTGCTGAAATATACCCAGTCGCTGGATGCCGTCAGTTCGAAGATGATCATCCTGTCGTTCTATTTTGAATGACCCGCGCATCGCGGCGCGGTTTCCCGGCTTTGCCGGGGCGGGCGGTAAAGTCAGATGGATAAAATAATTGAAAATCATCGAAAATCGTTTGCTGTTTGTGGACGTTATACAAGGGAAATTCTTACTTTTGCGCTAAAATATTAATCTGTAAAAAAACATGTCTGAAACGAAGAAAATAAAAACCGCATTGATTTCGGTTTATCATAAGGAAGGCTTGGATGAAATCATCACCAAGCTGCATCAGGAGGGAGTGGAGTTCCTGTCAACAGGAGGGACACGCCAGTTCATAGAATCCTTGGGATTCCCCTGCAAAGCAGTGGAAGATTTGACGACCTATCCCTCTATCTTGGGCGGGAGGGTGAAGACTTTGCACCCCAAAGTGTTCGGAGGCATCCTTTGCCGCAGGGAAGTGGAACAGGACTTGCAGCAGATAGCAAAATACGAGATACCGGAGATTGACCTGGTGATTGTGGACCTTTACCCGTTTGAAGCCACAGTGGCTTCCGGCGCAAGCGAGGCGGACATCATCGAGAAGATAGACATCGGCGGCATCTCATTGATCCGTGCGGCGGCAAAGAACTTCAAAGACGTGGTGATTGTGGCTTCGCAAGCCCAATACAAGCCGTTGCTGGACATGCTGATGGAGCATGGCGCGACTTCTTCTTTGGAAGAACGCCGCTGGCTGGCCAAAGAGGCTTTTGCCGTGTCATCGTATTATGACGCTGCCATCTTCAATTATTTCGACCAAGATGAAGGTTCGGCATTCCGTTATGCCAACGACCATGAGAAGATATTGCGCTATGGTGAGAACCCGCATCAGAGAGGGGCCTTTTATGGGAACTTGGACCAGGTGTTTGACCAGATACACGGGAAGGAAATCTCTTACAACAACTTGCTGGACATCAACGCGGCGATTGACTTGATTGACGAGTTCGACAACCTGACGTTTGCCGTGCTGAAGCATAACAATGCCTGCGGGCTGGCTTCACGCCCGACGGTGCTGGAGGCTTGGAAAGACGCATTGGCCGGCGACCCGGTATCGGCTTTCGGAGGCGTGCTGATTACGAATGCGGTCATCGACAAGGAAGCGGCAGAAGAAATCAACAAGATTTTCTTTGAAGTGATTATCGCGCCGGACTACGATGTGGATGCTTTGGAAATCTTGGGGCAGAAGAAGAACCGCATCATCTTGGTGCGCAAGGAGACGACATTCCCGAAGCGGCAGTTCCGCTCGTTGCTGAACGGCGTGCTGGTGCAGGACAAGGATTTGGATATAGAAACGGCAGCTGACTTGAAAGTCGTTTCCGTGAAGCAGCCGACAGAACAGGAGGTGGAAGACATGCTGTTTGCCAACAAGATTGTGAAAAACAGCAAATCCAATTCCATCGTCCTGGCAAAAGGCAAGCAACTCCTGGCCAGCGGCGTGGGGCAGACTTCGCGCGTGGATGCGTTGAAGCAGGCGATAGAGAAGGCAAAGTCATTCGGATTCGACCTCCATGGCGCCGTGATGGCCAGCGATGCTTTCTTCCCGTTCCCTGATTGTGTGGAGATTGCAGACAAAGAAGGCATCACAGCTGTCATCCAGCCGGGCGGTTCCATCAAAGACCAGTTGACCTTTGATTATTGCAACGAGCATGGCATGGCGATGGTGACAACGGGTGTGCGCCATTTCAAACATTGATGACGGGGCTTTACTTTTAGCAGGACAAAGATTATGGGATTGTTTTCTTTTACGCAAGAAATAGCAATGGACCTTGGCACCGCCAACACGATTATCTTGAGCGGTGGGAAGATTGTGGTGGATGAACCATCGGTGGTGGCATTGGACCGCCGGACGGACAAGATGATTGCGGTGGGCGAGAAAGCGAAGATGATGTATGAAAAGACGCATGACAGCATCAAGACCATCCGCCCGTTGCGCGATGGCGTGATTGCCGATTTCTATGCATGCGAACAGATGATGCGCGGGCTAATCAAGATGGTGAATACGGGCAAGCGGCTTTTTTCGCCTTCGTTGCGGATGGTCATCGGTGTTCCCTCAGGAAGCACAGAGGTGGAATTGCGTGCCGTGCGCGATTCGGCAGAACATGCCGGGGGAAGGGATGTTTACCTCATCTTTGAACCGATGGCTGCTGCCATTGGCATCGGCATTGATGTGGAAGCGCCGGAGGGCAACATGGTGGTGGACATCGGCGGCGGATCTACGGAAATTGCCGTGATTTCGTTGGGAGGGATTGTCTCCAACAATTCCATCCGCATTGCAGGTGATGATTTGACGGCCGACATACAGGAATACATGAGCCGCCAGCATAACATGAAGGTGAGCGAGCGGATGGCGGAACGAATCAAAATCAATGTGGGCGCGGCACTGACGGATTTGGGCGATGACGCGCCGGAAGATTACATCGTTTACGGGCCGAACAAGATAACGGCATTGCCAATGGAAGTGCCGGTTTGCTATCAGGAAGTGGCACATTGCCTGGAGAAATCCATTGCAAAGATTGAGACGGCGGTATTGAGCGCGTTAGAACATACGCCGCCAGAATTGTATGCCGACATTGTGCATAACGGCATTTACTTGGCAGGCGGCGGCGCTTTGCTGCGCGGGTTGGACAAACGTTTGACGGATAAAATCAATATTCCTTTCCATATTGCGGATGACCCCTTGCATTCAGTGGCAAAGGGAACGGGGATTGCGTTGAAGAATGTGGAACGTTTTTCTTTCCTGATGCGGTGAAGTGACTGATGCGAAACCTGCTGAATTTCCTGATAAAGTATAACTCATGGATCCTCTTCTTGTTGTTGGAGGTGGCATGTTTTATGTTATTGTTCCGTTTCAACAATTATCAGGGAAGTGTGTTTTTTACTTCCGCGAACCGCTTTGCAGGCAGGGTCTATGAATGGGCAGGCGGTATCCATTCCTATTTTTATTTGAGGACAGCGAACGAGGAATTGTTGGATAGGAACCTGTTTTTAGAAAGGAAGGTAGAGTGGTTGACGGAAGCATTGGCAGGCTTGCAGCAGGATTCTGCACAGGTGAACGTGCGCGATTCGGCATTGTCTGATGTACGGATTATCAAAGCCCGTGTAGTCAACAATACGTTGAACCGTTTAGACAATTACATCACTTTGGATAAAGGCAGTGCCGACGGGGTGAAGAATGACATGGGTGTGGTTGGCATTGAGGGCGTGGCAGGGATTGTTTATTTGGTCTCTCCTCATTATTCCTTGGCCATTTCGGTGCTGAACCGGAAATCGAGCATCAATTGCAAGGTGCAAGGAACGGATTATTTCGGGTACTTGAAATGGGACGGCGGCGATTCGCGGTATGCGTATGTGAGGGATTTGCCGCGATATGCGGAGATTGCGGTGGGCGACACGGTGGTGACAAACGGTTATTCATCTGTTTTCCCGGCGGGAATCATGGTCGGCCGGATTGCGGATATTTCAGATTCAGATGACGGATTGTCGTATTTGCTTCGTGTGGAACTGGCAACGGACTTCGGGACTCTGAATGACGTGAGGCTGGTTGCTCCCCAATCCCAAGAAGAAAGGATGGAGTTAGAAAGAGGAGTCAAGGAATAATGGCACATGTCTATATAAGAAGGTTGGCGGGCTTTATCGGGGCTGTTTTGCTTCAGGTATTCATACTGAACCATATCCATATAGCAGGCTACGCGACTCCTTATCTGTATATTTATTTTCTCCTGAAACTCAATGCTGGAGTGTCCCGCAATGTTTTGATGTTTTGGGGATTCTTTTTGGGACTGTTGATTGACATGTTTTCCTCCACGCCGGGCCTTAATGCGGC
Source organism: uncultured Bacteroidaceae bacterium (assembly GCA_944320785.1). Taxonomy (GTDB): domain Bacteria; phylum Bacteroidota; class Bacteroidia; order Bacteroidales; family Bacteroidaceae; genus CASFPE01. The sequence goes on from CALUIR010000014.1 coordinate 19,019, forward strand.
ATCCGCTGTGCTGTTGGCTTTTGTCCGCCAGCCGGTGCTTCGCTTGTTTTCTCCCAAAGAGTTGGACAACGTGACACCTGGTTTCGGGAGCCTTGGCACGGGAGTTTTCGTGAAGTATGTGGTGGTGGCGGTATTGCTCCATCATGCTGTCTTGTTGGGGTTGGAGGCCTTTTCTTTCTTTGATTGGCCCGGCCTGTTGTTGAAGATTGTGCTGTCTTCTTTGTTCTCTATTATCTGCATATTGGCCATTGAGTGTTTGAGGAGATGAGGAGATGGCGAGGCGGTATGATTTTGAAGAACGGAAATATGTGATAGGCGGAATTGCCGTATTGATTGTGCTGGTTTTTATTGCCCGTTTGTTTGTCCTGCAAATCCTGACAGACGATTATAAAAAGTATGCCGACAGCAACGCTTTTCTGAAAAGAACGCAGTATCCTTCCCGTGGGGTGATTTATGACCGTAACGGGGAACTTTTGGTTTATAACCAGCCGGCTTATGACATTACTTTCATTCCTCGAGAAATTGCCGGATTGGATACGCTTGCTCTTTGTGAGGCATTGGACATTTCTCCTGCCTTTTTTGTGGAGCGGATGAAGGAAGTCAGCAACCGGCGGAAGAATCCGGGTTATTCACGCTACACGCATCAGGTTTTCATGTCTCAACTTTCTGCGGAAGAATGTGGTGTCTTTCAGGAAAAATTGTTCAAGTTCCCCGGCTTTTATATCCAGCGCCGTACCATCAGGCAATATGCTTATCATGCTGCGGCTCATGTGTTGGGAGACATTGGCGAGGTGTCTGCGCGTGAGATGGAGGCGAATGAGGATGGTTTTTATGAACGGGGTGATTTCATAGGGAAGCAAGGAGTGGAGCGTTTTTATGAAAAGGAATTGCGGGGCGAGAAAGGAGTAGAAGTGTTGTTGCGCGATGCGCACGGGCGGGTTCAAGGCCGGTACATGGAAGGGAAATTGGACAAAATGCCGGTGGTGGGGAAAAATATCACGTTAGGGTTGGATATCCAACTTCAAATGCTTGGCGAACGGTTGATGAAGAACAAAATCGGGAGCATTGTAGCCATAGAACCAGCTACCGGGGAGATTCTCTGCATGGTGTCTTCTCCGACCTTTGATCCGCAACTGATGGTGGGGCGGTCACGTGGAAAGAACCATCAACATTTGGAACAAGACCCGAAGAAGCCTTTGCTGAACCGTGCCATTATGGGGGTTTATCCTCCGGGTTCAACGTTTAAGACGGCGCAAGGACTGACTTTCCTGCAAGAAGGTATCATTCAGCCGGAAACACAGTTCCCTTGTCATCATGGTTTTGTGCATGCCGGCCTGCGAGTAGGCTGCCATGCGCATTCTTCTCCGATAGGATTGGTGCCGGCTATTGCCACATCTTGCAATTCTTATTTCTGTTGGGGATTGTACCGAATGATGGGCATGAAGAAATACGGCCGTCCGCAGGTAGCCATGAACAAATGGAGGGACTACATGGTGTCGATGGGATTTGGTTACAAGCTTGGGGTTGACCTTCCGGGCGAGAAACGGGGGCTGATTCCCAATGCTGAGTTTTATGACAAAGCTTACAGAGGTTCATGGAACGGATTGACCGTTATCAGTATTGCTATTGGGCAGGGAGAAGTCTTGCTGACCCCACTTCAGATTGCCAATTTGGGCGCGACCATTGCGAACAGGGGTTATTTCATTACTCCGCATGTAGCCAAATCGATAGAAGGCGGGCAGGTGGATAGTGTGTACCGGCAAAAGAGATTTACGGATGCCAGTCCTGAAAATTATGAGGTTATTGTGCAAGGGATGCGAGATGCTGTGCTGGGTGGCACTTGCCGGGGAGCGAATATAGAAGGGATTGAGGTTTGTGGCAAAACAGGTACGGCGCAGAACCGCGGGCATGACCATTCGGCATTTATGGGATTTGCTCCGATGAATGACCCGAAGATAGCGATTGCAGTATATGTGGAGAATGGTGGCTTCGGGGCAGTTTATGGTGTTCCCATCGGTGCTTTGATGATGGAGCAATATTTGAACGGAGAATTGTCGGAGGCCAGTGAGTTGAAGGCGGAAGATATCAGCAACAGGGTGATATATTATGGCAACGAGGAACGTTAGTGTTTGGAAATCGGTGGATTGGACAATCATTGTCTTGTATCTGATACTGGTGGTGTGCGGCTGGTTCAGTGTGTGTGGAGCCAGCTACACATATGGTGAGGTGGATTTTTTCTCTTTTGACAGCCGTGCAGGGAAGCAGTTGGTTTGGATAGGTTGTTCTTTTGGATTAGGATTCATACTGTTGATGCTTGAAGAAAAGTTTTATGATGCTTTCGCCTATGTCATTTACATCGGCATGATTCTGTTATTGTTGGTCACCATTTTTATTGCGCCTGATACAAAAGGCTCCCGTTCTTGGCTGGTGTTGGGGCCGGTGAGTTTGCAGCCCGCAGAGTTTGCCAAATTTGCAACAGCCTTGGCCTTGGCGAAATTCATGAACTCTTATTCGTTCAGCATTCATAAATGGAAAGATGCCTTATTGCTCGTGTTGCTGGTCCTGCTTCCGATGTGTTTGATTATCATGCAGAAGGAAACAGGGTCGGCATTGGTGTACATCGCTTTTTTCCTGGTGCTTTATCGGGAAGGCATGCCCGGCGCCATTCTTTTCATGGGGGTCTGCGCTATTTTGTATTTTATCTTGTCTGTCCGTTACGGCGAGGTATGTGTCGGCGGAATGGGTGTTAATGCCGGAGAGTTGCTGGTGCTTTCTTTGATTGTGGTGTTTGCATGCAGCATGGTATGGGTTTATTGCAAACGTTCAAAGGTTGGTTTCCGTTTTATGGGGTGGTGTGCTTTGGTGGCAGGCATCGGTGCGGCAGTGTCATATTGGTGGCATCCTTTTCATCTTTCTTATGTGCTATGGGGCATATGCGCTTTTTTGGTGATAGCCTTCCTTTATTTTTCTGTGGCACGGCGTAGCAGGAATTTTGCGTTGATAGCCCTCTTCATTGCCGGTTCAGCGGGTTTCCTTTATTCCAGTGATTATGTTTTCAACAAGGTGTTGCAGCCTCATCAGCAGGTTCGAATCAAAGTGCTTTTGGGCATGGAAGAAGATTTGGCCGGGGCTGGTTATAATGTCAACCAGTCAAAGATAGCGATAGGTTCAGGAGGCGTGTTTGGGAAAGGTTTTTTGAATGGAACGCAGACGAAGTTGAAATATGTGCCTGAACAGGATACGGATTTTATTTTCTGCACGGTGGGCGAAGAACAAGGTTTTGTGGGGGCTTCTGCCGTGCTTCTGTTGTATCTGGCTTTTATTTTGCGTTTGGTAGTTCTTTCTGAACGCCAGTATGACACGTTTGGGAGGGTGTATGGTTATTCTGTGGCGAGCATATTTTTGTTCCATCTGTTTATAAATGTAGGCATGGTTTTAGGGCTTACTCCGGTGATTGGCATTCCTTTGCCTTTTTTCAGCTATGGAGGTTCTTCCTTGTGGGGTTTTACAATCCTGCTTTTTATTTTCCTGCGGATAGATGCTTCGCGCGGTGAGCAGATTCAACGTTCCAAGCGTATGCCGATGTCTTGAATGCCTTGTAGCAGTGAGTCGCTCATGATGTGCCGGATGTTTAGCATCAGTGTGTCCGGATGTGCTATTTGTAGGCTTTTTTCATAGGGAAACTGGTTCTGATAGAGGGTGCTGATTCCTTTGCCGGTCCATTCCCCTTTTCCATTGGCCAGTATGCATTCCATTGTGTCGCCGTTGATTGTCAGAAACAAGTTGGTATAGGGATATTTGGAGGTATTCCTGATTTCGACGGTGAGATGGAGCGGAGTGGCTGTGTCATGGATGACGGGAATTGGGAAAAGCAAGGAATCCTGTCTGTTCCATCCGTTTGCGTGGATAGTACGGTAAGTGTGGCAAATGGTTCTGTTTTGGCATGCTGACAACATGATTGCCAGCATGCCGAACAGGATATGTAGCTTAATCTTGCTTTTTTTCATTGGGTTGCTTGTTGGCGGTAGGTTTTTTGTAGCGTGGCGCATTGCCTGCCTCTTTTGCCTTACGGTTGTTGTTAGGAGTAGCAGCCCGTCCTTCTTTTGGCTGTTCGGTTGTAGGTTTTCTTTTCTTCTTCTTTCGGTTGTTGGTGCCTTTTTTTTGCTTGTCAAAACGTGTGAGGCTTTCTTGCTCTAGCAAGTCGGCGGAGATTTTGGTTTCTTTCGGGTGTCCGGTTGGCAGCAAACTGGCTGGTTTTTCTCCTTGCTTGTTCATGCTGATGACCTCGAAAGCACGCTTTCTTGTGATGGTGACGGCATTGGCAGCAAAGTTCTTGTCGGTGGAGTAGGTGATGAGCCCTTTCAAGATATCGGCTTTGAAGAAGTGGTAAGTGCCGTCTTGCGCAATCAGTTCTATTTCTTTGGATGGCAGCCGTTTTTGTGCTTCTACATAATCATCGACTTCGTAGTTGAGACAGCATTTCAGCTTGGCGCATTGGCCTGCCAGTTTTTGCGGGTTAAGAGAGATATCCTGAAAACGCGCTGCGCTGGTTGAAACAGAGATGAAACTTGTCATCCATGTGGCACAGCATAATTCTCGGCCGCAAGGCCCTATGCCTCCGATTCTTCCAGCTTCTTGGCGTGCGCCGATTTGTTTCATTTCAATCCGTACCTTAAAGACATCAGCTAGCACTTTTATCAGTTGTCGGAAGTCAACCCGTTCGTCTGCAATGTAATAGAAGATAGCTTTATTGCCATCTCCTTGGTATTCAACATCGCCGATTTTCATCTCCAGGTGAAGGTCTTTGGCTATCTGCCGGGCACGTATCATGGTGTCGTGTTCTTTCTTTTTGGCTTCATTGTACTTATCCATGTCCACAGGTTTGGCTTTCCTGTAGATGCGTTTGATTTCCACATTGCTTTTCAGGTTGGCCTTGCGCATTTGGAGCGGGACGAGCCGCCCGGTTAAAGTGACTGTGCCTATGTCGTGTCCAGGGCTGGCTTCAACGGCTACGATGTCCCCTTTTTCCAATTTTAAGTTGTTGCTGTTGCGGTAGTATCCTTTACGGGTGTTTTTGAACTGCACTTCCACCATGTCTGATTCGTCATTATGTCCGGGGATGTCGGCCATATAGTCGTAGGTGTTCAGTTGCTTATCTTGCCGGGAACAGCTTTGTGCGCATAAGTTTCCGCTTCCATTCTTCAGTTTGAAATTGTTCATATTGTTTGTTTTATTGTTTTAACAAGAGAATGACTTTCAGGGCTAAGTCGAAAAAAACCATCCTAGAATTGACGTTTTGCTCTATATGCCTTTGTGCTTCGGCCAGTTCGCCCATGATGCCTATGACGTTCCGTCCGTTTATAAAGGGGGCAAAGCGGGAAGAGAATGTTTCTTCTTCATGGCTCATGTAGGTCAGTTCCTGTATGTTGAAATTATATATAAAGTTTTCTCTAATCATGTGTTGGCTGTACTCCAGCAAACTCTTTTGCCTTTCTCGCCCGATAGTGGCCACCTGTTCGCTCCATTGCTTGAGTTCTTTCAACTTCCTTTGGTATGCAAGGCGCATTAGTTGGATGAACAGGTCAAGGTATAGTTTTCGCTCGCTGCCTAAATGGATGCTTTCCAATGCTTTGATGAAATTCCCATTCGCTAATCGGGCTATGTGCGCTGCATCCTGCTTGGATAGCCCGTATTGCTTGGTTAAAGCCGCTGCAATGCAGTCTTCGTCTATTCGGGGAATATTGATACGTTGCGTGCGGCTTAGGATGGTGGGCAGGATTGCTTCAGGGTTTTCTGATACGAGGAGGAACACAGTTTGCGAGGGTGGTTCTTCCAGCAGTTTCAACAGTTTGTTGGAGCAGGTGGAATTCATTTTTTCCGGCAGCCAGATAATCATCACTTTGTATCCTCCTTCGCTGGACTTCAGGTTGAGTTTGCGTAGTATCTCGTTGCTTTCGGCTGAATAAATCATGGCCTGTGCATTGCCGGCATTGAGGGCATCTAACCAATGTTCGAAGCTGAAGTATGGGTTTTCTGATAGCAGGTGCCGCCATTCGGTGATGTAGTCATCGGACACGGCTTCTTTGTCGGAACGTTTCTTCACGACGGGGAAAACGAAGTGCAGGTCCGGGTGCGCCAATTTGTTGAACTTGATGCAGGAGGGGCAATGCCCGCAGGCATCCGCTTTGCCTTTGTCCGTGCAGCAGATGTAGCGTGCGAAAGCGATGGCAAGCGGCAGTTTCCCGGCACCTTCCGGCCCGCAGAGCAGTTGCGCATGGGCGATCTTCCCCTGTTGGGCTTCGGCAATGAATTGTCGCTTGGAATCTTCTTGTCCTATAATGTCTCTGAAGTACATATTGCGGTCAATATACTTGTTTGGCTATTTGCCGTATGCTGTCAGTGGCGGACACGGTATAGAAATGGATGCTTGGCACGCCATGGGCAATCAGTTCCTTGCATTGTGCAATGCCCCATTCAATGCCTACCTGTTTGGCCTCCTCATCGGTCTTGCAGCGGGATGCTTCTTTCACTAATTCTTCCGGGAGGTCAACTTTGAATGTCTTGGGCAGCATGTTCAGGTGTGCTAGTCGCCCGAAAGGCTTGATGCCTGGAATAATGGGAATGCTGATGCCTTCTTCGCGGGCGCGCCGGACAAAGTCGAAATACTTCCGGTTGTCAAAGAAGAGTTGCGTGACGGCATATTCAGCGCCGGCTTCCATTTTCCGTTTCAGCCAATAGAGGTCGGCTTCCATGTTGGGGGCTTCTTCATGCTTTTCGGGATAGCAGGCAACGCCGTAGGAGAACGGGGTGCCAGTTACTTTAATGGGGGAACCATCCACGAATAGTCCTTGGTTGAAGTCATTTATCTGCTTCTGCAGTTCGATGGCGTGGTAGTAGCCGTTGCCTTCAGGCGTGAAGGCGGTCTCATGTTTCGCTTTGTCGCCTCGCAGCACAAGCAGGTCGGTGATGTTGAGGAACTGGAGGTCGAGCAACACGTATTCCGTCTCTTCGCGGGTGAACCCGCTGCACAGGATGTGCGGCACAACGGTGATGTTGTACTTGTTTTGTATGGCGGCGGCCACGGCGACAGTACCCGGCCGGCGACGCAGTTTGCGCCGTTCATATAACCCGTTGCCAAGTTCTTTGTAAACGTATTCGCTACGGTGGGTCGTGATGTTGATGTACTGCGGGTCGAATTCCCTCAAGGCATCAATGGTGGCGTACACCTTTTCGATGCCGGTTCCTTTGAGGGGCGGCAGTATTTCAAATGAGAATGCCGTTTTCTGGCGGCTCTTTATCAAGTCTGTTACCTTCATTGCGTCTCAATCTGTGGCCTGCGTCGTGGCGCAGGGCGGTGCAATGGGCAAAAGTAAGAAAAAAGCGCGACAATCGCATTCGGAATACTGCCTTTTTGTGCTTTCCTCCCGTTTTTACCTCTCAACCCGGATGCGGGCATCCACGGCGGTGATGCCTTTTTCTGTGGCAAGCAACGGGTTGATGTCCATCTCTTTGATTTCCGTGGCGAAACGCAGCAAGGTGGACAGCCGCACGATGATGTCGGCAAACTGGCGTTCATCTATTCCGGCCTGCCCCCGCGTGCCTTGGATGATTTTGTAGGAGCGCAGGGAGTGTATCATGGAGAAGGCTTCTTCGTGGGAAAGGGGCGCGAGGCCCGACGACACGTCCTTCAGCACTTCCACGAAGATGCCGCCGAGGCCGCAGAGGACCACGTGCCCGAACTTCGGCTCGTATTTCGCGCCGATGAACAGTTCCGTGCCGCGCAGCATGGGCTGCACCATGACGGCGGTGGCTCCGGGTATCTGCATCATGCGGTCGAACTCCAAGGCGAGATGTTCTTCTGACTGGATGTTGAGGCTGACGCCACCTACGTCTGACTTATGCACGGGGCCTACTACTTTGGCGGCTACCGGGTAGCCCATCGTGCGGGCTGCTTGGAGCAGTTCTTCTTTCCCGGCGCTGGCCGCTTCTGGCACTAAGGGGATGCCTGCCGCGCACAGCAGTTCTTGCACGGAGGCGGGCGGGAGGTAGCCGTCGCCGGCCAGGTTGTCGATGATGCGCCGGATGCGCGGGATGTCCACCCCGTCCAATTCTATTTCACGGCGGGCGGGAGAGGGCGTGTCCAGCACGGCGGACAGCGCGGTGGCGAGGGTCACTTCATCGGCGAAGTTCACATGGCCGCGCCCGAGGAACTCTTTCACTTCGTCGCCTGCCGTGTAAACGGAGGGCAGGATGGGGAAGATGGGCTTGCGGGCGGTTTGCATCTTGCGGTCGAGGACATCGTAGGCGTCGAACACTTTCACCAGCCCGGGCGTGCCGAAGATGACGCATACGGCGTCGATGCCCTCGAAGCGTTCTTCGCAATAGTCGATGGCCAGCCCGAGGTGTTCCGGCGTGCCGGTGGCGAGGATGTCGATGGGGTTCCCCACGGAGGCGCCGGGGAAGAGCTGCGCTTTCAGCTCGTCGGCCTCCTTGCCGTGGAGGGGCGGCACGCGCAGCCCGCCTTTGGACAAGGCGTCGGTGAGCATCACGCCGGGTCCCCCGGCATGGGTGACGATGGCGATGTTGCGCCCGTGCAGGGGAGGCAGGGTGAAGATGCAGCCCACGGTGGTGAGTTCCTCGCGGGAGTAGCAGCGCACGATGCCGGCTTTGCGGAACAGCGCCTCGACGGCGGAGTCGCTGCTGGCGATGGCGCCGGTGTGCGAGGATGCCGCGCGGCTCCCGCTCTCGGAGCTTCCGGCCTTGATGGCGGCGATGCGGCATCCTTTGCGTATCAGGGACGCGGCATGGGCCAAGAGGCTGTCGGGGTTGCGGATGCTCTCGATGTAGAGCAGCTTGATGCGCGAGTCGGCGGCGGGGTCGAAGTGCGCGTCCATGTATTCCAGCACGTCTTCTACGCCGATTTGGCGGGCGTTGCCCACGGACCACACGGAGTTGAAGGGCAGGCCTTTGAGGATGGCGCTTTCCAGGATATAGACGGCCGTGGCGCCGGAGCTGGTGATGAGGTCCACGCCTTGCGGGTGAAGCACGGGGATGGGTTGCGTGAACACGCTGTGGTGCCACGTGTTCATCAGCCCGATGCAGTTGGGGCCGATGAGGGCGGCGCCGTGGCGGTTGGCCGACTCCAGGATGCGTTCCTCCAGGAGGGCGCCTTCGCGCGTCTCCTCGCCGAAGCCGGCGGAGAGGATGATGAAGGCGCGCACGCCCTTGTCGCGGGCCAGTTCCTCTACTGCGGCGGGGCAGGCGGGGGCGGGGATGGCCAGGATGGCCAGGTCCGTGGGGGGGATGGCGGCGATGGCGTCGAAGCAGGGCATGCCTTGCACTTCCGTCTCTTTGGGGTTCACGCCGCGCAGCTCGCCTTGGTAGCCGCCGTTGATGAGGTTCCTCAGGATGGCGCCGCCGGGCTTGTGGATGTTGTTCGACGCGCCGATGATGACGATGCTGCCGGGATGCAGCAGTTGTGGTGTGATCATAATCAAGAATCATTTAGGTTATGGCACAAATATACGGTTTTTATGCATGCGGACAAGCGCGGGGCGGAAAGTTTTCTGCGGCCGCGCCTCCGGGGCGTCCCTGGCGCGGGCTGGGGGAGGCCGTGCCGATGGGCAAGGGGGGACGGAGCGGTTGGCCAATGGGAAGGCATGTTTCGCTTAAGCACGTGCAACGCCCGTTGCACGCATGTGCAACATTCGTTGCACGCCATGATGGATGGCGGGGGCACCTGCATGGGGATGCGTTGGCGGCCGCTTGGCCCACGGATGGGGCGCCTCCGGGCATGAAGAAGCCGGGCAAGCTTCCTTCCTTCCAGGAGCCTGCCCGGCTTGTTTGTGAGAGAAAGCGGGGTGTGCGCGTCAGGGCTGCGCGGATGCCTCGATGTTGGGCGTGCCGCTTTCGCAGTCGCCATACAGGTCGTTCGCGGGCTGGTAGTTGGACACGTTGCCCTCCAGGTCGAGCAGGCGCAGGTTTTGCGCGGCGCGGCAGTTGGTCATCCGCACGCTGTTGCCCTCCTCCACGTTGCCGATGAAGCCGGACACGGCGTTGTCAAAGAGGGGGAACGGCGCGATGCGTATCTCCACGTCCTCCGTCCAGCAGTTGGTGAAGCCTACGCCCCGGCCGCCTTTCGTCTCGCCCACGAGGCCGCCGGCCTGCCAGCCGGTGATGTGGACGTCCTCGGCGGAGCAGTTGATGATTTGCGTGGTCTCGTCCGGGTCCACGCCGCCGCCGACGCCGACCCATCCGATGAGCCCGCCCACGTTCTGCGCGCTGAGGTTGAAGAGGCCGTTGCTGCCGCTGGCCTCGATGTGGACGTGGCGGGCATGCACGTTTTCGATGGTGACGGGCGTGGTGTAGTTGGCGCCCGTGTAGCCGATGCACCCGGCGAACCAAGCGTCCTCGTCGCTGTGGTCCACGGGGTTGCCGTCCTTGTCGGCGGTGTGTGTCTCGCTGTCGGCCAGGCCGTTGATGCTGATGTTCTCGAAGGTGAGGTCGCGCATGGTGCCGTCAAACTTGCCCCACACGCCGATGTAGGCGTTCACCTTCACCGGGCCGAGGACGTTGATTGTCGTGGTTCCTGCATAGCGGGCGTCGATGGTGAAGTTGCGCAGCGTGTGGCCGTTGCCCTCCACGGTGTAGGCCGGCTCGCCCTCCTTGTAGATGGGCTTCCAGTTGGTGCCGGTCATGTCGATGTCGTTCTCGATGGAGAGGGTGCATCCGGCGGTGATGGCCGTGGCGGCGTTCTCGCTGATCCATGCGAACTCGTTGCGGTCGGTGATGTGGTAGGTCTTCGTGGCCTCGTCGTAGGCGGGCTGGCGAAGGGTGATGGTCTCCGGGTTCCACCACGTCTCGCCCACCGTCCACTGGTTCTCGAACTCCTCGTCGATGGAGATGTTGAACTGCGCCCCGGTGGTCAGCACGTTGCCGGTGACGGTGGTGAGCCAGTTGCGCCGGATGGGGATGTCGGTGTCCAGGTCGTGCAGCACGATGCTCTCGTTGCCCTTCAGTGCGCGGAGGCGGAAGTGTATGGGCGTCTCCTCCGTGCGGTCGGCCAGCAGGTAGTCCACGATGAGGGTGCGGTTGCTGGCGGAAGCGTCATAGTCGGTGGCGTATTCCTTGTCCTCCGGGTCGATGGCGGCGGTGTAGGTAGGGTTGGCCGAATCGCCCAGCGTGGTCCCCTCCGCCTCCCCGGTGACGGCGTTCAGCGCCGTGAACCGCTGGCATCCGTAGTAGTACACCCGGAAGTTGTCGGGCATGTCGAGGTTGGTGCCCCAATCGGCAGTCACCACCCTCAGCTTGGCGAAGGGGCGTTCCAGCACGAGGTCGGCACTGACGGCGTTGCCGGCGAGGCTGAACGAGTGGCTGACGGTGTAGGCATCTTTGCTCTCATCGTTGAGCAGGTATTTGTCCGGCATTTCCGGGGCATGGATATGCTCGAAGTCCTGTGTGTCGTAGTGCAGGTCCTCTGTGCTGCCCTGCCTCACGAAGTCGGCCCACACGACGGCGCGGTAAGTGCGCCCGGGGGCGAGGTTCAGCGAGTAGTTCACTTCCTCGTAGCTGTCAGTCACTTTCATCTGCGGCTCCACCACCATGGTGTAGGTGGCTTCGGCGCCGCTGCCGTCCACGCGGTACACGGCCAGCTGGTAGCGCAGGTCATATTCCGTGAAGTCCACATTGGTCAGCCCGCCCCGTGCGCTGCTGCTTCCTGCAGCATAGGCGCGGGTCGTCTCCAAGGCCTCCGGGGCTGATACCCTGAATTGCACGTTGCCTTCCCCTTCGGGCGCTGCGCCCATGGTGGAGTCGTCCGACTGGCATCCTGCTGCCAACAGTGCCAGTCCGCAAACTAAGTAACTCAATTTTGTTCTCATACGTTTGTTGTTTTTAGTTGGTTATGTTTTGGTTATTCTGTCTCAGTCAATGCCCACCACGTATTCCCCGTCGAATCCTTCATCGATGGACACGCCGTTGCCCGCTTCCTGCCGCCTTGTGAGGAAATGCCCCCTGACCACGGTCTCATGGTTGCGCCGGATGGGGATGCGTATGCCTTGGCAACGGTTCACCTCCCGACCTTCGCGGTCGTACAGGTAGAGGTCCGCCACGATGTTCGTTTCCCCTTCTTGTGCGGCGAATACATAGTCGATGGCCAGCGTCGGCGAGCCGTCGTCGGTGGTTTCTGCCATGGGCGCTTCCATGCCGAAAGCATAGGATGGCTCAAAGCGGTTGGGTTGCCCCGTGGCGATGTTGAATCCGGTGCTGACGAACTGCTGGTACACCACGCGGGCTGACAGCCCTTCGGGGTTGGTGCCGGTGTGGGTGAACAAATCATAGTCCGATGCTACCAGGCGATAGCGTCCCGACGGGCGTTCCAGCAGGATGCGGATGATGCGCGACTCGGCTATGCGCCCTTCTTCCAAGGGGTATCCCTCCGGTGTGCGGGTGAAGTCTATGGTGAATGATGTGCTGCCTGCAGCCGTGCTGCGCATATGGGTGTTCGCCGGGTAACGGTCCGTGTCTGTGAGGATGGCGGCAAGGTCGTCGGCTTGGTAGTGGCTGCCGTCCTTGCCGTCCCTGCGCACGTAATCCGCCCATGCCAACACATGGTAATTGCCGTGAGGCAAATATGCGTGAAGGGTGTCTTGCGGGGGCAGCGCGTCATTGGGGGCGTAGAGGATGCGCCGTTGCACCCTTTGCGCAAGGTCGTGGTTTTCCGCATTTCCTTGGTAGATGTCCACGATGATGCGCATGTCGTATTCCTCCTCCGGCATGTAGGGCAAGGCTGCGGTCTCGGCCAAGTCGCGTTCGGTGCGGTTCCATTCTTCATCGTAAATGATTTCCTTGTGGTAAGCAGGAGGTGTGCGGTCGATGTTCAGTTCCAGTACTACTAACGACGTTCCTGCTTGCGGGTATTCATGGATGGTGGCATCGCAGGCGATGAGCAATCCTGCCAATGCCCATGAAGTTGCAGTATGTAGAATTTTTCTTCTTCCCATGAATGTCACCGTTTTCGTTGCTTGAACCATTTGTAGGAAAATGAAATGCCTGCACGGGTGATTCCCCAATGCCATCCTTTGCCGGAATGATAGCGTGGCCCGTTTTCCCAGTTGCGGTAGGCATCATAAGAATATTCTGCAAAGCCTGCGCCGAGGTTGAATTCCACCGCCCAGCGTTCCTTTCTGCCTAAAGCCATTTGGTAACCATAGCTTAGTCCGATTCCCCACGCTGCATGGTTGGGGTCTTGGTAACGTCCGTTGTCATTGATGGCTATGTTGAAGCCTGCTACATGCGTGTGCAGTCCGAGGAAATGTCCTTCTCCTGCCTCCTTTGTCCACCAACGTACTTCAGGCTGTATGGCGAGCAACCGCAGCTTGCGTTCTGGAGTGATGTCGTAAGGGGAGTAGTATATTGGGAAATCGAATGACCATTGCCGCCCTATTTCTATTTCTGCTCCGATATTGGCGGTAAGTGCAGTGGCGAACAGGCCGTTTGTTTTGATGGCAATGAACCAAGTGTCTGGACGTTCGGGCCTTGAAGGCTTGTACGGAATGGCTGGCGTGTTTATGGTTGGGCGGATGCCGTGTGGCGGCAATGGTGACACTGGAGGTTCTTCTGCAAGGCAAACGATTACCATCCGTGCATTGCGGAATGGAGGAAAGATATTGCGAATCAGGCGTGTCCATGATTCCCCTTTATCGATGGCTCTGATGCGTTGTTTTCGCTTCAGCAGGTCAGGCTCTGTTTGGATGATGTGGATAATCGTGTCTTTTTGCGGGAAGTCAATGCGTTCCAATGTGCGGGCTACGGAATACCAGTCTTCTTCCAAATTCTCGATTCGGAGGTCTTTGGTTTCTAATTCTGTATTTTCCAGCAAGAAGTCAGCTAATGCTTTGGATCGGTAATCGCCTAATTTTTTGTTCCACCATATAGGTCCTTCTGGCGATGCGCTTCCGCCTATCCACACGTATTCGAGTGTGATTCGTTTGTCTCCCCGGATGGTATTGATGAGGGACACGATGCTGTCTAATTGAGGATTGCTATGCAGATTGTATTTGTTCACCTTGTAGATGACAGGTACGATGTCTGTATTAGCATATACAAGTACTGAGTCTAATTTGTCTTTAGGGAGGAATGTTACATATTTTGGATACCAATCGTAAGCCATGAAAGGAACATGCTGTTTCGTGTCTTGCCCGTATGCCATTGCTTGTCCCCATAATGAAATGGCAATGATGCATCGTATTATTATGTTTGTTTTTAGCTTTTCCACAGTATATACCAAACTAATCATCTAAGTTAAAGCTGATTATAAATCATGAAATTAGTTTATTCCCTTTATATAAAGAGGGAATTTGATTTGTGTTTGTTGCAAAAATAGTATTTTTGTATGACTACGTCCTTCTCTTACGGTTAATAAAAGCTAATTCCAAATGAGCTTGTTTTTATTCCTCCACGCGGGTCACCGCCTTGATGTTTTTTATTTTTCTAAGATTGTTGCAAATAGTTTTCACGTCATCCACATCATGCACGTAGAGTTGTATTTTCCCCTCAAAGATGCCGTCGTTGCTTTCCATTGCCAGTTTTTTTATGTTGACGTTCAGTTGTTGTGAGATGATTTGCGTGATTTGGTTCAGTAGCCCCATGTCGTCTATGCCTTTTATATAGAGGTATATGGGAAATGACAGGTGTTTATGAGTGTCCCATTTTGCAGCGATGATGCGGTTGCCGTAACTGCTTTTCAGCTTCGTGGCAATGGCGCATTGCCGTTTATGGATGATGATCCGGTTGTTTTCGTCCACATATCCAAGGACGTCGTCACCGGGGATGGGCCGGCAACATTCTGCAATGATGTAGTTCTTTTGTATTTTGTCCTCAGTTAGGTTGATGGTTTGTTTGGTGTCAATGTTTTCACCTGTCCCAAGCAGGGTCGTGGCAACTTCTTTGTTTTTGGATTCTTTGTTTCCCACAAAAGGTATGGTGAGGTATTTGCGCCAGTTGCTTGAATTGGATTTGTCTTTCAGTTCATTCCTGTCGGCATCTCCCAATTGGATGGTTTTTTGGCCCAAAGCGGCCAGCAGTGCTTCCTTGTTGGGGAGTTTGTGGAGTTTGCAGAGTTTTTCTATTTGCACGGAGGTCAGGTTGAGGTCTTCCTTTTTGAAGAAATTGTTCAGGATGTCCTCCCCGGCTTTTTGTGCGTTTCGTTGTTCGCGTTTCAGTATGGCGGCTATTTTCACTTTCGCTTTGGCAGTTGTGGCAAAGTTTATCCATTCCGGCTGCACTTTCTGTGATTTGGATGTTAGTATTTCCACTTGGTCGCCGCTTTGCAGTTTGTAGCTGAGCGGCACCAACTTGTGGTTGACCTTTGCGCCGATGCAATGTGTGCCTAAGAAAGTGTGTATGGAGAAAGCAAAATCCAATGCCGTGCTGTTTTGGGGCATTGTTTTTATCTCACCTTTCGGGGTGAATACGAATATCTCGGATGCAAACAGGTTGAGTTTGATAGTGTCTAAGAAATCAATGGCATCTGGTTGCGGGTCATCCAAGATTTCTTTGATGGTTTTCAGCCATTTCTCCAATTCGCCTTCATCTTCGCTTCCGCCGCCTTCTTTGTATTTCCAATGTGCGGCGAAGCCTTGTTCGGCTACATCGTTCATCCTTTCGCTGCGTATCTGCACTTCTATCCATTGCCCTTCGTTGCTCATCAAAGTGACATGAAGGGCTTGGTAACCGTTTGCTTTGGGATGGCTGACCCAGTCTCTCAGGCGGTCAGGGTGTGGCTTGTAGATTTTGGAGATGGAGACATATATGTTGAAACATTCGTTGAGTTCTTCTTCCGGGTTCTTGGGAGTGAAGATGATCCGAACAGCCAGAATATCATAAATTTCATCGAACGGGATGTGCTTTGTCTGCATCTTGTTCCAGATGGAATAAGGTGATTTTATCCTTGCGATGATTCGGTAGCTGATGCCCATTTTGTCCAATTGCTCGCGTATCGGTGTCGTGAAGTTTTTGAATACTTCATCGCGTGCCGCTTTAGTGGCAGCCAGCTTGTCTTCTATTTGCTTGTATTCTTCCGGGTGTTCGTATTTGAAACTCAGGTCTTCAAGTTCGGTTTTGATTTTGTTCAGCCCCAATCGGTTGGCCAAAGGGGCGTATATGTACAATGTCTCGCCGGCAATTTTGTATTGCTTGTTGGGCAACATTGAGCCTAATGTGCGCATGTTGTGGAGGCGGTCGGCTATTTTAATCAGGATGACGCGGATATCGTCAGACATGGTGAGAAGGAGCTTTTTGAAATTCTCGGCTTGCGCGGAAGCCTTGTCCCCGAAGATTCCCCCGGATATTTTGGTCAATCCATCTACGATTTGTGCGATTTTGGGGCCGAAGATGTTTTCAATGTCTTCTACGGTGTAGTCAGTATCTTCCACTACGTCATGCAATAAAGCGGAACAAATGGATGTGGAACCCAGTCCTATTTCCACGCAAACGATTTTTGCGACCGCGATAGGGTGCATGATATAGGGTTCCCCCGACCGGCGTTTGACGCCTTTGTGCGCTTGGCGGGCGAAGTTGAAAGCTTTTGTGATGATTTCTACTTTTTTGCGATGTTTGGTTGCCAAATAAGCATTGAGCAGATCCTGGAACGCATCATCAATCATTTTTTCTTCCATCAGTTCTTTTGCCTGTATTTCATTCATACCAACCTCCATGTCTTATCGCAAAATAAGGCAAAAAAAACTTTGTTTTCAAATATTCAGCATAAAAACTTGGTTACTGATAGATTTTTAACCGTTTTCCGGCAGTGATGCGGTCGCTGCGCATGTTGTTCCAGCGTTTGATGCTTCTTACGCTGACGCCGTATTTTTCGGCAATGACGGAAAGGCTTTCACCGCTTCTGATTCTGTGGTAGAAGAAACCGGACGAGCCTTGGGCGTATCCAGGGGCGGTTACTGTCGTTCTTTTATTGAACAATTCGGTGACGCGGTGTGCATAGATGGTGTCTTGGCTGTCGATGAATGTGTTGATGTAGTTGCGTGGCAGGCGCAGCGTGCAGGGGCGTGTGCGGCCTGGGATGATATTCCGTTTGTACTGTGGGTTCAGGCTGCGGATTTGTTCCGTGCTGATGCCGCAGATGTCGGATATTTGTGTGAAATGCAAGTCCTTGGTCACCTGCACCGTGTCTGTGTTTGCCGGAAGCAGTGTTTCCATCGGGCAGATGTTGTGTTCGCAATAATAGGTCATGATATAGTTGGCGGCGATGAATGCAGGCACATATCCCCGTGTTTCTCGGGGGAGGTAATTGTAGATGGCCCAATAATCCCTGTTCCCGTTCGCGCGCCGTATGGCTTTGTTGATGTTGCCAGGCCCGCAGTTGTAGGCGGCAATCACGAGATTCCAGTCTTGGTAGATGACATACAAGTCCCGCAGGTAGCGCACGGCGGCCCATGTGGATTTGATGGGGTCGCGCCGTTCGTCTATCAGGCTGTTGGACGTCAATCCGTAGATTTTCCCGGTGCTAATCATGAATTGCCACAACCCGGTGGCTCCGGCGCGTGAAACGGCCGAAGGGTTCAAGGCCGATTCTATGACGGGGAGGTATTTCAGTTCTTGGGGGATGTCATAAGCATCCAAGGCTTCTTCTATGATGGGCATGTAGAAATTGGAGGCACCCAACATGTAGGAAACGGTTTTCCTTGAGCGTGTGGCATATTGGTCGATGTATTTCCGCACAATGGCATTGTAGGGCATTTCGATGACCGTAGGTATCCTTGACAAGCGGTCCATGTAAACCGAGTCGCTGAATGCGGGGTTGGCGTTGCTCATCACGCAGTTTGTGTCTTGCATGATGTAGTTTCGGTTGTGCCATTCCGCCAATAGGCTGTCGATATTGCAGGTCATGCTTTCGGGCATGATGATGCCGTCGGCGGTGATGGTATCGTTTTTCTGTTGAAGGTTTTGTGCATGGACGGTGATGCTTGCCCCGATGATGAATATGAATGGCCAAAAATATCTCATGATGTTTCAGAATTTGATGCAGCATTGCAATCCGATGGAGTTGTCTCCCCTTGAATTGTTGATGATTGCGGGTTCTATTTTCATCCCTAAATCTTTCGTGATGTCGAAGTCCGAGAGTTCTGCATCCACATAAGCGTCGATGATGGAAATCAGGTAAACCCCGATGAAACAGAAAATGCTCAAGTCCCTGTATCTTCGGTAGAAGTCTTTTTTCTTGCGGAAGGATTCTTTGTAAAAGTCCATCCGGTCTGATATGTCGTACCCTTCCGGCAAGAAATCCATGAAGCTGTTCGTGTTCGGATTGTTGTCCATGATGTCAAGGTAGGCTTGGGAATAGTCCGAATACATTTGCCCGTTCCATGTCAAGGCATATACGCACCCTACGAATCCTCCGTAGATGATGGGCAGTTTCCAGTATTTCCGGTTGTATATTTGTCCGGCTCCGGGGAACAGTGCGGCCAGCCATACAGCTTTGGTCGGGTTGGGCACCCATGTTTTTTTGTATGTTTCGGGGATGCTGTCCTTTCTCACGATGAGCGATGCCGTGTCCACGGGGCTTTCCAAACTTTTCAAATTCTCTTGGTTGGCTTGGTTTATGGCAAGTGTGTCCGGCTCCAAGGGTATCCTCATCCTGCGTGACAGGGCTTTGGGCTTTTCGGTTTGGATGGAGTCCGGATTCTCGCCAGAGGTTTTTGCGTGGATGCCCTGTCCTGCAAGGGCAAAGGCGCAGAACAACAACAGGGGGATGATATGGGTTGCGGCAATTTTTTTCACGGGCCTGTTGCTCCTTTATTCTTGTTTTTTCAAAGCGTCGAATATCTCCATGATTCGTTCCAAGTCTTCTTCGTTGTTGAACGGGATGCTGATTCTTCCTTTTCCTTTGTTGGAGTACGATAGTTGCACCTTGGCGTTGAAGAAATTCGACAGGTGTTTCTTCAGCAGGTTGTATTCTTCAGGCAATTTTGCCTTGGGGGGCTTTATCTTGTTTTTCCCGTTTCCTACTGTCTCGCCTTGGCTGAGCCCTTTTGCCATTTCTTCCACCTTCCTCACGGAATAGTTGTGTTCCAAGATTTCGTTGTACAGCTTTATTTGCAGTTTCGGGTCGTCAATGGCAAGGAGTGCGCGGGCATGTCCCATGTCGATGGTTTTGTTTTGCAGGGCCACTTGTATGGGCGCCGGCAGTTTCAGCAAGCGCAGGTAGTTGGCGATGGTAGCGCGTTTTTTCCCCACCCGTTCGCTAAGCCTTTCTTGCGTCAGTTCATATTGTTCCAACAAATGCTGGTACGCCAATGCGATTTCAATGGAGTTCAGGTCTTCCCGTTGGATGTTTTCAATCAAGGCCATTTCCATCACGTTTTCATCATCTGCCGTGCGGATGTAGGCCGGTATGGTTTTCTGCCCGGCCAGGATTGATGCGCGGTAACGCCGTTCTCCGGCGATGATTTGGTAGGCATCATCTGATACTTTCCGCAGGGTGATGGGCTGTATGATGCCGATTTCCTTGATGGAATCGGCCAATTCTTGCAGGGCTACCTCATCGAAATCCCTCCGGGGCTGGTTGGGATTGACGGAAATCTTGGACAATTCTACTTCATTGATGGCTGAGGAACCTTCTGTCTTTATTTCGTCTGTGGAGATGAGGGCATCCAATCCTCGTCCCAATGCAGGGTATTTTTTATGTGCGGCCATGGTTTATTGCTTGTTTCGGTTAATGATTTCCTGTGCCAGCACCAGATGGTTTTTCGCGCCTGTGGAATCGGCGTCATAAAGTATGGCCGGTATGCCATGGCTGGGTGCTTCGCTTAGCTTCACGTTCCGTTGGATGACCGTGTCGAACACCAATTCTTGGAAATGCTTCTTCACTTCTTGGTAAATCTGGTTGGCGAGGCGCAGGCGTGAATCATACATGGTCAGCAGGAAACCTTCTATTTCCAGGCGCGGGTTTTGTTTTGATTTGATGATTTTTATGGTGTTCAGCAACTTGCTGATGCCTTCCAAAGCAAAGTATTCGCATTGCACCGGGATGATGACAGAGTCGGCTGCCGTGAGCGCGTTGACAGTAATCAGCCCTAATGAGGGGGAACAGTCTATCAGGATGAAGTCATACTCTGGTTTCAGCGGCTCTAAGATGTTCTTGAGCATTTTTTCCCGGTTCTCCAGGTTCAGCATTTCTATTTCTGCGCCGACCAAATCGATGTGCGATGGGACGATGTCCAATCTGTCGATGTCTGTTGTGTAGATGGCTTCGTGGATGTCGTTCTGCCCGATGAGGCATTCGTAGATGGAGCATTCTATGTCTTTCAGGTCAATGCCTAACCCGGAAGATGCATTTGCCTGCGGGTCAGCGTCTATGACCAGCACTTTTTTCTCCAATGTAGCCAGTGACGCGGCAAGGTTGATGGTGGTGGTGGTTTTTCCCACCCCTCCTTTTTGGTTTGCCAATGTGATAATCTTTCCCATGTCCTTCTTTTAAATCTGTGGCGAATTAAGCAAATAATGGGCAATTTCGCCTACGGAAAACAGGAAACTTTCTGTAAATTGTTGAAAAGTCCCGTGTTCTGTTGAAAACTTGTTTCAAGCCATGCAACGGCAAAGATACGATAATAATGTGTAACGATGGCTTGCCCCTTTCCCTTTTTGGGGAAATTTAGGGGCGTTTGGATTTTCTTTGGGCATTTCCTCAGAACGCGTCCGCGCCCAACTCCCGCAAGTTCTTGATGGATGTCTTGTTGCCGGTGGCCGCGACATGCTTTTTGTAGTATTCGATGGCCTTTTGTTTGTCCGGCCTGTCGTATTGGTAGAGCAGCCCAAGGTCGAAATAGGCGTTCACGTATCCTTGCGCGGCGGCTTTGAGGAACCATTCTTCTGCGGCATCATAGTCTCTTTCTGTTTCATCGGAAGGCCCTTTGGGAGAGGCTTTTCCCCAGGCATAGCATTCGGCCAGATGGTATTGTGCTTCTGCGTCGCCTGTTTCTGCCCTTAGCCTTAATCCTTCCAATGTCTGTGCGCCGGGGCTGTCTTTCAGGTAGTCCACGCCCAATTCGCTCAGGTGTTCCACGGCTTGCTGTGCCATGAGGTCGTAATGCCCGTTGGCGGCTTCTTCGTACCATCGGATGGCTTCTTGCCTGTCTTCCTTGTAATTCTGGTAAAGCATGCCTAAGCTGTAGCAGGCGGAGCGGTATCCTTGTGCGGCGGCTTTGAGGAACCATTTCTCTGCTTCATCGTAGTCCACGGGGGCGTTGTCCACGTCGTCGGCATAGAATGCCTTGCCGAACATGTGGCAGCTGCCTAATTGGTATTGTGCTTTCGCGTTGCCTGCTTCGGCTTCTGCGCGGAGTTCCTCGCGGGTCTGCCCTTGCAGGGCGGGCAGCATGCAAAGCAGCAGGAGCAGGACGGTCATCCATTTCTTCATAACTTCGTTGTTTTTCTGCAAAAGTACGGATTAAAATGGATTTTGTATCCTGAATACGGGGATTTGTGCCGGGAAAGTTTGCATGAATCCGTCCAAACGGGTATTTTTGTGTCCTTATTCATCCATTTTTGAATGACATGTTGAATGGTAGTACGCATGAATGGCAGGAGCAGAAAAGCGGGATGAAACATGCTGTTTCGGATGCATCGAAGCATGCATTTGCCGTTGCGTCCTTGTTCTCAGGCTGCGGGGGCATGGACTTAGGTTTCATTGGCGGGTTTGATTTCTTGGGGAAACATTTTCAAAAGAATGGGTTCCAAATCGTATGGGCAAATGAAATAAACCCTGCGGCTTGCAGGACTTATCGTGCCAACTTCAAGCATCCCATCATTGAGGGAGATGTGAAGGAGCATATCGGCAGCCTGCCTGGCGGTGTGGACGTGGTCATAGGCGGTTTCCCTTGCCAGGACATATCCATCAATGGGAAGATGGCCGGCGTGGACGGGAAGCGGAGCGGTTTATATACTTATATTGCAGAAGCCGTCCGGCGCACCCGTCCGAAGGTGTTTGTTGCGGAAAATGTGGGAGGATTGCTTTTGAAGCAAAATGAATATTCTTTGCAGAAGATCCTTGCAGATTTTAATGCTTTAGGCTACAATGTGGGGTATCATTTGTACCATGCAGAGCAATATGGAGTCCCGCAAACGCGGGAACGTGTCATTTTTGTGGGGACGAGGAAGGACGTGTCGCGTTTTGTGGCGCCTGAGCCTGTCGCGTCCAAGCCGGTGACAGCCAAAGAAGCGTTGGAAGATTTGGAGGACCTCCCGGAAAACAAGGCTACCTCGCACATCTGGAGCAAGGCCAATGCAAGCAGTGAGCAGGGAAACCGGCGTTTGCTTGCCGATAGGCCCGGCTACACCATCCGGGCAGAATGCCACGGGAACATTCAATTCCATTACCGCCTTCCGCGCCGCATCTCCATGCGTGAGGCAGCCCGCATCCAGTCGTTCCCGGATGATTTCGTGTTTTCCTGCGGCTTGCGTGAGACAGAACGGCAAATCGGCAACGCAGTGCCTCCTGTGTTGGCTTGGCACATTGCCAATGCGGTGAGGGATGTGTTGGTGCAATCCATGTAGAATTTCCTGTGATTGGCCTATGGATAAAATAGAATTTGAGAGTATTCTTGAGCGTTGCAGTGTCCGTTTGACAGATGAGGCGCGCACGATAGGATTTGGAGATTCTGCCTGTTTTGAGAACCGGGTGCGTGAAGTATTGGATGAACTGACTTTAAATGACGGGACTTTTCATATTGATTATAATCCTCATCCGCAGGCATTCCCGGATATTGCATTGGGAGAATATGGGGTGGAAGTCAAGTTTACGAAGCAAGACACTTGGCGTTGCATAGCCAACAGTGTGCTTGAAACACAGCGAATTGAAGCCGTAAAGCACATTTATGTCATCTATGGAAAAATGGGCGGCACGCCTGAAGTGAGGTGGGGCGAATGGGAACAAAGCGTGGTGCATGTGCGTACTTCCCATGTGCCGCGCTTTGAAATTGAGATGGCCAAAGGTGGGGTTGCGGTACATGAATCATTATTCCGCCAAATGGGAATACGGTATGATGACTTCCGCAAGCTTGACATGCAGGGGAAAATGCGTTATGTCAGGGCATACGCAAGGAAAATCCACCCGGACGGGCGTTTATGGTGGGTGGAAGATGGAGGAGAGGATACCCATACAACCCCTTTGCAAGCGCGGTTGTACACCAATCTCACGGCGGAAGAAAAAGTGCGCTTGCGGGCGGAAGCCGCTTTGTTATGCCCATCCATTGTGCAATCTGGGCGAGTGCGTAACAAGTATGATGACGTAGTATTGTATCTTTTGACGTATCATGGTGTCTTGTGCCATCAGGCGCGCGACTTGTTTTCTGCCGGAAGTGTCGCCAACCCGAGGAATGATGACGAAGGCGGCATTTATATAGCGCGTGCATTGAAGCTCATAGAAAAAGAAATGCAAGAAGCCGCATTGCGCATGGAGGATGCTCTTTTTGCGGAATATTGGGGCGAAAGTGTCCCGCCGGAGGTGCGTATTGTGCGTTGGCTTGAAAAGGCAGATGCGTTGGCGAAAGGCTGGAAACCTTCTGAATGCCTTTTTGTCAACGGAAATGCAGATTGTGAACAGTGATTTGCATTCTTCCAAATCTTTCCGAAAATCCTTTTAACGTTTGCGGCAAAACCTTGAAGGGTTTGAGTGAAATCCTTCCAATGATTTTTTGCAATGTCCTGTGTGCTTTCCCCAATGGCTTATGAGGCTGTCTGGGACGGTTCATTTTGTCATGAAGAATTTATATAGTAAAATTCAAAATTTTACCTGAAAAGTGGGTGCATTTTATGGGTGAAATTCGGAATTTTACAGGGAAAAGTTCATGGGCTTCTTGGGATACTTCGGCGGATTTGCCCGGAATGTCCCTGCAAATGCTTACATTTGCCCCTCCAATTTTATAGCACACGATGATTGTTTGCATAGCAGAAAAACCGAGCGTCGCCAAGGACATTGCCCGCATCTTGGGGGCGAATGCGGCCAAAAACGGCTACATGGAAGGCAACGGCTACCAAGTGACGTGGACGTTCGGCCACCTTTGCACGCTGAATGAGCCGCATGATTACACCCCTTTGTGGAAAGCATGGAGCCTCGGCAGCCTGCCGATGATTCCCGCCCAGTTCGGCATCAAGCTGATTGACGACGAGGGCATCAAGAAACAGTTCCGTGTGATAGAGTCGCTCATGCGGGAGGCTGACGAGATTGTCAACTGCGGGGATGCCGGGCAGGAGGGAGAACTCATCCAGCGTTGGGTGATGCTGAAGGCCGGCGCACGCTGCCCGGTGAAGCGTTTGTGGATATCTTCGCTCACGGAGGAGTCGATACGCGAGGGCTTCCGGCAGTTGAAGGACCAGGCCGAATACCAGTCTTTGTACGAAGCCGGGCTGGCGCGCGCGATAGGCGACTGGCTGCTGGGCATCAACGCCACCCGCCTATATACCTTGAAATACGGGACGCGCGGGCAGGTGCTTTCCATCGGGCGGGTGCAGACCCCTACATTGGCGTTGATTGTGAACCGGCAAAAGGAGATACGCGACTTCGTGCCGGAACAGTATTGGGAACTGAAAATCATGTACCGCAACGTGGCGTTTGCTTCGGAACACGGGCGGTTTGCTTCGAAAGAAGAAGGCGAAGCGGCCTTGGAGAAAGTGCGCGGCAAAGATTTCACCGTGGACGGCATTGCGAAGAAAACGGGCGTGGAGTATCCCCCGCGCCTGTTCGACCTCACCTCCTTGCAGGTGGAGTGCAACAAGAAATTCGGCATGTCGGCCGACGAGACGTTAAAGGCCATCCAGTCCCTGTATGAAAAGAAAGCCACCACCTATCCCCGTGTGGACACCGCTTTCTTGAGCGAGGACATTTACCCCAAATGCCCTGCTATCTTGAAAGGATTGAAAGGCTATGAGATGCTGACCGCCCCGTTGGACGGCAAGAAGCTTCCGAAAACCAAGAAAGTGTTCGACAATTCGAAAGTCACCGACCACCACGCCATCATTCCCACCGGCGCGCCCGTCCGCAACCTGACGGACGAGGAAAAGCGCGTGTTCGACTTGGTGGCCCGCCGCTTCATTGCCGCTTTTTATTCCGAATGCCGTTTTACCACCACGGCAGTCACCGGCATGGTGGACGGCATCCGTTTCAAAGCCACCGGCAAGCAAATCACCGATGCCGGGTGGAGAGTGGTCCTTGGCAACAAGGAAGCGAAGGAGAACGATGCGGAGGAGGAAGGCATCCTGCCCGATTTTGTGAAGGGCGAGAGCGGGCCGCACGAGCCTTTCCTTGGCGAGAAGTGGACGCAACCGCCCAAGTATTACACCGAAGCCACCCTGCTCCGCGCGATGGAGACCGCAGGGAAGTTCGTGGAAGACAATGACCTGCGCGATGCTTTGAAGGAAAACGGCATCGGACGCCCCTCCACCCGCGCCGCCATCATCGAGACCCTGCTGAAGCGCCATTACATAAGGAAAGAGAAAAAGAACTTGGTAGCCACCGCCACCGGCGAGGACCTGATTGGGCTGATTCACGAGGAATTGCTGAAATCGGCAGAACTGACCGGCATCTGGGAAAAGAAGTTGCGGGAGATAGAGCGCAGGGAATACAGCACCCGCACCTTCATCGACGAACTGAAAGCCATGGTAGCCGGCATCGTGCAGGCCGTGCTGGGCGACAACACCAACCGGCATGTCTCTGTGGAAGTGCAGAAGCCGGCAGCCGCCAAGGCGGGGAAAAAAACATCGGCCAAGCGGCAAAAGGAACCTGCTCCACCGAAAGAAGCGGTGGCCGTAGGAGCGACATGCCCCCTATGTGGCAAAGGAACCATCATCAAGGGGCGGACGGCCTACGGCTGTTCAGAGTGGAAGAACGGCTGCACGTTCCGGCAACCGTTTGATGAAAAATAGGAAGCGGCGGGCAATATTTCCCCTGTTTGCAAGTTATTATATCACGCATGCCAAGGAATTGCACTCATATGGCCGTGGCGCTTCTCGTGCTGATGCTGTCGGCATGCGGGGCGGGGAAAAGCCTGAAAAAGGCAGAGCAGAGCTATGCTTTGGGAGAATACTTCGATGCCGCCTCGTGGTACAAGAAAGCATACGCCAAAACGCCGCCCAAGGAACGGGAACAGCGCGGCATCATCGCCTATAAAATGGGCGACTGCTACGACCGCATCAACTACACCCTCCGGGCAAGGGGGGCTTACATGAACGCTGTGCGCTACAAATACCAGGACAGCATCGTGTTCCTTCGCTTGGCGAAGATGCACCACAAGAACGGGGATTACAAGAATGCCGCGAAGAACTATGAACTGTACCTTTCTTATGATCCCGGAAATGTATTGGCCGCCAACGGCCTGGAGTCGTGTGAACTGGCCCCAGAGTGGAAGAAGAATCCCACGCGCCACATCGTGAAACGCTTCGCGCTTTTCAATTCGCGGAAAGGGGAATACGCTCCTGTGTACGGCGGCGAGGAGTTCGACCAGCTTTACCTCACTTCCACGCGGGACGAAGCACAGGGCAACGACCTGAACGGCATCACAGGAATGAAGAGTGCCGACATCTTCATGGCCAAGAAGAATGAGGAAAAGCAGTGGGAAGAACCCGTCGTGCTGGAATCACAAGTGAATAGTGAGTTCGAGGACGGCGCGTGCTGTTTCACGCCGGACGGGAAAACGATGTACTTCACCCGCTGCCGGAAGGACGGCACGGCCCCGGTGTATGCCGAAATCTATGTGTCGCAGCGCACGGGAGCCAATTGGGCGGCGCCGCAAAAATGCGAAATCATCAAGGACAGCCTTTCGTCCGTGGCTCATCCTGCCGTGTCGCCTGACGGTGCTTGGCTCTATTTTGTGTCCGACATGCCGGGAGGCGAAGGCGGGTTGGACATTTGGCGTGCGCCCATCACTGGCACGGAAATCGGCGCAGTAGAGAATCTGGGGAAGGAAATCAACACGCCGGGCAACGAAATGTTCCCCACCTTCCGTTCCAATGGTTACTTGTATTTCTCGTCCGATGGGCATCCGGGCATGGGCGGGCTGGATATATTCAGGGCAAGGCAGCAGGAAGACGGCCATTGGAGAATCTTGAACCTGAAGTCACCCATGAATTCTGCGGCGGATGATTTCGGAATGACCTTCGAAGGGGAAAACTACCGTGGCTTCTTTTCTTCCAACAGAGGGGACGCACGCGGCTGGGATCACATCTACACATTTGAAGTGCCGGTGACGAAATACACGATGACAGGCTGGGTATATGACAAGGAAGCCTACGAACTTCCCGATGCCGTGGTGAGCATCGTAGGCAAGGATGGGACGAACGAAAAGGTGAATGTGAAGAAAGACGGCTCGTTCACTTACAACTTGAAACGGGGAATGAGCTATGTGATGATGGCCAGTTGCCGGGGATACCTCAACTATAAGCAGGAATTGGTGGTGGACACCACGGAACAGGACCAGGAGTATGTGTTGCAATTCCCTTTGTCGTCCATCGCACGCCCGGTGCTTATCGAGAACATTTTCTATGAATTTGACAAAGCCACGCTGACGCCGGAATCCACGGCTTCGCTGGACGAACTGATAAAGCTTCTGGAAGACAACCCGCACGTCACCATCGAGTTGAGTTCGCACTGCGATTACAAGGGCAATGATGCCTACAACCAGCGGCTGTCGCAGCGGCGGGCGGAGTCGGTGGTGAACTATCTGATTGCAGGCGGTATCGAACCGGCGCGCCTCATCGCCAAAGGATATGGCGAAAGCAAGCCCAAACTGATTCGCAAGCGTTTGGCAGAACAATTGGGCTTTGTAAAGGAAGGCGATGTGCTGACCGAGGAATTCATCCTGGCCTTGCCGGAGGAACAGCAGGAGATATGCAATGCCATCAACCGCCGCACGGAGTTCACCGTGCTGCGCACCACGTATAACTTGTATAAATGAGCCGCCTTTCCCGGTTCAGCTTTCCGGGCATGGCGGCAGCCTCTTGAGGATGCTGGGAGGTTCTTCCGGCAGGAAGGTGCTGAGGATGCGCCATTCGTTCGGGTAAAGGTTGTTGGCCCGGTTGCCCACATTTTTGGCAAAACCCAATGGCATTTCCTGGTAGGTGAGGAGGATGTACCCTTTCGGCATGCCTTGCGGCAGGGCGACGGCTTCGTGCCGGAGGTAGGCTATGGCCGTAGGATAGTCAACTTCGCAGGCGGGGAACGCATTGTGATGCCGCTCGTTGCTCATGGCAAGGGCATGAGCCGGGACAAGCTCCTTCCCCTTTTCCATGGCCAGAGGTATGCCGGCATGGAGGATTTTCAGCCGGGCTTGCAGGTTGTCGAAGATGGGTTCCCATGCTTTGGGAAGGGCTGTCCAAGTGTTTTGGACGAGGCGCAGGGAATATTGCGTTGCAGGACGCAGCCAGCTGCGGAGCATGCCGGGCGCATTCGGGGTGTTTTTCTCTTTCTGCTTCTTGGCCTTCAGGGGCGCGGGGGCGGTTGCTTCTCCGGGTTTGCGCAGGGCGCAGATGAAGAATCCTTCCCCTTTCGTGCGATGGGGCAGGAAACGGCAGGCAGGCAGTTGGCGGCCGGTCAGGTCGCGTGTGACGTTCCATGTGCCGGGGACGTGGATGCCTAAAGGTTCTGCGCCGAAAGTTTGCTGCATCCATGCCACATTGTCCTCGTTCTCTGCCGCGTTGAACGTGCAGGTGCTGTACACGAAGATGCCGCCGGGGCGCAGGCATTCCCAGATGTCGCGGATGATTTCCCGTTGGCGTGCGCAACATAGCTTCACGTTGTCCATGCTCCATTCCTGGATGGCTTTGGGGTCTTTGCGGAACATGCCTTCGCCGGAACAGGGGACATCGGCTGCAATCAATTGGAACATTCCGGCCAGCCCATGGAAGTCGGTAGGGGCATTTTGGGTGACGATGGTGTCTTTGTCTCCCCATTTGACGAGGTTTTCTTTCAGGATTTGCGCTCTTTGCGGGACGATTTCGTTGGATACCAGCAGACTCCCTTCGGGCAGCAAAGCATGCAGATGGGTGGACTTCCCGCCGGGGGCGGCGCACAGGTCAAGGGCGATGCACGGCCCGGTGACGAATTGTCCTATAATTTGTTCCAGGAACATGGACGATGCTTCCTGCACATAGTAGCATCCGGCGTGAAAGAGGGGGTCGAAGGTGAAGGCCGGTTTTCCTTTCAGATAGAACCCGTTCCCGCACCAAGGGACAGGCGTGGCCTGTTGTTGTGGAGCCAGCAAGGAGATGATGCCTGCATGGCCGGGCGTCTTCCCGTTTGCCGCCAGCTTTTTCACGTTGAGGCGTATGCTGGCAGGCGTTTCCGCGTGCAGGGATTCAGCAAGGAGCCGGCATCCTTCTTCCCCCAACAATTTTTCAGTTTCCCGGCAGAAACTTTCCGGCAGTTCCAGCGGCTTTTCCATGTTTTTGGCGCAGTTTTCTTTCATTCAGATGATTTCAAGGGTTTCCTTTATCTTTGAATAGTAGCGTTTGGAGGCTTTGATGTCGATGTGGGAATGGGGAGGCGACAGCACGCACCGCAAAGTCTTGTTTTCTATGTAGATCAGGTAGTCGGCATTCAGGATGATGTCTTGGCTGATTTGGATGAACGAAGGGCTGATGTTCAGTATTTCCTGTCCTTTGATGGAAAGGCGCAAGCGATGCACGCTCCCGTCGGTCAGCATCATTTGCCAGGAACGGTTTAGCGGCGCATATTGGAAATAGAGGATGTCGCTTTTGCGTAAAATCAGCAAGCCCGTGATGGTTTGCATGGCAAATTTCCGTTCGTGGGGCGATGGCAGCCACCGTGAGGCTTGTTCCGTCTCGGCATGGCCTGTCCTGATTTTCTCTCTGGCTCTTTCTATGATGGCGGCCAGTTCCTCGTATTGGTAAGGTTTCAGCAGGAAGTCGAAAGCGGATGCCCGCAATGCATCCAGCATGTATTTGTCGAACGCGCTGTAAAACACGACGTGCATGTCTGAATGGATGGCGGGGCGGATGTCGTTTAATAGCTCAAGTCCGCTTTCGCCTGCCAGTTCCACGTCAAGGAACAGCAGGTCAGGCTGTTGCCTGACAATGGCCTTCCATGCGCGGTCTGCGGTCGAGGCAGTGGCAGCGACGCGCAGGTCGGGAAAGGCGCTTAAATCTTTTTCTAACACTTCGATGCATTCAGGTTGGTCGTCGATGATGACGGTTGTGATGGTGTTGTTCATAGCATGTAATTGAAGTTAGGTGGTATTTCTGCAATGACCCTGGTTCCATGCAGGGCGTTGTTGGTGTCTTTCAGGTTGTCTATTTTGATGTTTATTTTTTGTGCGTTTTGCGCATTCAGAAGTTCGATAGTCCTGAACAGCACTTTCAGGCCGGTGCCTGTTCCTTTCCCGGTGTCGTTGTAACGTCCCGGCGTATAACCGATGCCATTGTCTTCGATATGGATTAAAAGGTTTCCTTTCGTTTGTTTCACGGCAATGGTCAGCCGTTTTTCTTCACAGGTGCCGGGACCGAAGGCATATTTGACGGCATTCTCCACAGGTATTTGGATAATCATGGAAGGAATGAGGACCAATGTGTTTGTGTCGGGATGGATGTTCCAATGCACCTGTGGGAAATCTTTGCTGATGCTTTGTTTCAGTTCCAGGAAATTTTGCACGATTCCGATTTCTTCGGAGAGGGTAATGGCCATTTTCTCCGATATCAACAGGTTGTTGCGTATGGATTTCACCAGCAAATGGAGCGGTTGTGCCAGGTCTTCATATTGCCTCAAGGCCGGGATGATGACATTGAGCGTGTTGAAGATGTAATGGGGGGAAATGCGGTTGCGCACGTTTTCCATGCGCAGTTGTGTGATGACTACCATTTGTTTGGCCAGGTATTGTTCGCGTTTGTGCCTGCCGTAGATGATGGAGGCGCCGACGATGGCAAGGAGCAAGAAGAGGATGAACGTGAGGGTCATGCTTAGGTTGCGGGATTGGAGCGCTTCAGCCTTGTTGTGGGCAATGAGGACGTCGCGGTGCAGCAGCAGCGTGTCTTGCCGGTAGCGTGAGTCAATTTCCGCAATGTTGTTCAATGCTTTTATGTTGCGCAGCGAGTCGTCGTATTGCCGCACTAATTTGCTGTAGGCGTAAGCTTTTTCGTAATCGCCTTTTCGTGCATACAGTTCCTCCAGCCGTTTGTTCCTTATGTAAATATAGTTGGGGTTGATGGCGCTGAGGTCGTAGGGCTTTGACAGCAGCCGTTGTGCTTCGTCAAGCGCATTGCGGTTGAGGGCGAGGGCTGCGTACAATCCTTCGAAATAGAAGCGCATGGAGGCATTGGCGCGGTCATCGGCCAGAAGGTACTCTCCGGCTTTGTTCAGGAAGTAGCGTGCGGAATCGTTTTTCCCGATGAGGAGATAGATTTCCCCAAGGTTGCTTTCGGTAATGGCGCGGTATGTTTCTTTCTTGAAAGTGTGCGCCAAGTTGTGGGCGCGGTGGAACCAAGGCAGCGCTTCATGGTATTGTTTCGTGACATAATAATAGTTGCCCCTTGTGTTGGCGAAGAAGAATTTTTCGTAAGGCGACAGATGTTCGTAGTCTTTTTCCGCTAATTGGTAGTAATGGTCAGCCAGTTGGAAATTTTCTATTTCAGTGTAGATGCGTGCCATCCCTCCGTAAATGGCATGGTTCGTTTCTTGGCTTGTGCCTAAAGAGTCTGCGGTTAACAAAGCTTTCCGATACCATGAGATGGCTTTCGGGTAGTTCCCGTTCTGGTAATAGTTGTCGGCCAAATTGATGCAAATATCCGGGATTTTGCTTTGCACATCGGCAAGTGCCAGGGCATCGTAGGCTTTGTGCAGGCAGATGATGGCAGAGTCGCGGTTGTTGTTCTCCTGAAGCATCACGCCGCTGTAATTGTAAAGGTATCCTTTCAGTTCATAAAGGCGGGGGGATTTCTTTTCTTGGCGTTGGCAGAACTTCCCGGTTTCCGCCAAGAGCAGGCTGGCGGAGTCGTGCTGGGCATTGTGGTAGCAGCAGAATGCGGCAAAGACTGTGGCTTTGTAATAGCTGATGCTGTCGTGCAGGGTTTGCCGGAAGTTTAGGAATTGCTCTTTCATGCGGGAGGGTTCTTCCAAGATGGAATCCCTGTAGAGGGCAATGAATGAATCGGTGCGGCATGCCTCTTCTCTTCCCTTTTCTTTGGGACTGGCGGAATGATGGCATCCTGCCAGCCAAGGGACCATAAGTATAGAGATGAGCAAGAGGATTGTCCTGGTTGACATGCTTTATAATTGTAATATTCGCGAATATATGAAAAAATATGTGATTGGAGGCTTATTCCCTGCTTTGTTTCCATTTTTTATGAATCGCTTAATAAGTTTTTACACCTGCTGCCTTGTCGGAAGCATTCTGCCTGCTTTGTTGCGTTTGTTCTTGGAACCGGCACAACTCGCGAGCCGGTTTGCTCGGATGATGATGGGAAGGCTGCCGTGAAACGTTGTGCAAATTGAAATTTTGCTAAATAATTTACTGGTGCAACCGATGGTTTGAGCTAATTCGTATTTTTGCAACGATTATAAATATCAAAACATAAGAATTATGATCTCAGAGAAATTACAGAATGCTATCAATGAACAAATTGTAGCCGAGATGTGGTCTTCCAACCTTTATCTGTCCATGTCTTTCTATTTTGCAAAAGAAGGGTATGAAGGCTTTGCACATTGGATGCGTGCGCAATCCCAAGAAGAAATGGACCATGCGTTGCAGTTGGCTGATTATTTGATTAAGCGTGGTGGCGCGGCCAAGGTGGACAAGGTGGATGTGGTTCCTACAGGATGGGGTTCCCCGTTGGAAGTCTTTGAAGCTGTTTACAAGCATGAGTGCCATGTTTCTGAATTGATTGACAAGCTAGTGGATGTAGCTTCAGCGGAAAGGGACAAGGCAAGCCAGGATTTCCTGTGGGGCTTTGTCCGCGAGCAGGTGGAAGAAGAAGCCACGGCTCAAGGCATAGTCGATAAAATCCGTTTGGGCGGCGATGCAGCTTTGTATCACATTGATGCGGAATTAGGCAAGCGCCAATAAGGCGAGAGGCGTCCATCATAAAAAAAGTCCCGGGCAATCTCCGGGACTTTTTTGTTGGTTCATGCCAGTAGATTTTCAATATTGCCTTATGAGTGTCTTGAAATCGGTACCTTTGCTGAATGGAACGCATGTGAAGGTGTATGAAAAGGGCAGTTGGCCGGCAGTAATGCAATATTGCGGCATGGGATAAGCTCCCCATGCATTGTCGCCTCCAACGCCTGCCATGCGCCCGTCGATGCATACATCAATAAAGTCGGCTTGTTGCGGGTCATTGTTGTGGCGATGGCATGTGCTGGCTGATACCGGTGCGTTGTTGTGGATATCATCGCCGCTGTCGAAGGTTTCCATCGGATAAGAAGAGGCGTTCATTTCGAACACATCATCTGCAATGAATAGCATGCCATTTCCTTTCTTGTCGGCCAATGCCATCCAGCGCACATCTGTCCGGTGGTTATTTTCCTGTGGCCGTATATAGGGTTCATAAGCCCTTGTATCTAAATTGTATTCGCCGATGAACGCGCTGCTCTTTCGGTCGCAATAGTTCTCCCAAGGGCCTCGCCCGTAATAGGTCAGGCAATTGTAGTTGGAAGGCATCTTCATGCGCAAGCCGATTCGGGGCAACATCGGGATGTCTTTGCCTTGCGCATGGAATTCATTGGTTATCTTCATGCTTCCATTTTCGTTGATGGTATAGGACAGGTACCATTGCCCGCCTACTTCCGGGTAATCGTAAACGCAATGCACAATGGAGTATGTCATTTGGCTTTCGCGCCCATGGCGGTTGCCTGTTTGTCCGTCGGATGCACTTTCGCGGTAGAATCCGCGTTTGCGTTCTGCATGAATGGAAAGAAGGCGCGGGGCGTTCTCGCTTAGCGTTCGCCAGATTTTGGCTTTCATCGGGAATCCTGCCCCATATTCATTGTCGATAGGAGCGCGCCAGAAATTGGGCTGCCATCCATAGCCGTCATGGATGAGTTCTTTCTTTTTGTATTGATAGGAGACGAGCAATCCCGAAGTTTTGTCGAAAGTGGCGCGGAAAAGCGTCCCGGATAGGACAATTTGCAGGCTGTCTTCTTCAATGGAGGCAGGAAGCTGCCTGCCTGCACGTTTTTTTTCCCAAGGATTGATGGCGTATTGTTCGGCGGCAATGACATAGCCTTTCGGCAAGAATGGTTCGGCATCGCGGATTCGTGCCTCAAACAGGATGTGGTATTCAGTGGCCGAAGGTTCGGGAGCAGGCAAATCCTCGAAACGGATTGTGTCCTTTGCGCCCGGTCCTAAATGGAGGCTGAATTGTTTTTCTTCTATTGGTTTCCCATTGGCTGTTATTTTGTATGCGAAGTCGTATTTTGCCAGGTTGGTGAAAGAAAAATCGTTGCGTACCACCACTGTGCGGGTGTTGGGATTGAAATGCAGGAACTTGATGTTTTGATAGACTTTGCGCAATTCTTCGGTGTGGGGTTTTGTGGCACGATTGGGATAAACCAACCCGTTGCAGCAGAAATTCCCATCGGAAGGCGTGCCTGCTTTCCCGTAATCGCCGCCATATGCCCAATAGGTCTTGCCTTGTTCGTCTTTTTCTGCAAATCCTTGATCTACCCAGTCCCATACGCATCCTCCTTGCAGCAGCGGATAGGTCTCGATGGCATCCCAATATTCTTTGAAGTTGCCTAAGCTGTTGCCCATGGCATGTGCGTATTCACAGAGGATGAGAGGACGATCATTGTCCGGATTTTGTGCGTATTCCACAATCTGGTTGACGGTGTGGTACATGGGACAGAATATGTCGGTATTCCATTCCAAGCCTGCTTGCTCGTATTGCACAGGACGGTTGTCCAATTGTTTCAACAGGTTGTAGGTAGCGTAGAAATTGATGCCATTTCCTGCTTCATTGCCTAACGACCAGATAATGACAGAGGGGTGGTTTTTGTCGCGTTCAAACATGTTGATGGTACGTTCGGCGTGTGCCTTCAGGTAGGAGGGTTCGTTTCCTAAGGTGCCGCCTTTCCGCCGATCGTACCCCATGCCGTGTGATTCGATGTTTGCTTCATCAATCACGTAGATGCCATATTCGTCGCATAGTTCGTAGAAGCGTTCCTGCTGCGGGTAATGGCTGGTGCGCACGGTGTTGATGTTGTATTTCTTGAACAATTCGATGTCTTTCCGCATTAGTTCCTCTGTCACATAATGCCCTGTAAGTTCGTCATGTTCGTGCAGATTAACACCTTTTATTAAAATGGGACATCCGTTGACTTGTAGTTGTCGGTTTTTGATTTCAACTGTGCGGAAGCCAATCTTGCTTTCGATGGATTCCACAATGCTTCCATCAGGTTCCTTGGTGGTGATTGACAAGGTATATAAGTAAGGGGTCTCGGCTGTCCAAGGATGGATGTCCTTTAAGGCAACAGGCTCCCATTCCACCGTGACGGGCGAATTGGAAGTTTTGCATGTCTTTTTGCCTGCGGCCACCTGTTTCCCGTCCCGGTCTTTTATTTGATATTCTACCATGCATGGCTTTTCGCCAGAACCGGCATTCTGCAAATCTACATTCAGGGAAAAGATGCCGTTTTTGTATTGTTCATCCAAAGAGGCGTGTACATGGAAGTCGCGAATGGCTAAAAGAGGTTGCGCATACAGATAAATGTCGCGCTCGATTCCACTTAATCGCCAAAAGTCCTGCCCCTCCAGATAGGTGGCATCCGAGAAGCGATGCACTTGTATCGTGATG
The DNA here is from genome assembly GCA_944320785.1 of uncultured Bacteroidaceae bacterium. GTDB lineage: Bacteria > Bacteroidota > Bacteroidia > Bacteroidales > Bacteroidaceae > CASFPE01. The sequence goes on from CALUIR010000014.1 coordinate 54,827, forward strand.
GAGTTCTTTCCGGCATGGACTAATGAAGTGATGTTGAAACGGGCCGGCGTCTTGCTGTCTTTGTTCATCCCGGCAAATATCCCGTTGACGTAATAGAATGCGGCTCCTTTCACTCCGTCTGCGCTGAGGTATATTGATTTCTCTTTCCATGCTTCCGGCAGTTGGAAAGTACGTAGATAGGTACCGGTGGGATTCCATTCTTGAGGAACTGAAGGGGGCTGGGGCTTCGTCCAAAAAGGAGGAATGCCTGCCGGTGACACGAATTCATAACCGATATTGACATAAATAGGCGTGCCGAATCCTTGCCGTTCCCAATTGCCGGGGACTTGGATTTCGTTCCATTGCCCATGTGCCATGATATCTTTGGCGGAAGGCTGTGGAGCCTCTGCGGGATTCTCCACATAGTTGAACTGCCATGTGCCATTTAAAGGCATGCATTCCGGGAAATGGATGGTGGCTCTCGGTGCTTCCTTGTTTATATGGGTAAGATTCGGGTTGGTGATATCTGCATAACGGCCATTGGTTTGCCCCATGGCATACGAAACCGCTATGCAGACATACAGTATTAATAAAGGCTTTTTCATGGTAATGGGTCGTTTAGCGATTTAACATGCGCAGCCATTTTTCCAGTTCGCCGGTCCATTGGCGTTTATAGATGAATTTGTCGCGGTATCCCCAACCATGTCCGCCGACAGGATATACATGCAGGCTGACGGGAACGCCGTTCTCCACTAATGCCTCAGTGTATTTCAGGCTGTTTGCAATGGGTACAGAACGATCGTCCGAACTATGCATGATGAAGGCAGGCGGTGTTTGCGGCGTTACTTGCAGTTCATTGGAAAACTCCTCTATCAGGGTTGGGTCGGGTTGTTTGCCTAACAGGTTCTCGCGTGATCCGGCATGGGTGGATTCACGCATGGTGATGACCGGGTAAAACAAAATCTGGAAATCCGGACGTGTTTCTTCATCAAAGTGCGTGGCAGCTGTACTTGCCAAATGTCCTCCTGCTGAGGAACCCATGATGCCTATTTGACGGATGCCCCATTCTGAGGCGTGTTGCTTCATCAGCCGGATGGCCTGATGGGCATCGCTTAAAGGCACATCGTTATGGCCGTTGGGCATGCGGTATTTCAGCACGGCATATGTGATGCCTTGTGCGTTGAACCAATCAGCCATGTCTGTCCCTTCGTGTTCCATGGCTAAGCCTGCATATCCTCCTCCGGGGCAGGCCACGATGGCCATTCCGTTCGGATTGGAAGGCAGATACACGAAGAGCGTGCTTTGTGCATCCTTGCCAGAGAGGCCGTTGCTGTTAGGGGCTTGTCCTTGCCATAAAGAGATTTCAAGCGGACGTTGGCCGCAGACGAAAACGGATACGGTTAAAAACATTGTTAACAAAGCGGTTTTCATAATTTTTCGGTTTTAGTGTTTAAACTGGATTTAATGAAATAGATAATCAAAGCGATATACACAGCCAAAGCTATCCATTGCGAACCGGGATGTGCCAGCCATTCATCGCAACGCACGTTTACTCCAGCGAAACGCATAGCGGCACTGACTACTCCCATGAGGGCGCCTCCGGCAATGAAACCGGATGCAATTAAGGTTCCTTTCTCGCTACGGGCGTTGTTGATGGCAGTGTCTTTGCTACGTGTGGTCACATACCAGTTGATGGCGCCTCCCACCAATAAAGGAAGATTCAATTCAAGGGGAATGAACATGCCTAAAGCAAAGGCGAGGGCTGGAATTTTCAAGAAGGTCAGTACGATGGCTAATACTGCGCCGATACCGTACAATAACCATGGTGCGCCTACACCGCTCATTAAGGGTTCGATGACGGCTGCCATGGCATTGGCTTGCGGAGCAGCCAATTCTCCGCTGGTGAAACCATACACTTCATTGAGAATCATGATGACGCCGCCTACTGTAGCTGCTGACACGACAGTTCCCAAGAACTTCCATCCTTCTTGTTTGGCTGGAGTGCTGCCCAGCCAATAGCCTATTTTAAGGTCGGTGACAAAACCTCCGGCCATGGATAGTGCTGTGCAAACTACGCCGCCCATCACTAAAGCTGCCACCATGCCTGAAGGACCTCTTAACCCGACAGCTACCATCACGACTGAAGCCAAAATCAAGGTCATTAGGGTCATGCCGGATACGGGATTGGTGCCGACGATGGCAATGGCATTGGCTGCTACGGTGGTGAACAGGAATGCGATGCCTGCCACTAAGACAATTGCCACAATGCTGTGCAAAAGGTTGCCTTGCATCACGTCGAAATAGAAGAACAGGAAAGTCAGCAGGATGGTGACGATGGAACCGATGGCGATGATTTTCATGGAAAGGTCGCGCTGGGTGCGTTTCACTTGGACGGCAGTGCCGCCTTTTCCTTTCATTTCTTTTGAAGCCAATCCTATGGCGCTTTTGATGATGTTCCACGAGCGGATAATCCCGATGACACCTGCCATGGCGATGCCGCCGATGCCGATGCTTTTCGCATATTCGCTGAAAATCATTTCCGGAGACATTTCGCTAACAGTCTGGGTGATGGAAGGATTCCAAGCGTTGAGGACTTCGCTGCCCCAAATCAACGACATGCCGGGGATAATGACCCACCATACCACAACAGAACCTAAGCAGATGATGGCGGCATATTTCAACCCTACGATGTAGCCTAAGCCTAATACTGCTGCGCCGGTGTTTATCTTGAATACTAATTTGGCTTTTTCTGCTAACATGTCACCTGCCGCGCAGATACGGGTGGTGAAGTTTTCGTTCCACCATCCGAAGGTGGCCACAATGAAGTCGTAAAGCCCGCCGACCAATCCCGCTATCAGCAAAGGTTGGGCTTGGTTGCCGCCTTTCTCGCCGGAAACAAGTACTTGCGTGGTAGCTGTAGCTTCAGGGAAAGGAAATTTGCCATGCATGTCGTTTACGAAATATTTACGGAAGGGTATTAGGAAAAGGATGCCCAAGATGCCGCCTAATAAGGAACTGACAAACACTTGCATGAAGTCCACGGTCATTTCCGGGTACTTGGCTTGCAGGATGTACAAGGCGGGCAGAGTGAAGATGGCTCCTGCCACGATGACTCCGGAGCAGGCACCGATGGACTGGATGATGACATTCTCTCCCAAGGCGTTCTTCCGTTTGCATGCTCCTGATACGCCCACTGCAATGATGGCAATCGGGATGGCCGCTTCAAACACCTGTCCTACCTTGAGTCCTAAATAAGCTGCTGCGGCTGAAAACAGGATGGCCATTGCTACGCCCCACAGCACGGACCAAAGGGTTGCTTCCGGGTAACGCTGATTGGCGGGCATCAAAGGATTGTACACTTCACCGGGCTTCAATTCTCGGAATGCGTTTTCAGGAAGCCCTGTTGCTTTTTCTTGTTCCATATTCACAGGTTTATTTTTTGTTATTGGTATTCTATCTCGAAAAACATGGTGTCCCGTGTGTCTGCAAAACCTTGCATCTTCCCCGTGATGGAAAAGGCTTGGCAAGGAGAACCCGCCAGCAGCAAATCATGGGCAGGAATCTCCCTTTCCGGAATTTTCGTGATGTCCCCTTGGGGGCATTCCCCGAAATTCGCCGCATAAGTCTGGCAGGCCGCTTTATCCCATTCCGATGAAAATACGCATTGATAGCCTAATTCGTCGAAAGGAATCCGGATGCCTCCTATGCCTGCAAACAAGTCGATGAATCTTGCCATTTATGGTTATGAGTTAGAGTTTGGCCACAAATATAGCGAAAATGGGGGAAAGGCTTGCAGTTTGTTTCGATTGTTGTTGGGTACATATTTCTTTCATGCGGAAATGTTTTCCATCTTGCATGCGCAGAAACTTCCGTTTCCCTTGCTGGAAAGTTGAGCCACCGCAATGGAATTTCGAGTTGACGGTTAGGAAATTTTCATCGGCCAAGCGGAAATTTCCATGCCTTTTTTCTTACTTTTGCCACGGTAAACCATAAAATATCCACAAAATGATGACGGACATGTTGCTTTGGAGCCTTGGCGGGCCGGAAATCCTGATAATAGCCTTACTGATTGTGTTGCTTTTCGGCGCGAAGAAGATTCCCGAACTGATGAAAGGCATCGGGAAGGGCGTGAAGAGCTTCAAACAAGGGATGGCGGAAGCGGAAAGCGAAATGAAGAATGCCAAGGATGAAATCAATGCGGACGATGTATCCGGGAAGGAAAGCAAGTAAGGGCAGATGGCAGGGATGACCTTTTGGGAACACTTGGATGTATTTCGCCGTTCCCTCCTTCGGGTGATAGCCGTGTGGGTGTTGCTGGCAGTGGGATTCTTTGCCGCGATGCCTTGGCTGTTTGACCATGTGGTGCTTGCCCCGTGCCATCACGATTTTGTTTTTTATTCGCTTTTGCATCAGATTGGCGAGACTGTTGGCCTTTCGGGCGACTTTTTTGACCGCCGTTTTGACCTCAAGCTTATCAACATCAACCTTGCTTCGCCTTTCTTCATCCATATATCCACTGCGTTTTGGATGTCGGTCGTGGCCTCTGCCCCTTACCTTGTTTATGAGGTGTGGCGGTTTGTGGAGCCTGCGCTTTATCCGAACGAGGAAAGGAACGTGCGTGTGGCTTTGGGCTTGGGAACCCTGATGTTCTATGTCGGGGTAGCGGTGGGTTATTTCATCGTGTATCCGCTGACACTCCGTTTCTTGGCTTCCTACGAGTTGAGCGCGCAAGTGGAGAACCAGATATCCCTTAATTCGTACATTGACAACTTCATGATGCTCATCCTCGCCATGGGGCTGCTTTTTGAACTGCCGCTCCTTGCATGGTTGCTTTCGGCCATGGGGTTCATCGACCGTGTTTTTCTGAAGAAATACCGTCGGCATGCCATTGTCGCCATTTTCATCTTGGCAGCCATCATCACGCCTACCGGCGATCCTTTTACCTTGGCCGTGGTGGCGGCTCCGCTCTGCCTGCTTTATGAACTGGGCATCTTGTTGGTAAAAAAGAGGAAGCAGGCATGACTGGCACGTTTTATAAGAAAATCAGGGCACGTTATCTGCGTTCTGATGGCACTTTCCTCTATATGGAGCCGGTGCAGGCTTCTGCCGGTGAGGTCTTAAAGGTGCGTTGTGACGAAGCAGGGCGGGCGGGTTGTTCCCATGATGCGCTGCAGCAATGGTGGAAGGGCGCCCCCGTCAATCTGCTGGATGCTGCAGTGGATGCCGAGGGCGTCTGCATGCCTTCGTTCATGGTATTAGAGCCGGATTACCTGATGGACATCAGTTCACTGGCTGAATGCTTCAAGCCTTACGGCCATCATCCTGCCAATTATTTCCTCAGCCGTTTGCAACCTTCCGCCACTACCGGCGCATTGCTGTTGGGCAACATCGCCAACCTGTTTCTTGATGAATGGATACATGCCCAAGAGGAGGTGGATTATGCCGCTTGCATGAAGAAAGCGTTCAGGCGTTATGCTGTGGAATTGACAGCTTGCGATGAACTGAAAGACAAGCGGCAGGAGAAAGGGTTCTTTGACGGATGCCGCCTGCATTTCCGCCATATCGGGCAAGTGGTGGCGCAATGGTTCGGGATGGAGGAATACGGCCTTGACAAGACGGATGCCGTGCTGGAACCTTCTTACGTTTGCGAGGCATTGGGCATACAGGGGCGGTTAGATTATATGCAGCGCGACATGCGCAGCTTCATCGAGATGAAGTCCGGGAAGGCAGAGGAGTACCCGAAAGGCACGGTGCGCCCGCGGGAGAACAATCTTGTGCAGATGTTGCTTTACATGGCGGTATTAGAGTATGACATGGGGCAAGCGCATGAACGCCAGCGGCCTTACTTGTTGTACACACGTTATCCGTTGCTTTATCCTTCGCATGGACAGTGGGACATGGTGAGGGAAGCCATCTGCCTGCGCAACCGCATTGTGGCCTGCGAATACCAAGTGCAGGCGCACAACGATCCGGCTTATACGGCCCGTATGCTGGATGCCATCGTGCCGGAGACGTTGAACACCCGTCGTTTGGGCAACCGTTTCTGGAACTCTTATTTGCGCCCTTCCATTTCCCATGCCATGGAAGGATACCATGCCTTGTCGCCGTTGGAGAGAAGTTACTATCTCTCTGCCTATAACTTCATCACGAAGGAACTGTACCTATCGAAAACGGGGAATGTCCCGTATGACGAGCGGAAAAGCGGCTCTGCGTGCTGGCAGCTGCCGTTGAAGCAGAAGCTGGAGGCCGGGGAAATCCTGTTGGACTTGCGGATAAGCGGCAACCATGCGACGGAAGAACACAAGCCCTACGTGGTTTTGGACGTGCCGCCCTGTGCGGATGGTTATCTCCCGAACTTCCGTGCGGGCGACATCGTTGTCTTGTATGAGCGCAACACGCCGGATGATAATGTGACCAACCGGCTTGTGTTCAAGGGTAACATTGAATCCATCACGCCGCAGCAAGTGAAAGTCCGATTGCGGGCTGCGCAAAGGAACGAAGCCGTGTTGCCTCCCGATAGCCGGTATGCCCTCGAACATGACAGCATGGACGTGGCTTTCAGAATCATGTACCAAGGCCTGCATCATTTTTCGACGGCTGTGGCAGACAGGCGGTCGTTGCTCCTGTCGCAGCGTCTCCCGCGTTTCGATGATTCTTTTGAGGAAGCCATTTGCCATGCCTCCGATGATTTTGAGCGTGTGGCTTTGAAGGCATTGGCTGCGCAGGATTACTTCCTGCTTGTGGGGCCTCCGGGAACGGGCAAGACTTCACGTGCCTTGCGGCGGATGGTGGAGAAGTTCCATGCGGTACCCGGCATGCAGATATTGCTGCTGGCCTATACGAACCGTGCCGTGGACGAGATTTGCAAGTCTTTGTGCGCCATCCGGCCAGAGGTTCATTTCATGCGTATCGGCAATGAGTTGTCGTGCGAGGAAAGCTACCAACGCTTCCTGATGGAAAATGTATTGGCTTCCTGCCGCCAAAGGAGCGATATAGAACAGGAACTGGCATCCTGCCGCATCATGGTGGGTACCACTACTGCAGTGGCGAACAAGCCGGATTTGTTCCGCCTGAAGTCATTCCATGTGGCTATCATTGATGAGGCAACGCAGATATTGGAGCCACAGTTGCTTGGGCTTTTGACGATGCGTGATGCGCAGGGGCATAATGCGATTGGGAAATTCATCCTGATAGGCGACCATAAGCAGCTTCCGGCCATTGCTTTGCAGGGCAGGGAAGATTCCCGTGTCGCCGACCCTGCTTTGAATGCCGCCGGTTTGTGCAATTGGCAGGATTCCTTGTTTGAGCGGCTTTACCGCCGCCATCAGGAGGATGGGAGCCGTGCCACTGATTTCCTGAGCCGGCAAGGAAGGATGCATCCGGAGGTGGCATCTTATGCCAACCTTTCTTTTTATGGCGGGAAGTTGACGGATGCCGGGCTTCCGCACCAGTCTGGCAGGCTTGTCCTTCCGGAAGATTGCCGTTCTCCTTGGAAAGACTTGCTGGGACACCGGGTGGCTTTCATTCCTTCGGAACCACAAACCACTGCCTCTTTCGGGAAAAGCAACCAGCAGGAAGCGCGGATAGCCGCTCGGCTGGCTGCCGAAGTGTTCCGTTGCAGGCAGCAATCGTTTGACGCAATGCATACCTTAGGCATCATCACGCCTTACCGCAGCCAGATAGCCTTGATACGGAAAGAACTGTCACAGTCGGGCATTCCGGAATTGGGGGATGTCTTGGTGGATACTGTGGAACGTTATCAAGGCAGCGAACGTGCTGTCATCATCTATTCCGTCTGTGCCAATTACGCATGGCAACTGCCCCTCCTTTCCAACCTTACTGAAGAAGACGGGCATGTCATCGACCGCAAACTGAATGTGGCTCTTACCCGTGCCAGGGAGCAATTTTTCCTCATCGGCGCACCTTCCGTGCTTCGGGAGGCGCCTTTGTACAAAGCGTTGATGGAGGCGGCTTATGTGGCAGATGTCTTTCATGTAGGATGGCCATGACCTCATGTCTCGTTTTTAGGGAATGTGTGCTTTGTTTTGGCATCTGGAAATTGTATTTTTGCAGGAAATCAAAAAAATGTGAATCATGATAGGAAGCATTATCGGGGACATCGTAGGGAGCATCTATGAGTTTGACAACATCAAGGCGAAGGATTTCCCGTTTTTCCAGGAGCAGCAGGAATATACCGATGACAGCATCCTGACGTTGGCCACGGCGGATTGGCTGCTGAACGGCGGCAGGAGCGGGGATTATTATCTGCGGTACGCTTTGGAGAACCCGTGCCCGATGGGAAGTTATGGAAGCGGCTTTGTGCAATGGGTGCATCTTGCGCAACGTGGGCTTATGCGTCCTTACAACAGTTGCGGCAACGGCAGTGCCATGCGCGTCGGGCCGGTAGGGTGGGCCTGCTTCTCGGAAGAAGAAGTGTTGCAGAAAGCAAAAGAATCAGCTGAATGCACCCACAACCATCCGGAAGGCATCAAAGGCGCACAGGCCGTGGCGCTTTGCATTTATCTGGCGCGGAAAGGTTGCGGGAAAGAGTCTGTCCGCAAAGAAGTTTCCGCCCGTTTCGGTTATTCCCTGGACATGGCAGTAGATGAAATCCGCGCGCGTTACTCATGGAAAGGCTTGGACGGGGCAGGCAACGGCGGCACTTGCCAAGGCAGCGTGCCGCAGGCCATCATCTGTGCGCTCGATGCCGATGATTTTGAAGATGCCGTCCGCAATGCCGTGTCTATCGGCGGGGATTCAGATACCATCGCTTGCATTGCCGGGAGCATCGCCGAACCCTTGTATGGCATCCCTCCGGCTATCCGCAGCCAAGCGTTGCGCTATCTCCCCGAAAGGTTCAAAATGTTAGTGGATAGTTTTGAGGATAGGTTCGGGAGATTGTAGCAGTTATCTCGGAGAGTTCCCAATACGATTAGTAATCGTCATGCATGACGATTACTAATCGTACAAGCAAAAGTTTAGGAACATTTTGAAAAACGTAACCATTCTATTTTCCGCCTTGACACACATCGCAACCTAACATATCTTTGTGCCGTAACCTTTAAGAACAATG
>CALUIR010000015.1 GCA_944320785.1 uncultured Bacteroidaceae bacterium
GGCGTGCTTTGGGAGCCATGCGCACCCATTCCAGCTCGCGCTCCAAGGTCTTGCGGCGCTTGCTGGCCACCTTTTCTTCCATCTCCATGCGGCGTGTCTTCTGTTCGAGCCACGAGGAGTAGTTGCCCTTCCAAGGGATGCCTTCGCCACGGTCCAGTTCCAATATCCACCCGGCCACGTGGTCGAGGAAGTAACGGTCGTGGGTGATGCAGATGACGGTGCCTTCGTATTGCTGGAGGTGCTGCTCTAACCAGTCAATGGACTCGGCATCGAGGTGGTTGGTCGGCTCGTCGAGCAGCAGGATGTCCGGCTTCTGCAGGAGCAGGCGGCACAAGGCCACGCGGCGGCGTTCGCCTCCCGAAAGCTGGTTGACGGGTTGGCCTTCTGGCGGGCAGCGCAGGGCATCCATGGCGCGTTCCAGGCGGCTGTCGAGGTTCCATGCGTCGGTGGCATCGATGATGTCCTGCAATTCCGCCTGCCGGGCGAACAACTGGTCCATCTTTTCCGGGTCTTCATAATATTCGGGCAGGCCGAACTTCTGGTTGATGTCCTCGTATTCGGCAAGGGCGTCCACCACGGGCTGCACGCCTTCCATCACCACTTCCTTCACCGTCTTTCCCGGGTCGAGGAAAGGGTCTTGGGCAAGGTAGCCTACGGAATAGCCCGGCGAGAAGACCACTTCGCCTTGGTATGACTTGTCCAACCCGGCGATAATCTTCAGCAGGGTGGACTTCCCGGAGCCGTTGAGGCCGATGATGCCTATCTTGGCTCCATAGAAGAAGGACAGGTAGATGTCCTTCAGCACTTGTTTGTTGTTCTGGAATGACTTGCTCACTCCGACCATCGAGAAGATGACTTTCTTGTCGTCTGTTGTTGCCATAAGTGATACGGTATAGTTTATTGGGTATTCTGTTCGTTTATTGCTGGAATTTCACGACGGCCCTTCCGATGAGGCGGTCGTAGCGCCCGCCGAAGGGGCGGTGGTACACGAGTATCATGTATTCGTTCTCCGTCTCATACGAGTTGCCCTCCACGGGCAGGGTGGAGCCTTGCGTGCTGCCGTCGGGGACGTAGAGGTACATGTAGTTGTAGGCTCCTTGCTTGAGGAGTTGCACGGCTTCGTACATCTGCGTCTGCGGGTTGTAGGTCATGCGGCTGGACGCATCGAACCGCCCGTTTGTGAATGCCCCTTGCAGGTAGAGGCTGCCATCATGGAGGGGCGCATCGTCCCATGCCAAGGCGAAGTGTATGAAGATGTAGTCGGCCTCGGTGTCGTTGTCCTCCGCCTCGTTGTAGCGGATGAAGTAGCGTCCGTCCTGGTCCACGTCATAACTGTAGTTGCGCCGGCTTTTGTCGGTGAACAGCACGGCATGGTAATAAGGGTCGAAGAAGCGCACATGGTCCACTCCCTGTGTGGCATAATGCACGTTGGTCAGTTCGAAGCGGCGGTATTCGTTGCCTGCGTCGAAGATGAGGCGGCGGTTATGCACGTATTGCAACTGCCCCGGTTGCTGGTAGGTGGGCGTGATGCCGGTCACCATGTTGTCCCGCCGTTGGTTTTGGAACACTTGCACTTTCACTTCCGATGCCGGGTTGCGGATGTCGTAATTGTCGTGGTGGATGCTGAAGCTCACTTGCTGGTGGGTGCTGTTGGTGTCGATGTCGGTGTTGCTGCTCACGGAGGCGGCGATGCCCACTTGTTGCTCCACTACGGAGAAGCAGGCGTTCAATACATGCTCGCCGCCGTTGTCGTCATCGTAAACGCTCACGACGTAGTTGCCTGAAGCGGTGATGCTCACGTCTTCGTTGGGGATTTCCAGCGCATAGTGGGTGTAGAGCATGGTGGTGTTGAACGAGTTGGCGTAGTAGTCGATGGTGTTGCCGTTGAATCCGTCCAAATAGTCTAGTTCCGACAGCCCCGATGGTTGCCAGTCGGCATTGCAGTGGGTGATTTTGTAAGTGTAGCGGTGGTATTGGTGGCTTAGTTCGTCAAAAGAGATTTCGATGTACTCATCTGTGCCTAATTCGATGATGGGCGGCTGTTCCCAATTGCCGTTGGCCACGGTCCTGATGGTCTTGATGCTTTGGGTGAACGCCTTGTTGCGTTGGGCGTTTGCCGTGCCTGCGGCGCATGCCAGCAGCAGGGACAGCAGGAGGAGGGAACATGTCATGCCGGATGGCTTGATGGGTTGCATATGTCGTTGAATGATTTGTCGTAGGGAGTCCCCAGCAGCCGTTTGTATTCCGTGCAGAAGTGGTCGTAGGCGCTTTTTGCCAGCCCTGCCTTCCCGTTCTTCACCAATACGCTGCATTCCAGGCGTATGGCGTTCTCGTCCGTGGGGTCGAACAGGAAGATGGCGTCGGCTATCCGGGTGAGGAGCTTGGAGTCGGTGAGGTTCCCGTTCTGCACGATGCTCCACAGCATGTCCTGCACGTGGTTGGCGTAGTCGGCCTTGAAGGGGTCTGCCCATTCTTGGTTGACGAAGGGCAGCGGCAGCCCTTTGTTGACGAGATGGAGGAGGTCGTACAGCTTGTTGACTTGCACGGCGGTTTGCTGGTGCAGTTCCTTCAGGCTGGCGAATACGGCATAGTAGTCGCTGAAGAAGGGCGCATGGCATTGGGTGGTCCAGTAGGAGTTGGTGTTGGCCAGTTCGATGCCTTCCAGCCTTTCCAGCAGCACTTTCAGCTTGCGGATGGTGACCCGCCGGTTGTTTTGCGCGCTTTCCTCGTTCTTGTCCGGCCACAGGGTCTCGCACAGGGTGGAACTGGAGATTCCTTTCCCGTTCTTCTGCGTGTAGAGGAAGATGAGGATGAGCGTGTGCCTCAATGTCTTGGTAAACAGTTTGGTGATGTCGTTCCCTTCCTTGTCCCATACTTGGAAGCCGCCTAAGAACAGGATGGCAGAGCGGCGGGGGACGGGCTGAGGCGTGTATTCCTTGTTGTCGATGGAGATGGCGGCTTGGGGCATGGCTTTTTCCTTCCTTCCCCGCTTTGCCCGGCGGGCGAGGATGCCTGCCCCGATGGCGGTGATGAGGAGGGCGGATCCGGCGATGCCTGCCCAGGCGGGGAATGCCGGAGCCGCTTGCTGGATGGTGTCGGCGGCCGCCAAGGGGGGATAGGGGAGCGAGTAGATGCTGACCTGCGACTGTGCTTTCTCGTGGAAGATGGTCACGGCATACAGCATATGGCCCTTTTTGTCATAATATAAGGAATTGTATGCGTTGATATCCTCGAATTTGTACGGAATTGTGTCGGCTAGGGCTTTGGACTGCCCGTTGCTGATGTTGAATGATTTCAGCACGATGTGGCTGTTGCTTCGGTTGTTGGGGAAGCAAAGCACGTAGAACCTGTTGGCGGCGGAATCGATGACCATGGAGTTGGAGACGGCAAACGGTTCTTGTGGCTTTCCTAACGTCCACAGCCTTTTTGTCTCCCGTGTGCGGAGGTTGGCTTCATGCAGGTCGTAATAGTTGTAGGGGCCTAAATCCTGCAAGCCGCTGTGATGCCCGTATCCTCCGAACACCAGCACGGATTGCGCGTCCTTTATCCCGGCGGCGCTCAGGTAGCGGGGCGGGATGGGGGGGTGCATGCCTATCTTTTCCCATTTGGATTCGTCAGGAGGCAGGCGCAGGAAGTCGTTCTTGTACGTGTACCCTCCATAGCCTCCGAACACGTACAGGCAGGAATCCTCCGGGCAGATGAATGCGTTGTGGTGGCTATGGTCTGGATTTTTGGTGTCTTTGTTGGAATGGCTCCATTCACGGGTGGCGAAGTTGAATTTGGAGATGTGCGGGCCGTCGAAGTCGTAGGACCATAATTCCTCTGTCATCGGATTGTAAATCATCTGGTTGCTGCTGGAATAATAAGGATTTCCTCCCAGCACGTGGAGGGTCTCGGCACGGTGGCCGTTGGGGCGGATGGCAAGCACTTGGCATTGGTCGGCAAAGTAGAGCGTCCCGTCTTGCTCGTTGAATGCGGCTTGCACATAGTGGCCTGCCGTGAAAGACATCTCCTTTTCCCACCGGGCATGCTTGTCGATTTCCCAGACAGGGTTGCATGCTTTGGCCGGGCAGCGGGCGACGGAGTCGTAAACGTCTGTCATGGCATGTTCCTTCAGCGGCCAATAGGCTTGCAGCTTGTTGTCCCCGTCCGTGAGCCGGATGTTGCGTATGGCGATGGGGGGGACATCGTAGGAGGTGAAGTCCGGATGGTCGCAGTATCCGAACCAGAAGCTGTAGTGGAGCAGCTTCTTGTACGGGTAGGGCAGCTTGAGGGTTTCATCGTTGAATGAAACAGTGATTTCCTGGGTTTCGGGATGGATCTTGAGGCGCACTTTTGCCCAACTGTGTTTAGGGTATCCTTCCAGCACTTCATTGCTGAATGGGGCGAACGTGCGGTTCCCTTCGATGAAATTCAAGGATTTGCGCCCGTCCGTGTAGTTGGATACCAAGTCGAAGCTTACGGTGTCGTTGGCGATGATGCGGAAAATGTACCCGTAATTATGCAGTTCTGTCCTGAAGCGCAGTTCAAAATCCAATGTGAAGCCTTCCGGGAAGCGGAAGGCTTTGCCGTTGTTCAGTTGCAGGGAGGTCCTTTCCTCTTTCATGACCTCGTGTGACGCGAAATTCAGCCCGGAAGCGGCATTTTGCGCTTCGGGCAGGATAGCGTGTAGAGATAGCAACAGGAGGAAAGCAAGCTTCTTCATATTGTGGGCGATGATTTTTCTGCGAAAATAGCTTGTTTTCCTGAAACGGCCAATTTTTGCCTCTGTTTTTATGGGGCTGCTGGGCGGGTCGCGCGGGAAAGAAACCCAGTTTGCCCGGGCGGGAAGTTTGGTTCACCCCGGCAACTTCTTTATCTTTAGGTTAGAGATGTGTATCCTTAGGCTAAAGATATACATCCTTAGCTTAAAGATGCACATCTTTAGCCTAAGGATGAAGTTCTCACACGGCTGGCCGGGACTTTCTACGCGGGAAATTGGGGCTTCCCATGCTGGCAGGGCGGATTTCCCTCTTTAATGTTTTGTTAATGCAAGGCGGGCGGATTTCTGCTTATGTCGGGTTGTGTTAATGCTGCGTTGCCTTTGGCGTTAATGCCGCCACGTTAAATTTGCCATGCTAACTTATAATGTGACAGACTTATGAATATGGGAAAATGCCTTTTGGGGGCCGGTGTGCTGCTGTTGTTAGGATGTCCTTGCAGGATGCATGGCCAAGACGTGATAGGGTTATATGATTTGCACTACACGTTGCAGACGGATTTGGGTACGGAAGAAGGCCGCAACGTGGCATGGGACGACGTGCATTTGGTGTCTGCGCTTCAAGGCATCGTCAACCGCGACGCTCCACGGCTGTATGTCTATTTTGTGGAACGCGACGGAGTGGACATCGATCGTTATTGGCTTGACAAGTACCGGCGGCGCGGCCAATGGCTTTACCGGAAGGAGACGGCGACTTACACTTCCATTGAAGATTTAGTGGCGGCATACGCAGGCAATGTGAAAGGCGTCGTGCTATACGACGGGAATGTCCCCTCCACGAGCAATGTCGCTTCCTCCGTGGCGGGCTGCGAGGATTTGCTGCCCGTGCGTTACGACCCTTCGCCCGGAAGCCTGTATGACCGGCTGGTGGCCCATGGCCCTTGCCTGCCGGTGAAATGCCGGCTGGTGAATGAAGACGGCAGCCCGATGTTCACGGGCAAAGGGATCATTCCCGGCACGGACCGTCCCAGCACAGGTTCCGTCAAGGCCGACCCCTACATTTGGTATATAGAAAACTATATGAAGCAGGGCAAATGCAACACGGAGTATGCAGGCTACTACATTGACCAGTATTGGAAACAGAAGCCTATGGCGACGAACCGCAACCACCATACGTTGTCCAACCATGACTTCTTCATCAGCAAACGCGGCTTCTTCTTCGACCTTTCCCCGTGGGGGGACGAGCCGGCGACGGACGACCCCGGGCAACCTGTCGGCATCGACTTGGCTACCTTGAAAGAAATGCTTTTGCTGGCCTATCATCAGAATGGCGGTGAACGCTTCTGCTACATTGGCGGCTTCCCGGCATGGGCCTACAAATACACGATGCATGCCGGGGGCATGCACGACGATGTGCCGACCGAATGGGAATTCAGCCGCCTGATAGGTGCTTACAATGCCTTCAAGGATGCGGATGCCATTGGTTACGGCGCATTGGCCAATGCTTCCTTCTGGCAACATTTCCCTTTGGAGGAAGAATATCCCCAGCCATGGGTGACCCATGCGCAATTGCAGGAAAGGGGGCTTCTGACGGCGGATGGCAAAGTCAACACGGGCGGGAAGCAGTTCATCATCTTTTATGTCGGCGACTATGACGCATCTTCGTGGGTGAGCCAGATGGCCTCCGTGAAATGGGACGACCCGGCCCGTGGCAAGCTGCCCTTGATGTGGTCGGTAAGCCCGGTTTTGGAAGAACGGGTGCCTCATGCTTTGCACTACATGAGGACGACGGCCACCGGGAATGATTACTTTGCTTCTGCCGACAATGGGGCGGGTTACCTCAATCCCGGCATGTTGCAGGAGCCGCGTCCTTTTTCCGGGCTGCCCTCTGGCACAGGAGCATGGGCTCGCCATTGCATGCCATATTATAAAAGGTGGGGCATCACGGTGACTGGCTTTATCGTGGATGGCTATGCGCCGGGACTGGACAGGAGCGGCCTTGATGCTTATGCCTCCTTCAGCCCGAACGGCATTGTCCCGCAGAAAACCCCTTCCATGGCATGGCTTTATGGCAACATGCCAATACTCCAGGCAGACCTTGACATCAACGACGATGACCCGAAAGTGGCGGCTTCCCGTATTGTGGAACGGGTGAAGGAACGTTCCGCCCGTTTGCCGTTCCATTGGTTCCGAAATATCTTGAAAAACCCTTCCTGGTATGTGGAGGTGATGGACGAGGTGGCCCGGCTCGATAAAGACATTGTGCTGCTCGATGCCCCGTCGTTTTTTGAATTGTTGCGCCTTTATTTGAAGGAGCAACATCCTTTTGCCGGAGGGGAAGGGACAGAGGAAAACCCGTTTCTGGTGGCAACACCTGAGCAGTTTGACCATATCCGTGATTATCGTGATTGCTGTTTCCGCTTGGAAAGCGACTTGGATTTCTCCGGCTATGTGCGTGAAGACGGGCAACCGTGGTGGCCGCTTGGAGAATGGGGCGGCGGTACAGGCGCTTTGGAACGCTTCAGCGGTGTTTTTGACGGAAACGGGCATACTATTCGGAATCTGTCTGTGGAGAGGAAGGCTCACGATTTGAGCATCTTCGGCGTGACGGAAGGAGCCGTGATTAAGGATTTGAACGTGGAGCATTGCACGGTTGTCGGGGAAGGGCGTTTGGGAATTGTGACAGGCGCGGCCTTTTCCACCCGTTTGCACCGTGTGGCATCCACGGATTGCCGTTGTGAGAACCGTTTGTCAGAACACGGATCTAATGCCGGAGGTCTGACCGGCCCGCTTTTTGCATCAGAAGTGGTTGCCTGCTCAGTACGTGGCGGGTATGTTTATGCGAAAGACTGTGCAGGCGGGATATCCAGTTCGATGGATTCGGACAGCAGTATATCCGACAGTTATTCAACGGCAGAAGTAGAGGGCATCAGCCATGTGGGGGGCATTGTAGGCAAGGCGGATTAATGTTTTGTTAATGGGGGCGGCGGGAAAAGTGCCGTCCCTTTTTGGGGAACCCCTGTTATTAATGCTCTGTTAATGCCGTTGTTTACCATGCGGCAATAACTTTGGCACTGTTAACGGGCCAGTGGCATGGCTCACATTTAATATCATATTCATAATTAAAATTTAAGTATCATGAAAAAACAGATTTTTACATTTTGTGCATGTGTGGCAATCGGCCAATGGATGGCGGCTCAAGAAACAGGTGATTTGTATGCAGGCGGAAGCGGCACCCGCACTGACCCTTACCTGATAGAAACCGAGGAGCAGTTTGATGCCATCCGTGAGAACAGGGCTGCGTATTTTAAACTGATGGCTGATTTGGACTTTAGTTCGTATGTGAAAGAAGGCGGTTGGTGGCCTCTTGGCGAATGGGGCGCCGGTGATGGTGATGCGCAACGTTTCAGCGGGACCTTTGACGGCAACGGGCACAAGATATCCAATCTGCTGGCACGCCATGAGGGTGACGATGGCGCACACGACATGAGCATCTTTGGCGTGGTGGACGGCGGTACAATCCGTAATCTGCTTATTGATAATGTGACGGTTGTCGGTGGAGGACGTTTAGGTATCCTTTCCGGGCAGACACGGAATGCCACCATAGAACAAATTGGCGTGATGAACAGTTCTTGTTCCAACATCGGGACGGGTTCCAATGCCGGCGGTGTGACTGGCCCTTGCGCAGGAACTACGACCATCATCAACTGCTACACCGTGGATTGCACCATTTCAGCAGCTTCTCCTCATGAAGAAGGTGCGGAATGGACCGGCGATGCTGTAGGAGGAATTACGAGTTCAGGACAGGCAACGATTATGTATTGTTATTCAACTTCAACAGTGGAGGGAAAGACGAACATCGGCGGCATCATCGGTGCCAATGATGGGGCAACGGTTTATAATTGCTTGTCGCTGAACAAAAATATTGTAGGTGAGGCAGAAGTGACACACCGCATTGTAGGCAAACGAAACGGCGGCGACGTGGCCGACAATTACGCACATTCATCGGTGCTGGTCAATGGTGCGCCTGTGACAGAAGATGTTGGTCTCTCCATGGACAACGGTGAAACGGTGGAAGAACTCACCGAAAGCTTCTATGTGGATGAATTGTACTTCGATTTTGATGAAGTATGGACGTTGGATTCCAACATTTCTCCTTATCCTGTGTTCAAATGGCAGAGCAGCACGTCAGGCATCAGCGAAATAGCTGCTGAATCTCCTTTCAAGGTGTATGTTTCAGGCGGTAATGTCCGTGTGGAAGGCTTGAACGGTGGCGAGACGGTAAGCGTTTACACCTTAGACGGTGTCTTAGTGGAAGAAATGAAGGCCGTTGGCAACGAAGAAACGCTTTCTTTGCCCGGAAGCGGATTCTATGTAGTGACGGTTTTGGCCAACGGGAAAGCAGAATCTTTTAAAGTTCTCAAGTAATACGAGTATGAGAAAGGGAAATCGGTATCCTTCCGGTTTCCCTTTTGTTTGTTGGCATAGTCTTGCATCTTCATGGGATTTATTTCTAATATTGCGCTCAGTTTTCTGTGATAAATTTGTTTTTTTTCCTGAAAGATTCCGGCTTTTTTCAGGAAAAATTTTCGGATTATGTGCGTATCCTTTTCCATGAAGGCGTGCCGGGCAGATATAGAATAATTGTTTGACAAATCAACAAGACATGGATAATGTGAATAGGAAATTTCGGATATTCCGAAAGCAGTTTGCATGCTGCTTGGGGCTTTTCCTGCTGGTGTTTGCAGGAATTCCTTTGTCGGCAGCAGGACAAGTGAGAACGGTTTCAGGAACCGTCACGGATCAATCGGGAGAGCCTCTTCCTGGAGTGAATATATTGTGCGAAGGGACGGCAATGGGGACGATAACGGACATTGAGGGTGCATTTAGCCTGCAGCTTCCGGCTGGCAGTACGACATTGCGCTTTTCGTTAGTTGGTTTTGAGGCTGTGAACGTTTCAGTTGGAAACAAAACCGTCATCAATGTGGTGATGAAGGAAGAAACACAGCTTATCGATGAGGTGGTAGTAGTGGGTTACGGCACTCAGAAGAAGGCCACACTGACGGGTGCCGTCAGTTCAGTTGGTTCAGATGAGTTGCTGGTAACTCCTTCTTCCAATGTGCAAAACATGATTGCAGGCAAGTTGCCGGGCGTGCGTATCCAGCAGCGTACCGGCGAGCCGGGCAGTTATGACGCGAAGATGGACATACGTGGATTGGGTACGCCTTTGATTGTCATTGATGGTGTGGTGAGGGACGTGGCCGATTTCCAACGTTTGGAAGCGAATGAGATAGAGAGCATTTCCGTGCTGAAAGATGCTTCAGCAGCCATTTACGGCATGCGTGCTTCCAACGGCGTGTTCTTGGTGACCACCCGCAGGGGAAAAGAAGGGAAAACACAGATAGATTACACGGGAAGTGTGGGATTCCAAAATCCATCTGGCCTTCCTGATGTACTGGATGCAGTGCAATATGCGGAATTGGTGCGTGAGGCAGATAAGAACATGGGACGTGGCATTGATGCCACTTTCACGTTGGAGGATGTGGAACGCTTTCGTCAAGTGGGCGGGACAGATTGGTATGGTTTGGCCATGGACAACTTTGTGCCTCAGACCCATCATAACATCACGGCCAGCGGGAGTGGCGAGCGTTCTCAATATTTTGTGTCGTTCGGTTATTATGGCGAGGATGGCATTTGGAAAACAGGTGATTTGAATTACCATCGTTATAACATACGTTCTAATTTGGGCTTCGACATCACACCGAACTTGAAAGTGGAAATGTTGATTAGCCTTATGAGCGACAAGAAGAACCAACCTTATAAAGATACATGGGAACAGTTCAAGGCCATCTGGATGCTGAAGCCTACGGAAACGCCTTACGCAAACAACAATGAGAATTTCCCTAATGATGTCATGTACGGGTTGAACCCGTTGATGATAACGGATGCGGACAAGGTGGGTTATAAGACTTTTATGAACCGCACGCTGAACACTACGTTCTCATTGACCTACGATGCTCCTTTCCTTAAGGGGCTGAGTGCAAAGTTCCTTTATGGCTTTGATTACAGCAATAACCAGCAGAAGGAATACCAAAAGCAATATACGTTGTATAATTATGATGTCGGGCAGGACATTTATACGCCGCAAGTATATTCATCGCCTTCTTCCATCCGGCGGAGGTCATGGGAAGGCTTGCAGCACCAGTTGCAGGCTTCGCTGAATTACGAGCGTTCATTCAACAAGAAACATAATTTGAAGTTGCTTCTCCTTTACGAGCAGAGTTCCAGCGAGGAAGACAATATTTGGGCAAAGCGGAACTTTGAGATGGATGCCGTGGACGAGATTTTCGCCGGTTCAGAGGAGGATCAGATGGGATCTGCTGATGCGGCAAATATTTTCCGTGTCACGAATATGGGTCTTGTGGGGCGTGTCAATTACGACTACATGTCAAAATACATTGCCGAGGTGAGCTTCCGTTACGATGGGTCGTCTAAATTCGCGAAAGGACATCGTTGGGGATTCTTTCCTTCTTTTTCTGTCGGTTACAGGATTTCAGAAGAAAGTTTCATAAAGGATGTTGCGCCTTTGTCGTTTATTACGAATTGGAAACTGCGTCTGTCATACGGCGTTATGGGCGATGATGGTTCATCTTCCTATCAGTATTTGGCAGGGTATGACTATCCGGGCGCAAGTTATGTGTTTGGTGATGAAGTGTATAAAGGATTGGGATTCAGGGGAATTCCCAATGAACTGATTACATGGTACACATCTAG
The DNA here is from genome assembly GCA_944320785.1 of uncultured Bacteroidaceae bacterium. Classification (GTDB taxonomy): domain Bacteria; phylum Bacteroidota; class Bacteroidia; order Bacteroidales; family Bacteroidaceae; genus CASFPE01. Next base: position 11,474 of record CALUIR010000015.1, read on the forward strand.
GACTTTGAATGTCGGTACGGACATCGATCTTTGGAACGGCTTGCTGTTCGGGCAAGTGGACTTCTTCTGGCGTTACAGGGACGGCCTATTGGGGAAACGAAGCGGCGAGGTTCCTGGCACGTTGGGTGCCGAATTGCCGGAAGAAAACTTGAATGAAGATTTGTACAAAGGCTTTGAGATTGTTTTGGGGCATCGCAACCGGGTGAGTGATTTCACTTATTCTGTCGCCTTGAATTTTGCGTTGACCCGTCGTCAGAACCGGTATTTGCAGGAAGGCGATGCGGTGAATTCTTATGACCGTTGGCGCAACAAATACACGGATCGTTATTCAGACATGGGTTGGGCTTATGGTTCGGAAGGACAATTCACCTCGATGGAAGACATTTGGAACTCCCCGATACAAGATGGCCAAGGCGGTGCTACCCAGTTGCCCGGCGACTGGAAATATGAAGATTGGAACGGTGACGGTATCATTGACAACAATGACGTTTATCCCAATACCTATGAACATATGAACGACAACGGTAATCCGAAAATGACTTTCGGCGCCAGTCTTTCAGCTGAATGGAGAGGGCTTGATGTCAACTTGTTGTTCCAAGGCGGTGCAGGCTTCAATGTCGTTTATTTTGAACAGTTGCAATATCCTTTGTGCTTTGGCGGCAATGGGTTGGCTCACTTCTATGATCGTTACCATCAGGATGAGAATGGTAACTGGATACCGGGTCGTTGGCCTACCACGCGGGATGCTGGTTCTTACAGCACGAACTATGCCCGATGCAAGCAAACTACTTATGATGCTTCTTATCTTCGCTTGAAAAGTATGGAAATCGGTTATACAATTCCGCAGAAGATAACGCGGAAGTTCAAGGTGGATCGTTTGAGGGTATTTGCGAATGGTTACAACCTCTTTACAGTGTCAAATTTGGACTTTGTTGACCCGGAACACCCGGAAGGTACCTATGGTTATTTGTATCCTATTATGAGGAATTTTAATTTTGGAGTGAATCTGACTTTCTAATTTGTGACAATTATGAAAATGAAAAAGATATTGGCCTCGGTAGTTGCATTGGCATTGTTGCATTCTTGCGACTATTTAGATGTGCCACCTATTAATATAATACAAGATGAGTCGATTTTCAATTCGGAATCGGGCATTAAGTCTTACTTGACAACTCTTTATTATGATTTGCCAGTGGAGGATTTCCGATTTACCCAGCAAGGGTTCAATGTTTCCGGGAAAGGCGGCGCACGTTTGCCGCATGTGGCAGGTGAAGCCATGTGCAGCACGGCAGACGATATATCTTCCATTGGTGACGGTACGTGGTGGGGATGTTGGGATTATGGGAAGATACGCAGGGTAAACTATTTCATCCAGCAGTTCCCGGATTACAGTTCTGGCTTTTCGCAAGTCTTTGCCGATGCTTGGTTGGGAGAGGCTTATTTTATCCGTGCATACTGTTATTTCGCCATGGTGAAACGTTACGGCGGAGTGCCTCTTTTGGAGGAACCTCAGGAATATACGGGCGATTTGGAGGCATTGCGTGTGCCGAGAAATACAGAGAAGGAATGCTATGATTTTATTGCCGAGGATTTGGACCGTGCAGCTCGTCTGCTGCCGGAAGATGAATCATTGCTGGGCAAAGGAAGAGCTACGCGTTACGCAGCCTTGGCCTTGAAGTCGAGGGCGATGCTGTATGCTGGCTGTATAGCACGGTATGGCCATGTGGATAAGGACGGTCTTGTAGGTATTGATGCATCCTTTGCTGACCATTATTTTGGCTTGGCGTACAGTGCTGCCAAGGAGATTGAGTTGTCGAAAAAGTATTCATTGTATCGGAAAAATGCCGATAAAGAGAAGAACTTTTCGGAGTTGTTCTTGGCAGATGAAAGCCCTGAGAACATATTTGTGAAGTATTTTGCCCGCAATGTCAATGCCCACGGATGGGATGTGTATTTCATACCTTACCAGTATCGTGGAACAGGTTACTCGTCTGGCATGAATCCATCGTTGGAGTTCGTGGAGATGTTTGAGAGGACGGATGGGACACCGGCTAATTTCGCGCAAAGGTCGCAAGGCGTTTATTTCGACGACCCGGCTGATTTGTTCCAAGGCATGGATGCCCGTTTCGGAGGATCTATCATTTATCCGAATGCTCTGTTTAAGGGAGAACCTTGTTCCATTCAGAAAGGGCTGATTATTGAGGATGGCTCAAAGCGGGAGAATGCATCTGATTACGAGAGTGCCATTTATACGGCGGATGACGGTCAAGAATACCATATCGTTGGCAAGAGTGGCTGTGGCAATTATTCTGGCAATATGACAGGTTTCTTTGTGCGCAAATATTTGAATGAAAGTTTGCCTGCGGATGAGGTGTTGGAAAATTATTCAGAGCAGCATTGGATTGATTTCCGTTATGCAGAGGTTCTTTTGAACGGCGCGGAAGCGGCAGTGGAAATGCAGCAGCATTTAGATAGCGCGTTGATATGGATTAATGATATCCGTGATCGGGCTGGCATCAAATTGCTGACGGCTTCAGAACTGACGGTTGACAAAGTCCGCCATGAACGCAGGATAGAATTGGCGTTTGAAAACCAAGCTTATTGGGATTTGCGGCGTTGGCGGATTGCCGACCAGGAAATCGAGGCAAAGCAGTACACCGGCTTATGCCCGTATTTTGATATCAATCACCAAAAATATGTATTTGAGGAAGTTCCGGCCAATAATTATTATTACACGTTTGACGTGCAGATGTATTATGAAAGGATTCCGGATGCTGAGATTGCCAAGAACAAGTTGTTGATACAAAATCCGTATTATAATTAATTAAATAGTAATGAGGTTATGAAAAAGATATATTGTTTGTGCGGGGCTGTTCTTTTGCTGTTGTCGTCTTGTGGATATTTTGAATATGACAATTATGAAGCGCCCAATTCCGGACTGGAAGGGGAAGTGTTGGATGCCAAGACCGGCGCACCTATTTTGGGCGAGGCGGCCAACAGTTACAAAGTGGAGTATTATGAATTGAGTTGGGAGGAAGCTGGGCATGCCAACACCCAAAGCCAGTTCTTTTGGGGGAAGGCTGACGGTAGTTTCATGAACACGAAAATATTTGCAGGGAAATACCGCGTGACGTTGAAGGAAGGTGCTTTTTATGCGCCCGAGCCTGAAGTGGTGTTTTTGGATGAAGGCAAGTTGACGGAGTTGAGTTATTCAGTGGTTCCCTATGCTCGTGTCGCACTTGATGAAATATCCCTTTCCGGGAGCAGCCAGAGTGATTTGATCATCAAATATACGGTAGAAGATACGGAAACAGAAATTGATACAGAAGGCATAGATGAAGATGTGTATTCTTTAAGTGAAGCCCAAGTGTTCATTTCCAGCAAGTCGCCGAATGTGGGCATCAATAATTCGGAAACAAAGTACACTTTAAGGGCAAAGAAAGAGTTTGTCCGGGGGGATGATTATGTTCCCGGGGAACCATTCCAAGTGACGGAACGCAATGTGCGGAAATTGGCGCCGGGGCGGTATTGGGTGAGAATCGGTGTGCGGACAGGCAATCCCCAGAAGCGTTACAATTTTAGTGAGACGAAGGAGATTGTTGTCCCTGAGCCTGATGCGGAAGAATAGGATTTAGGTAAATAGAATGATTATGGATGTAAAGTCAAGTGTATTGTTATTGGCGTTGGGCATGGCAAATGTATGTGTTGCCATGCCGTACATGACCTCAGACGGAGGCGGTTCAGTGCCGGAAGACGCTTTGTCGTTGGTGATGGATGAATCAAGCGTGTCGGTGGTTTATGACCCTAACGGGACGGCCATGTTCGCGGATGGAGGAATTCGTGGTACAGGTGATGGCCTGACGTTGGATTTAGGCGAAGTGGATTTCGGGGACGGCGGTTATAACACGGTGTGGGTGGAAATGGCCAATATCGCGAAGCCGCAGGAAGGGAATGGCTTTGATTTCTATTTGGATGACATGCTTCTGGAGCCGGACACGGACTTCACGATAGGCCAAGTGCTTCCCCATTTGGATACCTATGAATCGGACAAGCAGCCTCAAAGCGGTTTGTTTTTTAAGAATGAGAATGTGCCGTTGGAGCAGATTTCAGTGTTTGATGTGCGTGGGGATGACAGCTATGGGAAAATAACGGCGGCCGTAGCCCAAGGGGTGTTGAACCAAGAGCGGGCAGAAGTATATTTGGTGTACGAAGACCATCATCAAGTCCAGTTTGAGGATGTTTACGGGAAAGAGGGCGAGACGTGGACGCTTCTCCGGGATGAATGCCCGGTGAGCAAGTATGCCGGTTTGGCCACTTTGGTGGAAAAATACAAAGGGCGTTTCCAAAAGATGGTTCTTTGGGACCCGGAAAAAGAATGGACATGGTGTCTGGCGCAGATGATATGCGCCCAGCAGCAAGGGATACCGGTGACGGAAGATATACGCGATTTCTTCCGTAGCGAATTGCAATGGGATATCCCTTGTGAGGACATTCCCGGCAAATGGGCCACGAAGTTGGAAGCTTACCAATGGGCCATTGACAATCTGGCAGATGGTTGCCACAAAACGTTGAGTTTCTCTGCTGGCTTGCGGAGCGATTACCTTTCAAATCCGTGGAAGATATATGATTATGCCGTGGCTTCACGCGGGTTTGTATTCTTTTTGCAGAACTCGGTGCCGGAAGAATGCGACATGATACAGAAGATTTGCCGGAAAATGGGTTACCAGCCCGGTTCGTCCACGATGGGCTATGGCGCGGAGCATGACGGTGACGGCCTGAACAAGGCTACGAATCCTTACAATGTAGGGTTCATGGTGAGCGATTATTATGCTAACGGGAGTTTCTGGTGTTCTTTCCCAAACAAGTCGTTCCAGCAGCGCAAGGGGAAGGCCATCGAGGCAAAGCCGGGGAAGATATACGTGAGCTTCCTGTGGAGCGATGGTGACAACGTGCAGTTTGATTCTAACCAGATGTATAACATGTTCAAGAATGCCAAAGGGCGCGGTGAAGTGCCTGTAGGCATGACCATGGCGGCATCCTTGCAGGAACTGAACCCGGTGTTGCTGGAATTTTTCTACAAGAACTTGACGCCTAATGATGAATTGGTGGCAGGCCCTTCTGGTTTCCAGTTCATTTACGGCGATAGCTATAATGGTGATACTTATGAGCAATGGCTGAAGATGAACCATGACTGGATAGAAACTGCGGGTTTCCATACTGCCTGCTTGTGGAACACGACGGACAAGGAGCGTTTCGGCCGCTATATGGAAACGTGTGGGCTGCAAGGCGTTTTTGATGGTTTTGAGAACAACAAGGAACGTTACGAGACGGGCGTGGACGGTGAAGGTATTGTCTGCATCATCCAAGGGGCGCACTGCTCCGTGGAGGGTGATGTTTACAAGGACTTGGCCAGCGTGAAGCCTGACAGCAAGCGGCCCGTGTTCCGCAATGTTTACCTGATAGCTGCCAACTACGGGGGGGCGGATGGTTATGAAAGGCTCATCCGTGAGTTGCAACGTCTGGAGAGTTATTTGCCCAACACGTATGAGTATCTGCTTCCCATGGACTTGTGCGCCACGCTGAAAGAATACCTCGAAAAGGAGGGGGGCATCCATGAATAGGCTGAGAAGGATGGCACTGTTGCTTGCCCTGTTCCCGCTTTTTTCGCACGCCGATGACCTGCGCATCCCGGCGCGGGGAGGAGGGCTTTACCAAGTGGTGGTCGTGGACGGCGGGAGCAGCGGGGCTGCTTACGACCGGGAAACGGAGACGATTTCCAATACGAGCGACGGGACGCGCATCTGCATCCGTAGCATTGATTTCGGCGATGAGCGGTATGGCTTGTATAACCGCTTCGTCATCGAATACACCCACCCGGAAGCTTGTGGGGAGGAGGCATATTTCGATGTCTATATAGAGGATACCACGACGCCTGTCGCTTCGTTGCCAGTTGTGCAGACCTTGCCGGGCGAGTTTGTGGAGACGGAAATGCCTTTGGACGTGAACGTGTTGGGTAACCATTGGGTGTATGTGGGCTGGAGGAACCATTCGGCTTCCTTGCGGACGTTCGGCGCGGATGAACTGCGGCCTTTTGCTACGGTGGGTTTGGTGCGTACAGGTTCTCTGGCACAATATGAACTGGGGCAGGGCCGATTTGAACCTCTGACGGGCAAGCACCGCCTGAAGATGGTTTGGAAGGGGAACAATGCCCCCGTGTCTGCCGTCTATATCGGCAAAGCCGGAGGGAGCGGCATGGGGGATGCCCCGCAGGCCGCCGTGCGCTTGTGGCAGACAGAAAGCGGCATCGGCATCGCATCGTCTGCCTCCCTCCCGTTGGGCAATGTGGAGGTTTACACGCCGGACGGGAAACAGGTGTCGCGCCTTTTGGCAGATGGCCCATCGTGTTTTCTTCCCTTGCCGGAAGGCATTTACATTGTGCGGCTTCCGCAACAAGGCATGGTGGCCAAGGCAGCCGTGTGCGATTAAGTCAGTTCTCGTTTATACTTCCCGTATGAAGTTGCGGCTTCATGCGGGACTTTTTTGTTTCCATGCGGGTGGAAACTTCCATCCACCCGCATGACTTCTTTATCTTTAGCCTAAGGATGTACATCCTTAGGCTAAAGATACACATCCTTAGGCTGAAGATGCACATCCTTAACCTAAAGATGAAGTTCTTGCGCGGGCGGGCGGGATTTTCCATGCGGGCAGATGGGACTTTCCGCGCAGACGGCCAAGGTTTCTTGCTTGGCAAGGCAAAAAAAAGCAACGGCAGCCCGGATGGAATCCCCTCTTGGGCTGCCGTTGCTGCTGCAGATGCCTGCCGCATGGCATGGATCAGTGCGTTTCGCTGATAATGTCGTTGAAACTTTTGGCGTATTCAGTGTCTAATAACATTTTGTATTCGTGGCGGAAAGACTCAAACGTGTTTTTCGCCAAACTGATGCGCCCGTTGCGGGTCAGTGCGCGGCATTTTAGCTTCAGTGCAAACTCATCGGTCTTGTCGTGGGCAAACATGACATCGGCTAATTGGACGGCTAGGTCGTTGTTGTCGGCGCATTGTCCGGACAACCTCACGGCAGTGTCCAACACGGCATTGGAGTAGCTGGCTTTGAAGGGGTCAACCCATTCGGCTTGCACGTAGGGGAGCAATTGTCCGGACAGCAAGGCAATGGGGATGTCTTTCGCTGCCACGGGTTGCCCGTCTTTGACGCGGCCGATGAAACGGAGTGCTTCTATGTAGTCGCAATATGCCCGTGTGAAGACTATGGACCAGTAGGTATTTTCCTTGGCTAATTCTACCCCGTCTAGTTTCTCTAACAGTTGTTTCAGTTTGTGCATGTTGACCCTGCGGTTATTTTGCACGCTTTCTTCGTTCTTGTCGGCCCATAACGTTTCCCGCAGCGTGGCATTTGAAATTCCTTTTTTATTGTTTTCCCCATACAGGATGATAAGGATCAGGAGTTGCTTGAGGATGGGGGTGAACAGGCGGGTGATGTCGTTCCCCTCCTTGTCCCATACTTGGAAGCCGTCCAAGAAGAGGATGGAGGACACCTTTTGCGGGGCAGGGGCATCCGTTGTGCCTGCGTCCTTGCTAGTGGCGGGCACGGCGCGGCTTCTTTCTTCGGGAGCCGGTGGCGCACTTTGCTTCCTGCATCTCTTTTCCCGTAAGAAGAGAACGGCAGCGATGGCTGCCAAAGCGGCGGCTATGCTTCCGATGGCGAAGCCGGAGGCACCTTGGCGTTTTGCTTCTTGTAGTGTGTCCCCTATGGTCAATGGCGGATAGTTCAGCGAATAGATGCCGATATGCGATTGCCCGTCTTCCTGGCAAGACGTGACGGCGTAGAGTTGCGACAGGGCGGGGTCGTAATACAAGGTGGCGAAAGAATTGACATCGTTGAATGCGAAGGGGATGGTGTCGGCATAGTTGGTGGCGTTGCCGTCGCGGATAGAGAACGATTTGAGTTGCAGGCTGGAATTAGAACGATCGTTGGCGAAGCACAAGGCATAGAACGTGTTTTTTTCCTTGTTGACAACTATATTGTTCCCGACGGCAAAGGCTTCTGCAGTCCGCCCGCTGGCATCCCATAATTGGCTGGTTTTGAAAGTCCGTATGTCTATCGCCCAAAGATCAAAGTAATTCGTGATGCCTAATTCCTGTTTTCCTTGCGGGTTGCCGCACCCTCCGAACACAAGGATGGTGTCCTTGCCTTTCCAGCCTGTGCCTGCCAAATAGCGCGGGGGAATGGCAGGACTGTAGGGGACTTCCTCCCAATGCAGGTTTGGCCGGCTTTTCCGCAAGATGGCATTCTTGTAGTAATAGTTTCCGTATCCCCCGAAAATGTACAGGCATGAGTCGTATGGTGACAGGAAAGCATTGTGTTGGGAATATTCGGGGTTTTTGATTTCCGTGTCATCGTGAGACCATGTCTTTGCGGCAAAGTCAAAACGAGAAAGGGGGGTATGGTCATCGAAGTCGTAAGACCAAAGCTCCTTGTAAGACTCATGATATATGAGCTGGTTGTTTTTCTCGATGAAAGGCGATCCGTATGCCACATGCAGTGTGTCGATGTGCTTCTCTTTGGTGTCATAACGCAGCACGTGCTGTGCGTTGGCCATGTAAATGCTGTGGTGTGACGGGGCGTGGCATATTTGCGTATGGGCAGGGAGTGTGAAGCCTTGGACTTTTTTCCATTTCGTATGTTGGTTGATTTCCCAAATAGGGTTGATGGTTGTGGCAGGCGTACGATGCAAGCTGTCTAGGCTTTGAGTGCCGGTATGCTTTTTCAGCGGCCAATAGGCGATGGCATGCGCTAGGCTGTCACTTATCCTGACGTTGCGGATGCACATGGGTGGTACATCGTTAGAGTGGAATTTGGAATGGTTGGAATACCCGAAGTAAATCTGCACCTCATCGATGCTGATGGGCATGATATTGCTTTGCAAGCTTTCTCCGTTGAAGGAGATGGCAACGCTGTCCGGGCGGACAGTGCATTCCACATGCGCCCATTCTCCATGCTTATATGTGGCTAATTGCTTTTCTGTGAAGCTGAGGCATATCTTGTTTCCTTCTATCAGGTTGAGGCTCCGTCTTTTGTCCGAGAAGTTGATAATGAGGTCGAAACTCTTGGCTTCATTGATGATGATGCGGAAAATGTAACCGTAATTATGCAACTCTTGCCTGAGATTGATGTCGAAGTCGAGCGACAATCCTTGGGAGGCATCGAATCGTGGAGCGATGTGCATGCCCGTCCTTTTTTCTTTGATGGCAGTGTGTGCGGAAAAATACAGGCCGGAGGATATGCCTTGAGCTTCAGATGAACAGATGTAGAATAGCGCAAACAAGAGAAAAACAATAAACTTTTTCATGCTGTCAGAGGTGAATTTGGCGCAAAGATAAAACATATTCGTGACAATATCGCTTGTCGTTTCTTCAAAATGGTGACGGTGGCCACAGGCTGGTGAATCTAATGTGCCTTTCTGTATGTCAGAAGTCTTTCCTTGGATGCCGCCTTGCAGATATGTCTGGGCCACATTTTCTGCTTTTTCTACAATAGCCTGTCACGGGATTTTCGCAATATTTTCTTCTTAACAGGTTATTTTTCAAAGAAGAATATGTAAATTTGCGCCCAAATTACATGGCATAATACAAATTAAATGGTAAAAGATTTGATGATACCTGATTACATCTTCGAAGCCAGTTGGGAAGTATGTAACAAAGTTGGGGGAATATATACCGTACTGTCAACAAGAGCCAAAACTTTGCAGGAAGCATTTCACGACCGTATATTGTTTATCGGGCCTGATATCTGGCAGGGCAAAGAGAATCCATTATTTATAGAATCAGATAATTTGTGCGCGGTGTGGAAGCAGCATGCATGGAAGCGTGACAATCTGAAGGTACGTGTGGGACGATGGAATGTACCCGGTGAACCGATTGCCATTTTGGTGGATTTCCAGTCCTTTTATGAAAGGAAGAACGAAATATACACGGAAGCATGGAACCGCTACCAAGTGGACTCCTTGCATGCTTACGGTGACTATGACGAGGCAAGCATGTTTTCTTATGCCGCAGGAAAGGTAGTGGAAAGCTTCTATCGTTTCAATTTGACTGAGACAGACAAAGTGGTTTATCAAGCGCATGAATGGATGACTGGTTTGGGCGCATTATATGTACAAACTTATGTGCCGGAGATTGCCACCATATTCACCACGCACGCCACTTCCATCGGGCGTTCCATTGCCGGTAACAATAAGCCGCTCTATGATTACCTTTTCGCATACAACGGCGACCAAATGGCCGGCGAATTGAACATGCAGTCCAAGCATTCCATTGAGAAGCAGACGGCGCATTACGTGGATTGCTTCACCACCGTGAGCCAAATCACGGCCAACGAATGCAAGGAACTGTTGGACAAAGATCCGGACGTTATTCTGATGAACGGTTTCGAGGACGACTTTGTGCCGCACGGGCAAACGTTTGCCCATAAGCGGAAACGCGCCCGCTCGCTGATGCTCTCGGTGGCTAACAAGTTGTTGGGAACGAACTTGGGTGACGACACGCTGATTGTCGGCACAAGCGGGCGTTATGAGTTCAAGAACAAAGGCATTGATGTGTTTTTGGAATCGCTGAATCGGTTGAAGCGTGACCGCAACTTGCAGAAAACCGTTTTGGCTTTTATCAGCGTGCCGGGATGGGTAGGTGCGCCGCGTCCCGATTTGCAGGAACGTTTGAAGAGCCGCAAGACGTTCAACACGCCATTGGAAGTGCCTTGCATCACGCATTGGCTGCACAACATGAGCCACGACCAAGTGCTTGACATGTTGAAATACTTGGATATGGGCAATCGTGCGGAAGACCATGTGAAGGTCATCTTTGTACCTTGTTATTTAGACGGGAAGGACGGCATCTTCAACAAGGAATATTACGACCTTCTTTTAGGATTCGATATGAGTGTATATGCATCTTATTATGAACCATGGGGATATACTCCATTGGAGAGCGTGGCATTCCATGTACCGGCCATAACAACAGATTTGGCTGGCTTTGGATTGTGGGTGAAATCTTTGAAGGGACAACACGGCATCGATACGGGGGTGGAAGTCATTCATCGTTCGGATTATAATTATTCGGAAGTGGCCGATGCTATCAAGGATACAATAGCCGCATTTTCTACAAAGAATCCAACCGAGGTGGAAACTATTCGGAAGTGTGCATCGGCAGTGGCTGAGCAGGCTTTATGGAAGCATTTTATACAATATTATTATGAAGCATACGACATTGCTTTGCGCAATGCTATGAAACGTCAATTAAGATAGATATATTATTCACAAATTATTTGAAACCTCATGAAAATTGAAATTAGTAACTCCAATACTCCGAACTGGAGGGAGGTGGCGGTCAAATCAAGGATTCCTGAAGAATTGCAGAAGTTGTCGGAGATATCCCGCAATGTATGGTGGTCGTGGAATTATGAGGCTACCGAACTGTTCCGGGACTTGGATCCGGCATTGTGGAAAGAAGTGAAACAGAATCCGATATTGCTGCTGGAGCGCATGAGCTATGAACAGTTGGAGGCATTGTCGAAAGACAAGGTGATATTGCGCCGCATGAATGATGTGTATTCAAAGTTCAGGGATTATATGGATGTCGATCCAGACAAGAAACGCCCTTCTGTGGCATATTTCAGCATGGAATATGGTTTGAACCACGTTTTGAAGATTTATTCAGGCGGTTTGGGCATCTTGGCCGGTGACTATTTGAAGGAAGCCTCCGACAGCAATGTAGATATGTGCGGTGTCGGTTTCCTGTACCGTTACGGTTATTTCACCCAGTCCTTGTCGATGGACGGGCAGCAGATTGCCAATTATGAGGCTCAGAACTTTGGGCAACTGCCGATTGACCGGGTGTTGGACGAGGAAGGGAAACCTTTGGTGGTAGATGTGCCGTATTTGGATTATTATGTCCATGCTAATGTATGGAGAGTGAATGTGGGAAGGATTCCTTTGTACCTGTTGGATACGGACAATGACATGAATAGCGAGTTCGACCGTCCCATTACCCACATGCTTTATGGTGGTGATTGGGAAAACCGATTGAAGCAGGAGATATTATTGGGCATCGGTGGCATATTGACCTTGAAACGTTTGGGGATCAAGAAGGATGTGTACCACTGCAATGAGGGGCATGCCGCGCTGATTAATGTGCAGCGCATCTGTGATTATGTGGCAGAAGGGCTGACTTTCAATCAAGCTATCGAATTGGTGCGTGCTTCTTCGCTTTACACTGTCCATACGCCGGTGCCTGCCGGGCATGATTATTTCGATGAAGGTTTGTTCGGGAAATACATGGGTGGTTACCCGCAAAAGATGGGAATCACGTGGGATGACCTGATGAACCTTGGGCGCAACAACCCGGGTGACAAGGGCGAACGCTTCTGCATGTCTATATTCGCATGCAACACTTGCCAGGAAGTGAATGGCGTGAGCTGGTTGCATGGCAAAGTGTCTCAGGAGATGTTTTCGTCTATTTGGAAGGGTTATTTCCCGGAAGAGAACCATGTGGGTTATGTGACCAACGGTGTGCATTTCCCCACTTGGAGTGCTACAGAGTGGAAACAGTTGTACCTGAAATATTTTAATGAGAACTTTTGGTACGATCAGTCCAATGAAAGCATTTGGGAAGGTATTTACAAGGTGCCTGACGAGGAGATATGGAAAGTGCGTGTGGCCATGAAAAACAAATTGGTGGACTTCATCCGCAAGGAATTCAGCAAGTCGTGGCTGAAGAACCAAGGCGACCCTTCGCGCATCGTTTCGTTGATGGAACAAATCAACCCGAATGCTTTGCTGATTGGCTTTGCGCGCCGTTTTGCTACTTACAAACGTGCGCATCTGCTGTTCACTGACCTCGACCGTCTGGCGAAGATTGTGAACAACCCGAATTATCCCGTGCAGTTCCTGTTTGCCGGGAAGGCGCATCCGCAAGACGGGGCAGGGCAAGGTTTGATAAAGAAGATTATCGAGGTGTCGCGCCGTCCGGAGTTCTTGGGCAAGATTATTTTCTTGGAGAATTATGACATGCATTTGGCACGCCGCTTGGTGAGCGGGGTTGATATTTGGCTGAACACGCCGACTCGTCCCCTTGAGGCATCCGGCACATCGGGCGAGAAAGCGTTGATGAACGGTGTGCTGAATTTCTCCGTCTTGGACGGATGGTGGCTGGAAGGTTACCGTGAAGGAGCGGGATGGGCTTTGACCGACAAGCGCACCTATCAGAACCAGGAGCATCAGGACCAATTGGATGCGGCTACCATCTATTCGATGCTGGAGAACGAAATCATGCCGTTGTATTATGCGCGCAATGCAAAGGGTTATTCGGAAGGCTGGATAAGATACATCAAGAACTCCATTGCCCGCATCGCGCCGCACTATACGATGAAACGCCAGTTGGATGACTATTTCTCCAAATTCTACGTGAAGGAGGCGAAGCGCTTCCACATGTTGGCAGCTGACAATTATGCGAAGGCCAAGGAGATTGCCGCATGGAAGGAAGAAGTGGTGTCGAAATGGAATGACATCCAAGTCGTGTCGTGCGAGAAGCCGGAGGAACTGCGGAACGGCACGATTGAGAGCGGAAAGGAATACACCATCACTTATGTCATCGATGAAAAAGGGTTGGACGATGCCATCGGCTTGGAGTTGGTGACGTTGTACACCAATAACGAAGGCAAGCAGCACATTTATTCCGTGGAGCCGTTCAGCTTGGTAAAGAGGGAGGGCGACTTGTACACCTTCCAAGTGAAGCACAGTTTGCAGAATGCAGGCAGCTTCAAGGTGGCCTACCGCATGTTCCCGAAGCATCCTGATTTGCCCCACCGTCAAGACTTCTGCTATGTGCGCTGGTTCAATTGAAGTTCTGGCATACATGGCATGATGCATATGCAGAGAGGCACGCCGTCAGGCATGCCTCTCTTTTTTTCCGGCATGGGCGGCCGTCTTATTGGGCAAAGAGGTTGTCTTTGGCGCTGGCGGTGGAGGGGGGTGTGCCGACGTATCCTCCGAGGTTGCAGTCCTTCAGCAGGACGGCCTCCGTGTTTGAGAAGCTCAGCCCGATGGTTGCCTTGTCTGCGTTCACGTTCTCGAAGCTGACGTTGCGGATGGGTTGCGCTTTGGTGCCTTGCAGCACGATGGCGGCAGCCTTGGCGTTGCGGCATCTCAGGTTCTTCACATGGATGTCATGCACTTGCGTGAAATGATGGTTGTCCATGCCTTCGCCTGCATACATGGAGGTGACGTAGAACAAGTCTTCCACTTCATCGAATTCGCAGTCGTTCACATAGATGTGGCGCACGAATCCTCCCCGGTCGGGATTGGTCTTGATGTAGATGCCCCGTTTGCAATAGCCGCCGTAGGTGCAGTTTTCCACAAAGACGTTCTGCACGCCTGCCGACATTTCGCTGCCGATGACTACGGCATGCAGCCCTTTGAACTTGCAGTTGCGGATGATGATGTTTTCCGACGGGCGTGCCGTGCGCCAGCCGTCGTTGTCGCGCCCGCATTTGATGGCCACGTTGTCGTCGCCGTTGTTGAATTCGATGCCTTCAATCAGCAGGTTGCGGGTGTATTCGGGGTCGATGCCGTCATTGTTCACTAATTTGGCGTCGTAGCGGATGTTGCGGCAGATGATGTTCTCAGACATCAGCAGGTGGATGCACCAGAAGGGGGAATTGGTGATGAACACGCCTTCGATGGTGATGCCCTTGCAGTCGAAGAACTGGATGAGCTGGGGGCGCAGCCAGTGTCCTTCGCCGAAGTTGCGTTCTTCGACGGGCGTTTCGCGGTGGTTCATGTCGCGGCTTGCGTCGCGGTCGGGCTTTTGCTGCTTGTTCCAAGTGGAGAATGTGGCTCCGGCGTTGCCGTCGATGGTGCCTTTCCCGATGATGGAGACGTTTTCAAGCTGGTAGCCGTAGATGAAGGGGGAATAGTTTTGCAGGAATGTCCCTTCCCAGCTGGTTTTCACCATCGGCAGGTAATACTGGGGATCCGGTGAGAATTTCAATGTGGCGCCTTCTTGCAGTTCCAGGCACACGTTGCTGGCGAAGTGGATGGGGCCGTTGAGCCGGTATTCGCCCGCAGGGACGGTGATGCGTGCGCCGCCTTGCTTTCTGGCGCGTGCCATGGCTTTGTCGAAGGCGGGCTTGCAGTCCTTCTTGCCGTCGCCTTTGGCACCGAACCGGGTGATGGGCCATGCCGCTTCTTGCGGGATGTCGGCGCCGGTGATTTGCGACAGGATGGAGTCGCGCTTGGCTACGCGTGTCTCATCGCTTATGGCCTCGCAGGGGGATGCCAGCCCGATGAGGGCGGCGGCTAACAGGAACGGGATGAATCTGTTTGTTTTCATGGTTGATGATAGTTGGGTTAATAATGGAATTTTGCTTCAAATTAAGCATGATTCGCGCATACAGGCAAGTGCTTTCCGATAATTTAACGGGAAGGATGCCTGGCCCATGCGGGAAGGAAACTTGGCTTATGCGGGCAACAAACCCGGTTTTCCCGCGCGGCTTCTTTATCTTTAGGTTAAAGATGCACATCCTTAGGCTAAAGATGCACATCCTCAGGCTAGAGATGTACATCCTTAGCCTAGAGATGAAGTTCCCAAGCGGGCAACTGGGATTTTCTTCCCTTGCAAGCGGAAGTTTGCATGCCGTTATCCGCATTTTTGTATCTTTGTGGCGTGATTGCAAGAGCGGAGGGAAAATGTATGATTTGCTGAAGGAACTGAAGAACAAGCGGCACAAGCGTTATTTGGGCGGACTTGATTTTTTCAAATACATCGGCCCAGGCCTGTTGGTGACCGTGGGCTTTATCGATCCCGGCAATTGGGCGTCCAATTTTGCTGCGGGGTCTGAGTTCGGCTATGCGCTTTTGTGGGTGGTGACTTTAAGCACCGTTATGCTGGTTGTCTTGCAGCACAATGTGGCTCATTTGGGAATTGCCACCGGGCTTTGCCTTTCCGAAGCCGCCACGCGGTATGCGCCTAAGTGGGTCTCCCGCCCTGTGCTGGCCACTGCCGTGTTGGCCTCCGTTTCCACTTCCTTGGCGGAGATATTGGGCGGCGCTATTGCCTTGGAGATGCTGTTCGGCATCCCCATCCGCTTGGGCGCCGCGCTGGTCGCCGCCTTTGCCCTTGTCATGCTTTTCACCAACACGTACAGGCGCATTGAGCGTTCCATCATCGCCTTCGTCTCCGTCATCGGCCTGTCGTTCCTGTATGAACTGTTCTTGGTGGACGTGGAGTGGGGCGATGCGGTCCGCTCATGGGTCGTGCCAAGCCTTCCTGAAGGCAGCATGCTGGTGGTGATGAGCATTTTGGGTGCGGTGGTCATGCCCCACAACCTGTTCCTGCACTCCGAGGTGGTGCAAAGCCATGAATACAACAAGGAGGATGCCCCTTCCATCCGGAAGCGGTTGAAATATGAGTTTTACGACACCCTGTTCTCGATGCTGGTGGGTTGGGCCATCAACAGTGCCATGATTCTGCTGGCAGCGGCCACGTTCTTCAAGCAGGGCGCGTCGGTGGAGGAATTACAGCAAGCGAAGTCGTTGCTTGAGCCTTTGCTGGGCAACAATGCCGCCGTGGTTTTTGCCTTGGCCTTGCTGATGGCAGGCGTTTCGTCCACCATTACCAGCGGGATGGCCGCCGGTTCCATCTTTGCCGGCATCTTCGGCGAGTCCTACCACATCAAGGACGTGCATTCGCGTGTCGGCGTGCTTCTCTCTTTGGGATTGGCTCTGTTGGGTGTCTTTTTCATCAGCAACCCTTTCAAAGGCTTGTTGGTGTCGCAGATGGTACTCAGCATGCAGCTTCCCCTCACCGTTTTCCTGCAAGTGTCCCTCACCTCCTCGCGCAAAGTGATGGGGCCGTATGCCAACAGCCGGTGGAGCAAGTCCGTCTTGTTCGCGATAGCCGGCATTGTGTCCGCGCTGAACATCCTGCTGTTGCTTTCATGACAGGGAGCATGATGGCGCACACGGAGGATGGCTTGGTGCGGCGGAATGGGTTTCATAGGACACGGATATTGTATAAATATTTGTATGGCAGTTAAATGATGTTATATGGCGGAGTTTTATGCGGGGAATCCTTGCATTATTGTGGATAAACCGCTACGTTTGCAACGTGTTTTTCATAGTATTAGATTTAAGGTTAACGAAAGATTGGTTGCCCGTGACGGGTAGCCTTTTTTTTTGCCCGTTTCTATGAGAGCAACCGAGAAAAGCAAATGAATAATGAATATGGAAATAGACGAAAGCAGGGTAGAAAGAGCTGTTGGCTTGTTCAAGAGCGGATATAATTGCTCACAGTCAGTGGTGGCGGCGTTTGCCGACCTGTATGGTTTCACGCCGGAACAGGCATTGCGCATGTCCGCTTCTTTTGGAGGGGGCATCGGCAGGATGCGGATGACCTGCGGCGCGGCTTGCGGCATCTTTATGCTGGCTGGCTTGGAGAAAGGCAGCGTGGACGGCAGCCGTCAGGCGAAATTGGCAAACTATGCATTGGTGCAGGAACTGGCCGCCGAGTTCAAGAAACGGATGGGTTCGGTGGTGTGCAGTGAACTGTTGGGTTTAGCAAGCGGCACGCCAGTGGTGCCAGTGCCGGAAGAACGTACTTCGGAATATTACAAAAAGCGGCCTTGCCCCAAAATCATCGAAGAAGCTGCCCGGATTTGGGTGGAACATCTCAAAAGCAAGCATAATGAATAATAAAAAAAGTGAATTGAGCGCAACCCTGTTCAAAAAGTAGAATGAAGAAACCCCTTTGTAATAAAAAAGGCATATCTTTGCAGCGAATTAAGAATACATAAACATCCTGAAGAAAAAAAGGATGCGGATTTGTTTAATTTAAAAGCAATTTGAAAATGTTGAAAGAAAAAGCAGGTATTATTGCAGGACAGATTTGGAATGCATTGAATGGTACTGAGGGTTTGACCCATAAGCAGATTAAAAAAGCGACGAAGCTGGTTGACAAAGATTTCTTCTTGGGATTGGGTTGGTTGCTGAGAGAGGACAAGGTCGCTACCTCAGAAGTGGAAGGCGAATTGTTCGTTAAGTTGAACTAAGTATCTATTTCATACTGGTGGTCGTGAAAGGCTTGGCGATTTTGCCAAGCCTTTTTTGCGGGTCGTTCACTGCGAAAACAAAACGGTTGCCCTGGAAAGGCAACCGTTTTGTTTGTAGATGTTTATGAGCCGGATTGCTATCTGACGATGGCTTTGCAGACGGTTTCACCTGCACGTACCAAGTAGATGCCGGCTGGGAGGCTGATGCGGGCTGTGCCGTCCACATTGGCCGTTGCCACTTGCTGGCCAGACAGGTTGTAGATGCATGCCGTGGTCGGGGAGGGCGTTTCCACAGTGAGCAGGCCGTCATTGCCGATGACGCGCAAGCCGTTGCCTGTCTGGGTGTCGATGCTGGTGGCATCCTCCACCGAGAACACAATGCTTACTTCATAGCCCATGCTGTTCAAGGGCATGTACGTTTGGAGGTCTAGCAAATAGTAAGTGTTTTCATCCACCGTGCTGTCATAGCAGGTCACTTCCAGTGCATTCTGTTCTTCCGAGTAGTACATCTCCACGTTCGGTGTGTTGTATGCAGCATCATACAGGGCATAGGCGTTCCCGTCTGCAAACACATCGGTGAAATAAGACGGGTCTTGGCTGTCCCAGTCCGCTTTCAGGTCGGCTAGAGAGATAGTGCCTGTGGCGGATTCGCCTGTGAACAAGAGGTGGGTCTCTGGCAGTGTCCCGGTCACTAACGTGCGTGCGGCGATGGTCAGGTTGAGGTAGATGTCGATGTCCAAATCGACAGCCGCACCTTCTTCGCCGATGTTCCAGTCAAAGCCCGTCAACTGTACACGCTCGTTGTCCACCGACACGCTTTCAGAGGAGATGAGCATCTCGAAATAATACTCGTCGTCTGTGCCAGTACGCAGATTCAAGGATACGCCGTCCACTACCTCGCCGGTCTCCACTACACGGAATTTGTAGGTATTTCCCGAAGAGAATGTACTGTTGAACAAGTTCTCGCCCAGCAGGCTCATCATGCTCTCTGCATACCCTTCGATGGTCTGGGGTGCATACACGTCGTAGTCTTCAACCACGATGGGTTCGGCTTCGTATTCGGACAATAGCGGGGCATCTACCGTCAACACAATGTAAATCGTGATGCCTTCATCGCGCCAGTCCGTGTAGCTGCCGTCATCGTTCACCGTAGCCAGATAGTAATTCCCTTTAGCCACAGAGGTGCCTGCAGCAATCTGCAGGTAGAAACCGCCGAAGCTGTTGTAGTATGCCGACACGCCTTCCAATGCCTCTCCGTTCTCATCGAGCAGCACATACTCTGAACCGTTGGCGAAGATTTCGTCGTAGCGGTCGCCTGCGGCATCCTCAAACGGGGTGAGGTCGTTAATGTATTCTACCATGGATTCGCTTGCATCGCTTTGCACGGTGACCACCGGCATTGTTTCGCCTGCAGACAGTTGGATGGTGAAGTTGTAGCCTTGGTCGCGCAAGTCTTCATGCTCTAAGGTGCTGATGTTCAGTTTGCCAAGGTGGAACACTTCTTTGTCGAATTGCGTGTTGGCGGGGACACTCACAGACAATCCGTCTGCCGTGGTGTAGGCAGACAGCCCGTTGCCTCCCCAAGCGTTCGGGACAGTCAGTTCCTCGCCTGCCTCGTTGATGAAATAGATGGTGGTATAGGACGGGAACAATTGGTCATACAAACCGCTTTCCACAGCTTCGAGTGCTGTTCTCACATTATCCATCGGGATGGTTATTCTTTGCGTGGAACTGCTCATCGGGAAATGCGTGGCAGGCAGTTCAGCATTGGCCGTGTATTCGCCATCGGATGGGTCATCGCCATTGTCGCCGATTGACAGCACGATGGTGATGTTGTAGCCTTCGCTGCGCAAATCCACATGTGTCGCCGTGGCGTTGTCCATTTTCCCAAGGTGGAATGTCTGAGCTTCTACAATGTCATTGGTCTTGACACTGACAGATATGCCTTCATTGGTGGTGTATGCAGAAATGCCATTGGTGCTGAAAGGCGATGTGGAAGAGACTTTCAGTTCCTCGCCTGCCTCATTGAAGAAATAGATAGTGGTATATGCGGGAAATACTTCATTGAAAAGTTCAGCACTGACGGCATTGAAAGCTGTTTCCACCGTCTCCATCGGGATGATTGTTGTTCCATCGGCGGCAAGGTTTGTTTCCGGCAGTGCCACCTCCACCGTGTAAGCATCTTGAGCTTTTGATATCGGCAAGAAAGCCACGCTTAATAATAAAATGGATAAAATTCTTCTCATAACAATTGGTTTTTAGTGAGACATAAGATAATATGAATATTGTATTTGTTGCTTATTTCAGAAATTTGCCCGTTACAGTTCCTTCAGGCATAACGGCACGGTAAAGGAAGATGCCTTCAGGCAAATTATTTATGGAGATTGAACGTTTGCCGGTCTCAGCAGAATGCATCAAGATGCCGTTGGCCGAATAGATTTGAATTTCTGTGCAGGCTTCCGGTAATACCAGTGACTCACCGTCAAAGAATACATTACCACTGTTGGCAGTATGCTTGTCGATGGCATTTCCATCGGGCGCATCTCCGAAAGCCACCATGTCTGCGTTGACGATAGTCCCGTCCTCACCGTTGATGAGCAAGGCGGCAACAGCCAATGTGACTTGTTCGTTGATATTGATGCAATCTTCTAAGTTGATGTCGATGCGGTGTGGATAAGTTTCGGCAATTGCGATTTCGTCAGGGAAGATGCCCGTTGCCCCGTTGAATGACGGGAAGATGCCGCAGGCCACGTCATCATAGGGATACCCTTCAATCACTTTTTGTCCATATTCCTCGCCATCGGCAAATTTTCCGAATGTCGGATATTCGTCCACGGTGAAATCTGCCAGATAATTGTTTTGGCCTCCTTGTGCCACATAGTTGTTGCATACGATGACATAGGCTATCTGGTAGGTGGATGAGACCGTAGGCAGGAGGGCGAAGCGTGTTTCTGTGGATACATGCACGATGCTGTCGGCATCCATTTCCACATCGGTGATGCGTATTTCCGCCTCGGGCAACAAATTTAATGCGGTGATGAAGGCATCATGGAAACTGCCAGACCCTTCAAACTGGTAATCCTCCGTAGTGGGAGTAACCGTAGTGCTGCTGCGGTTTACACGGCCTGTGGGATATTGGCTGAATCCCAAGGCATAATCATATTCATCAATCGCCATTTCATCCCTGTCGTGTACGGCTATCGGAACCAAGTGGTCCGGGTAATGTTCTTTTAGGTACTCAAACGTCAGGATGCCTAAGGGACACCACCCGCACCATTGCCCGGTGCCTTCCTCAATGACCACTTTGTGCATTGGCTCAAACGGGAGCAGGGCTATGGAATCGGCAATAGATTCAGTGGTTTCGCCGTACTCCACCCATATTTGCATGTGGGTGTATTTACCCATGTTTTCTAAATGGACTGGTTGTGCGAACGCGAACGGGTGGCTTTCGCCCGGCTGGATGGATAAATCTGCAAATTCTTGTTCTACCACATCATTCCCCTCTACTTGGTAGAATGCTCGGAACGAATCGATTGCATCTTCAGTGGCTGTCACAATGCCGCTTACCGTGATTTCATTTTCCAGCGTGCATTGGGGCAGGGTGCTTTCCAATGTCAGATAACGGCGTGTTGTTACGGTGATGTCATCTAGGCAAAGGATGTTTTTGTCGTAGCTGTCATTTACAAAAGCAATGTAGATGCTTTGTCCTGCATATTCGTCAAGCGGGAGTTGATGTTCTGCCCATTCATTTTCTGTGTTTCCCGTAGGACCGCTTTCTTCTTCTTCGATGTGGAATGCTGCTTCATCGGTGAAATCCTCCGGGGCGTTTCCTGTGGTGGATATGTAGATGCTGAAGCCATCCTTTTTTTCCAAATCCAAAGCTTGCGATTTCCAATATAGTACGTATCCATCAGAGGGGATGGCAATAGGATTCCTAGTGACAAGCCAGTCGTTGGCTTGGCCTGCCGGTGAATAGGAGGAAGTGGAGCCTGCAAAGTAATTGGTTGACGTATAGCTGTCTTGCAGTGTCAGAATCCATCCCGTTCCAGCAGCAAAACCTAGTTGTGTCATAAAGAGTGTAGGGGTGAGTCCGTCCACGTCATAAGTGGACATCATTTCTCGTTCAGTCTCGTCTTGGAAGCCGCAGGAAAACAAGGTGTTTTCGTTATCAGCAGATAAGGAAGCGTTGGTCATTCCCAAGGCAAGGATGCATATGCCAATTTTTGGAATTTTGTTCATGGGTGATAGTTTTTGTTTATGGTTAGAGGATAATTTTCCCGGTCACAGTTGTTTGATGCATGGTTGCAGCATATAGATAGATGCCTTGGGGCAGATGATGCAGGGGAATCGGTTGACCGTTTGTATCTTCGCTGTGCATCAGGATGCCATCCGGCGTGTAAATGTTTATGTGGGTGCAGTCGTCCGGCACGGCCAATGCTTTTCCTTGCATGAAGATGCCGCCGTCGGCTTTGTATTGGGAATTGCTGCTTGCTGGAATCAGGCTGCTTAGCTTGATTGAAGCAGAATTATATATTTCGCAATCGTTGCGGTCGTTCTCATTGTAGTTTCCAACAAAAGCCACGGCTTCCATCCGTCTCATATCCCATCCCTCAGGAATCAGCACGCTGTATGTTTTTTCGTAACCGGTGTCAAGGTCGATAGGGTCGCCCCAAATGCTTGTGACGCATTGCCGGACTACATGCCTGTGGCAGTAATCGCCTGTTGCCCCTGATTGGTTTTCTGTGAAGATGCTGTCTTCGGTCAGGTAAATGTACAAGCGGTTGTCGCGGCCTTCGGGCAATGGCTGCAAGCCGTAGCCGCTGGCATGTATTGTGATTTGGCGGTAGTTGCTTTCGCCATCATTCGTTGCTTCTATGTTGACAGAAGCGAAAGCCGGTGTCCGAAATGCATCGTCCAACACTTCCGTCACGTTGCCCACACTGCTGACAGGCCCGCTTGTCCCGTAATTGTAGATGCCGGGAAAACGTTCGTGGCGGTTGGTGCGATCCACCATGTATGCAGGGGCATGCAGCATGCTGCCATAGAACCATTCATACGCCACGCTGGCTTCTATGGTGTAGGGATCAGTGTAGAAACCTGCATGATGCTCCATCCTTATGATTCTTTCGTTGCCGTCTGTCAATGGGTCGATGACCCGATGGGCGGCAGGGCAATTGGGGCATAATTCGGTGGTGAACACTTCCAGCAGCACGTTGCGTTGTCCCATCTCATTGAAGCATTGGATGGGGAAGGAAGCGGAGGTGTTGTCATCCATCGACAGGTCTGGGTTGTCATTGATTGCGGCCAGTTCCACGGTCAGTTCATAATTGCCACTTTCATTGAAGGAGGGGCCTTGCAGTTGCACGTTCATGGATTCGAGGTATGCAATGTCAAGCCCTGATATTGTTTCTGTGCTTGTGTTGTTTCCATATTTGTAGGAGAAGGTAAGGCTGTGGATGGTGGCCAGCCCTTTGTTGGTGACAGTACCTTCGATGGGGATTGGTTCACCGGCCAATGCGTAGCCGAAAGGTGTTCTGCAATCCCATGCGGCATCGTACAAGGGGAGGGTTTCCCCTCTCACCACTCCATACATGGCGATGCTGTATGTGTCGTTCCCGTATGGTTGCCATTCGCCGTTTTCCAATAGGTATTCTTGTCCTTCAAATTGGCGTATGGCGAACGAAACGGGCGAACCTTCCATGGTGAAGCCGATGTACAAGTCGCCTCCATCTATCAAGTAAGGTGTGTCTAATTTTATCTTGTTCCATCCGGTGCGGCTTACTTGCGCATTGAAAGAACTGCCGTAGGGTTCTGAGAGGCTTTCGGACAGGAATACTTGCAAGTTGCTGACCATGGAAGGGTAGTACATATAGATGTAGATGCTTTCCACGTAGTTGCCTTTATAGGCCTCCATGCGGGATTGGGGGAAGAAAAGCGCTCCTCCGTTGACGTTGCTTTCCGACAGGCTTACTCCTCTTCCTTGGCAATTGCCCAAAAAGATGGAGTCGGTGGCGGCTTCGCCCTCAGCCCTTGCGTTCATGGCAAACGTTGCAATGAAGAGGCATGCAAGGAGGATTTGCTTTTTCATATGCATGTTGGAAGTATGATTCATTTTTGTTGTAAAGGCAGGGATGCCCGCCCGCTTTCCACTTTGCAGGGATGGCGGGCATCCTTTGCCTGTTCCTTTTCAATCTTTATTCCACGATGACTTTGCGGACCTTCGTGTAGTTGTCCCCTTTTACTTTCACGAGGTAAACGCCGCTTCCCAGCGTGGTGAGGTTCATGTTGCCTTTGGCTGCGTCTTCCTGCATCAGGCATTGCCCGTTCAAGTTATAGACCGACAGTTCTTGGTAGCCGCCTGCCACGCTGACGGTGTTGTTGGCATAGCCGATGGTGGCTTCTTGGATGGCTTTCCCTTCGTTGATGCTTACGTCATCGTCTGCTTCCTCGAAGCAAACGACCATGGGGCATTGCACGCTTCCCATGCTGCCGGCCGAGTAGATGAGCGAAGTGCCGAACAGGGTTTCGTCTGCGGACGTGGCGTTGATGGCTGCCGGAGTGCGGGGGTTGTCTGTGATGCCGTAATAGCTCAAGAAGCTGTACACGTTCCCGCTGTCATATACAGTGCCGCTGCCGCCGCTCATGCCTCCGCCAAAGAATTTGCCGTCCTTGCCGCCTGCTGCCAGCAGGGTGTTGGTCTCAGCCACTTCGCCTGCGTTTTCCTGGCTGAACACTTCGGGGATATCCCAGACGATGCCATACGTGCGGCCTGCCATCCCTTCCGAGAAATACCCGGCCACTTTCGAGGCATCCGTGCTGAAGGCGTACATTTGGCCTTCGTAGAACTCTGGCCACTTGTCGGGATTGGATATTGCCGGTTCGGTGCCGACCAGGCGCACCATTGTGCCGTCTTTCCACACGGCGGGGCTGCGCGAGCCGTCGTCCCATTCCGCGTAGCCGCACAGCATGGTGCCGTCGGCGCTCATGTCGTTGATCCAGCACCCTTGGCCTACGTATTCCGCATCGTCGTAGCGTTCAATCTCGCCGTTGCGCCAAAGCACCGGCACCTTGGGGCCACCTATCACGATGGTCTGTCCCGGAAGCACATCTGAGTTGATGATTTCCGCCGAGGCCATGCCGCCGATGAGGTTGCCATCGGGGGATATGACCATGGGGTATGCCGAGCTTTTGATGTCCACCAATGTGGGGAGAGGAGTCCATGCGCCGTCTTTGTAAAGTCCCGGCCATTTGCCGCCTTTGGCTGCGTCTTCGTAAACGCCGACTGCCGTGCCGTCGTCGGCTACGTCATAGAGGGCAGCTTCGTATCCTTCGGCCATTTCGCCGTTTTCATCCAGTCCGAACACGTCCACGAACCTTTGCTCGTCCTTGTTCCAGATGAAAGCGGCGTAGGTCAGCTGGTCATCGTAGCCTACGGCCCATTGCCCGTTGTCGGAAACACCCCATACGATACCGGGGATTTCCTCATCATAGTAAAATGTGGCTACCATGTCTTCTTCTTGCGCCGGGCATGTGGCTGTCCCGGCCAAAAGAATTGTGGAGAGTAATAAAAATTTTCTCATAATTCAAGAATAATTAATTGTTATGCTTGTTTTTGTTTTCAGCGACTAAATTACATTATTCAGCAGAAAAGACAATCATTTTGTCGCTTTTCTTGTTTCTAATTCTTGAATAAGTAATGTCGTGTGGCGGTCGTTTGTCAGTCCTCGTGAACAGTTCCTGTTTGTGTTTCAGCTTCTTCAAGCTTCTCTTGCGCCATTTTCTGGTAGATGGAAGGGGTCATGCCGGTTTGTTTGCGGAAAGCATCGATGAAGTTGGCTTGTGACTTGTAGCCTACGCTTTCCCCGATGGCGCGGATGGTCTGGTTGCCGTAGTTGCGGGTGTCGAGCAGGCGGCGCTGGGCTTCGTTGATGCGCAGTTCGTTGGTGAAGGTGCGGAAGTTCTTCCCGAGGGTCTCGTTGATGATTTGCGAGACGTAGCGGCTGTTGGTGCCTGCGAGGGTGGCGAGGTGTTCCAGCGAGAAGTTGTTGTCACAGAACACGGCGGGGTCGCGCATCACCTTGTTGATGCGGTGGAGGATGATGCTGCGCTGTTCGTCGGTCATTTTGTTGGAACTGTATTTGGCTTCGTTGCCTGCTGCCGGGGCGGGTTTTCCGTCTGCGGGATGTGTGTTGCTCATTTCGTCCAGTTGCTGCGCCAGTTTCCTGTTTTCGGCTTTGAGGGAGGCTATCTGCTGTTCGTAGGCATCTTTTTCGGCTTCGTTGGCCTGTTCGGCGTGGATGATGTCTTTGTTGCGCCGGAACAGGCTTTTGTAGGCTTCTGTCAGTTTCCTTTTCTGCACGGTGACCATCCACAGCATGGTGATGAACACGAGCAGGCACACGAATGTGCATGCTAGGATGATGCGTTGCTTGCTGATTTGGTTGGTTTTCCGGATGCCGTCTTGTGTGAGCCGTGCGATTTCCTTGTGGCTTTTGTCGGATTCGTAGAGGATGTAGAGGTTCTTTATCCTGTTGTACTCGGCGGCGTTCATGACGGAGTCGGCCAAGTCGAGGTATTTTTCGCGGTAGAAGCTGCTTTTCGCGCTGTTGCCTTTTGCCTTGTAGAGCCTGTAGAGGGCTTTCAGGTTTTTCAGTTCGATGGACGAGAGTTTTTCCTGCCGGGCCAGTTTCAGGTTGAGTTGGCAGTAGTGCAACACGGAGTCGGGTTGTTGCTTCTGCTCGTAGATGTTGGCGAGTTCGGCGTATGCGGCGGCGATGAATTGCGAGCCGAGTTTTTTCTGCCGTGCGTATTCTCCGGCTTCGTGAAGTTTCCTGACGGCTTCTTCCTGCTGTCCTTCGGCATTCATGATGAGTGCGGTGCTGAGTTGCCCGAAGTAGGGCAGCAGTGGGTTGCCGGTGGTGTCGCATTGCATCATCAGGCGGTGGTATTCCTTCGCGCTCGCTAGGTCGCCTTCGTAGATGTGGATGCCGCTCAGGTTGATGAGCAGCCTCACTTCCAGTTCGGGGTTGCGGTTCTTCCGCGCCAAGGCAAGTCCTTTTTCGTAGCAGTTGATGGCCAGCTTGTTGTCGCCGAAGGTGCTGTAAATATTCCCGATGTTCTTGTAGAACATGGGCAGCAGCCTGTCGAAATAGTTCTCTTCGCAGAT
Organism: uncultured Bacteroidaceae bacterium; assembly: GCA_944320785.1. Taxonomy (GTDB): domain Bacteria; phylum Bacteroidota; class Bacteroidia; order Bacteroidales; family Bacteroidaceae; genus CASFPE01. The sequence continues at coordinate 38,756 of CALUIR010000015.1, forward strand.
TTGCAGGCCGAGCAGGTAGAAGTTGAGCGCTTGCGAGTAGCCTTCTTTTTGGAAATAGAGGTCGCCCATGCAAAGGCTTGCTTCGGCGCAGCGGTGCTTTTCGGCGGGTGCCATGTTTTCATCATATTGGCGGATGATTTGGAGGCAACGGCTTGCCGTGGAGTCGGCTGTGGCGATTGCCTCGCTGCGCAGGCTTGCCGGTGCCAAGGCTGTGCAACAAATTATGATGAAGCGCACTGCGGCTTGCCGGAAGGCTTGGCACGTGGATGATATGTGAGGGCGGTTGCGCATGGTTCAAAGTCGTTTTGGGGCGGGCGTTTCCGCCGGTTTCCTGCCAAGGGTTGTTCGGAAAACGGGGGCAAGGTATGCAAAAAAAGGCATACGGCCAAAAAAAGGCAGGAAAATAATGCCGTTGGGAACTTCCGTTCAACCGCATGGGTTGTCCGGCTTTCCCGTGTGGAAAGTTCGGTTTGCGCCGTCGGCTTCTTTATCTTTAGCTTAGAGATGCATATCTTTAGGTTAAAGATGTGCATCCTTAGCCTAAAGATGCACATCCTTAGGTTAGAGAAGAAGATTCTTTGCCGCATGTTTGGATGTTCCTATGTCGGCGGGTTGAAGTTTCCATGTGGGCGGGCGGGAGTTTCCACGTTTTTTCTTACTTTTGCACCGCAAAGAGGTTTTTATGAAGAATATAAGGAATTTTTGTATCATCGCGCATATTGACCATGGGAAGTCCACCTTGGCCGACCGCTTGCTGGAACACACGCACACCATCCAGATTACGGAAGGGCAGATGCTGGACGACATGGACTTGGAGCGCGAACGGGGCATCACCATCAAGAGCCACGCCATCCAGATGGAATACGAATACAAGGGGGAGAAGTACGTGCTGAACCTGATAGATACGCCGGGCCATGTGGACTTTTCCTACGAAGTGTCGCGATCCATCGCGGCCTGCGAGGGTGCGCTGCTCATCGTGGATGCTTCGCAGGGCGTGCAGGCTCAGACCATCTCGAACCTTTACATGGCGATAGAGCATGACTTGGAAATCATTCCCGTCATCAACAAGTGCGACATGGCGAGTGCCATGCCTGACGAGGTGGAGGACGAAATCATCGACCTCTTGGGGTGCAAGCGGGAAGAAATCATCCGCGCTTCAGGCAAGACGGGCATGGGCGTGGAGGAAATCTTGGGAGCAGTGATTGAGCGCATCCCTTGCCCGGTGGGTGACGAGAACGCCCCGCTCCAGGCGTTGATTTTCGATTCGGTGTTCAATTCGTTCCGTGGCATCATTGCGTATTTCAAGATAGAAAATGGCATTATCCGGACGGGCGACAAGGTGAAGTTCTTCAATACGGGGAAGGAATACGATGCCGACGAAATCGGCGTGCTGAAGATGGACATGATTCCCCGCAAGGAATTGCGCACGGGGGACGTGGGCTATATCATCTCTGGCATCAAAACCTCGAAGGAAGTGAAGGTGGGCGACACCATCACTCATATAGCCCGTCCTTGCGAAAAGGCCATATCTGGGTTTGAGGAAGTGAAGCCCATGGTGTTTGCCGGCGTTTACCCGATAGAGGCGGAGGATTTTGAAGACCTCCGTGCCTCGCTGGAGAAACTACAGTTGAATGATGCCTCGTTGACCTTCCAGCCTGAATCGTCCTTGGCGCTGGGTTTCGGCTTCCGTTGCGGCTTTTTGGGGTTGCTCCACATGGAAATCGTGCAGGAGAGGCTCGACCGGGAATTCGACATGAACGTGATTACAACCGTCCCCAACGTGTCGTACCGCATTTATGACAAACAAGGGAACATGACGGAGGTCCATAATCCCGGCGGCATGCCTGACCCTACGATGATAGACCACATTGAGGAACCCTACATCAAGGCTTCCATCATCACGACGACCGACTATATCGGTCCCATCATGACTTTGTGCCTGGGCAAGCGAGGCGAACTGGTCAAGCAAGAGTACATTTCCGGCAACCGCGTGGAGCTGCACTATTGCATGCCGTTGGGCGAAATTGTCATCGACTTTTACGACAAGCTGAAAAGCATCTCCAAGGGCTATGCGTCCTTTGATTACCATCAGGACGGTTTCCGCCCGTCAAAGCTGGTGAAGCTCGATATCCTGCTCAACGGCGAGCCGGTGGATGCCCTCTCCACCCTGACGCATGTGGACAATGCTTATGACCTTGGGCGGAGGATGTGTGAAAAGCTGAAGGAACTTATCCCGCGCCAGCAGTTTGAGATAGCCATACAGGCGGCTATCGGATCGAAAATCATAGCAAGGGAGACAATAAAGGCCGTGCGCAAGGACGTGACGGCGAAGTGCTACGGCGGCGACGTGAGCCGCAAGCGCAAGTTGCTGGAGAAGCAAAAGCGGGGAAAGAAGCGCATGAAACAAATCGGGACGGTGGAAGTCCCGCAGAAAGCTTTCTTGGCTGTGCTGAAGTTGGATTAAGCCTCCATGGCGGATATATGGGCGAGGCTTCCTGTTTCATTTCAAGGCAGGAAGCCTCGCCCACATGCTTTCAAATGCGTTTCAAGCACCGTCCAAGCGTAGTCAGGGCAATTCCTTTCCCTCTCCAGGCCATTCTTCCTGTTCGCTGGGCAGGATGCGGCGGGTTTCTTCATCGGGCAATGCTTCCACATCGCGCAATTTCCGTTCGATGGCCCGTGTGCGTTTTCCCATGACTTCTTCCAATTGCTCGCCCGCGTACTGCAAGTTCTTTTGCACCTTTTGGAGCATCCCGCCGAATTTGGCAAACTCCGTCTTCACTGCTCCGAGGATGTTCCATACTTCACTGGTGCGTTTCTGGATAGCCAATGTGCGGAATCCCATTTGCAGGCTGTTGAGGATGGCGCCTAACGTGGTGGGGCCTGTGACGATGACCTTGCAGTCCCTTTGCAGGCTTTCTACCAATGCCGTCCGCCGGATGATTTCCGCGTAGATGTTCTCAAAGGGCAGGAACAAGATGGCGAAATCTGTGGTGTAGGGCGGGTCAAGGTATTTGTCGTGGATGTCTTTCGCCATTTTCCGCAGGGTTTGTTCCAATTGGCGCGATGTGGCATGGATGGGAGCCGGGTCGCCGGCCTCGCAGGCATTCTCGTATTGTTCATAAGCATCTTGGGGGAACTTGGCATCGATGGGCAGGAACACGCTGTCTCCTGTGCCGCCTTTTCCGGGAAGTTTGATGGCGTATTCCACAAATTCATTGCTGCTTCTCCGGGTTTTCACGTTCGCTTCGTATTGCTCCGGGCTGAGCATCTGCTCCAGTAGTGCGCCCAGTTGCACTTCGCCGAACGTGCCTCTTGTCTTTACGTTGCCGAGTATTTTCTTCAGGCCGCCTACGTCCTGTGCCAAGGTTTTCATTTCGCCTAAGCCTTTTTGCACATTTTCCAGTTGCGAACGCACGATTTCAAATGAAAGGCCAATGCGTTCGTTCAGGGTCTTTTGCAGTTTTTCTTCCACTACGGTGCGCATCTCGTCCAGTTTCTTTTCCGTGGAGGCCACCAATTCGGCTTGCGTCTGTTGCATGCGTTCTAGTTTTTCCTTTTGCAGCCCGTGGATGGTTGCCAGGTTCTGGTGGAGCGTGTCTTGCATTTGGCGGGCAGAGTTGTTCAGCGCCTGCATCACTTCCGAGCGGAAATCGTGGATGTTCCGGTTCAGTTCGTCGCGGTTCTCGCGCAGTTGTTTTTCCAGCAGTTCCCGCATTTCCGCCCATGCTTTGCGGGAGTTGTGCCGCATAAGGTACAGGATGACGGCCACAATGTTTCCGGCCAGCAGCAACAGGAACAGGATGGTCAAGACAGATGGTTCCATAAAGCCGTTTTAAATATTTCCCGGTAAAGATAGGGAATTTCTTGTTCCCTTTTCGTATCTTTGAGGCATTCGGAAAAACTGAAAATGGCAAGGCATTGGATATGAAGGCAAAAGTGAGGGAATATTTGGTAGCCGTGTGGGTGCTGCTGGCATCGGTTGTGGGCTTTTCTTCCTGCGATGTGGATTTTTACAGGGATTATGGCACCTATACCGAACGTTTGTGCGGCCCTACATGGACGGACATCTGGGATGATGGTTTTTTCCATTATGAGCAACGTTTCATTTTTTACACCGGCGGCAGGGGCGTGGAATATTATTTCGATGGGATGGAATACCGTTATGACTTCTATTGGTATTGGGACAACAACGGGCGCAGCATCATCATGGAATACGGCCCTCGTGATGTCTCCTATTTTGATGATGTGGTCATCGGCCGTGGAATCTTGAGCGGTTATCTGGATGGGCAGTACGTAGAGTTCGTTGGATATTGAGGTTTGTCATGCCAAGTTCTCATTTTGTCTGGTCAAATTCTTATTTTGACCCGTCAAATTCCTCCGCTTGGCAGCAAGTAATGTCCCAAGATTCCCGTGAGAATTTGGGAAAGGACCGTTTTAAACCTTCCAAAGGTCTTTGAAATGCTTCCAATGTTTCATGCAAGGCCATGGAAGGTTTTTGGGGGTATGGAAGTTCATTACCCAATGCATGGCGGCTCCCGGCGGCGGGATATCTCTACTTCAGCACGGTCCAGCAATGCCCCGATAGGCGGGTTCAGCTTGGCTACATGCACTTGCACGGCTTCCACTTGGGGAAATTCCTGGAAGATGCGGCGCATGATGCGTCCGGCTACATGCTCGATGAGCCGTGAGGGTATTGCCATTTCTTCGCACACGATGCGGTATAAGGCGGCATAATTCACCGTGCCTTCCAAACAGTCTGTTTCAGCGGCATGGGAAAAATCTGTTTCCACCCGCAAATCTACTTCAAATTCATTGCCTACGGTTCGCTCCTGGCTTGCCACCCCATGGTAAGCATACAGGCGGATGCCGCGCAGGCTGACGTACATGCCTTCTTCTGCCATTCGACTAAATGTTAGGGTTACGCCCGTTCTGGGCTATGAGTCTTTTTATTTTTTCATTCAGGGCATCGCAAGCAAGGAGTTGCTCCAGCGTCAGGTGCATCCGCCAACGCCAGTAATGCCTTGGGTTGGCAGGTATGTTGATGCGTTCGGCAGCAGGGTCGGCTTGCCGGAGAGAACCATCGATGCTCATCCAATCCTGCCATGCCAATATGCAAAGGATGGAGCCGGCACGCAGTTGCCTTTCGATGACGGCAGTGCAAACTTCGGGCGTGGCAATGGCAGGCGATTGGCCTTCAAGGCCAAGAATGGAGGCATAGTAGCGGGCGGATCGTTCCGGTTCTTCTTCCCACCAGCCACGCAAGGTGGACATGTCATGTGTGGAGAAGGTGCATACGGACAGGTAAGGATAATGTTCCGGCGTGCCGAATTCTGCCCATTCCTTTGGCATTCTTTCTACTTCGAGGCTGAGTATCTGGAGCGCATCCATGACGCGCGGGACGCATGCCGGGATCATTCCCAAATCTTCCCCGCACACGAGCATCCCGGTGCTTTCAAGGAGGGCGGGCAGGCGTTTCATGGCCTTGTCATGCCAGTAATCATTATGCCGGTGGTAATAGTAATCTTCATAGAGGTTGTCGAAGGCGCGTTGCTCTGTTTCCTTCAAGAGCTGGTAGGCAGAGGTGCGTTTCCCGTCGATGCGGGGATGGTAACGGGAGGTATCGTGCCGGTCTTTTAAGAACAGCACGTTGCTGATGATGGAATACAGCCCGTCGCGCACGAGGATGCATTCTTCCGGCATATTTCGGAAGCGGGCTTCTATTTGCCGCTGGGTGGCATATTGCGTCTTGGGGAGATAGCGTCCTGTTATGCTGGAAGGTTCCATGAATTCTGTGCGGACCCAATCAGCCTGTGTCCCGAAGACGCGGTCGAGAAGTTTGTCGTCAGCATAAGGTTGCAAATACAATTCAGGGCGCCACGGCAACCCGGATGCCTCTATTTCCTGTTGTGAAAGGGGCAGTGACGGCTCGAAGTGCCCGAGTAGCCCATGCACGGCATCGGCGGGTATCTCCCATATTCGGAAGAAACCTAAGATGTGGTCGATGCGGTAGGCATCGAAGTATTCAGCCATCTTTTGGAAACGTCGCTTCCACCATGCGTAGCCCGTACGAGCCATCTCGTCCCAGTTGTATGTGGGGAAGCCCCAGTTCTGTCCGTTTGTAGAAAAATCATCAGGTGGCGCTCCTGCTTGCCCGTTCATGTTGAACAAGCTGGGTTCTGTCCAAGCTTCTACGCTGCACCGGCTGATGCCGATGGGGATGTCGCCTTTCAGCGCCACGCCAAGGCTGTGCGCCAGTTCGCTGGCTGCACGCAATTGCATGTGCAATATATACTGCACATAATAAAAAAAGGTGATATCTGAATGGTGGGGGGCTGCCGGTGAACACAGCTCTTCCACCTGTCCGCGATGGAAGGTGGCGAAGTCCTTCCAAGCGCGAAAGTCCGAGGTGCCGTGCAGTTCCCGCAAGTAGCAATATGCGGCATACGGCACGAGCCAGTCCTTGTTGTCTGCAAAGAAGCTGCGGAAACTGTCTGAGGCAAACGCTGTTTGCTTTTCTTGTACATACATTTCGCGGAGGTATGCCCATTTCACGTGGTCAACGGTTTCGTAATCCACCGTTGCGCCTGCATTCAATATTTGCTGTTGTGCCTTGAAATAACTTCTTCTTGCCGGGTCGGCCAGTTCTCCAAGGGCATGAAGGTCTGCGTACATCGGGTGCAGGGCATAGATGGATATCCCATTGTAGGGGTAGGAATCCATCCATGTGTGGGTCATCGTGGTGTCGTTAATGGGAAGCAGTTGGACGAACTTCATGCCGGTCTGTGCCGCCCATTGAATAAGGAACTTCAGGTCGCCGAAGTCGCCGATGCCGAAACTGTGTTCTGACCGTAAGGAAAATACCGGAATGGCAACGCCTGTACCTTTCCATGCGGGCAGGCTGAATTGCGGGGACGGTAGTGTCTGCACATAGGTAGTCCCGGCTTGCAAGGGCTTTGGGACGAGTAGCCGGTTGGGGCCTTCTTCCCATTGTTCCATGCATCCTTCTTGGGTGTCGATGAGTATGAACTTGTATTCTGAGGGTTGGTTGAAGACGGCCATGTCCAATTCTAATTGCCACATTGGAAATGTGTTGCTGTCCATGATGAGGGCTTGTTCCGGGTTCCATCCTCCCAATGCAGGATGTGTACCGCATACGGCTAAAGTGTAGCCGGGCAACAGGCGGGGGCATGCAATGCGGAGCAGCAGGCGGCACGACCCGTGCGTCCCGGCAGGCGCATTTCCCACGTGCCGGAACAGGCATTCTGCGAAAGCAGAAGAGTAGAAAATTCCGTCTGCCGGGCGGTCAGACCATCGATCCACTATCTCATAACGGCGCGTGCCTGCATCTTCGCTTATCCATAGCGTGTGGCGGCACTGTTCCCATTCCTTTCGGACGGGGTAACCGTCGCGATATATATAATAGGTGTAATGCAGTTCCTTTTGGCCGGGACGGGCGGGCAGTTCTGCTTCTCCTTTCCAAGTGATGCCGTCGTTGGTGTGCAGGAGGAGTGGATGCAGGATATCGTTGTCGCCCAATTCGGGTGCGGAACCGACGATGCCTACTTCTTCTCCCCAACAGGTCTTGTATTCTATTGTGAAACAGAGCTTCATATGGTTTCTTTTGTCATAGGTTCAACGGAGGAGTGTGCGGGGTAGTTTTCATTTCTTTGGCAAGGGAATATGAAGAAAGCCGCATTGGTACTTTATGTGATGAAACTCCGAATGACATGATTTGAGTGCTCGTCCCCTTTGTAATCCACCGGCTTAAAGCTCCCGAAGGTGTGGCCCGCCATTGGGAATCGAAGCTTGTCTCGGTTTTCTGATTTACTTTGATGAGTTTCCCAGTAAAACCAATGCGGCTTGTATTTTTCTGTCACAAATATACGGATATTAAACTAAATTGCAAATAAAATCGTGAAAAAAATGCGCCTATTTGCGTTTTATTGCTCATTTTCTTGCGGAGGTGGATGGATAGGGGTTGTTGTTGGGCAGTACGGTTGAGGTTAGGTGTGGAAACGTGATGTCTCGCGGCTTGTTGTGCTTTGGGTTCTGTGTGGGGCAAGATATCTTCCGAGGGGTGCGGGTGGCTTGTCGGAATTTGCTATATTTGCCTGCGCATTCCCGGTGGGGAGATGTGCGGTGCGCGATGTAAAGTCTGCTTTATATATTTATATATTAGGTGTAAAAGTATAAGGAATGATGAGAAAGGTATATCCCATATTATTGACGGTGGCCGGTTCCGACTGTAGCGGTGGGGCGGGCATCTTGGCAGATGTGAAAACGGCATGCGCCCTTGGCGTTTATGCTGCCAGTGTGGTGACAGCGGTGACATCGCAAGATTCGCGGGGTTTTTTCCGCTCGCACGTGGTGTCGCCGGAGGTTGTGGAAGAACAGTTGCGCACGGTGCTTTCCGACCTGCGTCCCAATGTGGTGAAGATTGGCATGTTAGGATCTGAGGAGAATGTGCGTACTGTGGCGCGGACACTCCGCGATTTGTGCCATGCCCCGGTGGTAGTGGATCCAGTGATGGGTAGCACGAGCGGGGGACGGATGCTCGATGAGAGCGGCGTGGCGGCAATGATAGAAGAGTTGTTTCCGCTCTCCACAGTGGTGACGCCTAATGCGCCAGAGGCTGAGGCGCTATCGGGTTGCCGTGTGCGAACGGTGGAGGAAGCTCGTCTTGCGGCTTGCCGCTTGCAAACCTGCGGGCCTGAGGCGGTGTTGGTGACAGGTGGCCACCTGCCGGGGGAGGAGGTGACGGACGTGCTTTGTGCGGGCTTGAACGATGTGGTGGACTTCCACACGCCGCGCATCGCTACGCGCAACTTGCATGGCACAGGTTGTACGCTTTCCTCTGCTATCGCCTGCATGCTGGCCATGGGACATCCGGTGAAGAAGGCCGTGGGCTGCGCCATTTCATACATGCACAATGCCATTAGGGCGGGGGCAGACGTGGATTTCGGTTTCGGGGCGGGGCCGGTGAACCACGGGTATGATCCGGTGCCGATGCATATTTGCGAACTGAAATATTGACCATGACGGGAGGATTGCTTACCTTTGCGCCGTTTTTCGGATTTTACACTAAAAAACTGAGATATGAAAGCATTCGTTTTTCCCGGCCAGGGTGCCCAGTTTGTGGGCATGGGGAAGGAGCTTTATGAAAGCTCTGCGCTGGCGAAGGATTTGTTTGAAAGGGCGGATGGCATCCTCGGTTACCGCATTACGGATTTGATGTTCAGCGGGACGGACGAGGATTTGCGCCAGACAAAAGTGACGCAACCCGCCGTGTTCCTCCATTCTGTGGTGACAGCGATGTGCTTGGGCGAGGCGTTCCGGCCAGATATGACGGCAGGCCACTCCTTGGGCGAGTTCTCCGCGCTGGTGGCTGCTGGTGCCCTTAGCTTTGATGACGGCTTGAGGCTGGTACTGGCTCGCGCCCTTGCTATGCAGAAGGCTTGCGAGGCTCGTCCCTCCACAATGGCAGCCATATTGGGTTTGCCTGATGGAAAGGTGGAGGAAATTTGTAGCCGCGTGTCCGTTGAAGATATTTGCGTCCCTGCTAACTACAACTGTCCCGGACAGGTGGTTATCTCCGGCACCGTGGAGGGCGTTTCCGCCGCTTGTGCGCTGGCCAAGGAGGAAGGAGCCAAGCGCGCGCTGCCGCTCAAGGTGGGTGGCGCGTTCCACTCCCCGCTGATGGAGCCAGCCCGCGCTGAGTTGGCTGAAGCTATTCAGCACACCGAGTTCCATACACCAAAATGTCCTGTCTATCAGAATGTTGACGGCTTACCGCACACCGACTCTGAGGACATCAAGCGCAACCTTGTGTCGCAACTTACATCGTCCGTTCGCTGGACGCAATCCGTTCTCCGCATGGTAGAGGACGGTGCAGATGAGTTTGTGGAATGCGGTCCCGGCAGTGTCCTCCAAGGGCTCGTCAAAAAAATAGCACCGGAGGCCAACGCGCACGCTGCGATGTAAGCATGACTCACTTGGCGGGAGCAGGACATTGCCCAGATTGGCTCATGATGGCAAACCTATTTTGATAGGAATGTCATCTTTTGTAAAAGAGAAGCCCCAGCGTGAACTGGGGCTTTTTCGTGCTGTGTGAAAAGGCCGGATACCCCGTTTGGGTACGTTGCTTGGATGTCGGCCGTATTTTCGTCTTGCTTCTTCCTGTTCCGCCAGACAGCCATCAAACCTCTTTCTCTTTCTCTAATTTGAAGCGGATGCGCAGGATGCCGTCCTTGTAGTCGTGGCTGGTGATGTGGAACACGCCGATTTCCGACGTGCAGGTCACGTGCGCTCCGATGCAAAGGCAAGCATCATAATTGCCCACACGCACGATGCGCACGCGATCCGTCGCGTTTTCGGGCAGCCGACCGAGATCGAATTTTTTTGCGACTTCCGCTTGCGTGGCATACTCCGCCGTAACGGGCAGCCCTTGGCGTATCACGCTGTTCACTTCCTCCTCTACGTGTCGTAGTGCCTCCTCAGAAGGGGCTTCAGGCAAGACAAAGTCCAGCTTGCTTTTCTTTCGTTCCACATGTGCCGATACGGCACGCCCGCACCCGAAGGCGTTGTCCATCGCCCGGTTCAGGATGTGTTCCGCCGTATGCATCGGCGGGTATTCTTGCTTGTTGTGAGCGTTCAGCAAAGGTTGTTCCATGATTCCCGATATGTGAATGTCGCAAAGGTAGCGTTTTTTTCGTAATCTCCAACAGAACGGCCTGTTCCTGTCCCCGTTTGCGGAACGGAATGCGGCATGCTGTCCGTTCTCCCCTCCCGTTGGCTACCAGGAAGCTGACCTTCGGACTAAACGGGCATAAAAAAAAGGAGTACCGCCGTACTCCAATCTTTCGTTAACCTTAAAATCTAATACTATGAAAAACACATTGCAAAGGTACATAAATTCTGTTTGCCTGCAAGTGTTCTGTACCAAAAAAGCATCAAAATAACATACTTTAATAAAATCCTATCCCAATGTGTCAATATTGTAAAGGAAATGTAACCAATGTGTCGGTGCGAATGAGTAGGCGGCGTGTCAGTTCCGCCTGTCCGGGTATGTCTCGAACGTGACCTTTAGGATTTTTCCGCTAGTGGCTTCCACTGACACCTCTGTGGCTTTGTAGGGAAGCAGGCTAATGTTTTCCTCCTTCCCTGTCAGTAAGTCTGTAGCTCGGCATGCCTCTTTTTGCGGCATGCCTAAATATTCGAACGCGTGCGGCGGGATATTGACCGCCACGTGGACAGGGTTTCTGTCGAAGTTCACCACGATGAACAGCATCTCTGCCCCGTGCTGGCGGATGAAAGCAAACTGGCGGTGTTCGTTGAACCGCCACCCGTTGCAGTTGGCGTAAGTCAGGTCGAAAAATTTGCCTTCGCTCACTGCTTTTTCTTCTCGGCAAAGGTGCAGCAGGCAGGCGTAGAATTGCTGGAGTCTCCGTGTTTCTTCTGGCAGCAGTTTCCCATCAAACTTGCCGCCGTTTCGCCATTGCCGCACGGTGCTGATGCTCCAATAGTCGAAGATGGAAGTCCGCCCGTCGCGTCCGCTGAACCCTTCATTATCCATTCCTCGCTCACCAAGTTCCTGGCCAAAATAGATCATGATCGGATTGGTATTCATGCAGGCAGACACGATCATGGCAGGGATGCCCCGATGCCCGTTTCCGGCGAAGAAGTCGGATGCGATGCGTTGCTCGTCGTGGTTCTCCATGAAGTTGAGCATGCGGGGGGCAATGTCTCCTAGGCTTTGCCAACATTGGGTGAGCATGGTAGCGGAGCCGGTGCCGCAAGTGATGTTGCGGAGTGTGTCGTACAGCCCCACTTTGTCGTACAGGTAATCGAAGTGACCTCTATGGAGATAATCCCGGTACAAGTTAGGGTTGTACACCTCGGCAATAAACAGGATGCCGGGATAGTATGCTTTGATTTGCGGAATGACCCATCCCCAAAATTCCACAGGCACCATTTCTGCCATGTCGCATCTGAATCCGTCTATTTGCTTGCCGGCCCAGAACAGGAGGATGTTTTTCATTTTTATCCAAGTGTCCGGGATGGGATGGAAGTGGCAGGCATGCCCATTGGCATAGTCAATCCCATAATTCAGTTTGATGGTTTCATACCAATCGTTGATGGTCGGGTGTGCATCGAACCGGTCGTTTCCGGTTGCTTTGGCAGGCATTTCTGCATAGGCTTCGTCTGCGCCTGCTTTCATGTCGAATTGTCCTTTTAACGGGACGGATGGCATGTAATAAAAATTGTTGTGAGGGCTGAATGCCTGTGAGGTGTCATCGTTTTCGCCTAAGTCTATGACCCCTTCAGGTTTTGCATCAGATTTGTATTGCCTTGAAACATGATTGGGTACAAAGTCGATGATGGCTTTCAGCCCTGCATGGTGGGTGCGTTTTATCAGGTTTTCGAATTCTTTCATTCTTCCCTGCACGTCGTTTGCCAAATCAGGGTCCACATCGTAGTAGTCTTTGATTGCATAAGGTGACCCGGCTTTTCCTTTCACGATGGCGGGATGGTCAGGTTGGATATTATAACGGCGGTAATCGGTTTGCGTGGCATGTTCAATGATGCCGGTGTACCATACGTGTGTCACTCCTAATTTCTTTATTTCATTCAATGCTTTTATCGTGAAATCCGACAGTTTCCCGCATCCGTTCTCATCGATGTTCCCGTTGGGGACGCAATGGCTGTTGTTGTTGCCAAATAGCCTTGTAAGTATTTGGTAAATGATGATTTTGTTTTCAGGCATATTTTGATGAATTTATTTCCAAATTGTATTTTTGTTGTCTATCAATTGTCTTAAGATCTCGTTTCCGCATTTATAGCCTAAGCTGAATATTTCTTCGGCCTTTTCCAGTTCTGTATTGTTGTATCCTTCCAGTCCTGTGGGTTCTATCAGTAAGTCACTCATCATCTTGTCTGCAAATGTGTTTGCCCGGAACATGAAGTGGTAAGAGCGGAGGGCAATGTTGATGATGTTCCGCTTGTATTCTTTAGGGGCGATGGGGCTGACGTTGATTGCGATTACTTTTTCGCAATCGCGTCTGATGACAGACGCAGGCAGGTTCTTGAACACGCCTCCATCCACATAATCGGTGTTGCCGATGCGGATAGGCGTGAAAAGCACAGGCATGCAGCATGATGCGGCTATCCTTGGGGCAATGTCGCCTGTGCGGAATTGCACGCAAGTTCCATGGTCAAGGTCAGTAGCTGTGACGATGAGCGGTGTTTTCAAATCTTCCAGTTTTTGCGCTTTCAAGTTGCTCCGTAAGAAGTCCATGAAATCGTCCAACTTCAGCAAACCGGCGGCATTGCGCGACCAGCTGGTGAGGTCCATGAATTTGTGGTGCGAGAAGAATTGGAGTACTTCATGCGGTTCATTGCCGTCTGCGCAGAACACGCCGGCTAAGGCTCCTGCGCTTACGCCGGAGATGATGTCCGGCCTGATGTCATGTTCCAGCAAAGCTTGCATCACGCCTAAGTGGGCGAATCCCTTGATGAATCCGCCGCTGAGCGCATAGCCTATCTTATAAGGCTTATCTGTTTTGATGTCATTGAGGTTTTCCATCCGGCAATTTTTTTGCGTCACGAAAATACAAAAATCCAAAGAATTGCGCAAAAGAAACGTTTTTTCTGTATGGCGAATTTCGTTTGCTTGGACTTTTTTCACTTTCTTCTTTCCCAAAACACGGCATTCAATCCGAAAATCCCTTTTTTAGCTGAGCCATATTTCCGGAATGCATTCAAAGCATGTGGCATTCCATCAAACCCACTGTTCTTCTCAGAATTTGAAAATTCTGGTCTTATCGTAGGATAGAAGGTAACATGTGGACTTGGAAGAACAAACGTCCTATCCATCATCGGATGCTGCAAAGCATCTATGGCACAGTATCAGAAGAAAGCGAATGGCTATTTAAACACCTGCTATAAATATAAATTGGAAATAAAGAGGTTCGAATCCTCTGCTCTCACCAAGTTGTTTAATTGTCACCGCCACGAGATGATGAATTGAAATAGTTGGCTGGCTGCCTTGGCAAAGAGTCCAAAGGATGGAACCGATTTTGCAATTTTATGCCTGAATCCGTTGGGGATAAATGAAAAAGTTTTATCTTTGCCCAATTATTACGGTAAAACAACGATTCTTTTATGAGAATAGCTTTAAAAATCTTGACTTTGATGATGTCGGTGGCCGTTGCCGGTTGTGCATCTCATAAGAAAATTCCTTATATGATGGATTCAGGCGTGGTGGATGTTTCTGAGGGAAAAAACCTGTATGATGCACGCATTATGCCCAAAGATTTGTTGTCTATTACGGTGAGTTCTGTGGATCCAGCCGCTGCTGCGCCCTATAACATGGATGTGCGTGTCTCTGAAGGCCCATCTTCCTCTTCCTCTGGGGGAAGCACTTATCTTGTGGATAATGAAGGGAACATCCTTTTCCCGGTGTTGGGCGTGTTGCATTTGGAAGGCATGACCAAGCCGGAAGCTGAAAAGTATATCACGGAACGGTTGAAACCCTCTTTCAAGGAACCGCCTATTGTCAACGTGCGATTGGTGAATTATAAAGTATCCGTGTTGGGCGAAGTCAACAGGCCGGGTACCTTTGTGGTGGCTAATGAAAAAATCAATTTGTTTGAGGCTTTGGCCTTGGCGGGTGACATGACTATTTACGGGAAACGTGACAATGTGAAGCTCCTTCGTGAAGGTAGCGATGGAGCAAAAAGCATTGTGACATTGGATCTCAACAAGAGTGAAATCGTCAATTCGCCTTATTTTTATATGCAGCAGAACGATGTGCTGTATGTGGAGCCGAACAAGGCAAAGGCGAGAAACGCGGATGTCAGTCAATCCACGTCCCTTTGGATTTCATTTACTTCAGCAATCATATCTTTGGCTAACTTAGTGGTTACTATCGTAAGGTTAAACTAATCTTCAATTTGGAGACAGGAATATGGCACAAGAGCAACTTTTTAACGAGGAAGATAAGGAAAGTGTAGATTTCCAGGAGATATTATTTCGGTATTTGTCTTATTGGAAATGGATTGCCGCTTCTGTGGTTGTTTTCTTGGCAGGCGCCTATGTTTATTTGAAATGTTCGGTGCCGGTCTATAACATATCTTCTACCATATTGCTGAAAGATGACAAGAGGGGAGGGGGCGTCGATGAACTGTCTGCCCTTCAGGATTGGGGAGTGGTCAGCAGCAAGAATAACATAGACAATGAGATAGAGATTCTCAAGTCAAAGAACCTGCTGAAGTCCGTGGTTGCCGAATTGAAGCTTTATGCTTCTTATTCGTTGGATGACCGGATACCTTCCGTGCAGTTATACAAGCATTCGCCTGTTGTGGTGGATATGGATTCCATTGATCGGCTTGTTTATCCTGTTTTCATGACGCTGTCGATGTCTAAAGACGGGACGGTGAGCGTGGACGGTACCTGCAAGGACGAGAAATTCAGCACGGTCTTGTCCCGATTCCCGGCTGTTTTGAACACGGCAAGCGGAGAGGTACATGTCTCTTTGAACGAGAAGGTCACACCCATTTACGATGAAAAGATTTCCGTCACCATCGTTAACCCGTTGTGGGTGGCACGCGGTTACGCTGGAAGATTGGGGGTAGCCCCGACTTCGAAGACTACTTCTGTCATCAACCTGACGCTTTCAGAAACGAATGTGAGCCGTGGAAAGGATTTCCTGAACAAATTAGTGGATGTGTACAACCTTGAGACAATAAAGGACAAGAACCGGGTGGCGTTGAATACGGAAAAGTTCTTGGATGACCGCCTTGCGAAATTGGATTTGGAGTTAGGAACCGCCGAGCGCGATTTGGAGCAATATAAGAAAAAGGAGAAGATTACCGACATACAAGCTGACGCGCAACTGGCATTGCAGACCAACAATGAGTACCAGAAAAAGAAGGTGGAAGTGGAGACCCAGTTGAATCTGGTGAAGTATTTGGAAAACTACCTGAAGGCGGACAACAGCATGACCCAGTTGGTTCCTTCCAACATCGGCATCACCGACCCGACGCTTTCCAGCCTGACGGCGGAATACAATGCTTTGTTGATAGAACGCGACCGCCTTGCGTTGACTTCTTCCGAAGAGAACCCGGCTTTGACCGTCATGGACAACACCATCCAGT
The DNA here is from genome assembly GCA_944320785.1 of uncultured Bacteroidaceae bacterium. Lineage (GTDB taxonomy): Bacteria > Bacteroidota > Bacteroidia > Bacteroidales > Bacteroidaceae > CASFPE01. The sequence continues at coordinate 54,913 of CALUIR010000015.1, forward strand.
CGGTTTATAAGACCATATTGGCTTCCTTGCACAGCATTCACGAAGGCTTGATGATTTCGAAGAACGACCTGGACCGTCAGGCGGAATTGCTGGAAGTGCAGATTGGCAACGTGCCGACCATTGAGCGCGAGTATGCGGAAAAGGCGCGCCAGCAGCAGATAAAGTCGCAATTGTATTTGATTCTTTTGCAGAAAAGGGAGGAAAACTCATTGGCTTTGTCAGCCACGACCACCAATGCCAAAGTCATCGATGACGCTTTTGCCAGCGGGCCTGTCTCGCCTAAGCGCTCCAATATTTACATGATTGCCTTTGTGCTGGGCATTGCTTTGCCGGTTGGCATCATTTATTTGCGCGATTTGTTGAATTTCAAGGTGCAGAACCCGAATGACATCCGGAAACTGACGGATGCGTCCATATTGGGGGAAGTGCCGCTTGCGGACACGGATGAAAAGGTCGCGGTGAAGGAGAACGTGAACGACGTGATGGCCGAATCCTTCCGGGGCATCCGCACCAATCTGCAATTCATGCTGGAGAATGTGAGCCATAAAGTCATCATGGTGACCTCGTCCATGCCGGGAGAAGGGAAAAGTTTCATCGCCATCAACCTTGCCATCAGCATGGCATTGGTGGACAAACGGGTGCTGCTCATCGGTTTGGACGTGCGGAAGCCTGCTTTGGCGAGATACTTGAACATCGACAGCAAGTCAGGCGTCACGAATTATCTGGCCAATTTGGAAACGGATTTGGGCAAATTAATCCGTAATTCCCGCTTCAATGACAATCTGGACGTGTTGCCCGCAGGGCCGATTCCGCCGAATCCTGCTGAACTTCTTCTAAGTGAGCGCCTGGACATGCTTGTCAAGGACTTGCGCGACCGTTATGATTACATCATCATTGACACGGCGCCGGTGGGGCTGGTGAGCGATTCTTTGATTGTAGGCCGTGTGGCTGACCGCACGATTTATGTGACGCGCGCCAATGTCACTTATAAACGGCATCTCAATTGGGTGAACGATTTGGCCAAGACGAAAAAGCTGCCAGCTTTGGCTTTGGTGTTGAACGGCATGCAAATGGGCAAGCGTGGCTATGGTTATGGCTATGGTTATGGTTATGGCTACAGTTACGGTTACGGTTATTCCTATGGTTATGGAGAACATGCACATGGGCATAAGCCGAAGAAGCGCCGTTGGCTAAGGAAATGAAGCGGTTTCCTTTATTAATTAAATTCAATAAAAGCTGTCGGCTTTCCTTTTTTGTTGGTTTATTCTTGTGGTTTGCGTATCTTTGCTGTTGTGAAGACAGGATGCGGATCAGCAAAATCAAGCTGGAAAGCATTGTTTCCCGTTTGCCTTTGCGTTCGCCTTTCTTATCTTTGTGGATGAAAAGATTAAACCTTAACGTGATACAGTCATGAAGAATACCCCGATTAGCAAAGATGTAGTGGATGCTGCCATCCGTGAGTTTGGCGTGCGTGATTTCTCAAGAGCCACTATTCGTGAAGTGAAAGCCATAGCGGCTCGTGTGGAGCAAGTCTCAGGCGTGGAGTTTGTCAAGATGGAAATGGGAGTTCCCGGGCTTCCTCCCTCGGAAATTGGCGTGAATGCGGAAATATCGGCTTTGCAGGAAGGCATCGCCAGCCTTTATCCGGATATCAGCGGCCTGCCGGAACTGAAGAAGGAGGCATCCCGTTTTGTGAAAGCTTTCATCGGCCTTGACATACATCCGGATGGATGTGTGCCGGTCACGGGTTCCATGCAGGGCAGTTATGCTTCTTTCCTGTTGTGCGCGCAGTGCGACAAGCGGAAAGACACGATTCTGTTCATCGACCCCGGTTTCCCGGTGCAGAAGCAGCAGGTCACGGTGATGGGCGGCAAATATGAGACATTCGACGTGTTCCATTTCCGGGGCGAAAAGTTGCGCGGCAAGTTGGAGTCGTACCTGTCGAAAGGAAATGTGGCGGCAATTGTTTATTCCAACCCCAACAACCCAAGCTGGATTTGCCTGAAGGACGAGGAACTGAAGGTGATTGCCGAATTGGCCGGGAAATATGATGCAGTGGTCATCGAAGACCTTGCTTATTTTGCGATGGATTTCCGCACTGATTTGGGGAAACCTTTCCAGCCGCCCTACCAGCCCTCCGTCGGCAACTATGCAGACAATTACATCCTCTTGATATCCGGCTCGAAAGTGTTCAGCTATGCAGGTCAACGCATCGGTCTGGCCTGCATTTCCGACAAATTGTACCATCGTGTTTACGAAGGGCTTGTGGAAAAATATGGCGGAGGCACGTTCGGAAGCATTTTTGTGCAACGCGTCCTGTATGCATTGAGTTCCGGCACTTCCCATTCCGCGCAATATGCCTTGGCAGCCATGTTGAAAGCGGCCAACGATGGGCAGTATCGTTTTTTGGAGGATGTGAAGGTGTATGGCGAAAGGGCTCGCAAACTGAAAGACATTTTTCTCCGCCATGGCTTCCGTTTGGTGTACGACAATGATTTGGGCGATCCGGTGGCCGATGGCTTCTATTTCACGATTGCCTATCCGGGCATGACGGGCGGCCAGCTGGTGGAAGCGTTGATGTGTTATGGGGTCAGCGCCATCTCTTTGGTCACCACGGGCAGCGGCCAAGAGGGGCTTCGTGCCTGCACTTCGTTCATACAGGACCATCAGTATGCATTGTTGGAGGAACGCATGAAGCTATTTGCGGAAAATAATCCTGTGAATGCGTGAAATAAATCCGTTTTTTCTTGCATAATTGGAATCAAGCCCTTATATTTAGGGCTTGATTTTTTTATATGCCAAGATAAAGACTTCGATGGAAAAAGGTTGGGATGTATTTGATGTGGAGCCTAAATTCTTGTCGCCGGCTAAGGGTCATGTGCTTATCTCTGAACCTTTTTTGCGTGATATCAATTTTGCTCGGACCGTTGTTTTCCTGGTGGAACACGGGAAGGATGGAAGTGTAGGGATTATCCTGAACCGGTTGTCGTCGCTGCATGTGAACGATGTGGTGCGGGAATTCAGGTATTTGGGCGACATCCCTCTGTACAGCGGCGGGCCGGTCAGCACCGACACGTTGTTTTACCTGCATGTGCTGCCGGGGGTGGAAGGCTCGTTGCCGATGGGCGACGGGGTATATCTGAACGGCGATTTCGCAGCCATCAAGCGGTATGTGCTGCAAGGGAACCCGCTCGACGGGAAGATACGTTTCTTCATCGGCTGCTCCGGGTGGGACAGCGGCCAGCTTCAGCAGGAGATTGACGAGCATGTGTGGCTCATCAGCCGTATCGGCCGGGCGCAGGTCATGGATGCTTCGGGGGATGATTTGTGGAAAATGGCGTTGGCCGGGTTAGGGCAGGGGTATGCCCGCTGGGCTCGTTTCCCGGAAGACCCTTCGCTGAACTGACCCTTTCCCAAAGTTTTTTGAAAAACCTTCCAAGGCTTAGGTCAAAACCTTAGAAGGTTTTGTGCAAGACGTGCTAAGGTCTTTTTATCCTTCAGGAGGATTGGCCGGGGCCATTCCGATAATTTTCAAAAAAGTTCACTGAACTTTTTCAAAATCTTCTAAGAAGAATTTCAAAAATTTCCTAGAAAAATTTCAAAAACTTCTGTGAACTTTTTCGGAGACTTCCTGTGGAGTCTCCGGCACGGTGTTAATCATGCAGGAATTCTTCTATGCAAAATTCAAAGTCTTATGGGTAAATGCATGTGTTTTATGCGAAAACCGGGAATTTTGTTGGGAAAATGCTTGTGGCTTATGGGGAGAGGTTTCCCTTGCTTTTCCGAAAGGCCGGGCCGGATGATGCAGTTGCATCTCGGTTGCTTGCAGGGAAGGCGGCGTGCTTATGCCACGCAGCCCCTGCCATGATGTGCATGGCAAGGGCTGCTGTGTCGTTCAAATAGCCATGAAGGCTGCCTTCTTATTCCCACTCGATGGTCGAAGGCGGTTTGGAAGATATGTCGTAAGTGACGCGGTTCACGCCTTTCACCTTGTTGATGATGTCGTTGGACACCTTCGCGAGGAAGTCGTAAGGCAGGCGTGCCCAGTCGGCTGTCATGGCATCCGTGCTGGTGACGGCGCGCAAGGCTACGGCACGTTCGTAAGTGCGTTCGTCGCCCATCACGCCGACGCTTTGCACCGGCAGCAGCACCACTCCCGCTTGCCACACTTGGTTGTACAGGGACGTTTCCTTCCCGTCGGCATCTTTCACCGTCCATTCACGGAGGCTTCGGATGAAGATGTCGTCAGCATCTTGCAGGATGCGCACTTTCTCGCGGGTGATGTCGCCCAAGATGCGCACCGCCAGCCCGGGGCCGGGGAAAGGATGTCGCCCGATGAGGTGTTCGGGGATGCCCAATTCACGGCCTACGCGGCGCACTTCGTCTTTGAACAGCCATTTCAACGGTTCGCACAGCTTCAGGTTCATGTCCTTAGGCAACCCGCCTACGTTGTGGTGGCTTTTGATGACCTTCCCGGTGATGTTCAGGCTTTCGATGCGGTCGGGATAGATGGTGCCTTGTGCCAGCCAGCGTGCATCGGTAATTTTTCGCGCTTCGGCATTGAACACTTCCACGAAATCGCGGCCGATGATTTTCCGTTTTTGTTCAGGGTCGGTCACGCCTTCCAAGTCGCGGAAGAATTTTTCGGATGCGTCGACGCCGATGACATTTAGTCCCAAGCATTCATAGTCGTGCAGCACGTTGGGGAACTCGTCGTTGGGAAGCAGCCCGTGGTCCACGAAGATGCAGGTGAGGTTCCGCCCGATGGCGCGGTTCAGCAGCACGGCGGCCACCGATGAGTCCACGCCTCCCGACAGGCCGAGGATGACACGGTCGTTGCCGATTTGCGCTTTCAATTCGTCCACCGTGGTATCTACAAAGGAAGCGGAACTCCAGGTCTGGCGGCAACCGCAGATGCCGGTGACGAAGTTTTTCAGGATTTGCGTGCCGTCTTCGCTGTGGGATACTTCCGGGTGGAACTGCACGCCCCACACTTTTTCGCCTTTGATTTGGTAAGCGGCCACCTGCACTTCCTTGGTGGAGGCGATGGTTTCAAACTGCGGAGGCACGGAAGTGATGGTGTCGCCATGGCTCATCCATACTTGCGAATGGGGCCTTACGCCTTTCAGCAGAGGATTTCCCGTGTCGAACCTGTCCAGGTTGGCACGCCCGTACTCACGGCTGTCCGCAGGCTCCACGGTGCCGCCGTTGGAATAGGCGATGAATTGCGCCCCGTAGCAGATGCCTAACAGGGGGTATTTGCCGCGCAGGGCGGACAAGTCTGCCTTGAATGCGGCTTGGTCGTAAACAGAAAACGGGCTTCCTGAAAGGATGACGCCTTTGATGCTGTCATCGCCTTGGGGGAATTTGTTGTACGGCAGGATTTCGCAATACACGTTCAATTCGCGGATGCGCCGCCCGATGAGTTGTGTGGTTTGCGAGCCGAAATCAAGGATGATGATTTTTTCTTCCATAAAATTTGCGATCTATCGGATATTATTGGGATTATAATGTATTGTCAAAAATGTGCGGATAGGGGGACACGCGGGTTCGTTCACTTGTTTTTCAGCAAATCCCGTATTTCTGCCAGCAATTCTTCTTCGCGGCTTGGGGTAGGCGGGGTGGGAGGAGCCCCAGGCGTTTCGGCTTTTTTTCGGGCCGTGAGCCGCGTGACAAGCTTGATGAACAAGAAGATGGAGAAAGCGATAATCAGGAAATCAAAGGTCACTTGCAGGAAATTGCCGTAATTCAGCGTGACGGCGGCGGCAACTTCCTTGCCGTCCTCTATGACAGCCGGTTTCATGACCCACTTCAAGTCGGTGAAGTTCACCCCTCCCACCAATAGGCCGATGGGAGGCATGATGATGTCTGCCACGAGCGAAGACACGATTTTCCCGAAAGCGCCGCCGATGATTACGCCGACTGCCATGTCCAAAACATTCCCTTTCAATGCAAAAGCCTTGAAGTCCTGCAACAATGTGTTTTTCTTCATAAATACCTTTATTTGGAGGACAAAGGTACGCAAACTTCCTTTCTGCCGCAAACTTTTTGAACTGAAAAGCACGGCGCCGCTGTTCGGATGGGCGAAATGCCAACTGTGGTTTGCAATAGCGCGGTGCTTTAACAATAAATAACCTCAATGGCAACGGGTTAAAGCATTAAAAGGAAAAATTAAATGTGCGCGGCCGGTATTATGAAAACAAATTCGTACTTTTGCACCGCGTTTCGGAAGAGCGCATAAGGAAAGGTAAAGAGAGATTTGTTGTGATATTATAGAACACTTAAAAACTTAACAAAATGATTAAAGTAGGTATTAATGGATTTGGCCGTATCGGACGTTTCGTGTTCCGTGCAGCTCAGAACAGGAACGACATTCAGATTGTAGGTATCAATGACCTTTGCCCGGTGGATTACTTGGCTTACATGCTGAAGTATGACACAATGCATGGCCAGTTCCAAGGGACAATTGAAGCGGATGTGGAAAACAGCAAGCTGATTGTCAATGGTAAAGAGATTCGTGTGACGGCAGAAAAGAATCCTGCTGACTTGAAATGGAATGAGGTTGGCGCGGAATATGTCGTAGAATCTACAGGCTTGTTCCTGACAAAGGAAAAGGCTCAGGCTCACATCCAAGCCGGTGCGAAATATGTCGTAATGTCTGCTCCTTCCAAGGACGACACGCCGATGTTCGTTTGCGGCGTGAATGAAAAGACATACGTGAAGGGTACTCAATTCGTGTCTAACGCTTCTTGCACCACCAACTGCTTGGCTCCTATCGCGAAAGTGTTGAACGACAAGTTCGGCATTGTCAACGGTTTGATGACAACGGTTCACTCTACGACTGCCACTCAGAAGACGGTTGACGGTCCTTCCATGAAAGACTGGCGCGGCGGCCGTGCAGCTTCCGGCAATATCATTCCTTCTTCTACAGGTGCTGCAAAAGCTGTAGGCAAAGTAATCCCTGAGTTGAACGGCAAGTTGACAGGCATCT
>CALUIR010000016.1 GCA_944320785.1 uncultured Bacteroidaceae bacterium
TATTTTCTGCAAATTTACGCTCTTGGAACCATATAAACAACTGTACTACAATATTTTAATTTATAGAACTCCTCATATGTGTTTTATAGAGGTGAAAACGGAAATCCCGCACGTGTGGAGGAGAGTTTCTTGGACATGCGGGGTGTAACGTGATTGTCATGCCCTGTTCACGGGATTGTAGCAGGGTTGCATCATCCTTGTAACGGGAATGCGCGACTTTTGCGCCGTGAAATGAACGTAGAAACAGTTAGTATGCAAAAGAGGATTTTATTGGCAGCCATGTTATTCGTGGCATTCTTGTCCGTTATGCGGGCGGGCGACATCAAAGGTATCGTGAAGGACGCTTCTACGGGGGAGGCACTGATCGGCGCGACGGTGCAGGTGAGCGCGACGGTAGGGACAGTGACGGATTTGGATGGTAATTTCACCCTTTCCGGCCTTGAGGCAGGGGCATACACGCTGACCGTGCAGTACGTGTCGTATCGGACGGTGGTGATGGAGGGTGTGGCTACCGGCTCCGTGCTGGACATCCGCATGGAACAGGAGGATCAAGCACTGGGCGACGTGACGGTGGTGGCGAAGAAGAATCTGGAGGGCGAGCGTGCGCTGCAGATGGAGCGGAAGTTGTCGGGTATTGCCATCGAGAACCTGGGGGCAAAGGAGATGAGCCTGAAGGGAATCAGCAACGTGCAAGAGGGGGTGAAGCAAATCACCGGCGTGTCCATTGCGGATGCAGGGCAGCTCATCGTGCGCGGCTTGGGCGACCGCTACAGCATCACGACGTTGAATGGGCTTCCCATTGCTTCGCCGAACCCGGACAACAAGTTGATACCGCTGAATTTGTTTCCATCCAGCACGGTGCAGAACATCACGGTGAGCAAGGTGTACGATGCGAGTGTGTTTGCCGACTACAGCGGGGCGCACATTGACATCAGCACGAAGGAGAACACGGCTGAGGACTTCTTCACCGTGAGTTTTAACGCGGGTGGCAAGTTCAACACATTAGGCAAGGACTTCTACCGTATGGATCACGAGCATTCGCTGTTCTGTACCCCATCGCTGGGGCGGGATATTATCGACATGCCCCGCACGGACTTCGACCAATACGTGCGGGAACACAACATCTTCCCCACGACGTTCAACGTGTCGAAACGGCACTCGCTGCCTGAGTTTGGCGGCAATATCGGCGCGGGCAAGGAATTTAGCCTGTTGGGGCAGACGCTCAGCCTGCTCGGATCGTTTAGCCTGAGCAACGAGACGCAGAACATCTATGGCGCATACACTAAAAACATAGAGGCGCAGGGCAACACGATTGACGAATTCGGCTATGATGAGTATTCTGCCGCGCTGAAGATGGCAGGTCTGGCCTCTGTGGGGCTGACGCTGCGCGGAAACGGCCATGTCGGCTACACTTTCTTCTATGCCCGCAACGCCAGCGATACTTACCAGCGGCGCGAGGGCGTGGATTATGAGGACAACAACCTGATAGGTAGTAACAGTGTGACGCATATTTACACGTTGCAGAACCATCAAGTGAACGGCCTGCACCATTTCGGCCAGCAATGGGAACTCACGTGGGGCGGCTCTTACGGCAGGACGAGCAGCGACGAGCCGGATCGCCGTCAAGTGATGTTTGAGAAGAAAAGCGATGGGACGCTCGAACTTTTCGACTTGAACCAGCAGGAGACGATGCGTTATTTTGGCACGCTGGTCGAGCAGGAATGGATTGGTAACATCGCCGCCAAGTACGAGTGGAAGGAAGGCAACTTTGTCCGCGCCGGCTTCAGCTACAAGGACAAGGACCGCGACTTCGAGGCCATCCGCTTCCACTACGACACGCGCAATTCGGGCATTACCGACATCCAGAGTATTTACGACACGGATCCCTACCTGAACCAAGGGAACATCGAGGACGGACATGTGAATGTCATCCGCGAGAAATACTCCAATGAAGCTTACTTGGCGGGCAACAGCATCTACGCAGGTTTCGTGCAGACGGATTTCTATCCCTTGGCATCCCTGCTGGTCAACATCGGGTTGCGCTATGAGCATTCGGAGCAATGGGTGAAGTATGCCGGGCAGGGCGGCCAGCGTTACAGCCGCCGTCGTGACCTAGACACGGATGACGTGTTCCCGACAGTGAACTTGAAATACACGGTGAACGACAAGAACAGCCTCCGTTTCTCTGTGAGCCGTACGGTGACGCGTCCGTCGTTCATCGAGATGGCACCGTTCGAGTATCAAGAATCTTACGGTTCGGCCTACATTTGTGGTAACGAGGAATTGCAGAACGGCTACAATTACAATTTGGATTTGCGTTACGAGTATTTCGGCAGTGATGGGGACATGTTCTCCATTACCGGCTACTACAAGCATCTTGACAAGCCCATCGAACGTACCCAGACAGTGGCAGGCGGGAAGACGATGCACTCTTTCCAGAATGCCGACCAAGGCATGGCAGCCGGCATTGAAGTCGAATTGCGCAAACTGCTGTTCAAGGATTTCCGGGCTGGCGCGAATGTGTCCTACATGTACACCAACGTGAAGTTGCCAGAGAGCGGTGTTTATACCAGTAAGGAACGTTCCTTGCAAGGCGCATCTCCCATCTTGATGAATGCTGACCTGACCTATTCGCCCCGTTTCGGCGAGGAGAAGCAACTCGTGCTGTCCCTGCTCTACAATTTGCAGGGGAAGCGCATTCATGCGGTGGGCATTTCCCGTATGGGCGATATCGAGCAAGAGGCCGTGCATACGATGAATTTCAATGCCAGCTATGCTTTCAACCGCCATTTTAGCATGAAGTTGCAGGTGAACGATTTGCTTAACCGTGCCATCATCTTCAATCAAGAGGCTCCTGAGATCGGCAAGACATTTGAGGTGGAAAGGTACAAAGAGGGGACGAGCTTTGAAGTCGGCTTCAGCTATACATTGTAATCAACTAAAGCGAACAACTGAATATTCATTTACTAACTAAAAACCAATTGAGTTATGAAATTGTTTTATGGGAAATTCATTTCGATGGCTTTGATAGCCGGAATGGCATTCTTTGCTGCTTGTGACGATGAGGATAACAGCGGCAATGGCGGCGGCGACGGCAACGGCGACTATGCAGCCACGTTGAGCGGGAACATCACGGAAGATGTGACTCTGACGGAAGGCAACACGTATGCGTTGAGTGGCAGTTATACGGTAAAGGACGGTGTTACCCTGACGATTGAGCCGGGCGTGAAGATTGTGGCATTGTATGATGACATCGTGGATTATATCTTGGTGGAGCAAGGCGGAAAAATCAATGCCATAGGTACAGCTGAAGCTCCTATCGTGATGACGGCAGAGCAGGAAACCCCGGGTTCATGGGGGGGCATCCATATTTGCGGGAAGGCACCTATCAATGTAGAAGGCGGAACGGGGCAGTCTGAAATCGGCGAAGCTGTTTACGGCGGCAATGAGAATACTGACAACTCCGGGACATTGAGGTATGTTCGGGTAGAATATACAGGTTACGCCCTTGGCCCTGAAACGGAGTCGAACGGCATCACGTTTTATGGCGTGGGCAGCGGCACGGATGTTTCCTATTGCCAAGCATACCGGGGAAAAGATGATGGTTTCGAGTTCTTTGGCGGCACGGTGAACGTCAGCAATATGGTCGTAATCAGCTGCGGCGATGATTCTTTTGACTGGACGGAAGGCTGGACCGGGCATGGCGACAACTGGATTGCCGTGCAGGAGGAAGGTGAGGACTGTGATTGCCTCATTGAAGCCGACAACAATGGGAATGATTTTGGCGCTTCTCCTGTTTCCCATCCTGTGTTGAGCAACCTTCTGTTGGTTGGTAACGGCGGTGATGCGCAAGGCATCCGTTTGCGTGCCGGGACACAAGTGGAGATTGACAAGGCCATTGTTTGCGGCAAAGCTTTGCCCTTGACGGTAGAGACTTCAGAAACGGAAAATGCTTTGAAGGACGGCACGTCCAAGCTGTCCAATATCCAATTGAGCGGCGTGTTGACAAGCGAGAACGGCATCTACACCAATGATGACTTCACTGCCGAAGGCAACAACAACCAAGTCAACCAAGCGTTTGACGCATTTACTTACGAAAGCATTTGCGAAGACTATGCATGGGCAGCCGGCTGGACGCACAGCTGGGGCGATGGCGGCAGCACGTCTGAGGAAGCGGCTGGTGAACTTTCCGGCGACTTGACTGGCGAGATGACCTTGGCTGCTGGCGGCACTTATATGTTGAATGGGGCATATCACGTGAAAGCAGGTGCTACGCTCAATATCGAAGAGGGTGTGACCATCATCTCTATTTATGACGACATTACGGATTACATCCTTGTGGAGCAAGGCGGAAAAATCAATGCCGTGGGTACAGCCGATGCTCCTGTCGTGATGACCGCACAGGACAAACGGGCTGGTGCATGGGGCGGCATCCACATTTGTGGGAAGGCGCCTATCAATGTGGCTGGCGGAAGCGGCAGTTCTGAAATCGGCGGTGCGTCTTATGGTGGCAGTGAGGCTGCCGACAATTCAGGGACGTTGCAGTACGTGCGGGTGGAATACACCGGTTATTCGCTCAATGAAGACACTGAATCCAACGGGATTTCTTTCTACGGGGTTGGCAACGGGACGACAGTGGACCATTGCGTTGCAGCCAACGGCAATGACGATGGTTTCGAGTTCTTTGGCGGCACGGTGAACGTCAGCAACATGGTGGTGATGGATTGCGGCGATGATTCTTTTGACTGGACGGAAGGATGGAGCGGCACGGCTACGAACCTTGTGGCTTACCAGTCGGCCGACAATGACTGCGACTGCCTCATTGAGGCTGACAACAACGGGAATGACTTTGCCGCTTCCCCGGTGTCGCATCCCACGTTGAGCAACCTTCTCCTTGTGGGCAACGGCGGCGATGCCCAAGGTGTCCGCCTGCGTGCCGGAACGCAAGTGACGATGGACAATGCACGGATTTGCGGCAAAGCTTTGCCCTTGACGGTGGAGACACCCGAGACGGAAAATGCTTTGAAGGACGGCACGTCCAAGTTGACGAACATCACTATCAGTGCGGAGTTGCAGAGCGAGAACGGGATTTACACCCCTGCTGATTTCTTGGCAGGCGAAGGCAATGCCGTTGACGCCAACTTGGCTTTTGCTGATTTCGATGCTGTCAAGGCTGCCTGCGATTGGTTGGACGGTGCATGGCTCGGCGAATAATCAAGCAGGAACTTTCATAATATAGTAGTTTTTATGGTGAAGGGCGGCATGGATGTGATCATCCGTGCCGCTTTTTTCCTGGATGCACAGGTTCAGTCCACGGCGAGCAGGTCGCTCATGATGCGGTCGGAGATGAACACGCCTTTCGGGGTGATGCGCAATGTGCCGTCGGCAACCGCTAATTTCCCATTCTTTAAGTACGGATGTGCGCAAGCCATGCAGTAGTCATGCAACTTTTGCCCGTATGCCTCTTTCAGCTTGCCGAGCGGCATGCCCCACATGGTCCGCAGGGAGGTGATGACGAATTCGTTGTAGCGGGTGTTCAGGCCGAGGTATTCTTTTTCTTCATTAGGTGTCCCGTTTTCCATGCCTTCCACGTAGGCGGCGAGCGATGCCGTGTTCCATTGGCGGTGCGACTGCCCGTCATAGGAATGGGCGGAAGGGCCGCATCCTAAGTAAGGTATTCCTTTCCAATAGTTGGAATTGTGCCGGGAGAAGCGTCCGGGCAGGCAGAAGTTGGAGATTTCGTAATGGATATATCCGGCTTCTTCCAGCCGTGCAACCAGCATGTTGTAGAAGGCAAGGCTGCTTTCTTCACTTACTTCTTTGATTTTTCGTTCGCATCGCATTTTCCATAGCGTGGTGCCTTCCTCATAGGTGAGGTGATAGGCAGAGATATGTTCAGGCTGTAGTTTCAGGGCTTGTTTTAGGTCGTTTGCCCAGATTTCCTCCGTCTCGCCCGGCAGGCCGTACATCAGGTCGATGCTGAGGTTCGTGAATCCTGCTTCCCGGCAGTTGTTGACAGCTTCGATGGCTTGCTTGGCGGTGTGCCGCCGGTTGAGCAGTTTCAACAAAGGTTCATGGAACGTCTGGATGCCGATGCTGATGCGGTTGAAAGGCAGTGTGGCGAGCATTGCGGCGTATCCGGGGGTTAGATCATCGGGGTTGGCTTCCACGGTGATTTCCTTGCATTGCCCGATGGGGCAAAGGTGTGACAAGGCGGCGAATATTTCCTCCCATTCCTTCCTGTCCAGTTGCGAAGGGGTACCGCCGCCGAAGTAGAGGGTTTCCACCTTTTCTCCGGCAAGGAACCCTTTCCGCATCTCCAATTCCTTGCATAAGGCTTTCACGTACCGCTCTTTCCATTCGGGCAGGGTGGTGGAGTAGAAGTCGCAATAGGCGCAACGCGTCTTGCAGAAGGGGATGTGCAGATAGATGCCGGCCATGTCGTTAATGGGATTTTCCGGCAAAGATAGGCATTAATGCTGTTCCGATGCTTTTCTGCTGCTGGAAAAGCGCGTTTGCCTGCATAGGAAGTTCCGTTTGCCCGTGCAACAAACCTGGTTTAGCCGTGCAACTTCTTCATCCTTAGGTTAAGGATGTATATCTTTAAGTTAAGGATGTGCATCTTTAGGCTGAGGATGTGTATCTTTAACCTAAAGATAAAGAATTTGGCCGCCTGACTTGAGTTCCATATGCGGGAAAGTTGGGTTTCCTTCCCGCCCGGCTTCCTTTTCTTTGCCTCCTTCGTCCGGGCATCCGGGCGCGGAAACGGTTCGGGATAGTGGCAAATTTGTTTCATCGTTTGCCACAAATGTTGCATGCAACATCAGCGGGGGCGGATGAAACATCATTTTTCCCCCGTAATATTTGTGCCGTGTACCTTTGCGGGTGAAATTTTAATTCTAATGCAACCATGAAAAAATTTTTAGTTTTGACGTTCCTCCTGATGTCGGGAAGCTTGTTCCTGCATGCACAGGAGCAGGCATCGGGGAACGTGGTTTCAAAATCAGACGGGCAGCCGGTCATCGGCGCGACCGTCGTTGAGGCTTCCAACCCATCTAACGGGACGATAACAGACTTGGACGGGAATTTCACGCTCCGTGTTCCGGAAGGCGCCAGCCTTTCCATTTCTTATATAGGTTATAAGACGGTGGTCGCTGCGGCTTCGCTTGGCATGCGGATCGTGATGGAAGAAGAAAACGAGTTGCTTGACGAAGTGGTGGTGACGGGCTATTCCACCCAGCGCAAAGCCGACCTCACCGGGTCGGTGGCGGTGGTTTCCACGGAATCGTTGAAAACCGCTTCTGATGCCGACCCGATGCGCGCGTTGCAAGGGAAGGTGCCGGGCATGACCATCACGGCCAACGGATCGCCGAGCGGCACGGGGACGGTCCGCATCCGAGGCATCGGTTCGTTCAATTCTTCGCAGGACCCGTTGTACGTCATCGATGGCGTGCCTACCAACATGTCGCTCAACTCCCTCAACGCTAATGACATCGAGAGCATGCAGGTGCTGAAAGACGCCGCTTCGGCTTCCATTTACGGGTCGCGCGCTTCCAATGGCGTTATCATTATCACAACGAAGAAGGGGAAGAAGGGCGACAAGGTGAAGGTAGATTTCTCCACCAACCTGTCGGCATCGTTCTACACCTCACAGTCGCTGATGAAGGTGAGCAACGCGGCGCAATACGCGACGGCGATGGTGCAAGCGGCGTTGAACGACGGGATGGACCCTGCCGCCTATGCAAGGAACTACGGGTTGACCTTGACGGCTGCGCACGGAACGCCCATCACGGCATGGAACCCTGCCACCGGCCAGTACGTCAACTATACCGTCAACGGCTACTATGACGGCTTCATCAACCAGAAGCAGACCATGCGTTACTCCGATACCGACTGGCTGGACGAAATATCCCAGACGGGCTTTTCGCAGAATTATGACCTGTCGTTGTCGCATGCGACGGACAAGCATTCCACCATGTTCTCATTGGGCTATAAGAAGAACAAGGGCATCTTGAAATACACTGACTTCCAGAATATATCCGCCCGCATGAACGCTTCTTACAATATTGGGAAGCACGTGACGGTGGGCGAGAACTTTACGATGACTTATTCCAGCCAGGTGGATTGCGCCCCGATGGAGAATGCCTTGAAGATGCCTTCCGTTGTCCCTGTTTACGAGGTGGACGGGAAAACGTTTGCCGGCCCTGTCGGCAGCATGAGCGACCGCCAGAACCCTTTGCGCGAGTCTTACCATAACAAGGACAATGCATTGAACTATTGGCGTTTGTTCGGCAACGCATATGTGGATGTCAAGCCGGTGAAAGGGCTGGTGCTGCGCTCCAGTTTCGGCATTGACTATTACACGTCCTTCATCAACTCCAAGACGCATACCTTCCATTCGGACCGTGTGGGCAACGATGTGGCCCGGACAACGCTGTCGCAGAGCAACCAGATGAACTGGACGTGGTCCAACACGGCCAACTACAGTTTCACGGTGGCCGACGAGCATGACATCACCATCTTGGCAGGAGCCGAGTTGAGCAAGCAGAGCAACATCGACTTTTCAGCTATATCCGAAGGCTATGCTTTAGAGACGAACGACTATATGTGGCCGAATGCGGCAACAGGATCCATGCGCAACACCGGCGCACAGTACGGTTACCGGCTGGCCTCCTTCTTCGGCAAGGTGGACTACAATTACAACGACTTCATCCTTGCTTCTTTTACCATCCGCGAGGACGGTTCCTCACGGTTTGGCAAAGGCAACCGCTGGGGTACGTTCCCGGCAGCCACGTTGGGCATCCGTTTGTCTTCCTTGATGGACAAGGATTGGATGGACGATTGGAAGCTCCGCCTGTCGTGGGGCGAGACCGGCAACCAAGCCATCGACAACAATGCGCAGTTTGCGCTCTACACGGTTGACTACGGATTGGACCGCGTTACCTCTACGGCTTACGATTTGAATCTTCAGTATTCCGGCATCTTCCCCTCCGGCTACCGTGCCACGCAGTTGGCGAACCCCGATCTTCGGTGGGAGTCGGCTACCCAGTACAACATAGGCATGGACTTCACCCTGTTGGACAGCAGCCTGTACGGCTCCATTGACGGATACATCAAGGACGTGAAGGACATGTTGGTCAATCCCGCTTACCTTGGAGCAATGGGCGAGGGCGGTGCTACATGGATGAACGGGCCTTCTTTGCGGAACTGGGGCATGGAGTTTGCCGTTGGCTACCGCCGCAATCTGGCGTGCGGGTTGGGCATGGACATTAATGCCAACATCGATTTCTTCCGCAACAAGGTCACTTACTTGCCGTCCACCACCACCGGCTCCTATGCACATACGGCGAAAGAAAACTTGGTGGAGTCCGGCCAGCCTTACGGTTCCATGACGGGATATGTGGTGGAAGGACTGTTCCAGACGCAGGAAGAAGCGGATGCTTCCGGGCAAAGGAACGCCCGCATGGGTGGTCTGAAGTATGCCGACCTCGACCACAATGGCATCATCAACCAAGACGATGAGACGTGGATCTACAATCCCGTGCCGGCCTTTTCATACGGCTTGAACATAGCATTGAACTACAAGAACTTCGATTTGTCCATGTTCTGGCAGGGCGTGTGCAACAAAGATGTCTATAACAACCAGAAGTTCCAGACCGATTTTTGGGCAGTGACCGACCCCGGCTCCAACAAAGGTGTCCGTGTGCTGGATGCATGGAACACGAACAACACCGGTTCGACCATCCCAAGGTTGTCAACCAACAACAACGCCGACGAGGGGCATGCTTCCACTTATTTCGTAGAAAATGGTTCTTACCTGAAGTTGCGCAACTTGCAAATTGGCTACACTTTGCCGGAGGCTTTCCTGTCGAAGCTGAAGATGACGAATGCGCGTGTCTATGTCTCCGGCCAGAATCTGCTGACGGTCAAGAGCAAAAGCCTGACTTGCCCGGATCCTGAGAACCCGGATTGGAACTACCCGTTGGCAACGTCCGTTGCGTTTGGTTTGCAAATAGGTTTTTAATAATATAAATGATTAGAACAATGAAGAAAATATATATATTCCTGACAACCTTGGTGATGGGATTGTCGTTGACGAACTGCGAAGATTTCTTGGATTATCACCCGACGGCTGTTGTCGGCGAGGAAGAAGCATTTTCCGATCCGGAGAAGATGGTGAACGCCGCTTATTCGATGCTGGGCGATTGCTGGTACACTTATCCGTTCAATTTGTGGCCTTATGGGGACCTGACTTCCGATGACTGCTTGAAAGGCGGTTCAGGAACCGGCGACACGAATTACCATGCCTTTGACATTTGGTCCACGGTGACCCCTTCCATGCCCGACCACATGGATGAACTATGGTATCGTCTGTATTGTGCCATCTCCCGTTGCAATCGTGCCTTGATTGCCTTGAGCCGCAATGGCGAGAGCGTGCTGGGTGCGGATTTGGCCGAGCAACGTGTGGCCGAAGTCAAGTTCTTGCGCGCTCATTTCTATTTTAAGTTAATCACAGTGTTCCGCCAAGTGCCGTGGATTGACGAGGTGGTTTATGAGGACAATGCGCAGGAAAGGACCAGCAATGTCCAGTTCACTTACGAGGAATTGATGGGAAAGGTGATTGCCGATTTTGAGAAAGCTTACAACGTTTTGCCGGTAAAAGCCCCCGGAACAGATGCCCGTGCCAACAAGATTGCAGCGGCAGCTTACCTTGCGAAGTGCTACCTGACGCTTGCATGGGGCAATGGTTATGAGTCCGGCACTGGCGTGGACCACATCAACAAAGCGTATATGCAGAAGGTTGTGGACTATACGGACGACGTGCTTCATTCAGAATATGGTTATTTGGAAGACTTTGGCGACATCTTCTTGCCCGAATGCAAGAACAGCAAGGAATCGGTGTTTGCCGTGCAGACTTCCAATTACGAAGACGACAATACCACGTATGGCCGTGCCAATTGGTCGGTTGTGCTGAACGGCTGCCCCGGCATTTGGACTTACGGGCATGGTTTCCACCGCCCGTCGCAAAACCTTGTCAATGCCTTCAAAACCCGCAACGGCCTGCCGATGTTCGATGACTTCAACGACAAGATTGATTACCCGGTCTATGGGCAAGTGACAGAACAGAAGTGGGATCCGCGTTTGTTCCATACGGTAGGAATGCCGACTTATCCTTATAAATATGAGGCGAATTACACCATGAACACGACCACCACCATGCGCCAGCCCAATGATTATGGCTATTATATGTCGATGAAGGAGATGCCCCAGCGTTCCAAAGGGGAAACTTATTACGACACTTGGGAGGCTTTTGCCACTGCCGATTATGTGTTCCGCTATACCGATGTGATGCTGATGCGTGCAGAAGCGTTGATTGAATTGGATCGTTTGCCGGAAGCACGCACCATCATCAACGACATCCGCCAGCGTGCGGCTGATTCGGTCAATAAACACATCAGCTATGCAAAGGACCAATGCGAAATAGCCCTTTATCCGAAGACCTATTTTCAGGACAAGGAGACCGCCCGCCAATGCTTGCGGTGGGAGCGTCGTTTGGAGATGGCGATGGAAAACGGCCGCTACTTTGACCTGCGCCGTTGGGGCATTGCGTCCGAGACCTTGAATGCATACTTTGCTTCCGAGCAGAACGATGTATATACTTATACGCAAGTGGATGAGGAAACAGGGGAGACCAAAGTGGTGGAACAAACTTATGGCGGCTACTACAAAGACGCACATTATACGCCTGAAAAGAATGAATTCTTCCCCATTCCTTACAACCAGATGTATTACATCCCAGGACTTTACAAGCAAAACAAGAACTATTAAAACATAAAGCATCCATGAAAAACAATCTGATTTTATTATTGAGGACAGCCTGTGCGGGCTTGTTTATTAGCCTTGCTTCCGCAATGCAGGCCGAACCGTCTTTGTCCGTGCGCCATTTGGTGAATGAGCAAAGCATCATACGGATAGAAAACGCGAGGAAATACCTCCTTTTGCCCATACAGGACAATGCGCCGGAGGTGAAAATATATTTGATTGCCGGCAACCGGCGGATGGGAGAAGGCATCAATGCCCGCCTGTCACGCGAACGAGTGGACTATTATGTTCCGTTCAGCCTTTCGGCCTACGAGGGGAAAGATGTGGCCATCGACATACAAGGGATACCATCATCTGCCGCTTGCTGGAAGAAAATCAAGTTGGCCGACACCTTTGACACGGCCAACCGTGAAGCGTTCCGCCCGGTTTATCATCACACGCCTGTCTATGGTTGGATGAACGATCCGAACGGCATGTTTTACAAGGACGGCGTATATCATCTCTATTTCCAGCACAACCCGTATGGCTCCACTTGGGGCAACTTGAGTTGGGGACATTCCACAAGCACCGACCTCGTGAACTGGACGTTTGAGGGCGATGCCATCACGCCTGATGCATGGGGGATGATATTCAGCGGTTCGTCTGTGGTGGACTATGGCAACACCGCAGGGTTTGGTGAAGGCGCGGTGGTGGCTTTCTACACTTCGGCCAAGCCCAGCCCTTGGGGGGATGTGCAGACGCAAAGCATGGCCTACAGCCTTGACAACGGGAGAACGTTCATCAAATACGAAGGGAATCCCATCCTGACTTCTGACAAGCGTGACTTCCGCGACCCGAAAGTGTTTTGGTACGAGCCGGGCAAGCATTGGGTCATGATTCTTGCAGGAGGGCAGGAGATGGACATTTATTCTTCAGGCAACCTGAAAGAATGGAAATACGAAAGCAGCTTCGGTGCCAAGCAAGGCGCACATGGCGGCGTGTGGGAATGTCCTGATTTGATAGAATTGCCGGTGGAAGGCACGGATGAAAAGAAATGGGTGCTGATATGCAACATCAATCCCGGAGGACCGTTCGGGGGCAACGCCGCGCAATATTTTGTGGGAACCTTCAATGGGAAGAAGTTTGTCAACGAGTCGCCCACGCAGACCAAGTGGATGGATTGGGGGAAAGACCATTACGCCACTGTCACTTGGAACAATGCCCCCGATGGCCGTTGCATGGCCATCGGGTGGATGAGCAACTGGCAATATCAAGCGGTGCTTCCCATCATGCAGTACCGGGGTTCAAACACCATCGTCCGCGACTTGGGCTTATACAGGAAAGATGGCGATTTGTTCTTGCGTTGCGTGCCTTCTCCTGAAATAGAGGCCGCCCGGACGGCTGAAATCACCATCCCGTCCTTTAAAGTGAGCGATGCTTGCACGATTGAAAAACTGTTGGACGAGAACGATGGCGCTTACGAGATAGAGATGGAGATTAAAAATGCAGGCGCTTCCAAGATGGTGTTCAGTTTGTTGAACGAGAAAGGAGAGAAACTGTACATGTATTACGATGCCATGCAAGAACAGTTCGTCATGGACAGGAGCGAAAGTGGCAACGCGGATTTCAGTGCCAGTTTCCCGGCAGTCACCGTGGCTCCCGTGAGCGATGTGGGCTACGTCAAGTTGCGGTTGTTTGTGGACCGCTCCAGCATTGAGGTGTTTGGCGATGACGGGGAGTTCGTGATGACCAATCAAGTGTTCCCTTCTGTTCCCTACAACAGCATGTCGTTCGAGTCCATACGCGGGCATTACACTGTGAAGTCAATGAAAATCTATAAAATCAAATAAGAACATCACCTTTTAAAACGTTAATATATGACAGGCAGTACCATTAAATATGCCAAGCTGGTTCCCATCATGCTCTGCTTTTTTGCAATGGGCTTTGTGGACTTGGTAGGCATTGCATCCAATTATGTGAAGGCTGATTTAGGTCTCAGCGATTCAGAAGCCAACATCTTCCCGTCGTTGGTGTTTTTCTGGTTCCTTATTTTTTCTGTTCCCACCGGCGTGTTGATGAACAAGATTGGCCGTAGGAAAACCGTCTTGTTGAGTTTGGCCGTGACCATTGCTTCGTTGCTCATCCCGGTGTTTGGCGACAGCTACGGCATCATGCTTTGTTCCTTCTCCCTTCTGGGCATCGGGAATGCATTGATGCAGACCTCGTTGAACCCCTTGCTGAGCAACGTCATTTCGGGCAACAAGCTGGCCAGCACGCTTACTTTCGGGCAATTCGTGAAAGCCATCGCTTCATTCCTTGCGCCTTATATTGCCATGTGGGGGGCATTGCAGTCCATACCTACGTTTGGTTTGGGCTGGCGGGTGCTTTTCCCCATTTACATGATTGTGGCCGTTTTTGCCATTTTGCTTTTGGCTTCCACGCCGATAGAGGAGGAACAGCCCGACCGTGCCTCAGGCTTTGCAGATTGTTTGCGGTTGTTGGGCAAGCCTTTTATTCTGTTTTCCTTCCTTGGCATCATGTGCCATGTCGGGATTGATGTAGGCACCAACACCACAGCACCGAAAATCCTGATGGAACGCATCGGCATGACTTTGGCTGATGCCGGGTTTGCCACCAGCCTTTATTTCATCTTCCGCACTTTGGGTTGCCTTTCGGGTACGTTCATTTTGCAGGCCATGCGTGCCAAGACATTCTTCCTGATAAGCGTTTTGTGCATGTTGGCGGCTATGGCCGGGCTGTTTGCTTTCCATTCACAAGGTATGGTTTATGCCTGCATTGCGCTCATCGGCTTTGGCAATTCAAATGTGTTTTCCATCATTTTTTCGCAGGCTTTGTTTGCGCAGCCCGGCAAGAAAAACGAAGTGTCTGGCCTGATGATCATGGGTTTGTTTGGCGGCACGGTGTTTCCCTTGCTGATGGGTTTCGCCAGCGATGCGGTAGGCCAGTGCGGTGCCGTGGCTGTCATGACAGTCGGCGTGGTTTATTTGTTGTTTTACAGTTTGAAGATTAAGCATTGAATTTTAATATCATGAATAAGAATATTGTAGTAGGAATGGGCGAAGCATTGTGGGACATGCTTCCCGAAGGAAAGAAGATTGGGGGCGCTCCTGCCAACTTTGCATACCATATTTCGCAGTTCGGGATAGGCAGTTGCGTGGTCAGTGCCGTAGGAGAAGATGAATTAGGGACGGAAATATTGAAAAATTTTTCAGAGAAAAAGTTGAATAGCCTGATTGAAACCGTGCCTTATCCCACAGGAACCGTGCAAGTGAGTTTGGACGCGAATGGCGTCCCCTGTTATGACATTCGCGAAGGGGTGGCTTGGGACAACATTCCCTACACGCCGGCCTTGAAGGATTTGGCGCGGCGGACGCAAGCTGTTTGTTTCGGCTCGTTGGCGCAGCGCAGCATCGTTTCCCGCGAAACGATCAACCGTTTTGTCGATGACATCCCGGAAGTGAACGGCGCGTTGAAGATATTCGACATCAATTTGCGCCAAGGCTTCTACACGAAAGACATTCTTTGCACGTCTTTCCGAAAATGCAACGTG
Organism: uncultured Bacteroidaceae bacterium; assembly: GCA_944320785.1. Classification (GTDB taxonomy): domain Bacteria; phylum Bacteroidota; class Bacteroidia; order Bacteroidales; family Bacteroidaceae; genus CASFPE01. Next base: position 15,374 of record CALUIR010000016.1, read on the forward strand.
TTGAAGATAAACGATGAAGAATTGGTTACGGTGAGCCGCATGTTCGGCTATCCCGGCATCGACCTGCAGGACAAGTGCTGGATTCTTTTGGCGAAATACAACTTGAAGATGTTGATATTGACTTGCGGGGTCAATGGCAGTTATGTGTTCACGCCGGGGAATGTTTCATTTGTGGAAACGCCCAAAGTGGAGGTGGCCGACACCGTGGGTGCGGGCGATTCCTTTACGGCGGCCTTTGTGGCTTCCATCCTGAAAGGCAAATCTGTTGGCGAAGCGCACAAATTGGCGGTGGAAGTTTCGGCATACGTTTGCACGCAGAACGGGGCGATGCCTGTATTGCCGGATGATCTGCGGCGCAAGGTGGAAGCAAACGATTGATGGAAAGGATTCAATGGAAAGGCCGGTGTGCAGCATTCTTTGCAGGCAGGCACATCGGCTTTTTTTGCAATCCTTTTGATGGTTGTTGGGATATTTTTTGTATCAGGTTTGCCGGTTGCCATTTTTATATTAGTTTTGTGGTTAAACAATGAGTACGATGAAAAACACAATGCTTTTGTTCGTGTGCTTGATGCTGTTCTTTGCCTGTTCGCGTGAGGAGGCAACGTATCGCATCGGCGTGTCGCAATGCAGCGATGATGAGTGGCGCGAGCAGATGAACAAGGAAATATGCCGGGAAGCTTTGTTTTATCCTGGGACGGAAATTGAAATTCGTGCGGCGAAGGACAATAGCAAGCGGCAGGTGGCAGACATCAGGCATTTTGTGGATGCAAAGGTAGATTTGCTCATCATTTCCCCGAACGAGGCCGATGTGGTAGCTCCGGCCATTGAAGAAGCGTTCGACAAAGGAATCCCGGTGGTTCTTGTGGACCGCAAGATTCATTCGGGCAAATACACGGCTTACATTGGTGCAGACAATTACGACATAGGCCGCAGGGCGGGAAGTTATATTGCCGACCGCCTTCATGGCAAGGGGCAAGTGGTGGAAATCACCGGCCTTGCCGGTTCCACGCCTGCGGTGGAAAGAAGCCGGGGCATGCGGGATGCCTTGTCGTTGGTACCCGGCATTGCGGTCATTTCATCGGTAGATGCCGGTTGGTTCCACGATGCGGCAGAGCATGTGTTTGACAGCATCCTGTCCTGCCATCGGCAGATCGACTTGGTGTTTGCCCAAAACGACCGCATGGCCATTGGGGCTTATCATGCGGCGGCCAGGCATCATTGCGAAAAAGACATTCTGTTTGTAGGGGTAGATGCAATGTCCGGGAAAGGCTTTGGCTTGGAGGATGTGGCCGATGGCAAGTTGGAAGCATCGTTCATTTACCCGACGGGCGGCGACTGCGTGATGCAAGTGGCGATGGCTATTTTGCAGGGCAAGCCTTATGAACGCGAAACCCGTTTGTCCACGGCATTGGTGGACCGTTCCAATGTGCGCATCATGCGGATGCAGCGAAGCCACATTGCCGACTTGGACAAAAAGATAGAGTTCCTTCACGGGAAGCTCGATGTTTATCTTTTGCGCTATTCTTCCCAGCGGGTGCTTCTGTTTGCCTGCATCATTATATTGGTCCTGTTGGCTGTCTTGTTGTTTTTTGCTGTGCGTGCCTTTTGGGCGAGGGTGCGGATGAATGCCGTGCTGTCCGGGCAAAAGCAGGAATTGGAGCAGCAACGCGACCGGCTGGTGGACTTGTCCCGTCAGTTGGATGAGGCCACACGTGCCAAACTGTCTTTCTTCACGGCTGTCTCTCATGATTTCCGCACGCCGCTTGCTTTGATAGCCGATCCTGTGGACCAGTTGGTTCACAACAAGAAGTTGGACGAGGCGGAACGCCGGTCTTTGTTGGACATCATCCAGAAAAACGTGAAAGTGTTGTTGCGGTTGGTGCATCAGGTGCTGGATTTCCGCAAATACGAGAGCGGGAGGTTGGAGATGCATTGCAGCGCGTTCGACGTTGCGGCGAAATTGCAGGAATGGTGCGAAGCATTCCGTGCGCTGGCTTTCCAGAAGCATATCCGTTTTCATTTGGACATAGCGGATGCCCCGGACGGTTGCCGGATGGTGGCAGACGAGGAAAAGATGGAACGCATTGTTTATAACCTGTTGTCGAACTCCTTTAAGTTTACCCGTGAGAATGGGGCGGTGTCCTTGTCTTTGTCCTGTTGTGAGCGTGAGGGGAAGCCTTTCCTCCATCTGAGTGTTTCAGACACCGGGGTCGGCATTTCAAAGGAAGACTTGCAGCATGTGTTCGATGAGTTTTATCAGGGCAGCGTCCATTTCACTGGGTCGGGCTTGGGCTTGGCTTTGGTGAAAGCCTTTGTGAAGATGCATCATGGGACAATTTCAGTGGAAAGCGAGGTGGGGCGTGGCACCACTTTCTCGGTAGTGTTGCCGATGACGCAGGAAGTGGCGCACGAAACCGTGCCGGAAAAGAGCCAGAAGTTGCGCAACTTGGAAGAAGGAGCGCTCATATCCGCAGGCCAGGAGTCGGCGGATGTCCTGCAAAGGCGAAAGCACGGTTCGCGGGACAGAAGCGTGCTGGTCATCGACGACAACAAGGACATCCGCGATTATTTGTGCATGTCGTTGGGCAAGGAGTATGCGGTGTTGGAAGCCTCCAATGGCATGGAGGGCGTGAAGATGGCCATGAAATACCTGCCTGATGCCGTTATTTGCGATGTGATGATGCCGGTGATGGATGGCATGGCGTGTTGCCGCCGCCTGAAGTCTGAGAAACAGACGGCGCATATTCCCGTCATCATGTTGACGGCTTACGACCGGGAAGAAGAAAAGGTGAAGGCATATGAATGTGGGGCCGATTCTTATTTGTCGAAGCCTTTTAGCATGCAGTTGTTGCTGGCGCGTTTGGATAATTTGATAGGAAAGGAACAGTCGCAAGGCAGTGCGGGAAGTTTGAAGATGGCAGGCCAGTCGGTGAAAGAATCATTGGAAGGAGCGGACAAAGATTTCATGGACCGGTTGTACAAGTTGGTTGACAACAACATTTTGGTTAGCGTGGAAGAATTGGGGCAACAGATTGGTTTGAGCCGCGTGCAGCTCTTTCGGAAAGTGAAAAAGCTGACGGGGCATTCCCCCAATGAATGGCTGCGCATCATCCGTTTGGAGCGGGCGGCCTTCCTGCTTGCTTCTACGGATAAGACGATTTCCGAGGTGTCTTATAGCGTGGGCTTTGCTTCTTCGTCCTATTTCGCGAAATGCTACAAGGAATATTTTGGCGAGAATCCGGTGGATTTTCTTAAGAGGAAACCGCAGTGATGCTTGGCTTTCCGCAGAAAATAGCTTGCTTTTTTCGCATGTTCCGCTGATAATGCCTACCTTTGCCCGGAATTAATTCGCCGGATGTATGGTTAAAAATTGGCGTTGGCTGCTGTTGCTCTGCCTGATGTTCCCGCAGGCCGGGCATGCGCAGTTCTTCAAGGAACTGGATTATAAGGTGGAGACGGGCGTTTCTTTCAGCGGAGGCGCCCACACGCCCCTTTGGCTGTCGGCCAACCGTCAGGGATTAGGCTCCATACAGAAAAACAGCGGTTACGTGCTGGCAGGCGTTTCGCAGGCCGGAGCGTTCGGGAAAGGCTTCTCCTATGCATGGGGATTGGAGTTGGCAGGCGCTTATCGTTCCGTCTCCCCTTTTTTTGTCCGTCAGGCGTATGCCGACTTTCGTTGGCGTTTCTTGGGCTTGAGCATCGGCAGCAAATGCCGCGATGCGGTGCTGAAAAACCAAGAACTTTCCAGCGGCGGGCTTACATTTTCCGGCAATTCCTTGCCGATTCCCCAGGTGCGTTTAGGCATTCCGGATTATCTTGCCGTGCCGGGAACGAAAGGATGGTTCTCATTCAAGGGCTATATTGCTTACGGGATGTTTACCGACGGACGTTGGCAGGAGGACTTCGCTTCCGCTCATTTGAACAAATACGTGACGAAAACCCTTTTCCACGACAAGGCGATTTACTTCAAGATAGGCAATGGCAAGTTCCCCTTGACCGTGGAAGGCGGTTTGGACATGCCTGCACGGTTCAGCGGCGATTTCCATCAATACAATAAAAAGACAGGTGCATGGGAGGTGACGGAAATCCCTCACCGGGTGAAAGATTTCTGGCGGGTGCTGGTGCCTTCCAAGGGCGATGCCGAGAACTTGGCGATGGATCAGGCCAACATCGTGGGCGACATGCTGGGCAGTTGGAATTTTTCCGTGGAATGGCGCGTGAAGGACTGGAAGCTTCGTGCCTACTTTGAGCATCAGTTCAACGACCATTCGCAGCTTTTCGGCGAATATGGCTGGAAAGACGGCCTGTTGGGCTTGGAACTTTCCTTGCCCCGCAACCCCTACGTCTCCTGCATGGTCTATGAACACCTTTACAGCAAGGACCAGACAGGCCCCATCTATCATGACTCCACCCCGGCAGTCCCTGACCAAATCAGCGGTGCCGACGATTATTACAACCATGGCGTTTATTCCGGCTGGCAGCATTGGGGGATGGCCATTGGCAATCCGTTGTTCCTGTCTCCCATATATAATGAGGACGGGAACCTGCGTTTCCGTTCCAACCGCCTCATAGCGCGGCATGTGGGGATAAGCGGGAATCCTTCGCGGGAATGGAAATACAGGATTCTTTTTTCCCATGTCCGCCATTGGGGAACCTATCTCTACCCGTTGGCCGAAGTGGAGGCCAGCATCCATGCATTGGGCGAATTGTCCTACTGTCCTGCTGCTTTGAGGCACTGGCGCTTTACCGCCGCGTTGGGCGCTGACAAAAGCGGCCTTATAGGCAACAGCCTGGGGGGCATGCTGACCGTATGTTTCAGCAAATGAAGATATTTTCCCCGCTTTCATTGCTTTTTCTTTTGCCTGAATCTAAAAATGGCTACCTTTGTCATCTAAAATACAAATAATGGCTTGGAAATATGGAAGAAAAATTATCGACGCTTTATTTGCGGGACGGGCAAAACGCGCTCAGGTATGTGCAAAGTTTGAATCAAGAGCTGAGGCCGATAGCGACCGAAGCGATATTCGAGTGTTTGAGGTTGGATTATCCGTTGAACAATCTGGAAATCACGAGCAAAGCGCGTGAATTATTGCGCAGGAGGTTGCAACGCAATTAGTTGGCATTGCAAAAGCGAACGGTTTGTATATCCCTAAATGCGATTGGGATGCTTTTGGCGATCGGAAAAGAGTTCCTTCAGGCGAAAGCATCGTGTATTTGGACAATTTGCACAATCAGGTGGTAAAAGTGCGGAATCCGTTCGCCAAGTCGGCAATCAAGCAGCTTCGTGCAGAAGATATGATTTATGAACATTTGTTTCATAATATCCTTTTCCCGGACACGCGTTATCAATTCATGGGAATCAGTGAAGATGTGGATGGCGTGCGGATTGTGCTGTCACAACCTTATATCCCCGATCAGTTCACGCTTCCTGCCAAGAGACTGATAGATGATTATTTGGCAGAAGGATTGGGGTTGCGGCAAGAGGGACGTTATTTTTATGGTAATGATTATTTGGCTGTCACAGATGTGTCGCCGATGGGGGACAATGTGCTGTATGATGGGAAGAAACTTTATTTCATCGACCCGATTATCTGTTTGAAGAAACCTGCCCAAGAGGTATTGGCTTATTATGATGCGCTGTTGGAATGAAAGGGCGTTTCCACCCTCCTGTTGGGCGGGAATGACGAACCAGAACACGGCATTGCGGGAGCGCCTGCAAAAATATACGGGAAATGTTCAGGCGTGCAGAAGAAAGAAATGTTTGTTGATGCGCATTTTTCCCGATTTTCTTGCACTAATTTGCGGAAAAAGCCTACCTTTGTCAAATTGAAAGAACAACTATATGAAACAAAAAAACCACTTGGTCATCATGGCAGGCGGCGTGGGAAGCCGTTTTTGGCCGATGAGTACATCCGAATGCCCGAAACAGTTTATTGACGTGATGGGGTGCGGGCGCACGCTGCTCCAGTTGACGGTCGATCGGTTTGCCGGCATTTGCCCGCAGGAGAACATTTGGGTGGTCACGTCCGAGAAGTACGCGGAGATGGCGCGTGAACAACTGCCGGAAGTCCCCGAAAGCAACATTCTGTTGGAACCCTGCATGCGCAACACCGCCCCGTGCATTGCCTATGTGGCCTGGAAAATCAAGCAGAAACATCCCGATGCCAACGTGGTGGTCACGCCTTCGGACCATGTGGTGATGGACCGGGCGGAGTTTAAAAGGGTGGTGGAGTCTGCTTTGTCGTTCACGGAAGATTCGGATGCCATCATCACTTTGGGCATGAAGCCTTCGCGCCCGGAAACGGGCTATGGCTACATTGAAGCCGACCTTTCGGCCTCATCCGTGGCCAACAAGGAGGTGTTCCGGGTGGATTCTTTCAAGGAGAAACCCGATGTGGAGACGGCACGGAAGTATATTTCCAAGTCGAACTTCTTCTGGAATGCGGGCATCTTCATCTGGAATGTCAAGACCATTGTCACTTCCTTTGAAATCTACCAGCCGGAGATTGCCGCCATCTTCACCGGCTTGAAGCCGTATTATTACACCGATGGCGAGCAGGAAGCCGTGAACCGCGCTTTCCCCGAATGCGTGAACATCTCGGTGGATTACGCGATTCTGGAGAAAGCCGACGAAATCTTTGTGTTCCCGGCTGATTTCGGATGGAGCGATTTAGGCACATGGGGTTCGCTGCAAAGCCGTCTCCCGCACGACATCAACGGCAACGCCTGCTTGGGCGAAAGCGTCCGGATGATTGAAAGCTATAATTGCATGGTCCATGCCACACAGGAAAGGCAGGTCATCATCCAAGGCTTGGACGGCTACATCGTGGCCGAAAAGAACGATGCCTTGCTGATATGCAAGCTGAGCGAGGAGCAACGCATAAAGGAATTTCTACAATTAAAATAACAACGCATAATGAAAAAAGTAGCATTAATTTCAGGCATTACAGGACAAGACGGGTCATTTTTGGCAGAATTTCTGATTGACAAGGGATACGAGGTACACGGCATCTTGCGCCGTTCTTCTTCTTTCAACACGGGGCGCATCGAACACCTTTATTTGGACGAATGGGTGCGCGACATGAAGCAGAGCCGTTTAGTGAACCTCCACTACGGGGACATGACCGACTCCAGTTCCTTGATCCGCATCATCCAGATGGTGCAGCCCGACGAAATCTACAATCTGGCGGCGCAGAGCCACGTGAAGGTCAGCTTCGATGTGCCGGAATACACGGCTGAGGCCGACGCTATCGGCACCCTGCGGATGCTGGAAGCCGTGCGCATCCTTGGCTTGGAGAAGAAGACAAGAATCTATCAGGCTTCCACGTCGGAACTGTTCGGGCTGGTGCAAGAAGTGCCGCAAAAGGAGACCACGCCCTTTTATCCGCGCTCGCCTTACGGGGTGGCCAAGCAATATGGTTTCTGGATTACGAAGAACTACCGCGAAAGTTACGGCATGTTTGCCGTGAACGGCATCCTCTTCAACCACGAAAGCGAGCGGAGGGGTGAAACGTTCGTCACCCGCAAAATCACGCTGGCGGCGGCGCGCATCGTGCAAGGTTTCCAGGACAAGCTCTATTTGGGCAACCTCAACTCCCTGCGCGACTGGGGCTATGCCAAGGATTATGTGGAGTGCATGTGGCTCATCCTCCAGCACGACACGCCGGAAGATTTCGTGATTGCAACGGGCGAATACCACAGCGTGCGCGAGTTCACCACGCTGGCCTTCCATGAAGTGGGCATCGAGTTGCAGTGGGAAGGCGAAGGCATCAACGAGAAAGGCATCGACAAGGCCACAGGACGGGTGCTGGTGGAAGTGGACCCGAAGTATTTCCGCCCCGCAGAAGTGGAGCAACTTTTGGGCGACCCCACCAAGGCAAAGACGTTGTTGGGCTGGAATCCCCGCAAGACTTCTTTCGAGGATTTGGTGAAAATCATGGTGAAGCACGACATGCGTTTCGTGAAGAAACTGTACCTGAAGTCAAAAGTAGAGGAATAAGATGGAGAAGAATGCGAAGATATACGTGGCGGGGCATCATGGATTGGTAGGCTCCGCCATATTCAAGAACCTGCAAGACAAGGGATACACGAACGTGATAGGCCGTTCGCACGCGGAATTGGACTTGATGGACGGCGTGGCGGTGAAGAAGTTTTTCGACGACGAACAGCCGGAATACGTCATCCTTGCGGCAGCCCACGTGGGCGGCATCATGGCCAACAGCCTCTACCGTGCCGACTTCATCTACCAGAACTTGCAAATACAGCAGAACGTCATCGGCGAAAGTTTCCGTCACGGCGTGAAGAAACTGCTGTTCCTCGGCAGCACCTGCATCTATCCCCGCGATGCAGAGCAGCCCATGAAGGAGGACGCTTTGCTGACTTCCCCGTTGGAATACACCAACGAACCTTATGCCATCGCCAAGATTGCCGGGCTGAAGATGTGCGAGAGCTTCAACCTCCAGTATGGCACTAACTATATTGCCGTGATGCCCACCAATCTGTACGGGCCGAACGACAATTTCCATTTGGAGCGCAGCCACGTGCTTCCCGCCATGATCCGCAAAATACATCTCGGCAAGTGCCTGCATGACGGCAACTGGGATGCGGTGTGCCGCGACCTCGATGCCCGTCCTGTGGAGGGAGTGGATGGCAAGGCTTCCCGGCAAGCCATCCTCGATGTGTTAGAGAAATATGGCATCACTCCCTCGGAAGTGCGCTTGTGGGGGACGGGGACACCGCTCCGTGAGTTCCTCTGGAGCGAAGAAATGGCCGATGCCAGCGTGTTTGTCATGGAACACGTCGATTTCAAGGACACGTACCGTCCCGGCGAAAAGGATATCCGCAACTGCCATATCAACATCGGCACGGGAAAAGAAATCACCATCCGCCGCTTGGCTGAACTGATTGTTGCCGAAGTGGGCTACGAAGGCCGCTTAACCTTCGACCCCTCGAAGCCGGACGGGACGATGCGCAAGCTGACGGATGTCACCAAGCTCCACAACTTGGGCTGGCACCACAAGATTGACATCGAGGAAGGCGTGCAGCGCATGTACGCTTGGTATTTGGAAAATTGATTTGCACATTGTAAATGATTGGCAAGGTTGCCGCGCCGTGAGGCGGGGCAGCCTTTTTTTGTTTCTGCCCACGCGCCGCAGGCGGCTGCCGGGCTGCCCGGAGGTTTTTGGAAAACCCTCCAAGGTTTGGGGCAAAACCATGGAAGGTTTCCGGCCAAACGTCCCAAGGTTCACGCAAATCTTCCATGAAGTTCCCGCAATTCTTCTAAGAACATTTTCAAAATCTTCCTGAACTTTTGCTTGTACGATTACTAATCGTACACGCTGACGATTACTAATCGTCACGCCATACGATTATTAATCGTACGGGAAATCCTTTGGGAGGAAACGCATGCCTTTTGCGGTGGCGGACATCCGCTTTTTCCGGCAAAACGGCCGACTGCTCCAAGAGAGTCCGTGCGGCGTGCGGCTGCCGCCGTCGCAGCCTTCTGCAAGCCCAGCATGGCAGTACGGGAAGAATATATTTAATTAATTATAAAAATGCAACCCTCTAAAATCAAATTATTAAATAATATCTATTTTTACGGATACTTTGGCTTGTTGTCCCGCCAGAATGGTGTGAATTGTTAACGGGCAAAGGTTAAAATGAGATGACAAGATTGTTTTATTTATAAAAATGCGATTATGAAGAAAGTTTTATCTCTTGTGATGGCGCTTTGTTGTGCAACGTTCCTGTTTGCACAAGGAGAGCGCGTGTTCTTCTGTGACTTTTCGGACGGCATGCCCGAAGATTTCACCATTATAGATAATGATGAAAAGAATGTAAGCAGTATGAGTGGCTTATATGCAAGCCTTGGATCAGGATATGGATATGATGGTTCTACTGCTTGGGGCATTGCGGGGAATGATTGTGTTGCATCTGCATATATGGGATGGACGTTGGATGGTCTTCCTGCTGCCATCACTGGTTCTTATGAAGGCAATGCGAAATCCGAATTTGACTCAGACAATTGGATGATTCTTCCGATTATTGACTTGACGAATGCCAGTGCAGCTACTTTGACATGGAAAGCATCTCAAGAAAACAATCAACTGCAATACAAAGAGAGTTATGAAGTGTTGGTTTCCACCACAGGTACAGAAATAACGGATTTCACAGATGTCATTTATGAAACATTTGCTGAAGAACCGATGAATGCGTGGTCGGATCGTTCAGCCGACTTGAGTGCATACGCAGGAAAGACCGTTTATATCGCTTTCCATTGCAATACGTCGGGTGCAAATGATGGCGGTGCCTTGTTCATTGACGACATTGAAGTGACGGCAGCCAATGGCGGCGGCGCAGGCGGAGGAGAACAGGAATTCTTCTTCTGCGACTTCTCGGATGGCATGCCGGAAGGTGTCACGATGGCTGACAATGACGGTCGTGGCGAAGGCTTGGACGGCATGTATGGCTTCAATGGCGAAGGCTGGGGCATTGTCGATGAAAACAGCGTTGCTGCCATGTATGGCCAAATGGTGACGGAAGGCCTTCCGGCAGCGATAGCAGGTTCTGCAGGAGGTGCCTCGGATGTTGCTTCAGACTGTTGGATGATTCTTCCGGCGATTGACTTGACAACTGCCAGCGCCGCTACCTTGACTTGGAAAGCTTCCCAGGAAAGAGCCGATTATGCTTCTTATCAAGAAAGCTATGAAGTGCTGGTGTCCACGGCAGGCACAGCAACGTCGGACTTCACGAATGTGGTTTATGAAACTTTCAATGGCGAGCCAGCTAAAGCATGGGCCGACCGTTCAGCTGATTTGAATGCTTACGTGGGACAAACGATTTATATCGCATTCCATTGCAATACGCCGGCTGGTTGTGAAGGCGCTTTGTACATCGACGACATCAAAGTGACAGGAACCACGGGTGGCGTGACGGAAACGGTTTCGTTGGTGAACGCCACCGATGCCATTGTGGAAGGCGCAGCCACGGTGAAAGCCGTGATTACCGCCGGCGACTTCACCACCATCAACGCTTTTGACGCGACCTTGACTGTGGGCGGCCAGACCTACACGCAGCAGTTCAGCGGCCTGAACGTCACCAGCGGGCAGAGCTATGAATTCGCCATGGACCAAACCGTGACGGGCGAAGGCGGCGCATTGGTGCCTTACACCTTGAGCGTGAAGATGAACGAAGCCACCGCATCCGTGGAAGGCGAAGTCTCCATCCTGAAAGACATGGACATCACCCGCCGCGTGGTGGTGGAAGAGATGACCGGCACATGGTGTCCGAACTGCCCGATGGGCATCGTGGGCATCCGTGAGATGCAGGCCGCTTACCCGGAAACGTTCATCCCGGTTGCCGTGCATTACAACGACCCGATGACCGACGGCGTGGACGAATATGCCGACAAGATGTATGAAGTGTTTGGAGGCCGTGCCCCAAGGATGCAGATGAACCGCGTGCCGACCGCCACAGGCGAACCCACTTTCTCTTGGATGAGCCAGTTCTATGAAGAGGCACAGCAAGGGCTTCCCTATTGCGGCATCGAGGCAACAGCCGAATTTACGGATGCCGAAGCAATGACGGAAATCCGCTTGGATGCCACGGTGCAGCCTGCCTTCACCAGCAACGACAACCCGCTCCGCCTGGCCGTGGTGTTGGTGGAAAACAACGTGCAGGGCAACAGCCGTGAATATGACCAAGTGAACAATTATGCGAAACTGGAAAATGAGGCGGGTGAAGAATACTACCCGTTGGGCGAAATGGGCGGCTTCGAGGAGATGACCAACCCCATACCGTTCAGCAACATCCAGTACCAGCACGTGGCACGCGCCATCTATGACGACTACAACGGCATCGAAGGAAGCCTTCCCGCAGAGGTCAACGTGGATGCAACGCTTCCTTTCACAAGGACCATCAGCGTTCCCGACAACGTGCTGAAAGCAAAGAACTTGGAAGTCATCGTGATGGCCATCGACGAACGCACGGGCGAAATCAGGAATGCCGCTTTCTGCAAGCCTGCGGATCCCAACCGCATCGATGAGGCATCGCAAGCCGCTGATTGCTGCATCGCAGGCGATGGCAGCATCCGCATCTCGTTCAGCGAAGCGCAGAATGGCGAAGTGCGTGTCTATACGTTGGGCGGGCAGTTGGCTGGCATCCGCACGTTGAAAGGCGACATGCAGGCAGAAATGGCCGTGTCGCAAGGCATCTATGTGGTGCAAGTGGTGGCCGACGGCTTTGCAAAGACCGAAAAGGTAATGGTAAAATAGAAGACTGTTTACTAACTAATCTAAATCAATATGTTTCGAAAAAATCTAATGTTTCTTTTTCTGTCGTTGTTCGCAACGATAGCATTTGCAGAAAACCATGCAGATAAATACGAGGGGAAAGGCATCGAGATGAAGGAAACTTCCTTGAGGCCGGCGCCGGAGGGGCTTGGCTCCTCCGGGAGCCTTCCCGTCTTTTCCCCGGTGGCGGACAGGGCAAACCGTGCGCCAGGCGAGCTTCGTTCCGGTGATTTGTCGTTTTTGGGGGCTGTCGTCAATTCGGAGGAGGATTTCGATTATGGCGTGTATGGCATCGATGCTTCCGCTGCGATTGCGGATTTTGAGATGCTCACCCCCACCAATGTCAGCAGTTTCTTCCGCCAAGGCGCAGGATGCCTGGTGGACGACCGCTATTATTGGTACAGCATCATGTCGAGCGGCAACCTTGTGTTGTCCATTGCTTACTACACGTTCGATGCTTCCACATGGCAGCAATTGGACCGCCATGTGCTGACGACCACGATGGCCAACTATGTCACCGCCGTTGCCTATGACGCGAATGCTGACAAGATGTATGCCATCAGTTGGAACAGCGACCAAAGCTCGCACGTGGTCAATGAAGTGGACATTGAGACCGGCGCGTTGACCCCGTTGCAGGAAATTGGAAGGGAGTACACGTATTACACCTTGTCGGTAGATGACGACGGCAACCTCTACACCATTGCAGGCGATGCCGGCCTTTACCGCATTTCTTTGGAAGATGGCGGCCTGACGTTGATTGGTTATGTGGATGCGGACATCGAATTGGGCTTCAAACCGATGTATTTGCAGTCGGCCGTGTACGATGAAGTGAGCGGAAAGATTTATTGGGCAGCGTTCAACACGTATGACTCTTTCTTGGCAGAAGTGGACATCACAACCGCCAAAATGACCCAGATAGCCACTTTCCCTTACCATGAGGAAGTGTTGGGATTGAGCATGAACCGCATTCCGGCAGCCACCGCTCCGGCGGCTTTGGCGGATTTTGCCGTGGACTTTGCGGAAAACGGCGGCATGCAAGGGACGATTTCCTGCACCGCGCCGACGGAAACATACGATGGCGGCACCCTTTCGGGCAATGTGACCATTGAATACCGTGTGGATAATGAAACCGTGCATACAGCCACCGTGGCTGCGGGCGAACGTTGCGAATACACGCACGCCTTCGCGGAAGGAAGCCACAAGGTGTATGCCTACGTCACCAACGAGCAAGGCGAACAAGGCCCCATCAACCGCTTGCGCATCTATGCAGGCGTGGATGTGCCGGGCGCGGTAGAGAACCTGAAGCTGGAAATCTCCGCGAGCGGCATGGCCACATTGACGTGGGATGCGCCTTCCACGGGCTTGAACAACGGCTATTACAACCCGGATGAACTGACGTACACCATCACCCGCAACCCCGGCAACAACCTGGTGGCCGAAGGGCATACAGGCACTTCCTTCTCGGAACAACTGGGGGAAAACATCGGAAACTATTATTATAACGTGACGGCTTATACCAATGCAGGCGAGGGCGGCACGGAGCAATCCAATGCCGTGGTTTACGGCACGCATTACACGGTTCCTTATCTGGAGGACTTTGAAGACAGGTCCGTGATGGACATCTTCACGGTGGTGGATGCCAACAATGACCAGTTCTATTGGTTCTACGAGCGGAACGACAATACGGACAATGCCTACATGTATTATACGGCCAACAATCAAGCCAACTTGCCTGCCAACGACTGGCTGATTACGCCCCCCGTTCGTTTGGAGCAAGGGAAGGTGTATGAACTGAGCTTTGACTCATGGGTGTATGACAAAGCTTATCCGGAAAGCTTGCGCGTGACGATGGGAACGACCAACGCTCCGGCTACGCAGACGAACATATTATTGGACCTGCCGAGCCTGACCAACAGCGAAAGCATGAAGCGTTACGCCACGGTAACGGTGGAACAGACGGGGGATTACTACTTCGGCTTCCAGGCATACAGCGCGGAAGACATGTGGGACTTGTACCTCGACAATATTGCGGTGGAAGAATTGGGCGACTTGAATGTGCCGCAGGCAGTGGGCAACCTGAAAGTCACGCCGGGCGAGAAGGCCGCTTTGCAGGCGACGGTGTCTTTCAATGCGCCGAGCCTGAACTTTGCGGGAACGCCGCTGGCTTCCATCGACCGCATTGAAATCTATAAGGAAACAGCGGAAGAACCGGCCCACACCATCAATGGCGCAACGCCGGGCCAAAGCTATTCGTGGACGGACAACGAGGCGGTGCAAGGCTTCAATGCCTATACGGTGATTGCTTACAATGCATCGGGACGTGGCGCACGCGCCCAAATCGAACAGATGGTGGGCGTGGATGCGCCGGGACAAGTGCGGAACCTGAAGATTGTGCCGACGGGAAGGAACTCCGCGCACCTGACGTGGGAAGCTCCTTCGGAAACAGGTGCCAACGGTGGTTATGTGCCGGCGGAGGAAGTGCGTTACACGATTTACCGTACGGACGAACACACCCGTTATGAGAAGATAGCCGATGATATTTCCGAATTGGAGTTTGACGACAATGCGGTGGACATTATCTATCATTACCAGATTGAGGTGCAATACGACATCGTGGCCAGCACCGTGGGTGGCGATGGCGAGGCGGTGGTCACTTCCGTGGTGATGGGCACGCCTTATTCGCTCCCGTTTGCGGAATCGCTTGCCAACCTGCAATTGTCGTCCGAACCGTGGATAAACCAAGTGATTTCTGGCGATTTTGCTTGGAAGGCTACTACGGATGACCTCACATTGACGGTGAAGCCGCAAGACAACGACGGTGGCATGTTCAGCTTCTACAGCGACCAGGACAACGGCGCAGAGGAAGTGCTGATTACGCCTTACGTGACAGTCAGCAGTGCGATACAGCCGGTGTTCTCGTTCTGGTTCTACCATGACCCGAACTATGCAGGGCAGGAACACAAAGTGACGATGGAACTGATGAAGCAGGACGGCACCACTGTCCCGCTGAAAGAGGTGCCTTTGACATCGGGCGACTTGTGGGAATGGACCTACTATTCCGTGCCTTTGTCGGACTACAAGGATTTGCAGGCTTTCCGTATCGTCATGCATGGCTATTCGGAAGTGGGCGGCGCACAGATGCTGGTGGACAACCTGCGCATTGAGGACGATTGCGATTACGATTTGATGCTCCAGTCTTTCTCTGTTCCTTCGAATGTGCAGATGGGCAACCAAGCCCAAATTTCGGCAACGGTGGCCAACTTGGGCAACGAAGTGGCCGAAGGTTTCTCCTTGGAATTGTATAAAGATGACGTTTTGTTCATGACGCAAGAAGCCAACCGTTTTGCAACCATCAATCCGGGCAGCAGCATGACGTTCACTTTCACCGTTGATGTGAATGCATGGGATGGCGGAAAAACGCCCGCTTATTCCGTGAAAGTGGTGTACGCGCCTGACCAGAAGCCGGAAAACAACACGATGGCCGCGCAGCGCATGTCGGTGGCCATGTCCGGATTCGAGGGCGTGGACGACTTGGACGGCACGTTGATGAACGGCGTGGTTCAGTTGGATTGGACGGCTGTGGAAGCAGGCAGCCTGTCGCTGGAAAGCGAGACGGTGACGGACGGTGCGGAAGATTACGAGGACTTCTCGATTGCCGGCTTCGGCAATTGGACGCTGTATGACGGCGATGGCATCGAAAGCACTTACACCGTGTCCAATGTCCCTGCCTACCCGAACAAGTATGGTGCGATGGCTTGGCAGATATGGGCGCCGGCCGAATTGGGCTTGATGGGCACATGGGCGCCGCACGGTGGCGAAAAGAGCTTCATCTCTTGGGCTGCCGTGGACGGCAATGCCTCGCCGAATGACGACTGGCTGATTTCGCCGCGTATCAAGGGAGGCACGGATTTGGACTTCTATGCGGCTGAAGGCACAAACCTCTATGGCCCGGAGAAGCTGCAAATCATGGTGTCTTACTCGAACAATGACCCGGCCAACTTTGTCAAGGTGAAGGATATTGAGGTGAACGGCTTCGGCGAATGGGAACATTTCACGGTCGAGTTGCCGGAAGGTGCGCAATATTTTGCCATCCGTTATGTGTCGCAGATGAACTTCTGCGTCATGCTGGACGACATCACGTATGTGACTTCCGATGGCTCGTTGCCGCAAGTGATAGGCTATAATGTTTACCGCAATGGCGTGAAGATTACGGAAACCCCGATTACGGAAACCACCTTCACCGAGCCGGAACCGCAACTCGGCACGTTGGAATATGCCGTTTCTGCGGTTTACGAACATGGCGAATCTGCCGTATCCAATGTTGTCAGCTTCAGGACGGACGGTATCGATGAACTTTGGGCATCGATGAAGGTGTGGAGCGAAAGCCGCAATATATGGGTTAGCACGGAGAGTGAAACGCTGGTAGAGGTCTATACGGTGGCAGGGCAGAAGCTTGCAGGCGAGAGCGTGGACGGCACGTGGTCGCTGCCTGTGGACATGCCGGGCGTTTACATCGTGAAGGCCGGCGGCAAGATAGGAAAGGTGATAGTTCGGTAATATTTAATCAAGGGCAGGCAAGAAACCTTCAGGGCATTGCCTGCCCTGTTTTTTCCTAAACAATGAAAAGAAATCTGTTGCTATTTTATTTGGCTTTGGCCTCTGTGCTGGGTGCAAATGCCATTCCTGCCAATCCGAAGTGGCGGAGCGTGCGCATGCCGGATGGCACCTTGATGGAAGTGCGCATGGTGGGGGATGAAGCATTCCACTATTATGAAGGCCGCGACGGTGCGGTTTACGTCAGGAATGCGGATGGCATGCTTCGTATGGCAAGCCGTGACGGTTTGTTGCAGGTGCGGCGTTCGCCTGTTCGTGCAGCTCGTCGCGCAGAAGGTGTGTCCCGTGCTTCAAAGTTTCCGACGGAAGGCGAGCCGCACACTTTGGTGATACTGGCGGAGTTCCCGGACTTGCCTTTCTCCATGGCGGATGCCAATGAGGCGTTCACCCGCTTGCTGAATGAGGAAGGTTATGCGGAGAACGGTGCTGCGGGCAGCGCACGCGACTATTTCAGCGACAACTCCGGCGGGCGCTTCATGCCGAACTTCGACGTGGTTGGGCCGGTGTGCATGCCCAACAATATGCGTTATTACGGGGAGAATGACCCGTTGCATGATGAAGACATCCGGGCGCAAGAAATTATTGCAGATGCCTGCAAAGCGGTGGATGCGGAAGTGGACTTTTCCCAATATGATTATGACAATGACGGGCGGGTGGACAATGTGTTTGTCGTGTATGCCGGTTACAGCGAGGCCGATGGGGGAAGCGCTGATTGCATCTGGCCGCATGAATGGAACTTGCCGGATGCGCAAATCGAACTTTCCTTGGACGGCAAGCAGATATACAGCTATGCCTGCACAAACGAACTGATTGATGGCGTGGGTGCCACGATGGTGGGCATTGGCACGTTTTGCCATGAGTTCAGCCATGTGCTGGGGTTGTTGGACTTGTACACCACCGATGGTTCGGCTGCTTTCACGCCGGGCGACTGGTCGGTAATGGATGTGGGATCCTACAACAACGATGGCCGCACGCCTCCCTACATGAGTGCTTATGAACGGTTGGAGTTGGGCTGGATAGAACCAGAGGAACTGACGCTTGCTTCGTCTGCCGTGGAACTGCCTTCGGTGGCCAGCAACAAGGCTTACGTCCTGCGCACTTCTGACCCTGACGAGTACTTCTTGTTCGAGAACCGGCAGCAGGAAGGATGGGATGCTTACGTGCCGGGCCACGGAATGTTGGTGTGGCACATTGACTATGATGAGGCGGTGTGGGCCATGTCGGCTATCAATAATGATTACATGCACCAGCATGTGGACATCGTGGAGGCCGATGGCACCCAAAGCGAATACACGGTGGCAGGCGATGCTTTTCCCGGCATTTCAAATGTCACTTCCTTGGGTGCGACTACGACACCGGCTTTGTTGTCGTGGGCAGGCACGCCGTTTGATTTGCAGCTTTCCAACATCCGGGAAGAAGAAGGTGTCATCCGTTTCGATGTGTCGGAAGAAGAAGGTACGCCGGATGCTCCGGTGGCATTGCCGGCTTCCATGCTGACGCCGACTTCTTTTGTGGCGAAATGGGGAATGAAGGAGGTTGCCTCTTACCGTTATGAACTGTTTGTGGCGGAGGAAGGTTCGGATGTCGCGCTTCCGGGCTACGATTGGTGGAGCGTGGGGCATAATGATTCTGCTTTTGTGGTGAATCTGTCTGCCATGACGGATTATTATTATAAGGTGAGGGTCCGGAATGGCATTTTCCTCAGTGAAGCATCTGAAGCAATACAAGTGTCCACGCCGGATTATACCTTTGAGTTCCTTGCCCCGACGGCTTTGGCGGCATCAGAGGTGGACGGGACTTCCTTCACGGCACGTTGGGAACCCATGGAGGGTGCTGTGTCTTACTTCGTGAATGTGTACAGCGAACAGGAATCGGGCGTGACGTACCGTGAGAACGATTTCTCCAACAACTTGTCGATGCCTTCGGGATGGAGTACCACTTGTACGAGAACCAACAGCATCGCCGGCTACTATGGCGAGGCATCGCCTTCGTTGCGTTATGAGGAAGAAGGGCAATACTTGGAGACCCCTTCTTCGGCATCTGCGCCTTGCCGCTCCTTGGAGTTCTGGTACCGGGCGTCCAATACGGGCGATGATGCTTCATTGGAGATATTGGGCCTGCAAGGCGAAGAATGGGTGACGGTGGATGAAATCGTTTCGCCGACGAAAGACGATGGCGGAGCCGTTTATTCGAGTGAATCGTTGCCCGACGGCATCAGCCGCCTTCGCTTGGTGTATCACGGCACGCGGGGGGCATTGATGGTGGACGACGTGAAGATAGGCACGGCGGCTTACGAATGGCAGGTCATGGAAGGCTATGAATCGCTGGAGGCAGGCGGCAACACTTCGCTGGTGGTGCCGGGGCTGATGGCCTACACGGACTACCAATATGCCGTGCGTGCTTTCAACGGCGAGGTTTATTCCCGCTGGTCCGACTGGATGCCGGTGCATACTTCCCCGGCTTCGGGTTGCGCGTCGAGTCCGGCTTGTGGTTTGCAGGCCGGTGTCTTGCCGGGATGCCTGCTCTTGTCGGGCGCGGATGCTGACGTGCCATATGCCGTTTATTCTGTCACGGGGATGGCTGTGGCGCAAGGGAAGGTGCAGGCCGGCAGCACTTGCGAAGTGCCGTTGCCGGAAGGCGTGTATATCATTGCTACCCGTGAGGGGAACCAGAAAGTAATCATCAAATAAATCATTTTTTAATATCAATAAGAATTATGGAATCATTTTTCAAATACAGCGCCTTGTGCGCTTTCATGGCTTTCGGAATGCTTCCGCAGGCCAATGCGGCATCCGATGCCGTGCAGTTGGGCTATTGCGGCGATGAGATGACTTCCACTTTCGGGGTCAACCTGACGGCGGAACTGCCTGTGGCCATTTACCTCCCCGCCGGGATGCTGCAGTCCTATGAGGGAAACCAAATCGAGCGCATCAGCATCGGGCTTGCGGATGACGCCACGGACGTGTCCGTGTTCGTGACGGAAAATTTGGACGGCGCGCCTTTGCGCGAACAGGCGGCGGGCGACCTTCCTTCGGGATGGCACGACATTGTGCTGGACAGCCCGGTGGACATCACCGGCACAGGCCTGTACGTGGGCTTCACCAGCACAGGATTGAAGCACATCGGCTTCTCCGACTTCCATGATTCGCCCAACGGCGTGTGGGTGCGCATGTTTTATGAAGGGCAGGGCGGGGATGTCCTCTACCAATGGGAGAACCGCGATGAGCAGTTTGACGGTTCGCTCTCCATCCGTGCCTACGTGGCAGGGGAAAGCATGCCGGCGGCTGAGATGTCGTTGGAATCGTTGGACAATGTGTATGTGGAGACAGACGGGACAGGCGTGCTGACGGGCGTGGCGCGCAACAACACGCTGGCGGCGGTGTCGTCTTACGAAATCAGTTATCGGCTCAACAATGGGGAGCCTGTGAAGGAAACCGTGGAGGCCGAAGTGGCCTGCAATGCTTTGGACACCTTCCGCATCGAGCTTCCTGCCAACACGCAGGCCGTGGGCGAATATCCGCTGCAGGCGGAAATCACGGCGGTGAACGGCCAGCCCGACGCTGCCGCATGGAACAATGCCGCAGAGGCGCAATACTCCGTGCGCGAATACTACTTCCCCCGCAAGGTGGTGGTAGAGGAAGGCACGGGGACGTGGTGCCAATGGTGTCCGGCGGGCATCGTGGCTTTCCGCGAGATGGAGAAGGCATACCCGGACAACTTCATCGGCATTGCCGTGCATTCGCAGGACGTGATGGCCATTACCACTTACCAAGACTTGATGAACATGTTCCAAGGGTTGCCCTCTTGCGCCGTCAACCGCATGGAGGCCATCACGTCGCCCACGTTTGCTTTGGTGGAACATGCTTATAAGCAGATGGCCGCCCCGGCCCAGGTGGGCGTGAAGGTGACGGCGGAAATCGCAACGGAAGGGGTGATTGACGTGAATGCCGAGACAACTTTTGGCTTTGACAAGGAAGATGCCAGCTACCGGCTTTGCTACGTGTTGGTGGAGAACGAGGTGCGGGGAACCGGCGTTGATTATGCGCAGTCAAACGCTTACTCCGGCGGGACAAGCGGCGAGATGGGTGGATTTGAGGATCTTCCCAACCCGATTCCTGCCGACCAAATGGTGTATGACCACGTGGCGCGCGGCATCTACCAGTCGTTCACCGGCGTGTTGAGGAGCATTCCTTCCACCCTTGTGAAAGGCGTGGCCAACCCCCATAGCTACAAAATCCGCATGCCCGGCACGGTAAGCAAGACGGAGAATTTGGAATTGGTGGCCATGGTGCTTGACATGGAGACGGGAGAAATCC
Organism: uncultured Bacteroidaceae bacterium; assembly: GCA_944320785.1. GTDB lineage: Bacteria > Bacteroidota > Bacteroidia > Bacteroidales > Bacteroidaceae > CASFPE01. The sequence goes on from CALUIR010000016.1 coordinate 36,594, forward strand.
TGAACGCCGAGAAAACCAAGGTGGTGGATACCGTTTCCGGCATCCGTGAAACAGCAGCGGATGCTTCCTTGAGGTTGCATGCCGATGGCGGCCGCATTGTGGCCGACGGCGAGTGCAACGCATTGGAAGTTTACACGTTGCAAGGCGTGGCTGTGGCAAACGACGGCTTGGCACGCGGCATGTACATCGTCCGTGCTGCCACGCCCGATGGCACTGTGTCCCGGAAAGTGCTTGTGAACTAAATCCGAGGCACCGTTCAGATGCCGTTCTTTTGGCGTTTGGGCGCATCTTGTTAGAGGCTTTTTGCAAGAGCTTCATAATTGTTTTGTTTTGGCGGGCTGCTTACCCTTTGAGGGAGGCAGCCCGTTTTTCTGCGTGGCTTCATGTCCTTCCGTTGCGGGGCGCGCAGCCTGTGGCGCAGGGAACTTCCGCCTGTCATGTGGAAAGCCCGGCCTGCCCGCGCGGGTGGGCAGAAGTTCCTTCCCGTGTGGCAGGTCTTTCTTTCCGGTTTAACGTTAAACAATGTCAATAATGCAGGCCGGGCAACCATTGTGACGTTCTTATTTCATACTTTTGCGTCTGACAATAGTGTCAGATATTTGTGTCAGTTTTCAATAGTCTGTAAATGATAAAGATAGGTATAGATGTCGGTTCTACGACCGCAAAGATAGCCGTCCTTGCCGAGGACGGCCGTTTGATATTCTCCAAGTATGAAAGGCATAATGCGCAGGCGCGCCAGCTGGTGCTTGCTTTCTTGCAGGAATTGCAGGGACAGGCAGGTGATGTGGAAGCATCGTTGCGGATGAGCGGCTCTGTGGGGATGGGTCTTTCCGAGCAGTACGGCCTGCCGTTCGTGCAGGAAGTGGTGGCCGCCGCCAAGGTCATCCAGACGCGTTACCCGCACGTGAAGTCGATGATTGACATCGGGGGCGAAGATGCGAAAGTGGTTTTTTTCAAGCAAGGTGAGGCTTCAGACCTCCGCATGAACGGCAACTGCGCCGGAGGCACCGGCGCGTTCATTGACCAAATGGCGGTCATCTTGGGCGTTTCGGTGGATGAACTGGACGAACTGGCTTCGCATGCCACGCAGGTATATCCTATTGCTTCGCGCTGTGGCGTGTTCTGCAAGACCGACATCCAGAATTTGATTGCCAAGAACGTGCCGAGGGAGGACATTGCCGCTTCCATCTTCCACGCCGTGGCCGTGCAGACGGTGGTCACCTTGGCGCACGGCTGCGACATCGAAGCACCCGTGCTGTTTTGCGGCGGGCCGTTGACATTTATTCCCGCTCTCCGCAAGGCGTTTGCGGATTATCTGTCCTTGAGGGACGATGACATGGTGTTTCCGGCGAACGGCACTTTGTTTCCGGCTCTCGGGGCGGCTTTGTGCAAGGCGGACAATGAGGTTGTCGCGCCGATTTCTTCCTTGAGGGCCCGCCTGTCGGGCGAGCCGTTGGCGGAGGCCAAAAGGGGAATGGGGCTTCCGCCGGTCTTCTCCAATGCGGAAGACTACCGGCTTTGGCAGGAACGCATGTTGCGCAAAAAGGTGCGCATGGCCGCGTTGAAACCCGGGCGGCAGGAGGTATTCGTGGGCATTGATTCCGGCTCTACCACTACGAAAATTGTCGTGCTTGACCGGGAAGGCAGCCTGCTTTACTCTTTCTATCGGCAGAATGGGGGCAATCCCGTCCAAGCCGTGGCCGACGGGCTGGCGCAACTGAAGCAGCGTTGCGCGGACTGCGGGGCGGATCTCCGGGTGGCAGGCAGTTGTTCCACCGGCTATGGGGAAGACTTGGTGCGGGTGGCTTTCCAGCTTCATTCCGGCATCATCGAGACCATTGCGCACTACATGGCGGCCCGCCATTTGGACGAAGATGTCTCGTTCATCCTCGACATCGGCGGGCAAGACATGAAAGCCATCTTTGTTGACAAGGGCGTGATTAGCCGCATCGAGATAAACGAAGCTTGTTCATCGGGCTGCGGTTCGTTCATAGAGACATTTGCCAAGACGTTGGGCTACACGGCACACGAGTTTTCGCAGGCAGCTTGCCGTTCGCAGGCTCCGTGTGATTTGGGCACGCGTTGCACGGTATTCATGAACTCCAAGGTGAAACAGGTGTTGCGCGAAGGCGCTTCCATCGATGACATTGCGGCAGGGCTTGCCTATTCCGTGGTGAAGAATTGCCTTTACAAGGTGTTGAAAATGAAAGATGTTTCTGCTTTGGGCAAGCATGTCGTGGTGCAGGGCGGCACGATGCGCAATGATGCCGTGGTGCGTGCCATTGAATTGCTGACGGGCGCCGAAGTGTCGCGTTGCGATGTGCCGGAACTGATGGGGGCTTACGGTTGCGCCTTGTACGCGATGGCTCATCAAGGCGAGCCCCTCACTTTGGAGCAGATGACGGCGCAGGCACACTATGCTTCCGCCACGCTGCATTGCAAGGGGTGCGACAACCATTGTTTGGTGGTGCGCTACCGTTTCGGCAACGGGCGGCAATATTATTCCGGGAACCGTTGCGAGAAAGTGTTCACCAACGACGGCGCATCCCGTCAAAAGGGGCGGAATGCCTATCAGGAGAAATACGGCCTGCTGTTCAACCGGGCGGCAGAGCCGGAAGTGTCCCGTTTGTCCATCGGCATGCCGCGTTGCCTGAACATGTATGAGGAGTATCCCTTCTGGCATGCGCTGTTCACTGCATGCGGGATAAAGGTCGTGCTTTCCGATGCTTCCGATTTTGGCGACTACGAACAGTGCGCCCGGATGGTGATGTCCGACAACATCTGCTTCCCGGCCAAGTTGGTGCATAGCCACATAGAGAACCTGGCGGCCAAAAAGGTGGATCGCATCTTCATGCCGTTTGTGGTTTACGAGATGGCGGGGAAGGAACAGAACAGCTACAACTGCCCCGTGGTGACGGGCTATTCCGAAGTGGTGCGCAGCGTGCAGTCAGGCGGCATTCCTTTGGATTCGCCCAGCATCTCTTTCCGTGACAAAGACCTGTTGCGAAGGCAGTGCCGTGAGTACTTGCAGGGCTTGCAGGTGGATGGAGCGGTGGCGGATGCCGCTTTCGCCAAGGCTTTGGAGGCAGAGCAGGGATACATGCGTGATTTGGTGGCGTGCAACGAGGCCATCCTTCGGCAGGCGCAGGAGGAGGGGACGCTCGCCGTGATGCTGGCTGGACGGCCTTATCACACTGACCCCTTGATACAACACCAAGTGTCTGACCTGTTGGCCGGCATGGGCATCCATGTGGTGACGGATGATTATGTCCGCAACAAGGACATTGAGGTGGATGACGTGCATTTCCTTTCCCAGTGGACTTTTCCCAACCGCATCCTGAAGGCGGCAAAATGGTGCGCACAGGCTGGTCGCAATGTGCAGTTCGTGCAGATGACTTCTTTCGGCTGCGGGCCGGATGCTTTCTTGGTGGATGAGGTGCGCGACCTTTTGGCTCGTTACGGGAAATCGTTGACGTTGCTTAAATTGGACGATATCAACAACGTAGGCTCCATGAAATTGCGGGTGCGTTCGTTGGTGGAAAGCCTGAGGTTGGCGGACGGGCATGAAACTTCCCCGGCAACGGTGAAGCCGTTTGTCACGACTCCCGTGTACGACAAAGCCTATCGGGGCCGCAAAATCATCGTGCCTTTCTTCACGCCGTTCCTTTCCCCGCTGATCCCGGCAGTGATGCGTGTGGCGGGTTACGATGTGGACAATCTCCCGTTGAGCGACGTGGCATCGTGCGACTGGGGCTTGAAGTATGCCAACAATGAAGTGTGCTATCCGGCCACGTTGATAGTAGGCGATGTGATAAAAGCCTTTAAAGAAGGGAAATATGACCCGTCGAAAACCGTGGTGGTCATGACACAGACCGGCGGGCAATGCCGTGCCAGCAACTACATCCCGTTGATAAAGAAGGCCCTGGTGGATGCCGGATACACGGATGTCCCGGTGGTGTCGATGTCGTTCGGCAGTGCCATCGCGAACGAGCAGCCAGCCTTCAAGGTGAACTGGCTGAAGCTGTTGCCCATTGCTTTGCGTGCCATCTTGTACAGCGACTGCATCTCGAAGTTCTATTACGCTTCGGTGGTGCGCGAGAAAGAGCCGGGACAGGCTGCCCGCCTGAGGGATTTGTACCTGAAGACCGGTGAAACCTTGATTCTGGAGCATCGTTCGTCCGATTTGGAGAGCTACCTCAAGCTGGCCGCCAAGGAATTTGATGAGATATGCACCGACGTGTCGCGCCCGAAGGTCGGCGTGGTCGGGGAAATTTTCTTGAAATTCAACCCGTTTGCACAGCGGAACATCATCGATTGGCTGATTGCGCACAACGTGGAAGTCATGCCCCCTGTGCTGTTGGACTTCTTCACGCAAAGCTTCGTGAACCGCAAAGCGCGGACGGATTCTTTCCTGCAACGCCGCTCGATGCCTGAATTTGTTTACAATTTCCTTTATAAGGCTGTGAAGAAGCAGATAGACCGTGTGAACGGGATAGGCAGTGCATTCCGCTATTTCGAGCCGTTCAATGACATCTTTGAAGAAGCCGGGCATGCCACTGAAGTGACGAACCTCAACGCGCAGTTCGGGGAGGGCTGGCTGCTCCCTGCTGAGATTGTGTCGTATGCCCGCCATGGCGTGAACAATGTCATCAGCCTGCAGCCGTTCGGGTGCATTGCCAACCACATCATTTCGAAAGGCATTGAGAAGCGTTTGAAGTCGGCCTATCCGGACCTCAATCTGCTTTCTTTAGACTTCGACAGCGGTGTGAGCGATGTGAACATCACGAACCGCGCCTTATTGTTTATCGACAAATTGAGATGAGCATCATGGAAGAAGGAAAGAACAACAAGGGGTTAGAGGCCAAGATCATAGCGACCGCTCAGCGCCTTTTCATCGAGAAAGGGTTTGCAGAGACCAGCATGAGCGACATTGCTTTGGAAGCGGGCATCAACCGTCCGGCGCTTCATTATTATTTCCGGACGAAAGAGCGGATGTTCCATGCGGTGTTCGGTCCCATTGTCCTGTCGTTCCTGCCCCGCCTGTCGGGCATCATCCAGCAGAAGGACAAGAGCCTTCCTGAGCGGATAAAGGAGATTGTGGATGTTTATTCCCATATTTTTGTGAAGAATCCTAATTTGCCTTTGTTCATTGTGCGTGAGATGCAGCGCGACCCGGAGCATCTTCTCCGGGTGTTGCGCAGTTTGCAGGTGGAGAGTTATTTGCAACCGTTGTTGGGCGCCTTGCGTGAGGCACTGGGCGAGGAGCGGTGGAACAGTTTCTCTTTGCCGTTCTTGTTTTATACGTTTTATGGCTTGCTGGCAGCGCCTTTCCTCACCAAAGGGATGGGCATGCAGATGTTTTTCAAGACAGAAGATGAGTTCAGGGACAAATTGTCCCAATGGAAGCCGTATGTGGTCCGGCAGTTGGTGGCATTGTTGTCCGGCAACGATCAATAAGCCTTTTTGTCGCCACGGATGGCATTGAATACGGTCATGAAGATGATGCGGAGGTCCAAGATGAATGACCAGTTCTCAATGTACCAGATATCTTTCCGTACGCGGCCTTCCATTTGGTTCAGTTCTTTGGTCTCGCCCCGGTAGCCCGTCACTTGCGCCCAACCGGTGATGCCCGGTTTGCAGAGGTGGCGCACCATGTATTTGTTGATGAGTTTCCGATATTCTTCCGTGTGTTTCAGCATGTGCGGGCGAGGCCCCACGATGGACATTTCCCCTTTCCACACATTAATGAACTGGGGCAGTTCATCAATGTTGGTATGGCGGATGAATTCGCCGAATTTCGTCTTTCTTGGGTCGTTTTTCGTGGCTTGCAGTTCATCGCTGGCGCTGTTTACTTTCATGGAGCGGAATTTGATGCACTTGAACACTTTGCCTTCTTCGCCGCTGCGGTCTTGCTTGAAATAGACAGGGCCGGGGGATGTCAGCTTGATAATTGCTCCCACGATAATGTAGATGAAAGGGTAGAGCGTGCATAAGAAGATGGACGAAACGATGAAGTCGAAGCTGCGTTTCAGTATCTTGTTGCCGATTTGCTGCAAAGGCTCATTGCGGATGTACATCACTGGCGTGTCGCCCATCAGTTCCAGTTTCATTTTCCTTCTGAGGTAGCTCCTCACGTTCGGCACGCTGAAGAAATGCACCATGTTGTTCTCGCAGAAATTGATGATGGGCAGGATTTCCGCTTCTCTGGCTGAAGGGAGGCAGCAGAACAGGGAGTTCACATGGCTTTTCTCCAAGTAGGGAATCACGTCGGCCACTTTCCCTAAATACACTGCCCCTTTGGGGAAGTTCTTCAACGTTTCATCATCATCGAAGATGCCATTGATCCTGAAGCCGTAGGCCGGGTCGTTGGTCATGGTGTTATAGAGTTCCACCATGTTGCTTTTGCTTCCCACAATGACGGCCGTGATGGAATTGCGCCCTTTCCGCCTGTACATTTTCACAATGTAGCGCATGCTGATGCGCCATGAGATGATGAGGGTGAGGAGGATGGGGTAATAAATGAAGATGAATTTGTTAGGGGTATAGACATGCATCAGTTGCATGGAGAAGATGAACAGGATGATGAACGCCGTGACAGACGTGAACAACCGGCTGACGATGCGTTCCATGTTGATGATGCGTTTGTGGAGTTGCACTTTGAAGACAGACAGGCAACACACATAGCATAGGTTGACGAGAGGAAGGAAAGTCGTGAAATTGTCGTCCCATATGCAGTCGTGGTACATAAAGTAAGTGGCCATGAACGACAGGTTCAGCAGAATCAGGTCGCCCGTGATGGTCACGGTCTTTATGAAATTGGACTGGCTGGTAAATGGTTGCGACATAATGAAACTTTCAGATAGCACTTTGCGTTGGCCACAAATATAATGAAATTTATTCTTCTATAAAATAAATTCTAAGAATAAGCCTGAAAATATTTGCGGCCTTCCGGCAAAGTGCGCATGGGTCATTTCTTTTTCACGCCCTTGTAGATGATGAACCCCACAATCAGGACTGCAAGGATGATGATGCCATATCCTATCTCATGGCTGTATTTCGTGGCCAGCATATAGACGTCGTTGGTGGTCTTGAGTTCCGTGAATTTGTAGATGAAATAGCCCATCAGAGCCAGCACGATGTTCCATGCTCCCGCGCCCAGCGTGGTGTAGAGCAGGAAGGAGCCTAACTTCATTCCTGCCAGTCCGGCGGGGATGCTGATGAGTTGGCGTATGCCCGGGACAAGCCTTCCGAAGAATGTGGAGGCGGCCCCGTGTTTCTTGAAGTATTCTTCCGCTTTTCTCACCTTTTCTTCATCGATGAGGCACATGTGGCCGAAGCGGCTGTTGGCGAATTTGTACACGATGGGACGTCCTAGCCATTTGGCGAGGTAATAGTTGAACAGGGCGCCGATGTCGGCTCCGAGGGTGGCAAAGATGACGACCAGGAAGATGTTCATGCTCTCGTCGGCCATGGCTTTCCATGCGGCGGGCGGCACGACGACTTCGGAAGGGAAGGGGATGAACGAGCTTTCTATGGCCATGAATACGGTGACTACCCAGTAGTTCAAGTTCTCTAATACCCATTTGAAAAGTTCTGCTGAATCCATTTGTTTCGTTTATAGTTGTTAAATGATTGGCCGTCTTTCAGGAATGCGCGTTTTGCGCTTCATAAAGCGACAGGTATTCTTTGTAGATTTGCTGAATCTTTGGCAGCCCGCTCAGATGTTCGTCCATGAACTGTTTCACCGTCCTTGGGTCTTTCTCTATTGCTTTTTTCAGGTATTTCTCGAAGGAACGGTCGTCTCTTTTCAGCAGGTACAGGTAGGACATGCACACGGCAGATGAGCCATAGTCCGGGAATTTCCCTTCCAGCAGTTTGAACACGCTGATGGCTTCATCGATGTATAAGTTGTCCACATAGGCGAAGGCAATCCGAGAGTATGTTTCCGGGTTTTGGAAATGGTCTTTTTCCAACGCCATGCGGAACGCTTTTTCTGCTTCTGCCGGTTGGCGGCCCATCAGGTAAGTTTCTCCTTTCAGGATGTACGGGCTGGGATTGCCTTCATCGTCGGCTTGGATGACTTTTTCGATGATTTCCAATGCTTTCTTCGATTGCCCGTGTTTGGCATAGCAGAAAGCGATGTCTTGGAAGATGTCGATGGTGAACGGGTCGGGATCGGGTGATTGCTTCATGGCCTTTTGGAAATGGCGCAAGGCTTCATTTGTCTGGTTCAGGCAGAAGAAGCATTCGCCCGCCATGTAGAGCGGATAGCTTTCTTCCGGGTTTTTCTCAGCATATTTCAAGTATAGCCCGGAAGCCGCTTCATAGTTTTTCAGTTCAAAGCAGACATGTGCTTTGAGCAGGATGGCCGGTTGGTGGGCGGAGTCGATGGCCAGCACGAAGTCCAGTGCATTGAAGGCTTCGGCATAATCCTCTTTCAGGGAATAGGCTTTGGCCAGCCCGAACCAGCATTCTGTGGAATAGGGATTTTCGTCGAGTGCTTTGTCGTACCATTGTATGGCGCGTTCCAGTTCGTTGGAGCGGTAGCAGCATTCGGCATAATCCTGTTGGGTGGTGGCGTTCCATGGGTTCGTCCGCAACGCTTTTTCAAACCATTGGATGGCTTCGTGCGGATAGCCGTTGTCCATGTACAGGTAAGCGGCGTCCAGGAAGCAGTCTTCGTCCACGTCAGGCTCGTTGTAAACCATCGTTTTCAGCAGGCGTTCTGCTTGCTTCGGATGGTTGTCCTTGAGCAGGATGCCGGCTTTCAGGTAAAGCGTGTTGTAGGTGGAGGCTGTGATTTGGCCGGCGATTTTGCGGGCTTCTTCCGTTTCTCCTGTCTCGAGCAGCAGCGAGCCTTTCATGGCCATCAGGTCTGCGTCATCGGGATGTAGCCGCAAGGCATAATCCATGGCTTCGAGCGCTTTGCCGTATTGGTCGTTGGAGGCATAGTATTCGGCGATGTCGGAGAGTTGGTCTCCGTCCAGGTACACCGCTTTGCCTCCGTCCTGCATTTCTTCATATTTGGCTAGGGTCTGATGGAATTCCTCAGTCTGGAAAAATGAAGAAGAATCTTTGTCCATGCGTTTTGTGGTCTGATGGGATTTATTTATTGATTTTTTTCCAAGTGTCTTTCAGTGACACGGTGCGGTTGAACACGAGATGTCCCGGCGTGGAGTCCTTGTCCACGTTGAAATAGCCGATGCGTTGGAATTGCAGGTAGTCCAAGGGGCGTGCCTGTGCCAGGAACTTCTCCACGTAACAATGCGGCAGGATGGTGAGCGAATCCGGGTTGATGATTTCCTTCATGGCCTCCAATGCATCGCAATTCTTCTGCTCGCGGATGGCAGAAAGTTCGTCACGGGGGTTTTCCACCATCCATAAGCGGTCGTACAAGCGCACCTCAGCTTCCAGGCAATGGCGGCAGCTCACCCAATGGAGCGTGCCTTTCACCTTGCGGTTGCTTTCCGGCATTCCGCTTTTGGTGTTGGGGTCGTACTCGCAATACACCTCAATGACTTGCCCGTTCTCGTCTTTCTTGCAGCCGGTGCATTTCACGATATAGGCGTTCTTCAGCCGCACTTCCTGTCCGGGGGTCATGCGGTAGTATTTCTTGGGCGCGTTTTCCATGAAGTCGTCCTGCTCGATCCACAGTTCGCGGCTGAATTCGATGGTGTGCGTGCCGCTTTCCGGGTCTTCGGGGTTGTTGACGGCTTCCATTTCTTCCACTTGCCCTTCCGGGTAGTTGGTGATGACAAGCTTGACGGGGTGCAGCACGGCAGAGGCCCGTGTGGCGCGAAGGTTCAGGTCTTCACGCACGGCGCTCTCCAAAAGTTCAAATTCGTTGAGCGCGTCATAAGTCGTATATCCTATCTTGTCAACGAACTTGCGGATGGATTCCGGCGAATAGCCCCGTCGGCGGAAGCCGCACAAGGTGGGCATGCGGGGGTCGTCCCAGCCGTTCACCAGGCCTTCTTTCACCAAGGTGAGCAGGTTGCGCTTGCTCATCAGCGTGTAGCTCAGGTTCAGTTTGTTGAATTCCGTCTGCCGGGGGCGGTTGTCGTCCAAGTCTTTCCCCTCTTTCAGCCAGTCGATGAACAGGTCGTAGAGCGGGCGGTGGACCACAAATTCCAAAGTGCAGAGCGAATGTGTCACGCCTTCGAAGTAATCGCTCTGCCCGTGCGCGAAGTCGTACATGGGGTATGCTTTCCATTTGTCGCCGGTGCGGTGGTGGGGTGTCTTTACAATCCGGTAGATGATGGGGTCGCGGAAGTGCATGTTGGGGTTGGCCATGTCTATCTTTGCGCGAAGCACCATGGAGCCTTCCTCTGCTTCGCCGCTGTTCATCTTCTCGAACAAGGCCAGGTTTTCCTCGACGGGGCGGTTGCGGAAAGGGCTTTCCGTGCCGGGCTGCGTGGGCGTTCCTTTCTGGCGCGCGATTTCTTCCGATGACTGTTCGTCGATGTATGCCTTGCCTTCCTTGATAAGGCGCACGGCAAAATCCCACAGTTGCTGGAAATAGTCGGAAGCATAGTATTCATGCCCCCATTGGAAGCCCAGCCACTGGATGTCTTCCTTGATGGCGTCCACGTACTCCATGTCTTCTTTCGTGGGGTTCGTGTCGTCAAAGCGCAGGTTGCACACGCCGCCATGCCGGGCTGCGATGCCGAAGTCAAGGCAAATGGCCTTGGCATGCCCGATGTGGAGGTAGCCGTTGGGTTCGGGCGGGAAGCGGGTTTGCACCCTTCCGTGGTTCTTCCCTTCCCTTAGGTCTTTCTCAACTGCTGCCTCGATGAAGTTCAGGCTTTTCTTTTCTGCGGGTTCCGCTGCTTTGTTTCCAGTTTCAGTCATGATGGTAAAGGTTTACGCTTCTGCGGGCAAAAATACGCATTCTTTTTTTGATATCCGTGGAAAGGTTTCTGAAAACATCATTTTTTTTCAAACAGGCGTGCGGATGCTTGCGGGGGATGCTGCGGCTTTACCCAATAAAATTTTGATTTTTACCTGAAAAGTGCGTGCATTTTATGGATAAAATTCGCGGTTTTATCGGGTAGGGTTTTCCCGGCAGCATGCAAACCTGCCGGGACGGCAAAGGGGAAGGACGGAAGCGGTGGTGCATCGTTCCGGGGACTGTTCCCGGAACATTTTGGAAAACTTCTGAGAACTTTTCAGGAAACTTCATAGGACAATTTCAAAATCCTTCCAGTGTTTTTGCAAAACCTTTGGGGGCTTCTTGGAGGGAGGCATAGGATGCGGCTCAGCAAAATCAAGCTGGGAAATTTTTGTTTCCCGCTTGCCTTTGCGTTCGCCTTTCACTATCTTTGCCGCCATTATTGGCATTTAATCATTAGAAAGAATCGCGATGGTACAGTTTATTGAGTCGGAATTGGTCCTTTTGAAAAAGGAAGTCAGCGAAATGTGGATGTTGGTTTGCAACCAGATGGAACGTGCGCGGGATGCCGTGTTGGGGATGAATGTGGAAATGGCCCAGCAGGTGGCGGTGCGCGAGAAGCGTGTGAACGCGTTCGAGTTGAAGATAGACAGCGACGTGGAGGACATCATCTCGCTGTATAATCCCGTGGCGGTGGACCTGAGGTTTGCTTTGGCCATGCTGAAAATCAATTCCAACCTGGAGCGCATCGGCGACTTTGCGGAAAGCATCGCCAACTTTGCCACCTTGGAGAAAGAACCTTTGGATGCCGGTTTGCTGGAGCGCCTCCGTTTGCCGGAAATGTTCGAGCAATGCCTTTCCATGCTGAAGCTGGCCCAGCAGGCATTGATGGACGAAAACATTGATTTGGCCACTTCGGTCATCCCGAAAGACAACCTGTTGGACGAAATCAACCGGGACGCTTCCAAGGTGATAGCCGCTTATCTTGCCCAGCACCCGGACAAGGCGTTGGCTTGCCTGAATCTGGTCAGTGTGTTCCGCAAGTTGGAACGGACAGGCGACCACATTATTAATATAGCCGAGGAAATCGTGTTTTTCATCGATGCAAAAGTGTTAAAGCATAAAGGCAATGCAGAGGAGAAAAATTTGCGGAAATAAAACCTTTGCTGTGAAAATTGCTTAATTTTAAAGAATTGACAAGGGAAGAGATTGTTTTCTTAGCGGTTTTTAGGAGAAAAAATGGAATATTTTCCAAAAACATGTTGTATGACATAGTTTATAATTTGCCCTATCCAAATAATTCGCCCATCTTTGCACCGTTATCCTGAAAACAATCTTTTTACCTTAAAAAAACTAATACCTATTGAAAACTGGAAATAAAGGGACTTTGTGAAAAGTCCCTTTATTTGTATCTTAAAAATGAATGCTGGAATGAATTACGAAACGACACATATTGTTTATTTCTCGCCGACCCACACTTCGCAGCGGGTGGCGCGTGCAGTAGCCGAAGGAATCGGGATGGGACGCCGGATGGAAACCGACCTGACGACCGACCGTTCGGAAGGAATCATCCGGGTTGAGCATGAATTGTTGGTGGCGGCCGTTCCTGTCTATGCGGGACGTGTCGCGCCACTTGCGTTGGAGCGTCTGGGAAGGTTGCGTGGAAGTTCTTCGCCGGCCGTTGTGTTGGCCGTGTATGGCAACCGCGACTACGAGGATGCTTTGGTGGAATTGCGCGATGCCGTGTCGCGTCTGGGCTTTACGCCTCTGGCGGCAGGCGCTTTTGTTGGTGAACACAGTTACAGCCGTCCGGGCATGCCCATTGCGGAAGGCCGCCCGGACGATGCCGACCTGGAAGTTGCCCGCCGCTTTGGCAAAAGGGCGTTGGAGAAGCTCGTTTCCGTGCAAGGTTTGCAGGAAGTGCGGCCGTTTCCTGTGAAGGGCCATGTGCCTTACCGGGAAGCAGGGCCTTCCACGCCGGCAGCCCCGGTGGTGGACGAGGCTTTGTGCGCGGCTTGCGGCGAGTGCGTGGAGGTTTGCCCTACGGGCGCCGTCACGGTAGATGCCGCAGGGAAAGTGCAGACCGACAAGATGAAGTGCATCAAGTGTTGCGCTTGTGTCAAGGCATGCCCCATCGGCGCACGGACGTTTGACACGCCCTACACGGCCTTGCTTCATGCCAAATGCGCCGCCCGCAGAGAGCCGGAACTGTTTCTCTAAGCTGGCTGCCTTCTGCCGTGCCTGTATGTGGCGGCGGCTTCCAGCCCTGCTTCGGAGAGTTGCCTTATGGCCTTTTGCCGGAGGATGAGGCAGGGTTGCATGCCTTTTGCGGGTGGGCGCGGCATATTTTTGCAGGCCGCCAAGCAATTTTTCACGCATTTGCAGTTTATATGGTGTAAGGGGAAAAGGGACAGCCGCAGGCAACTTCCGGCTTCTTTTTTGGGGAAGCCAACCCGTAGATGTTCCCCGGAGTTCTTTTATGGAACAAAGATAATGGATATTGGAGTAAGGATAATTGGCACTTTTTGCCTTACTTTGCAGCCGGTTCGGCGATGGGGCTGCAAGCTGCGGGCCGGCATGGCTCTTTCCTGAAGGGGAGAGGCGTTTTGAGAGGGCATGGCGCTCCTCTCGTGATTGAGTGCAACGGATAAGATTTGGCGGCGTGCCGCCGCTTTGGAGAATGTTTTTTAAGGAAAGAAGAAAAGGATATAGGATGGCATTGCTTCTGCCTGGCCTTTCGGCAAGGTGGCGTGTTTTGCATTTCCTGACAGGGATAGCCTTGCTTTTCCCCGGAATGATCCGGGCGCAGATAAGCGGGACGGTGACCGACTCGTTGACACACGAGCCAGTCCCCTACATTGCCGTCTATTATGACGGGAAAGGCGTGGGCAGCATCACCGATTCCTGTGGCGTTTATACGGTGGAGACACGGGCAGGATGGGACGAACTGACTTTCTCGGCGGTGGGCTATGAGAAGAAAGTGGTGAAGATTGATCCGGGCGTGACGACGCATCTGGACGTGGTGCTGCAACCCAGTGACATCCTGCTGGATGAGGTGTTGGTGAAGCCTACGAAAGAGAAATATTCCCGCAAGGACAATCCGGCGGTGGACTTCATGCGGAAGGTCATTGCCCGCAAGTCGTTCCAGGAATTGGAGGCGCAGGATTACTATTTTTATAATCAATACCAGAAAATAACACTGTCGCTGAACGATGTCAAGCCGTCGATGTTCGAGGAGGGCATCTATAAGCGGATGTCTTTCCTGAAAGACAGGCTGGAGGTGTGCGAGGAAACCAACAAGATGATTATTCCTGTTTCTGTGCAGGAAACTGCCTCACAGAGGGTTTACCGGAAGCATCCGAAGTCGGAAAAGACGATTGTCACCGGCATGAACGCAAGCGGCGTGAACGATTTGTTGACGACCGGCGACATGCTCAATACGGTGCTTGAGGAAGTGTTTGCCAATGTGAATATCTACGACAACGACATCCGATTGCTGAAAAGCCGCTTCGTCAGCCCCATTTCCTCCACGGCGGCCATCTCCTTCTACAAGTATTACATTGTGGACACCGTGTATGTGGACCGCCATGAATGCATCCATCTGACCTTCGTGCCGCAAAACTCGCAGGACTTCGGCTTCACGGGCCACTTGTACGTGCTGAATGATTCCACCTATGCCGTAAAGAGGTGCAAGATGAACCTTCCCAAGAAGACCGGCGTGAATTTTGTGGATAATCTTGACATCATCCAGGAATATGCGCAACTGCCATCGGGCAATTGGGCTCTTTCCAAAGACGACATGATAGCCGAACTTTATTTGGTGAAAGCATTGCAAGGCGTGCAGGTGCGCCGTACGACGGTGTATAGCGACTATTCGTTTGACGAGCTGCCTGCGAAACTTTTCAAGCCGAAAGGGGAGGTCATCAAGGAGCCGGATGCGATGATGAAGGACGACAGCTTCTGGGCAGAGGTGCGGCAGATGCCGTTGACGCGGACGGAGGACTCCATGGAACTGTTTGTGGAACGGTTGAAAAAGATTCCGGGCGTCAACTTCATTGTATTCGTTGCCCAGGCATTGGTGGAGAACTTCATAGAAACCGGCATAGGCGACCGCCCCAGCAAGATTGACATCGGCCCGGTCAACACCATCTTGTCGCACAATGCCATTGACGGGTGGCGGGTGCGCGCCAGTGCGCAGACCACGGCCAACCTGAACCCCCATTGGTTCTTCAAGGGTTATTACGCATACGGGTTCAGGGACAGGAAGTCGAAATACATGGGCGAGGTGGAATATTCCTTTGATGCCAAGAAGTATTTGCCGCGAGAGTTCCCGAAGCATTCCTTGGCGGCTTCTTACCAATACGATGTGATGTCGCCGATGGACAAGTTCCTGGGAACAGACAAGGACAATGTATTCCTTGCTTTGAAAGCAACGGCGGCCAATATGATGTCCTACATGCGCAATATCCAGTTGAGGTATGAATGGGAATCCACCTTTGGCTTCTCCGTGTCTGCCCGTTTGCGGCACAGCAACGATGAGCCTGCGGGCGCTTTGGTTTACCTGAAGAACGACGCGGCGCAAACCAAGTTGCACGACATTACCACCATGGAAGCGTCCGTGAACTTGCGGTATGCGCCGGGCGAGACATTCGTGAACACCAAGCAAAGGCGTGTGCCGGTGTCGCTGGATGCCCCGGTGTTCACCCTTTCGCACACAACGGGTTTCAAGGCTTTAGGCGGGGATTACACTTTCAATCTGACAGAAGCGGGCATATCGAAACGTTTCTGGCTATCATCGTGGGGAAAAGTGGACGTTGCCTTGAAAGGCGGCATCCAGTGGAACAAAGTGCCTTTCCCCCTGCTTATCATGCCGCCCGCCAACTTGTCCTATATCCTGCAAGACGGCACGTTCAACTTGCTTAAAAACATGGAGTTCCTGAGCGACCGTTACGCGTCTCTTGACATCGGTTATGACATGAACGGCAAGCTGTTCAACCGCATACCTCTCATCAAGAAGCTGAAATGGAGGGAGTTTTTCGGTTTCAAGTTGTATTATGGGCAACTGACTGACAAGAACAACCCTCTCAAGAATCCGGGCGACGGCGACTTGTTCGTCTTTCCTGCAAACGCAGACCCGGCCGACTTCGTGATGGACCCGAAGAAGCCCTACATGGAGTTTTGCGTGGGCATCCACAACATTTTCAAGCTGCTGCATGTTGAATATGTGCGCCGCCTGAATTACTTGGACCATCCCGGCATCAACAAGCACGGGGTGCGCCTGATGCTGCGCATGACTTTCTAAGGGATGTCGCCCCGTTTGCCTTTGTTACGCTCCTGTTTCATGCCGTTTGCGCACACGGCGGCAATTGAAGATTTTTTTCTTTAATTATGGAGGAATGCCGCTCCCAATCACGCTTTTTTTATATACTTTTGCGGCAAAATTCAGAAACCATTATTTTTTCTTAATATGGCTAATGTGATAAAAATACGTAAAGGATTGGACATAAACCTGAAAGGAAAGCCCGCCGAAGAGTATTTCACCGTGAAGGAGCCGGAGATTTACGCGATTGTGCCGGACGATTTTCATGGCGTGGTACCCAAAGTGGTGGTAAAAGAGCAGGAATATGTGATGGCGGGTGGTCCTTTGTTTGTTGACAAGAACCATCCTGAAGTGAAATTCGTTTCTCCCGTGAGCGGAGTGGTCACCAGCGTGGAGCGGGGCGAACGCCGCAAGGTAATGGCCATTTATGTGGCTGCCGCCAAGGAACAGGACAACCAAGAGTTCGGGGTGAAAGATGTTTCCCGTCTTTCCGGGCAAGAGGTGAAGGAAGCGTTGATGGAAGCCGGGCTTTTCGCGTTCATCAAACAGCGTCCGTACGGCATCGTCGCGCAACCGGATGCCCAGCCGAAGGCTATTTTCGTGTCATCATTTGACTCCCGGCCGCTGGCGCCTGATTTTGAATTTGTCTTGCGTGGCGAAGAACGGGACTTCCAAACGGGGCTTGACGCGCTTGCCAAGCTCGCAAAGACTTATTTGTGCGTTCGGGTTGGCGCGAAGTCCCCGGCATTGCAGCAGGCACGCAATGTGGAAATCGTGGCTTTTGACGGTCCTCATCCCGCAGGCAACGTGGGCGTGCAAATCCATCACGTGTCGCCCATCAACAAAGGCGAGACGGTGTGGACGGTTGCCCCGGAAGATGTCTTGCTCATTGGCCGTCTGTTCAACAAAGGCATTGTGGACATGACGCGGACATTGGCATTGGCGGGCTCGGAAGTGTTGAAGCCGGCTTATTTCAAGATGAAAATAGGCGGCTCGTTGGCCGGCGTGTTCAGCGGAAGGGTGAAGAAAGAGCGTCCGCTCCGTTATATCAGCGGCAATGTGCTGACCGGGAAACAAGTGCCGGAGAATGGCTACTTGGGGGCTTTTGCCAATGAACTTGCCGTGATACCCGAAGGTTCAGACGTGAACGAATGCCTGGGGTGGATCATGCCCCGCCTTGGCCAATTCAGCGTGAGCCATTCTTATTTCAGCTGGTTGTTCGGCAAGAAGCGCGAATATGGCCTTGATGCCCGCGTGAAAGGCGGCGAACGCCACATGATCATGTCTAATGAATATGACAAGGTGTTCCCGATGGACATCTATCCTGAATATTTGATAAAAGCGATTTTGGCGGGTGATATCGACCGCATGGAGGCTTTGGGCATTTACGAAGTGCTGCCTGAAGACTTTGCGTTGTGCGAATTTGTGGATTCCTCCAAATTGGAATTGCAGCGCATCGTTCGTGAAGGATTGGACAACCTGCGTGCCGAGATGGCTTAGAATAGATGATGTTTAACAAAGAAAACAGAAAGAATTGATGAAAGCATTAAGAAATTATCTGGATAAGATAAAGCCGAACTTTGAGGAAGGCGGGAAGTATCATGCCTTCCGGTCTGTGTTTGAAGGGTTCGAGTCTTTCCTTTTCGTGCCTAACGCCACATCAAAGTCAGGGACACATATCCATGATTCGATAGACAGCAAGCGGATTATGTCGATTGTGGTCATCGCGTTGGTGCCGGCTTTGCTGTTTGGCATGTATAACGTGGGCTACCAACATTATTTGGCCATTCAGGAAGATGCCGGCTTTTGGGCGGTTTTCGGGTATGGCTTTTTGGCCGTGTTGCCGAAGATAATCGTGTCCTATGTCGTGGGGCTTGGCATTGAGTTTGTCGTGGCCCAATGGAAGAAAGAGGAAATCCAGGAAGGTTTCCTCGTTTCGGGCATGTTGATACCGATGATTGTGCCGGTGGATTGCCCGCTTTGGATTCTGGCGATAGCCACTGCCTTTTCTGTGATTTTCGCCAAGGAAGTCTTTGGCGGCACGGGCATGAACGTGTTCAACGTGGCGTTGATTACCCGTGCGTTCCTGTTTTTTGCCTATCCGACAAAGATGTCGGGCGATGCCGTTTGGATTAACACCGACAGCATTTTAGGGCTTGGCAAGGGACAAGTGGTCGATACGTTCACGGGAGCCACGCCGTTGGGACAGGTTGCTGTTTCTCCAGTCACGGATCCTGTCATTGTCAATGCTGTGGGCGAGCCAGCCTCTTTTTGGGACATGGTGGCGGGATTTATTCCCGGATCCATCGGTGAGACCAGCGTGATTGCCATCCTTGTTGGGGCGGCCATCCTGCTGTGGACGGGCGTGGCCAGTTGGAAGACCATGTTGTCCGTGTTTGTCGGAGGCGCTGTGATGGGCTGGGTGTTCAATCAATGGGGGCCGGACACAGCGATGGCTCACATGCCCTGGTTCCAGCATTTGGTGTTGGGAGGCTTTTGTTTCGGCGCCGTGTTCATGGCGACCGACCCGGTGACTTCGGCGCGTACGGAGACAGGCAAATACATTTATGGTTTCCTGATTGGCGTAATGGCCATCATCATCCGGGTGATGAATCCCGGTTATCCGGAGGGAATGATGCTTGCCATCCTGTTTATGAATGTGTTTGCGCCGTTGATTGACTACTTTGTCGTGCAAGGCAACATCAAGCGCCGCGAGAAACGCTTGTTGAAAACAACAAATAATTAAAAAAGCGATGACGATGAATACAAATAGTAACTCATATACGATTATTTATGCTTCGGTGATTGTGGTTATCGTAGCATTCCTGCTGGCGTTCGTCAGTTCGACATTGCGTGACAAGCAGCAGAAAAACGTGGAGTTGGATGCGAAAAAGCAGATTCTTTCGGCTTTGAACGTCAGGAACGTGGAAAACGTGGATGCGGAGTATGATAAATATGTGAAGCGGGACATGCTGATGGATGCCGATGGCAACTTGTCGGAGAACACCGGCGCATTCGCCACTGCATACGAGAAAGAAGTGAAGGAAAACAACCGCTACCATGTGTTCATTGCGGAAGTGGACGGCGACACCAAATACATTTTCCCGGTGTATGGCACGGGGCTGTGGGGAGGCATTTGGGGCTATGTGGCCTTGGATGACGACAAGAACACGGTGTTCGGCACTTACTTCTCGCATGCCGGCGAGACGCCAGGATTGGGCGCCGAGATTGCAACGGCGAATTTCCAGGATGAATTTGTCGGGCGGAAGGTGCTGAAGGACGGCGAAGTGGCTTTGACAGTCGTGAAGCATGGCAAGGTGGCCGACGCGGATTATGAAGTGGATGGCATCTCCGGCGGAACGATTACTTCGGATGGCGTGAAGGCCATGCTGAAGAACTGTTTGGACGATTATAAGGTTTTTCTAACTAAAGAAACAGTGGAGGATTGAAGCAATGGGAAAATTGTTTTCTAAGAGGAATAAAGAAGTGTTTTCTACCCCTTTGGGCATGAATAACCCGGTCACGGTGCAGGTGCTGGGCATTTGTTCGGCTTTGGCCGTGACAGCCAAGTTGGAACCGGCCATTGTGATGGGGCTTTCGGTCACCGTCATCACGGCTTTTTCAAACGTAGTGATATCTTTGATTCGCAAAACGATACCTAACCGCATCCGAATCATTGTGCAATTGGTGGTGGTGGCTGCGTTGGTGACCATTGTGAGTGAGATACTGAAAGCCTTTGCCTACGATGTCAGCGTGCAGCTTTCCGTTTACGTCGGCCTTATCATCACGAACTGCATCCTGATGGGACGCTTGGAAGCGTTTGCCATGGCGAACGGCCCGTGGGAATCATTCTTGGACGGCATCGGCAATGGTTTGGGGTATGCCAAGATTCTGGTGATTGTGGCATTCTTCCGTGAACTGTTAGGTTCAGGCACATTGTTGGGCTTCAACATCCTGAATTATGCGCCGCTCCAGGAACTGGGCTATATGAACAACGGCTTGATGCTGATGCCTCCGATGGCGCTTGTCATTGTGGCCTGCATCATCTGGTACCAGCGTTCGCGGCATAAGGAATTGCAAGAACAGTAATCTATCAATATAGAAGAATATGGAACATTTTTTTAGTTTGTTAGTCCGCTCCATCTTTGTGGACAATATGATATTCGCGTTCTTCTTGGGCATGTGTTCTTATCTGGCCGTGTCGAAGAATGTGAAGACCGCGTTGGGATTGGGTGTAGCCGTGACTTTTGTCTTGGTAGTTACGCTTCCTGTGAATTATCTTTTGCAAACCAAGGTGCTGGCTGCCGATGCGATTGTGGAAGGCGTTGACCTCAGTTTTTTGAGCTTCATCCTTTTCATTGCGGTGATAGCTGGCATCACGCAGTTGGTGGAAATGGTGGTGGAACGTTTCAGCCCTTCGCTTTATGCTTCGTTGGGCATATTCTTGCCGTTGATAGCGGTGAACTGTGCCATCATGGGCGCCTCGCTTTTCATGCAGCAGCGCATTAATTTGGGTGCAAGCGACCCGAAGTACATTGGCGATGTGTGGGATGCTGTTTCTTATGCCTTGGGCTCAGGCATCGGTTGGTTGCTTGCCATTGTGGGTTTGGCGGCCATCCGCGAGAAAATGGCTTACTCCAATGTACCTGCGCCTTTACGCGGCTTGGGCATCACGTTCATCACTGTGGGGCTGATGGCCATTGCTTTCATGTGTTTCTCTGGGTTGAAAATCTAATAACGGAAAGGATTAGGAACAATGGATACAAATTTAATTTTAGCAAGCATAGGTGTATTTTTAGTCGTGATTTTGCTGCTGGTCGTCATCCTGTTGGTGGCGAAAAAGTTCTTGGTGCCTTCCGGCAATGTGAAGCTGGCCATTAATGGCGACAAGGTGTTGGAAGTGGCTTCCGGCTCCACGTTGTTGAATACATTGTCCGTAAATGGCATCTTCCTTTCTTCTGCTTGTGGAGGAAAAGGCTCGTGCGGGCAATGCAAATGCCAAGTCCTGGAAGGAGGAGGCGAGATACTGCCTTCAGAGTTGCCCCATTTCAGCCGCAAGCAACGTCAGGATCATTGGCGTTTGGGTTGCCAGGTGAAGGTGAAAGGCGATATGTCCATCAAGGTGTCGGAATCCATCTTGGGCGTGAAAGAGTGGGAATGCGAGGTGATTAGCAATAAGAACGTGGCGACTTTCATCAAAGAGTTCATCGTGGCGTTGCCTCCCGGCGAACACATGGACTTCATTCCCGGTTCGTATGCGCAGATTAAGATACCCAAATTCTCCATGGATTATGACAAGGACATCGATAAATCGCTGGTTGGCGAAGAATATTTGCCTGCATGGGAGAAGTTTGGCTTGTTTGGCCTGAAGTGCCGCAACGAGGAAGAAACGATTCGTGCTTATTCAATGGCCAACTATCCGGCCGAGGGCGACCGCATCATGCTGACCGTACGTATTGCCACGCCTCCTTTCAAGCCGAAAGAGCAGGGCGGTGGCTTCATGGACGTGATGCCGGGCATTGCTTCTTCTTATATCTTCACGCTGAAGCCAGGTGACAAAGTGAAGATGAGCGGCCCTTACGGGGACTTCCATCCAATCTTCGATTCTAAGCGGGAGATGTTGTGGATAGGTGGCGGGGCAGGCATGGCGCCGTTGCGTGCGCAAATCATGCACATGACGAAGACATTGCACACCACCGACCGCAAGATGTCTTATTTTTATGGCGCCCGTGCGCTGAACGAGGTGTTCTACCTGAACGATTTCTTGGAATTGGAGAAAGAGTTCCCGAACTTCTCGTTCCATCTTGCGTTGGACCGTCCCGACCCTGCTGCCGATGCGGCGGGCGTGAAATATACGGCGGGTTTCGTTCATCAAG
Organism: uncultured Bacteroidaceae bacterium; assembly: GCA_944320785.1. GTDB lineage: Bacteria > Bacteroidota > Bacteroidia > Bacteroidales > Bacteroidaceae > CASFPE01. The sequence continues at coordinate 58,681 of CALUIR010000016.1, forward strand.
TGATTTACAATACTTATTTGAAAGACCACGAAGCACCGGAGGACATCGAGTATTACATGTGCGGTCCCGGCCCGATGAGCAAAGCCGTGGAAAAGATGCTTTACGACTTGGGCGTGCCAAGCAATATGTTGATGTACGACAACTTCGGGGGCTGATGCCTTCAGGTTCAGATAAAGGGAAGGATGCTGCCAAGCGGCATCCTTTTTTCGTGCCTAGCATTTTCCCAGGTGGAGGCAAAGCCGTATCTGCGCAGAATCCGTATATTTGCGTAGAATTAGCAAACAGGTTGAAGTATGGAAACAGAATATGAGAAATGCATGGCGGGAAAGCCTTTCGTGGGAAGCCGTGACCCTCGGATTGTGGAAATGACTTTGCGGGCGAAACGTTTGCTGGCACAGTTCAATGCTGCGGATTATGGCGACACGGAACGCAGGATGGCATTGCTGCGCGAGTTGTTGGGGCATGTGGGGACACCTGTGCATGTGGACGTGGATTTCCACTGCGAGTATGGGAAGAATATTTATATTGGCAACAAGGTCATCATCAACATGAACTGCACGTTCGTGGACAACCTCGCATCGATATTGGCGACAACGTGCTGATTGCCTCCAATGTGCAGATATACACGGCCACGCATTCCACTGTGTTCAGCGAACGAATGGTTGAGGATGCGGAAAATGCAGGCGATGAAATCTGTTATACCATTGCCAGCCCCGTCAGAATAGAGGAAGGTGCATGGATAGGCGGAGGAGTGATCATCCTTCCCGGGGTGTCCATTGGGCGCAATTCTGTGATTGGAGCAGGAAGCGTGGTGACGCGTTCCATTCCTGCCAATTGTGTGGCGGTGGGCAATCCTTGCCGGGTGCTTCGGAAAGTGTGAACCGATAGTGGGCTGCTGATGGGTCAGCGTAAAGGAACTTGCCATCTTTCGGAGAAATGAAACAGGATATGGCCGGCAAGGCAGGTCCGGATGCTATCAGGCGGGAGTGCAAAATCATTGGGATGCATGATGCAAAACATTCCAATGATTTTTGAAATCTTCCTGGACTTATGCAAGGATTTTCACCAATAAGATTTCAATTCTTGGGTGAGAGCAGGCGGCATTTATGGCAGAACCCGAAAATTTGCAGGAAAGTTTTGCCGGTTTTGGAAAACTTCTTATCTTTGCATCCGCTTTTGCATCGGGAATGTCCCGTCAAGGCGTTCGGGGTGTAGCGCAGTCCGGTTAGCGCACCTGCTTTGGGAGCAGGGGGTCGAAGGTTCGAATCCTTTCACCCCGAC
>CALUIR010000017.1 GCA_944320785.1 uncultured Bacteroidaceae bacterium
TTGCAGTGGGCATGTTTCTCCCAAAACAATCAGCACCACTTGCGGCAACGCGCCTTGCGCCGCCAAGCGAAAAGCAGGCTGCCTGCCAGCAACACTGCCAAAGGCAACAGGACATTCAACGCCTGCCAACGAAGCAGACGGGCGGTCACTTCGGCTTTGTCCAACAAACGGAGTTGCACGCCACGTGTGCGCAAATCCATCCATTGCCCGTTGCCCGCCAGATAGTTCACGGCATTGACCAAGAAATCTGCATTGCCCAGCTGCGTGCCGGTGGCCTCATCATAACCTAAGGGGAGCGGCACATTCCCCTCGCGGCGGCTCCGCCACTCGTTCTTTATGACCGACGACGAGGCACAGGAAGTGACGGCGGAAAGAACAGTTTCTTTATCGATAGATGCTATCTGGCACGACTGTATCAGTTTTTTATCTTCCGCATCACAAGTTCCCGTGGCTAACCTTCCGTATGACGTATGCCATATTGACAATTGTGAGCGAAGATACAACAAGCGTGGTTTTTTTCTGGTGAGCCATTTCAAAAATAGCAGCAGCTTTTTCATAAAAAGGTTTGCGTTCCGCGCAAAAATCCACCACCACGTTGGTGTCAAGAAATACTTTCATTTTGCCCATTCTTCCCACATCTTATCGGTTTCCTGTTCAAAATCAAAATCTTCGGGTAGCTTGCCTATTACCAGTTCCCGCACTTCGGGTGATATTTTCATATTCTTTGGGATGTGCGGAAACACTAATTCTTTCTTTGCCGGTTTGTGGCTAATATTTTCGTATATCTTGTCTGCCAGCCATTTCTGGTTGTCGCGACTCAGTGATTGCACCAAGTTCCATACGCTATCTAATGATACGGTTACGTTCATAATCTGTTCCTCCTGCTTATGTTGACAGATGCAAAGTTAGTTATTTTATTTCCACCGGACAGGCAAGAATCTCCGGATATTTTTCGTTGATATGGGTATAGCAATCTGTAATATGTGTATGGACGGGGGCGGGTGGTTGGCGTAACTTTGTATCAAAAGAATAATCATGAGACGCAAAGTTATGTTTTCCATTTTGCAATTTTGCCTTTGCTTGCCGGTTGCTTCCTGTGGCACGGATAGCGGGAGTTTGACACCATCGGAGGTGGTGGCGGAATTGGTCAGCGAAACCCTTCCTGTTCCCGACGGCTATGGCCAAGAAGCGGACGAACGGGGCAGCATCGTGTGCATCGATTATGACACGCGCGACTATGCGAAAGGAACGGGGGCGGCACGGACGAATACGGCATACGTCTGCCTGCCTTACGGCTATGACGCGCAGCGGCGGTACAATATCCTTTACTTCGTGCATGGGCATTACAGCACGGCGGCTTCCACCTTCGAGGACGAAGACGGGGCGGTGCGCAAGCTGCTCGACCAGATGATAGCGCACGGTGACATCGACCCGATGATTGTCGTTACGCCCAGTTACAATTACAGACAGCCCACGCCCAACTATGCGGATGCCGACCCTTACTGCCGCGCCTTGCCGCAGGAGTTGGTGAACGACCTGATTCCGGTGGTCGAGAGCCGGTATCGCACGTATGCGGAGACCACGGACAGAGAAGGCATCGAGGCATCCCGCGACCACCGTGCCATAGGCGGTTTCTCAATGGGCGCGGTCACTACGTGGTATGCCTTTGATGAAACATTGGATGCTTTCCGTTACTTTATGCCCGTCAGCGGCGACTGCTGGTCGCTGGGCAGGTTTGCCGGGATGAACCGTCCCGATGAAACGGCAGCTTATCTGGCAGAACGGGTACAGCAGTCGCCATACGCAGGGAATGGTTTTTATATCTGGGCGGCAAGCGGCACGAATGATTCGGCATATAGTGAGATTCTCCTCCAGATAGAAGGAATGGCACGGCTTCCTGAAGTATTCAATGACGGGAATATGACGTTCCACCAGAAAGAAGGCGCACGGAACGAGTTCCGTCCCATCCCGGAATATTTGTATAATGCTTTGCCTTTCTTCTTTCCCAAGATAAACGAATAAAATAATTAAATAGCAATAGAGATATGAACAACTTTACTTACCAATACCCCGTCCGTCAACATTTTGGCAAGGGATGCGCCGAAGATGCAATCAAAAAGGAAATGACCCGTGTGGGCAAGAACATACTGCTGGCATACGGAGGCGGCTCACTGAAGCGCACGGGACTGTATGACAAAATCGTCGGTTGGCTACACGAGTGCGGTAAAACGGTGGTGGATTTCGGCGGCATTCTGCCGAACCCTACCTACGCCAAAGTGCAGGAAGGAGCAAAGATAGTACGTGAGCAAGGCATTGACTTTATCCTTGCCGTGGGTGGCGGGTCGGTCATCGACTGCTGCAAGATTGTGTCGGCGCAAGCACGGTTGGACGAGGACATCTGGGAAATGCAGTACACCCGACATCAGTTTTCCATGGAGTTCGTCCCGATGGGAGCCGTAGTCACCGCATCGGGTACGGGTGCAGAACAAAACAACGGGGCGGTCATTACCCACACAGAAAAGAAGCTGAAACAACCCTTGGTCGGCGCATACCATAGCTTCGCCGTGCTGGACAGTGACCTGACTAAAACCCTGCCGATGAAACAGGTTATCAGCGGAGCCTTCGACACACTGAGCCATTGCATGGAGACCTATATGGGTCGCCCGCAGTCGGACAACCTCTCCGATGAAATCAACGAGGCAGTAATGCGCAACGTCATCAAGAACCTGCGCACCCTCATTGCCAATCCCAATGATGACTTTGCCCGTGGCGAACTGATGTGGGACTCCGCCCTCGCCGAAAACAGTTTGCTGAAACTGGGCAAGCAGACCGATTTCCAATGCCACATGTTGGAACACGCCGTGGGAGCTTATACAAACTGTAACCACGGACAGGGACTTGCCATCATCCATCCCACTCTCTACCGCCACCTGCTCGCTGAAGGCAAAGAGAAACTGGCGCGTATGGCAGAACGGGTGTGGAATGTAAAAGGCGATGCAGTGGAACAGACTGCCATGCTCGGCATCAACACACTCGAAGCCTTTATCAAAGAAATTGGCATGCCCTCCCGTTGGAGTAAGATAGGCATCACGGACAAAACAGTCCTGCGTGCCGCCGCCGACACGTGCCTACTAATGCCCGGCTGCTGCAAGCCGTTCACGAGAGACGAACTATTTGAGATATTAAAAGAACGTATGTAATTAAATTAAGAAATGTATGAACGCTTTATTTAAGAACCTATTATGTGGTGCCGCAGCTCTCATGCTGGCAGGCGCGGCGGTGGCGCAAACCAAACGTACATTTACCGAAGTAGATTTCTCCACCATCCAAAGTCCCAACGCCAATCCTTTCGGACTGGTTTGTCGGGGCGTCATTATCCGGAACGAAGCGGGAAAAGTGAACATTCACCGAATCACTTACGACCTGAACGGACAACAGGCCAAGCAACTCCCGTTCGACCTCTATCGCGACGGCTACGAGTATTATCTCCAGACGCATGCGCATCCCGGCTCCACCTTCCGCTACACCAAGAGCAGCCTAGTTGACCTGATGGCATTCGATGCCAGCGAAAGAATGCACCTCACCAACCAGCCGCTGCTGATGATGGCAGGCAGCATCGCCGACACGTTTTACATGACAGAACAATGTTTCAGCAAAGCAACAGGTACAAACGACAAAGAACTGTTCCTCATCCCCGAAGCGACACACATTCAGACATATTGGGTACCCGAATATGGGGACAAGGCTGTAGGCAAGCTGACAAAATTCTTCGGAAAATATCTGTAAAATCAACAATTTATGACTTGTCAGGGCGCATTGTGAATAATAATGATGCCACACACGGAATGTACATTGTCCGTGAAAATGACAAATCACGAAAAGTAATAAAATGAAACTTATATATAAGAGAATGAAAAGAATAATTTTACTGTCACTCATCGTCTGCTCAGGATTGTTGAGTTCAATGGCGCAAACGTCTGCAAACGTATATTTCACATCTGAAATCACGCCTGAATCGCTTGTCAGAATATACCATGCCCTCGGTTTGGAAGCAACTGGAAGGGTCGCTATAAAAATAAGCACCGGCGAATCCTCACGCACTTATTATCTCCGTCCTGAGTTCATAAAAGGCCTTGTGGACGAAGTTGGCGGTACAATCGTGGAATGCAATACCGCATATCAAGGTAACCGTTCTAACACGGAAAGTCATCGCCGCGCTATCACAGAGCGTGGCTTCACAGGAATCGCACCTGTTGACATCATGAACAAAGCCGGAAGCAGGCTCCCCATCATCGACATATCCCAATACGTTTGCACCGTGCAAATCTGACTGCATTCCCTTTCCACCCCGTTTCATCTGCTTGCTGCTGAAAAACATAAGGGAGAAAGCACCACCCTGTTCCATTTTATCGTAACTTTGCACCGCAATCGCCCGCAGAAGCCCGATGTGGGTCAGCGGGTGGGTGCAGACATATATGAAAAGCGTTTACTTGACGCTTGTTCTTGGCTTTCTGAAATTCTCGCAAAATTTCATTTGGTCGTCAAGGGCAAGGCAATGGTAGATGCCTTGGGATATGCATATTAGCCGTCACAACATGGCACGCCCGTGCCATGGATTGCTTTATCATATCAGCGTGAGGCTTCTGCGTTGCCGTCTGACGACCAAAGGCAATGCGAGAAGCCTCAGAAAGCCAGACGGCAACAGGTACAGATTCTCACGCTTTTTTTGTGCAATCTTTTAACGCTGATGAGGAGAATCCAGAGGCACAAAAAATAATTATGAATGTACCCAAATTAACCATGTCAAAAGAAGATGTGGAGAAGGCAATTTCACGTGCGTTTCAACAACAATTCCCCAATCTTACTTTCACAAAAGGAATGTCATTCTCGAAAGTAGATCCAGATGGACAATGTTCCCTGTTCCTGCCCCAAGAATATTGCTATAAGGGAGATTACAATATTCAAGGAATAGCGAAATTATATGATAAAGAATCTATTACATCAAAATGCTATCACATTGAGGGGCGTGTTCACGTTGACGAAGATAACGGTTCCCCTAAAATCACTTTCAATCAGCCATTTACGGCAAATGGACGTTAAAGCTAAGATGACAAAAGCATAATTAAGCAATGCAATGAAACATCATTCATTTAAAAAATTCACAAGTAATCACTCAAAAAAACAACTGACAATGAAAAAACAACATTTCAAATACATATGCGGTATCCTTCTTACCCTGTTTGGATTGACAACCAATGCCGCTGCTTACGATTTTGAAGCCGACGGGCTGTACTACGACATCACTTCCGTCACAGAGTTCACGGCACGGGTGGCAGGAGTGGCAGACAGCACGCTGACCCACATTTCCATCCCGGAAACAGTCACCTATAATAATAGGAAACTGACAGTGACAGAAATCGGGAAATTAGCCTTCAAGGATTATGAGGCATTGGAGTCCATTTCCATTCCAAATACCCTAACTTCCATTTCTGATAGTGCATTTTATTATTGTATTTAGAAGCGTAGAACAACCAAAAACAATCAGAAACATCCAAGCGTAAACCTTTAATTATCAGTACATTCTAAAGATTAACACTTTTTCGGCTGCTTTTTGTCGCTTCCCAAATTTCCACATATTTTTGATACATATTTCTGACGTGGAGAATTTGCGAAGCTTATTTTTTGTCACATCGTGTAGGTAGTTGACAAGGGTTTACAACCGTTTACGATGGACGACAAAATCCGCACCGATATGCAGCGATAGTCACATCGTGCAGAAAGGCGACAACGGTTGACTGCCGTTTACATCCGTTCACCACTTCGGAGATACATAGTTGAAGAACTGAACGAGTAAACGATAAAGCAGTATGAAGACAACCAAGAAATGCCAATTTTGCGGCAAGTCCTTTGTAACCCGGAGCGGTATGCAAAGGTATTGCAGCGAGGCTTGTCAGGCGGAAGCCAAACGAGCCAGAGTGATGCAGAAGAACAACCTCTTCAAAGTCGCCCAGCCTTTGATGGAGATACAGCATCAGGAGTATCTCACCTTTTCCAAAGCAGCCATCCTCATGGACTGTTCCCGTCAGTACATTTACAAACTCGTAGCCCTCGGCAAGCTGAAAGCCTCACGCATCAGCAACCGCATGGCATTCATCCGCAGAGCCGACATCGAACAAATGTTGGAAGGCAATCCCTATCACCGCATCCTGCCCGGCAGCACCTCCGCACCGAGGAAGTCCGCTTCATCATCCCTGCCAGCCAAAAAAGAAATAAGGGAAAAGGAAAGCGATGAAGTGCTGGACTTCTATTCGGGCGAGGAGGTGATGTCCCTTTTTAAGGTAAAGCAGTCATGGCTTTACACTTCAGCCAAGCGCAACCATATCCCCATCTGCCGTATCGCAGGAAAGAACTATTACAGCAAGAAGCATATTGACGAGTTTTTCGGTGTGGCTGTTGATATTAGCGAGATTACCGACTGGCTTCTGACCGAAGAGGTGGAGGAACTGTTCGGCATGAAGCCTACCGCACTCCGTGCTTACACCTACCGCCATAAGATACCCACCAAAAGAGAGTACGGACGTACCTATTACTCCAAATCCCATTTGGACGAGCTTCGCAGAACCGACCTCGTAAACGATGAACGCTATTACACCGTGGAGCAGGTGCAGCAGATTTACGGGCTATCCTCCGCTAACATCTGCCATATCGTCAAGGTGAAGCATATTGAGAAGATAAAGGTGGGTGTGAAAAACCTGCTTTTGCGCTCCGATGTGGAGCGTGTCATGGCGGAAAGGAACAAACAACCGTGAAAAACCTGCTTTATCGAGAAATTATTTCAAAATGGAGTATCGTGGAGGTATTCACGGATATTTCACGTTGTTCCTTTGCGGCAGATAACTCGGAAACACCTCCGAAAATGTTTAACTTAAAAAATTATATTGATATGAGTAAATGTAAGACAGTGACCTTGCGTAAGCGCAAGATTAAGAACGGGACACAGTATTCCTTATGTTTGGATTACTATCCCGGTTACCGTGACAACATCACCATGAGGGTGATTACACGTGAAGCCTTGGGGATTTACATCTTCGTAAAACCTGCCAACCAGCAAGAACGGGATTTCAACACACGCATGATGAAGAAAGCAGCTATCTTGCGCAACCAGCGTTATGAAGCCATCTTCAACGAGAACAACGGCTTCTTTGACAAGTCCAAGATGAAAGGCGATTTCCTTGCCTACTTCAAGGGCTTGGCAGACCGTAAAAACATCAAGTGGCAGCACGTTTACAAGCACTTCGAGCGGTTCGTGAACGGCAAGTGCACCTTTGAGGAGGTGGATGTGGACTTGTGCCGCAAGTTTATGGAGTATCTGTTATGTGCGCCTCAGACTATCCACACCAACCAAAAGCTGCATATCAACTCCGCAGCAGGTTATTGGTCAACTTTCCGTGCCGTGTTGCATACCGCATACCGTGACAGGAAGATAAAGGAGAACCCAAACGGCTTCTTAGACCGTATCGAGTGCATTCCCACTATCAGGGAGCATTTGAGCCAAGAAGAACTGATACGGCTTGCTGAGACTCCTTGCGAGGAAGAGGTCTTGAAAAAGGTTTTTCTTTTCGCCTGCCTCACTGGATTGAGGAAGAGCGACATCAGGCAACTCACATGGCAGCAGATACAGCCATATACCAACGGCAGGATGTTCGTTACCACCCGTATGCAGAAGACCAAGGAGATAGTGCATAACCCAATCAGTGATGAAGCCTACGGACTGTTGGGAGAACGTGGAGAGGGTCTAATCTTTGGGGGCTTCAAGGACAAGATGCTGCAAGGACCACTCCAACGCTGGCTCTCCGCAGCAGGGATAACCAAGAAAATCACGTTCCATTGCAGCCGGCACAGCTTCGGAAGCCTGCACGTGGAAATGGGTACGGACATGGCTGTAATCCAAGCCTATCTTGGTCATAAGAACATTACCACCACACAAATCTATTCCAAGATAGCAGCGCAGCAGATGTGTCAGGTGGTGGACAAGATAACCTTGAAACGCAAGGAGGCATAAATATCTCCCATTGACAGGTATTCAGAGGGGCGGTTAAAGCACACAAAGCCATAACCGCCCCTTTGTCTTTAGCTTGATACCACCCCATTTATAAGCCCATCAGAGTATGAAACTGAGTATGATATGGTGACATTTCGTGAAATACATTGAAAAAGACCGTCCTAACCGCAAATAACGGGCAGTAATTGGGAAAAATAGCATTAACTTTGCACAAAACAAAATAGGAACAATCAATCTCTCAACGAAATATGGAATCATCAGTCAAGGACAAATACATCATCTTGGGCTTTGTCGGCTTCGCCATCGTCCTAATATCTGCTTTCGCCACGCTGGTGATTGCGGACAACTTCAACCAAGACAACTTTGTCAGGGGAATAGTTTTCGTATGCTGTAACCTGTTGGGATGGTTGCTTTATATCTCCTTTCAGACACTTATCTTTGATACATACGAAATCTATAAAATCAAGTTCGGCAAGAAAGAAACGGTTGCCGAAACCATAGAGGTGCAGGAAGAATTGCCACAAAATACGCTTGAAGAAACTACGTCTGTACCTGCACCTACATTAGTCCCTGAGCCTGTACCCGAGCCGTCCCCGACAAAAGAAGAGGTACCCATTCAAACGCAACCGATAACGCTTGCCATCGCCCCGGATCTTCACGAGAAGAACCGTGCCGATTACGCAAGTAGAGAACAACGGGAAAAGGAAGAACGCCTCCGCATGGTCATGGAGTATTGCCATTACTACCTGCCCCGTATTGCAGACCAAGAAACCGTGAACCACATCTGTACTGAGGTGGATAAATGGATGAATCTTCATACATATACCCCCAAGCCCATACCAAGCCCCCTTACCAAAGACATCAACAACATTCCGCTCCGGCATTTCGTGTGGAATATCTCCGAGCGTTTCATGTATAAGAAATACTACAATGGGGACAACCGTGCCAGCTTCATCAAGGCCCTTTTCCCGAAAGCGTTTGCCGAGACTGACACATCAACCATCAAGAACTTCAAGGTAGAGCCGTTAAAGACGGAAATTCCCATTGACGAACCAGAAAACGGCAAATTGGATTTCCACTATCCCGAGGATTACGTGCGGAATTAGGATAGCCACGACACCAACGACAAACATCCGGTAATCCATAACCGCCTGTTTTACATCACTTCCCGAGTAATTTTACCCGTTATTTATAGCTGGGCTTAATTATTCGGGAATTATTTTGCAATGATGTATCGTGGAGATACTCACGGATATATCATTGCAGTCCTTTGCGCCAAGTCTTACAAAAGAGACGAGTACGCGAATGGAAAAAACAATCCTTACCTTCAACGACCTCCCCGAGGTTGTCGCTCAGCTTCGAGACGAAGTGATGAGCCTGAAAAGCCTGCTCACCGAGCAGCGCAGTGTGAACAATGCCAAGACGGTGGACACCCACGTGCCCATGTCGGTGGACGAGGCAGCGGAGTATTTAGGTATTCCCAAGGGTACGCTCTACATGAAACTGTCGGAAGGGACAATCCCTGCCACCAAGCCCGGAAAACGCTATTGCCTTTACCGTGACGAACTGGACAAGTGGCTGGAAGCCGCTCGGAAGAATCCCGTGCCGTTGTCCGATGAGGAACTGAACAAGTCCTTGTCCTCTTCCCACCGTCGCAAGCCCAACCCACGTAACTGGTGAATGATATGGAAGAGGATAAGAACTATATCAACCTGATACGTGGCGACCTCACAAAAGCATCCCAAGCGCAGAACGGTATGCCAGACAGCGTAGGCATGATGAATATCAAGACGGCAAACCAAACCATTCTTGAAGCATCGTTATTGCCTACACCCCGTGCGCTGTGGGACAGCTTTTGGTACGAGGGGGAACTCTCCTGCCTGTTTGCCGATTCCAATGTGGGCAAGTCCATCCTTGCCGTGCAGATAGCCGACCGCATCGCCCGAACCGACAATGTCCTGTACCTTGATTTTGAACTGTCGGAAAAGCAGTTCCAACTCCGCTATACCAACGAGCATGGAGAGCTCTACACCTTTCCCGACAAACTCTATCGGGTGTCTATTGACTGCAACCAGCTTTTGGATGCCGACTTTGAGGAAGCAATCATAGGCGGCATAGAGCAGATGGCTGTGCAGACCGACTGCAAGATTTTCATCATTGACAATCTTACCTACTTGTGTTGCGCTATGGAGAAAGGCGATGCCGCAGGACGGCTGATGATTCAGCTGAACAATCTCAAAAAGAGATATGCGCTCTCCATCCTTGTCCTGGCACATACGCCCAAACGCTCTTTGGACTGTCCCATCACGTCCAACGACCTTGCCGGAAGCAAGCGGCTATACAATTTCTTTGACAGCGTGTTCGCCATCGGCAAGAGTGCGCAGGACAGCGGGCTTCGCTATGTGAAACAGTTGAAGGTACGCTATGGCACATACTCCTACGATGCGGACAATGTCATCATCTATGAGATTGAGAAGGTGGATGCCTTCCTGCAGTTCGTGCATATTGGTTACTCAACGGAAAAGGAACATCTGAAGAAGTTGGGTGACAATGAATCAAGCCAGCGGGACAGCCAAATCCTGCAACTCTCCCAATCGGGCAAGTCCGTCAGGGAGATTGCCTCACAGGTGAATTGCGGTAAATCCACCGTTAGCCGGATAATACAGCGCAGCAAAGAGAGTAAAAACGCAGGTGCCCCAAGTGTCCCACTGTCCCAACCCTTAGAGTGTGGGACAATGGGACAGGATGGGACAGCCGATAATCAACTGTCAAAAACGGATTAAGCTATGGGCAATTATTCGTTACAGAAGTACAAGGGGATGGGAACCCGGCATACTTGTCCCCAATGTGGAGACAGACATTCTTTCGTCTATTATGTGGACGAGAACAATGTGCCGTTGCATCCATCGGTCGGCAGATGCAACCACGAAAGCGGTTGTGGGTATCATTACACACCGAAAGAGTATTTCCAAGACCATCCCGAACACAGCACCGCCAATGGTTTCTCTTTTGACGGGCAAAGAGTGGAGCAGAAGAAAGTGAGGCTGCATAGCCAGTCAGTAGCCATCGGTTACATACCGCAGCACTATGTGGAGAAATCCCAAAGCGTGAACAGCAATTTCTTCCGCTTCCTCTCCACGCTCCTTACTTCCTATTACGGCAGCAAGGCGAAAGAGGTGTTGAAGCGGCTGTTGGAGGAATACCGTTTGGGGGCTACCCGTGACGGTTCTGTTATTTTTTGGCAGATAGACAAGACGGACAAGGTGCGCACGGGGAAGGTAATGCAGTACAATCCCGAGGACGGACACCGTATCAAGGGAGGGCAGACATCGGCAGTGAACTGGATACACAGCATACTAAAAAGGCAGCGTGTGTTGGCAGAGGATTGGCAACTCTCCCAATGTCTTTTCGGGGAACACTTGTTGAAAGTCCATCCCGACAAGGTGATGGTCTTGGTGGAATCCGAGAAGAGTGCCGTTATCGGTTCTGCCATCTTCCCTGATTATGTATGGTTGGCAACAGGCGGCAAGAGCCAGATGCGAGAAGAGAAACTCCGTGTACTGGCAGGAAGAACCGTTCTCCTTTTTCCCGATGCCGATGCTTATGCCGAATGGAAACAGCGAGCCGAAAGTATGACCTTTTGCAAGGCGATGGTGTCTGACATCATAGAAAGGAACTCCACCCCGAAACAGAAAGCAGACCACATCGACATAGCCGATTGGATCATCTTTCAGATACGGGATGGCAAGCTCATGAATACCGCCAATCACATGGTAGAGGCAGAGAAAATCCTCCAGCGGATGATAGAGAAGAACCCCGTCCTGCAAAAGCTGATAGACGATTTAGACCTTGTGCTGGTCGGCGCATCCACAATCGGCAGCGGTGACGGAACCCCTCCCTGACAGCAGGAGAGCGGAAGCCGTAGGCTGGGGTTAGCGGCCAATGGCTTGCCATTGATATAGTCCACTATAACTACACGCTTCGCTTCCGTAGTTGTGGGCTCTCCCGAGGGGATTAGGACTTTGCCCTAATAACCCACAAGGCTTTGCCCTTGACCCACTCAGGGCGTTTCTCCCCTGAGAACCCCGAGCAAAGAGTGCCCCTCTCTTTGCAATCTCCGCTTATGGGTTACACCCCTAAGAACCCTGTACGGTTATGAGCGGAGCAAATGAATTCAGTAAAATAACCCAAATCAAATTTTAAGAAGATGGCAACAAAATCAAGCATACATATCAAGTCCTGCAATGTCAAATCAAGTGGGGCTCATAACCGAAGAACTGCCGAGTACATGCGTAACATCGGCGAGTCCAAAATCTACATCGTGCCCGAACTCTCTGCCGACAACGAGCAGTGGATAAACCAAGAATTCGGCAACCCTGACCTGCAGGCGCACTACGACCACATCAAGCAGATGGTTAAAGAAAAGACTGGTCGTGCCATGCAGGAGAAAGAGCGTAAGCGCAAAAGCAAGAGCGGTAAAATCACCAAAGTGGCAGGGTGCTCGCCCATCCGTGAGGGAGTGCTTCTCATCAGACCGGACACCACACTGGCAGATGTGCGTAAGTTTGGCGAGGAATGCCAACAGCGTTGGGGTATCACTCCGCTTCAAATCTTCCTGCACAAGGACGAGGGGCATTGGCTGGGCGGACAGCCCGAAGCCGAGGACAAAGAGAGTTTCCAAATCAATGGCAAGTGGTTCAAACCGAACTACCATGCTCATATCGTATTCGATTGGATGGACCACGATACGGGCAAGAGCCGAAAGCTCAATGACGAGGATATGACGGAGATGCAGACCTTGGCTGCCGATTTGCTCTCTATGACGCGAGGGAAATCCAAAGCCGAGACAGGCAAGGAACATTTGGAGCGTAATGACTTCATCATAGAGAAACAGAAAAAGGAGATGAACCGCCTTAATGCCACAAGGCTATACCGTGAGTACCAGTTGGAACAGGCGAATCAAAAGATGCAGGAGGCAGAAAGTGCTACTAACTCCTTCATAGAGCAAGCCCATCAAAAGCAGCAACAAAGTGAAGAGCTTGACAAGGCTATCAGCGAGAAACGCTCCAAACTCAACAAGGAGAAAGGAAGCGAGCTTCTGAGTGCCGCTGTCGGTTGGGCTACGGGTAAGTCTAAAGCCCTGAAAGGAGAAATCGAGGATTTGCGTGACGAGATTTCCACGCACGAGGAAACCATTGAGCGGTTGCAGGGTAAAATTCAGACTATGCAGAGCGACCATCAACGAGAACTGATGAAGCTGGATGGTAAGCACCAAGCCGAATTGAACCGTAAGGAGGCAGAGCATACCCAAGAGACCACAAGGCTCAAAAATCGGATTGCATGGCAGAATCATCTTATCGGTTGTCTCAGTTTCTTGCTGCTCAAAACGAGCGACATCTTCCGCAAGGCGGTAAACGGCATCATCCGTTTGGCAAAGGATTATTACAAACCCCGTTTTGACACCGAGCAAGTGTCGGACATCAAGGATGCGCTTAACCTGTTCGGGGATGATAGACAATCGCATCGTGCAGCCGGGGATTTCCTGTACCTCACAGCCAAGCAAAAGGGAGATTTGGACAGTCGGGAGCAAATCAAAGCCAAACAAGAGGTTGATAATGTGGTGGATGGGCATTATGACTATCAGCAAAAGAGGGGCTTCTCAATAAGAAGATAAGCGATAATGATATGCCAGTGATGATAATCGTAGGATTTTGACGTATAACCGAATAAAAAAGAGTAACTTTGTAAACGAAATAGAGAAAAATATGGCTAACATTACAAACATACAAGAATCCGAATATGAGGCAATTCTGCGACAGGCTGTCGCAGTTATTGACAGGACAAGAACAATGGTAGCTACAACAATATGCTCTGCCATCGGTTCTGCCCATTGGGAAATCGGAAAATTGCTTCACGACCGAAAACTTGAAAGCAAGCATGGAAGTGGTGTTGTAAACCGCTTGTCCTATGACTTAAAACAACGCTACCCACAAATGGGAGTATCTCCGAGAAATCTGTGGGACATGAAGAAGTTTTATGAGCGTTTTTGTGAGAGCGATCCAAAACTGCGACAGGCTGTCGCAGTTTTGCCGTGGGGACATACATTGAAATTGATGCGCAAGTTCGGTGAGGATGATAATGCCATTTCGTATTATGCCCAAGAAACCCTGTCAAAAGGTTGGAATCGTGACCTGTTATCCAGTGCCATTTCCCTTAAAATGCACACAAGGAAGAGCGAATCTTTGGATAACAATTTCGAGCAGACACTGCCTGCCACGCAAGCGATGTTTGCCAATGAGGTGTTCAAGAGCGGCTATAATCTCGGCTTTCTTGGTATAAAAGACCCTATCTTGGAAACGGAACTGGAAACCCGATTGGTGGAAAAAGTCAAGCATTTCCTTTTGGAACTTGGCAAAGGTTTCACCTATCTTGGAAATCAGTATGTGCTTGAGTATAACGGCAAGCGGAGCAAGGTCGATATGCTTTTCTTCCATCGTGGTCTGCATTGTCTTGTAGCCATTGATTTGAAGATTGGCGAGTTCAAGCCGGAATATGCAGGTAAGATGAATTACTATCTGTCATTACTCGACCGTTTAGAGCGCAGAGAGGACGAGAACCGTTCTATCGGCATTATTCTGTGTGCTGAGAAAGACCGTGTGGAAGTGGAGCTTGCTTTAGAAGATATGGGTAAGCCCATCGGTGTTGCCGACTATCAACTGATTGTTCCGCAGGAGGAATTAAAGAAAGTGGTTGCAGACGAAATGGAAGCGTTTGGCAAAGAACTTCCGCTTCGAACGGGAACAGAAGAGTAAACAAAGAATAACTAAGCTGTACTAGGCAATAAGCAGAACGAAAAAATATATAGTTATAATATGAAACCAGATTCAATATTGTATTATCCTCATATTGAATTCCAAAATGAAGCATGGGTAAAATCCTGTTTGTTACTTTGGAATCATGTTTATAGAATTGTTCCTGAAGGTTATACTCCAAATGATAGTGATGAAATTAAAGCATTAGTTGATGCAGACTTGGTTAGAAATATTAAATTGGATGACAAGGATAGAGAGGATACTTTTGATGAATTTCTAAAACTTTGCGACAAGATAGAGAATCGTATGCCTGCAGGTCTTATCCCCTCGGATGAAGATAGAATTCATCCAGGAAAAATCGACAATAGACTATATCCGTATCTTGATTTAATTGGAAAACACTTTATTGACGAAAACAAATGGCTTCATTTATCAAAAGAATTAGCAAGAGGGTATATGTTCAAATTGTCGCAAGTTGTTGCAAGAATACGTAATCTTAACAGAGGGACAGATGATTTTGATGCGTGGTCAATCAATCCTTATTTCTGTGAAAATGCGAATTTTGGTGATTCCCTTCAAGACCCTACGGCAAAAGGGTTCTTTTGCTCTATTACATTAGAGGATGTTGTGCCGCAGAATATCGGTGAAGTGAGTTCATATAATCTTATCTCTTTTATCAACAAAAGAAAAGATGAGCGAAATCTATTGAGAGATAAATTTAATGATTTGACTAGTCATCTTGCAAGAATTTCGAATCTTCAATATGCTGGGCAGGTAGAAATGGATTTTATAAATGATTTGTTAGACTCGAAAGAGCAATACAAAAAGAGTATGGATAAATGGGGAGAAATAGCAGGTTTGGCTATAACAACAGGAGTTCCAGTTTCACTTACGGCTTTAGGTACTTTTGCAGCCCTTGTTAAAGATCCGTTTAACACGGCTTCAATTGCAGGTAGTCTTACAATAGGAGCAATATGCTCATATCTTGATTTTCATAGAACGAAAAAGAATAGAGATCCTTCATATTCATCATATTTAATCGATATAGACAAACTTTGCAAAAATGTTACATGGCAAAGCTATACACGATTAGATGAGTTTATTAATGATTAAGAGTCTTGTTACTATTCTTTTATAATATGGAATACACAATTAATGAAGTCTTCGACATAAAAGAGGAACAGATATACCAAGCCAACGAGTTTTTGAGTAAGTCGGAACATGAACTGATGCACTGGAGACGTGCATTGGAAGAGTCTATCCTAATGGGAAAGCCGCGTTTGATTTGCCCCTACTGTCACCAGATGCTTAAGCTCTGCGGACGGAAGTGCCAGCGTGGCGTGGTTTCATATTTCTCGCATCTGTATGACAGCGAAGACTGCCCCATCAAGACCACGACGCAACTCACCAAGGAGGAAATTGAAATCAGAAAATACGGAAAGGTGAACGAGAGCAAGCGCCATCAGGAACTGAAGCACTTGATAGCCGATGTGCTGCAAGACGAGAAAAGCAGGGAAATGGGTATCGACGGGGTACAGATAGAGAAACGGATTGACAGCCAGTTGCCTTATATGAACTGGCGCAGACCGGACGTGCAAGCGCAATACAAGGGGATGAATATAGTGTTCGAACTACAACTGTCCACCACGTTCCTGAGCGTTGTAGTAGACCGTGACATATTCTACCGACTGAATGGATACTTCATCGTATGGGTGTTCAACTTTGACGACAACAAGGAATATGTAAACTTGCACAACATGATGTGCAAGGACATCTATTACGCCAACAAGCGCAATGTCTTCATCTTGGACAAAAAAGCACAGGAGCTATCGCGCGAACGCGGAGAACTGGTGTTGTGTTGTCAATGGCTGGATGCCGACGGTAGTTTCTCGGAAGCTGAATACATTTCGCTTGAGCAACTGAAATATGACACAGAGAACTTCAAACCTTACTATGTGGATGCCGACGAGATTTACTATAAGGCAAATCCTGCAGTAAAACTTCGTCTTGAGGAACTGGAACGCTCGCGCGCAGAGCTGTTGCAAGGGCTGATGGACCGGAAGCAACGGGAACTGGAGCTGCAACAAGCTGAGTGTGTGCGCATAGAAAGAATAAAGCAGGAAATCATCGAGAAGCAGGAACGAGCGAGTGTGTACGAGAAGAATGGTGCATGGGGATTCATGTATCACTCACAAACGCTGACGGCACCTATATATTCGGACGTAGAATGGAACATGCAGCTCGGAATGTTCGACGTGAAGAAAGCTCGCCGATGGGGACTGGCCAATCGTGCCGGAGGTATCGTCATCCCTTGCGTTTGCAGCTTCATCAAGCACTTAGCTGATGACATCTATCTTATTGCCTCTAAAAAGGAATGGCGAATATGGGGTTCGAGCTCCATCCTAAAAACGGTGTCTACAACAGATGAGTATCAGCTTGAGAACATACGGTGGGGATTCTATCTGCTTACGTTTCATTTCAAGAAAAGAGGCGGTTACAATAGACAATGTATGAAGTTCTTGGTATTCCCAAACCGACAAACCGTAGAGATAGAACAAGTAGATATTGCAGCTGGGACTATTACCATAAAGGGCCGAGCCTATATGCTGCATCAAGATGGATACATATATAGTAAGATGGACAGTGAGGTGAATCTCGTGATGCAGGGAGACAAACTTTTAGGACTGCACAAATCGGGTGTTGAAATGCTTGCTCCACAATATAGTGAAATAGAATATATATCAGAGGACTGCATTCTCGTAAGGCGCGAAGGGGGCATGGGAGTGATGACTCTTCAGGGCAAGACCATCGTCCCCCTAGCATTTGACAATGTGATACCTGCAGATTATGGTTTCTATAAAACGCAATCAACGGAAGAGAGATTCGCGTATGCGAATTATATTTCCAAGTGCATTGTGTTCGGACTATTCGACAATGAGGGGCATGAAGTGCTTACTCCGCAGTTTGATTCCATCGTACCTATCTCGACCGATTACATAATCACCCGAAAAGAACAGCGGTACAACTTGTACAACTTGCATGACACCGCTCCTCTTCTATCCGGTTATAAATACTTGGAGGCCGGGGCTAAAGGTGAGTTGATTGCTGCATCCAAGGAACCATATAGGGATGAATACAAATGTATTATCGACTATAGTGGAAATATCATATTGGGCGAAGAGCACCAATTCAAGACCATATATCACTTTAACGGAACGTATGTTTGTTGTGAACATTTGCAGCAGGAAATAATAGCGCACAAGTGGGTGGAGAATTGGACTTTGATAAAGGAAGGTAAGATGCTGCCGATGAAGATTAAAGCCAACAACATAGATGCTGTTTTCGATAACTTCATTATTGCATCTCCCTATGGGTATGGTATGCAATGCCTGACATACGACAACCGTCCGCTGACTCCTGTTTCATACAAAATGCGCAAGACACGAGCTGAGAATTATCCGGTGGAGTTTGAATTGGACGGAAAGGTGGGGTGCGTAGATGCAGAAGGCTTACTTCACTATGAAGGCGGTACGACGGTAGATTCCAAGAGCATAACGGAAGAATGTGCTTTGATGGACAATCTCTTTGTGGGACTATATGCTTACAAATCCAATACTAATCAACTAAAAGGAGTATACAGAAAAACTTCTGTCGGTAGCATTGATGTGGTAGTACCCTTTGAGTTCCACGAGATTCATGCAGAGGGAAAGTATATCATTTGTGAAAAGAAGAAACAAATCAGCGTCACCAAAGGGCTTAGCTATTTCGCCTTATACGACACTGAAGGACGGGCGTTGATTCCTCTATTTTGGAACGCAACATCCATCAATATTCGGCAAGACGGAATCATAGAATTATTTCTAGAACAAGAAAGATATGACTATTGGAATAGACATCACGTGTGGCTGAATCCGGATTTCTCGCTGTTTCTACCTTGGTTCAACGATGTCAGTGAGATAGGTATCTTCTCTGAAGACGGTGTGGCTGAAGCGAAAGAATACAACCGTTCGGGGAAGGTAGACATCAACGGAAACCGCGTAAAGGAAGTGGCGGAGGTGTATGCCAACGGGGTGAAGAAGACATCCTGCTTTAGCTTGTATGGCATAGACGCGGCAGATGGGACGGAAATCATTTCATGCAAATACGAGTCTTTGGAGCGATTGCCCAACGGGGTCTTTATCGGAAACGGGCACGACATTATTTCAGCGGAAGGAGCATTCATCAAAACCGTAAAAGGAGAAGTTTCATACTTCAATGACTACTTATTGTTATCGAAAGACGAACATTGTCTCGATAATGAGAACAAAATCCTTTTATATGACTTGTCCGGAAAGGAAAAGACTGACCATCTCTCTGCTGCTTACGAAAAAGATGGGTATGTGATTGCGGAACGCATGAAGGAATACGGACGAGGCTGGAACACACAAACGGTTACATTGCAAGGACTTTACACACCCGATGGAGAGTGTTTGCTCTACCCGAAATTTAATTATATGGACATGGTATTCGAGAACATTGTTCTATGTCGCAACAAGGGGGAGAGTTATTGTACAAACATACTTTCTAAGAAAACGTATAACGCTACAAACATAAGTAAAGTGACACAACTTGAGGACGAGGTGTATTATTGTTTGCATTCGTATAACGATAGATTGCTTGTTGATGGTTCATTTCGTAAAATAGGAACATTTACCCATATCCATTACGATGTGGAAAACGGTATAATCGAAGGAAAAACTAAAGAAGGAAAAATTCTTAATGCTCTGACGGGGGAAGTGTTGCAAGATCCCCAAAAGATTGAAATAGGAGGCATCTACGATGGTGTAATTACAAACATAAAGCCGTTTGGCCTATTTGTGAAATTCTTATCCGACCACATAGGATTGGTTCACAAATCGGTTTTGAAAAAGAAAGGAGTGCAAATCTACGATTTTAAGCCTAAACAGCGCATACAAGTAAAAGTCAAGGACATTAAGGATGACGGTAAAATTAATTTGGAGGTCATTTAGCTGTTAAAACAGAATGTATTAGAATTTAGTTTTTTTGACCACCTTGGCGTTAGGGTGACGCAATGACGAAATCAAGGAAAAGTATTCTTGATTCGAGAACCTATTACACATATCATTTATTTTTATTTCACGAGGATGAATTTTAGTCGAAACAAATAGGTCAAGCGGAAGGCTGCACTCCCTCCCAAATAATAGATTTCTTTTTCTCATTCCCTTGCCTCTTTATGTGTAGTTGATTTATTGACACATTGCAGTACGGCACGTAAACTGAATCTACAAATGATAATGGAACGGACGAATATCCGAAAAATATCGTACCTTTGCAGAGGCTTAGGAGTAAGCCAAAATAGAAGTGGAATAACGGAAAGGAAATTGCACCGAAAAGAGAAGAAAACGCCTAAATTGACACTCCAACCGAGTTAAGAAACAATAAAAGCGTTAAATCTTCACCCTTTAGAATGTACCCTTAAAGTTTACGACCATATTTCTGACTTATTACTCACAAACTATTGAGAAATAACTGGTTGCAAATACTATGCTTGCAGTTCCCTTGCCAAGGTAAAACTGCCGGAAGGATTAACCGCTATTAGAAATTATGCATTCGCTGGTTGTACCTCCCTAAAGGGCATCATGCTCCCGGAAAGTTTGGAAAGTCTTGGCAGCGGTGCTTTTTATAGCTCCGGCCTTCAATCCATCCGCATTCCGGATGGCATCACAAGCATTCCTACGGAATGCTTTATGGACTGCGAACAACTGGAAGAAGTAATCCTGCCGGAGGGATTAACCGCTATTAGAAATTATGCATTCGCTTACTGCACTTCGCTAAAAGGCATCACGCTCCCGGAAAGTTTGGAAAGTCTTAGGGAAGCAGCTTTTTATAGTTCCGACCTCCAATCCATCCGCATTCCGAATGGCATCACAAGCATTCCTGCGGAATGCTTTACGAACTGCGGAAAATTGGAAGAAGTAATCCTGCCGGAGAATCTGACGACAATAGACTATAGAGCTTTTAGAGGTTGCTCTGCCTTAAAAAAAATCTCATTGCCCGAAAGCCTGCAAAGAATCGAACAATATGCATTTGCATCTTCCGGCCTTGTCTCGTTTGACACCAAGCGAGTGACCTACATGGCCTACAATACGCTCGATGGCTGCAACGCTTTAGAAGAAATAGTTTTTGGCGGCGGATTTAAAAAGTTCAGTTATTCTTACTCACGTGTGTTAAAAGATGGTCATTTTGACAATTACAACATTAGAAATCTATTAGAAAAGAATTACAAACTATCGGGTGATGACAATTACTATTCTGAGCCCAAATTACCCAATTTAAAAAGAATCATATTTCTTGATGAATTCTATTTATATGGTACAACTAATTATAATTATAGACCAGCAGGTAATCCCGTCGGGGCATATTATGCCCTTGGCTCATACGACAATATTGAATATTTCTATGCAGGAGGACCTTTGAAAGGAACAGATACTTTTTTATTTAGAGAAACCGATGGGTTATATAAACGAAAGATGCGCTTTGGATCATCAGAAGAAGGAAAACCAGAAATTTATTGGCTAGTTGGGACAGATTGGAGATCGGGGTATTTATCTGAAGTAGTAGAAACGACAATCCAAACCTTGGAAATCGGCGGAACCTGCACCGAAGTGCCTCTCATGTATCAAAAGATTGAGAATCTTGTGTTGGGAAGCAACATCACAGAATTTGACACAGACAGTCTTCAGATAGACGAACTGAAAAGCATCGCTTGCTATGCCGCCACGCCGCCGGCCTTATACAACTATGACAACATCCCGGCAACAGTCTATACAGATGCAACAGTCTATGTACCCGCAGGCAGCATCGAAGCCTACCAAGCGGTGGATGGTTGGCGTGGTTTTTGGAACATCCAAGAAGCACCCGCCGTTTTCCTCAATCTGAATGCCGCAGATACCACGCTCATGCAGGGTGAAACATTCCAACTGCAAAGCAGAATCATCCCCCGCGCTGCCATCGACAAACCCGTTGCATGGTCAAGTTCCGATGAAGATGTAGCCACCGTGTCTGAAACAGGACTTGTGACAGCACTCGAAACAGGAACAGCCGTCATCACGGCAACTTGCGAAGGCGTAACGGCCACATGCGAAGTAAAGGTGATGGATAACACCGGCATTGAAGAAATCTTGCCCGATCGCAACGCCAAGTACACCGTTTACAACCTGCAAGGCATCCTCGTCCGCCGGGAATGCACGCTGGGTGAATTGCAGGATTTGCCCAAAGGCATCTATATCCTGACGAACGGAAAGGAACGCTTCAAGGTGGCGAACTGATTCGTTCCTCCCCTCCCCATCACGATTCCTCCTTGCCAGCCCGTAAAACGGTGGTTGCAAGGAGGAATCCTTGTTCCTATCCCCCACACTGCTGCATCCTACCGGAACAAAACGCTTGCCCTGCCGCATAAAATGTCCAACCATAAGAAAGATTTGATTTTTAATTCGTAATTTTGCCGCAATTTATTCGACAACAGTTTTTCATTCATTGATAAAAATGGAATTAGCAAGCAAATACGACCCTGCCAACGTGGAAGGGAAATGGTACCAATACTGGATGGACCACCAATTATTCTGCTCGAAACCCGACGGGCGAGAGCCATACACCATCGTCATTCCCCCGCCCAACGTGACGGGCGTGCTGCACATGGGACACATGTTGAACAACACCATCCAAGACATCTTGGTGCGCCGCGCACGCATGGAAGGGAAGAATGCCTGCTGGGTGCCGGGAACGGACCACGCCTCCATCGCCACCGAAGCCAAGGTGGTGGGCAAACTGGCGCAACAAGGCATCAAGAAGTCCGACCTCACCCGCGAAGAGTTCCTGAAGCATGCATGGGCTTGGACAGAGGAACATGGAGGCATCATCCTGAAACAACTGCGCCGCTTGGGTGCATCGTGCGATTGGGACCGCACGGCATTCACCATGGACGAGACGCGCAGCAAGAGCGTCATCAAAGTGTTTGTGGACTTGTACAACAAAGGTCTCATCTATCGCGGCGTGCGCATGGTGAACTGGGATCCGAAGGCGCTGACCGCCCTGTCCGACGAAGAAGTCATCTATCAGGAAGAACACAGCAAGCTGTATTATTTGAAATACAAAGTGGCCGGAGGCAATGGAGAATATGCCGTGGTGGCCACGACACGCCCCGAAACCATCATGGGCGACACGGCCATGTGCATCAATCCCAACGACCCCAAGAACCAATGGCTGCGGGGAAAGAAAGTGATTGTACCATTGGTGAACCGGGAAATCCCGGTCATCGAGGACGATTACGTGGACATCGAGTTCGGCACGGGTTGCCTGAAAGTAACGCCCGCGCACGACGTGAACGACTATATGCTGGGCGAAAAGCACAACTTGCCCAGCATCGACATCTTCAACGATGATGGCACCCTCAGCGAAGCCGCCGACCTGTATGTGGGCATGGATCGCTTCGAGGTGCGCGAACAAATCGAGAAAGACCTGGAAGAAGCCGGGCTATTGGAGAAAGTGGAAGCCTACACGAACAAGGTGGGTTTCTCGGAACGTACCCACGTGCCGATTGAGCCGAAGCTTTCCATGCAGTGGTTCTTGAAGATGCAACACTTTGCCGACATGGCCTTGCCGCCGGTGATGGAGGACAAATTGAAGTTCTATCCGGCAAAATACAAGAACACGTACCGCAACTGGTTGGAGAACATCAAGGACTGGTGCATCAGCCGCCAGCTTTGGTGGGGACACCGCATCCCGGCTTATTACCTGCCCGAAGGAGGATATGTGGTAGCTGAAACGGCGGAACAAGCCCTCGAACTGGCCAAGCAAAAGACAGGCAACCCCAATTTGCAGGAAAAAGACCTTCGCCAAGACGAAGATTGCTTGGACACATGGTTCTCGTCGTGGCTGTGGCCCATCTCACTGTTTGACGGCATCAACCGCCCGGGCAACGAAGAAATCAAATACTATTACCCGACTTCGGACTTGGTGACCGGGCCGGACATTATCTTCTTCTGGGTGGCGCGCATGATCATGGCGGGATATGAATACATGGGCGACATGCCGTTCCGCAATGTTTATTTCACAGGCATCGTGCGCGACAAACTGGGACGGAAGATGTCGAAATCATTGGGCAACTCCCCCGACCCGTTGAAGCTCATCGACGAATACGGCGCCGATGGCGTGCGCATGGGCATGATGCTCTCCGCGCCTGCGGGCAACGACATCCTTTTTGACGAATCCCTCTGCGAACAGGGGCGCAACTTCAACAACAAGATATGGAACGCTTTCCGCTTGGTGAAGGGATGGGACACCGCCGATATGGAAACGCCGGAACACGCACGCCTGGCGCAGGAATGGTTTGCCGCCAAACTGTCGAAGGCATCCCGTGAGATAAAGGACCTTTTCAGCAAGTACCGCCTCAGCGAAGCACTGATGCTGGTTTACAAACTGTTCTGGGACGAGTTCTCATCGTGGTACCTGGAAATGGTGAAACCTGCCTACGGGCAACCTATCGACAAAAACACTTACGAAGCCACATTAAGCTACTTCGAGGAACTGCTCAAGCTGTTGCACCCGTTCATGCCGTTCATCACCGAAGAAATATGGCAGGACATCAAGCCGCGCAAAGAGGGCGAAAGTATCATGGTGCAGCCATTGAAGAAAGTGCAGGAAGAAGCGTCTGAGGCAGAAAAAGCCATCATCGCGCACTTCGAGGACTTGAAAGAAGTGGTGAGCGGCATCCGCACCATCCGCACGCAGAAAAACATCCCGCAAAAGGAAACCGTGGAACTGGAAATCACGGGCAACAGCACCGTCATGCGCTATCAAAGCCTGCTGGTGAAGCTGTGCCACCTCGCTGACGTGAGAACCGTAAGCAACAAAAGCGCGAATGCAGCCTCGTTCCTGGTGGGAACCACGGAGTATGCCGTGCCGTTGGGCAGTCTCATCGATGTGGAAGCAGAGTTAAAGAAACTGGAAGCTGACTTGAAATACCAGGAAGGATTCCTGCAAAGCGTGATGAAGAAACTGGGCAACGAGAAATTCGTCAGCAAAGCGCCCGCCAATGTCATCGAGATGGAACGCAAGAAACAGACGGATGCCGAAAGCAAGATTGCTTCCCTGAAAGAAAGCATCGAGGCGTTGAAGAAAGCCTAAAGCAGCATACTACCATAAAAAATCCGCCTCGTCCGGGATACCCGGACGAGGCGGATTCGCATATATGACTGCACGGCCTTATGCTTCCAACATATCGGGGTCAAGATGAGCCGACTCTATGTCTTTAAAATAACGATAGGTGCCGACTTTCAGTTCCATGGTAGCCGCATCGTCGCAAACAATGATGCTGTGTTCATGCAACTGCAAGGCACTGACCGTCCACATTTGGGTGACGGCGCCTTCCACGGCATGACGCAAGGCGCGTGCTTTTCCATGCCCATTCACAATAATCAGCACCTCGCGCGCCGACAATACGGTACCGACACCAACGGTCAATGCCGTTTTCGGCACTTTATCCACATCATAATCAAAGAAACGGGAATTGGCAATGACAGTATCCATCGTCAACGTCTTTACCCGCGTGCGGGAAGACAACGAAGACCCCGGTTCATTGAAGGCAATATGCCCGTCAGGCCCGATACCGCCAACAAAAAGGTCAATGCCCCCATAGGAAGCAATCCTCTCCTCATATTCCCGGCATTCCTGCTCCAAATCAGCCGCATTGCCGTTCAAGATATTCACATTTCCCGGCAAGACATCCACATGGCTGAAAAAATTGTTCCACATGAACGAATGGTAGCTTTCCGGATGGTCCTGCGGAATGCCGACATATTCATCCATATTGAAGGTCACCACATTGCGGAAGGACACTTTTCCTTGCTGGTGCAGCGTTATCAGTTCCTTGTACATTCCCAAAGGAGAAGACCCCGTAGGCAATCCCAAAACAAAAGGCTTGTCGGGAGTGGGCTTTGCCGCATGAATCTTGGCTGCCACATAACGAGCCGCCCAACGCGACACGGTCGGATAATCCGGTTCAATAATCAGCCGCATAATCTTTTATCATTTAAACGTTAAACTTATCTGTCTGCTTTCAAACGGTCGGCCATTGCCTTGCCCAATTCCCGGCATCGGCTGTACACATCCGCTTTCATCCCTTGCTTCATCTCCACCGGATTGCCCACAGGTTCAAACTTCAGTTTCTCATTATACTCGCCAATCAGCTTCACCGCCGTACCCGACCAGCAAAATGAGCCGAACCATCCCAAGCAACGCCCTTTCATGTCGCGTGCCGCAATCTTGGAAAGCAGCGATTCCATTTCCGGGTACAAACGCGTGTTATACGTCGGGCAACCCAATATCAGGCCCTTGTAACGGAAAATGTCGGCCAGCACATACGAAGCATGCGATGCGGAAAGGTTGTGCAGCACAATGTTGCGGATGCCTTGTGCGGAAAGTTCCTCCGCAACCACTTCGGCCATGCGTTCCGTGTTGCCATACATCGTGCCATAGGCAATGACCACTCCTTCATCCGCCGCATATTTGCTCAAACGGTCATAAATGCCGACCACCTTCGATATGTTCTCTGTCCATACCGGGCCATGGGTGGAACAAATAGCAGACAATGGCAATCCCCCCAGCTTCTGCAATGCTTTTTGGACCGGCACGCCATACTTTCCTACAATGTTGGAGTAATAGCGAAGCATCTCGTTCCAATAGATATCGGTATTGATGCATGCGTCCACCACGCCTCCGTTCAATGCGCCGAAACAGCCGAATGCATCGCCGGAAAACAAGATGGCATCCGTCTCATCATAAGTCATCATCGTCTCCGGCCAATGCACCATGGGGGTCAAGTAGAAACGGAGTTTGTGATGCCCCAAGGCAAGGAAGTCCCCATCGCCCACTTGGTAACGCTCGCCCGCCACGCCATAAAAGCCTTCTATCATGCCGAACGTCTGCTTGTTGCCGACAATGACAATATCAGGATACACTTGCTTTATCAAACGGATAGAGCCGGAGTGGTCAGGCTCCATATGATTGATGATAAGGTAATTAACCGGCCTGTCGCCAATCACTTCCTTGATTTTGGCAAGGAACACATCAAAATAGCAGGCATCCACTGTATCCACCAGCGCCACCATGTCATCATCTATCAGATACGAATTGTAAGACACACCGTAAGGCAACGGCCAAAGCCCTTCAAAAAGGGCTTTATGCCGGTCGTTCACTCCTACATAATATACTTTCCCTTTTACATTCATAATCTATAAGTTTATTGAACAATTACCATACAAAAATAACCATTTTCCGCTAATGCCATGCCTTTCCTTGGAAAGAACCTCTTTCTTTCATCCTTTTTTTTATTTTCTCCACCAATTCATAGTTCTTCAATCCCCAGTCCGGCGCAATCAGCAATTCCTTGGGCGACTGGGAGGCAAAGCGCTCCACCACCATGTCCGGGCGCAGATGCTCCACATAATCGACCACCAAGTCAATGTATTCATCCACGTCATACAAATGAAACAGTTCGGGGTTGCTGGCAAATTCTTCCGCCATGCGCGTCCCTTTAATCAACTGGAGTTGGTGAAGTTTCAATATCGACAAAGGCAAACGCGACAATTCTTCCGCTTGGCGGATGATTTGACGGCGCGTTTCTCCGGGCAATCCCAAGATGACATGCCCTCCGACCCGGATACCTCTTTCTGCCGTACGGCAAACAGCATCCACTGTGTCGGCATACGTATGCCCCCTGTTCACCCGAAGCAAAGTAGCATCATCCGTCGTCTCGATGCCATATTCCACTAAAAGAAAAGTCCGCTGCGACAATTCTTGCAGATAGTCCAGCAACGCATCGGGCATGCAATCCGGACGAGTAGCAATGACAATGCCCACCACATCCTTGAACAGCAAAGCCTGCTCGTATCTTTCCTGTAAAGCCGGCAAAGCATCATACGTGTTGGTGTACGACTGGAAATAAGCCAGATATTTCATGTCTGGATACTTCCGGGAGAAGAACACGCACCCTTCCTCCAACTGTTCCCGCACCGTTTTCTCTTTCCTGCAATATTCCGGACGGAAGGTCTGGTTGTTGCAATACGTGCAGCCGCCTCTCCCTTTTGTCCCATCCCGGTTCGGACAGGTAAAACCGGCATCCACGGATATTTTCTGCACCTTGCAACCAAACTGTTGACGCAAGAAAGTAGAGAAATCATGGTATAAGAACTGCTCCATCCTTCATCTTTTTATGCAAACATACCAAAAATGCAGGAATTTTTGCGTAAGTTCGCCGCATAAATGAAAAAGCAGGTTTAAAATGAAAAAGTTCTTGTGGATATGGGCTTCTTTATTGCTCATCGGGATGATGCCCGCACACGCTAAGCAAACATTGACATTAGAAGATATCGCAAATGGCAAATACCGTTCCGAAAGGATGAGGGGAATCACCCCCATGGCCGATGGGGAAAGCTATCTGCAAATGAACCCGGAACGAACCAAAATCATCAAATACTCTTTCAAGACGGGGGAAGCCATCGAAACCATATTCGATGTGGCCACCGCCCGTGAATGCCATTTCAAGCAATTCGACAACTACATCCTTTCGCCTGACGAGCAAAGACTGCTCATACAAACGGAAACGACACCCATCTACCGACGTTCTTTCACGGCGGTGTACTATTTGTTCTCCATCAAAAACAACAAAGTGGACCCGTTGTCTGAAGGAGGCCCGCAACAAGTCCCTTTGTTCTCACCCGACGGGCAACAAATCGCGTTTGTGAGGGACAACAACATCTATCTCATCAAACTTCTATATGGCAACAGCGAATCGCAAGTCACCAAAGACGGGAAGTTCGGAGAGATACTGAACGGCATACCGGATTGGGTGAATGAAGAAGAATTCGGCTACAACCGTGCTTTCGATTTCAGCCCGGACAGCCGGATGCTGGCTTACATCCGCTTTGATGAAAGGGAAGTGCCAATGTTCCGCTTCACGCTTTTTGCCGGACAAGCGCCCATGCAGGAACAATACGCCGACTATCCCGGTGCTTACGCCTACAAATATCCAGTGGCCGGGAAAAACAATTCCATAGCCACCGTGCATACCTTCGACATCAAGTCGAGGGTCACCCGCAAAATGGACCTGCCCATTGGAAAAGATGCCTATATCCCTCGCATCCGGTTCACAAAAGATGAGAACGCATTGGCCATCATGACCCTCAACCGGACTCAAAACCAGTTTGACCTCTACTTCGCCAACCCGCGTTCCACGGTCTGCAAATTGATTGTCCGCGACGAGAGCCCTTGTTACATCAAGGAATCGGTGTTCGACAATATCGTCTTTTATGAAAACAACTTCAGTTTCCTCAGCGAGAAAAGCGGATACAACCATCTTTATTGGTACTCAATGACCGGCGTGCTGCAAAAACAGGTGACAAAAGGGAAATTCGTGGTGAACCGGTTCTTGGGATGGGACGAGAAAAGCAACACGTTTTATTATGAAAGCAACGAAGGCAGCCCGCTGAGGCAATATGTTTACAAGATAAACGGGAAAGGGGAAAAGACCCGCCTTTCTGCGGAAGACGGCATCCACACCGCCCTATTCAGCACTTCCATGAAATACTACATCAATACGTTCTCAAACCTCACCACCCCGCCGGTGGTCTCCCTGAACAACAATAACGGGAAACAATTGAAGGTGCTAATCGACAACAAACAGCTCAAAGAGAAAATGTCCCAACTGGAATTGCCGGAAAAGGAACTGTTCGCTTTCACCACCTCACAAGGCACAGAACTGAACGGATGGATGGTCAAACCCTTGCATTTCAACCCATCGCAGCAATACCCTGTCATCATGTACCAATATGGAGGCCCGGGTTCACAAGAAGTTTTGGACTGTTGGAACATCGGCCTCAACAATGAAGGCATCGGATGGGAAAGCTACATGGCCTCGCAAGGTTTCCTGATTGTCTGCGTGGACGGACGAGGCACAGGAGGACGCGGTGCGGAATTTGAAAAATGCACTTACCTTTCGTTAGGCGTGAAAGAAGCCGAGGACCAAGTGGAAACCGCCAAATACCTCGGCAGCCTGCCGTATGTAGATAAAGGCCGGATTGGCATTTGGGGATGGAGCTTCGGAGGATACAACACCATCATGAGCATGAGCGAAGGGAGCAACGTGTTCAAGGCAGGCGTCGCCGTAGCTGCTGTCACAGACTGGAAGTACTATGACACCATCTATGGGGAACGCTTCATGCGCACCCCACAAGAGAACGCAGACGGCTACCGTGCCGCTTCTGCATTTACCCGTGCGCCCAAACTGCATGGGAAACTGCTGCTGGTGCATGGCACCGCCGATGACAATGTGCATATACAGAACTGCTACGAATACACCGAACGCCTGGTGCAACTGAACAAGCAGTTCGACATGCATATCTACACGAACCGCAACCACAGCATCTTCGGCGGCAACACACGGCTGCACCTCTACACCCTGTTAAGCGACTTCATGAAAGAAAACCTCTGATGGAACATGTCAAGAAGCCCGATTGGCTCAAAATAAGCATCAAAGCCAACGAACGTTACGCGCAAACGAAACAGATTGTTGACACGCACCGGCTACATACAATATGCAGCAGCGGGCGGTGTCCCAACTTAGGGGAATGCTGGGGAAAAGGGACGGCCACCTTCATGATTGGCGGGAACATTTGCACCCGTTCCTGCAAATTCTGCAATACGCCGACCGGAAAGCCGTTTCCTCTTGACCCGGAGGAACCGTTTCATGTGGCCGAATCCATCCAGTTAATGAAACTGTCGCACGCAGTCATCACCTCCGTTGACCGGGATGATTTGCCGGACCTTGGTGCCAATCATTGGGCGGAAACCATCAAAATGATACGCCTGCTCAATCCAGAAACCACCATCGAAGTGCTGATACCCGACTTCCAAGGCGACGAATCGCTCATCCAAAGGGTGACTGCATTGCGCCCGGACATCGTGGCACACAACATGGAAACCGTGCGCCGCCTCACGCCCATAGTAAGAAGCGTGGCCAGCTATGAACGAAGCCTTCAAGTAATCCGCTTTATTTCCCAAAACGGATGCACGGCCAAATCCGGCATCATGGCCGGGTTAGGGGAACAGCCTCATGAAGTGGAGGAACTGATGGACGACTTGTTGGAGGCCGGATGCAAAATCATCACCATCGGCCAGTACCTGCAACCCACCCACCGGCATTATCCTGTCGCTGAATACGTCACGCCGCAACAATTCAATGCCTACAAGGAAACGGCCTTGGCCAAAGGTTTCATGCAAGCAGAAAGCGCACCTTTAGTACGTTCCTCCTACCATGCAGGGGATTATTTCAAGCCCTGCCGCTGACGGAAGCGTGGCGTCATTTGTAAAGCAGGAAGATGCAGGGGATTCCAGACAAATCGGGCAGTTTGCCCCGCCAGTCCTTTACCGCACGCGTCACAATATATTCTCCCTCGCAGGTGATGTTGGCCGCCACGCAAAGTTTCGTCTGCGCTTTGCAATGCTGCAGGATATCTTCCAACATCTTTGCGTTACGGTAGGGAGTCTCGATGAATATCTGGGTCTGGCTCTCTGAATAAATACGTTGCTCCAGCACTCGGAACATCTTGGCACGCTGCCCGCCCTCTATCGGCAAGTAACCATGGAAAGCAAAGCTCTGCCCGTTGAAGCCGGATGCCATCAAAGAAAGGAGGATGGATGAAGGGCCAACCAACGGAACCACCTTCAGGCCTTTCCGTTGCGCCAATGCCACCACATCGGCACCCGGGTCGGCAATCGCCGGGCAACCGGCTTCAGACAACACGCCCATCGGCTGCCCTTGTTCCAAAGGCTGCAAATAAGCAAGGACATCCTGCAAAGAGGTGTGCTTGTTCAATGGATAGAAAGCAAGTTCGTCAATATTCCGGCCTTTATCTATCTTTTTCAAGAAACGCCGGGCCGACCGCACGTCCTCCACGATGAAATGACGAATCTGTGCAATCAATTCCTGATTGCGCAAGGGCAATACCCCCTCCACAGGCGTATCCCCCAAAGTAACTGGAAACAAATAAAGGGCTTGTTCTATCGCCATCATGCCAAATAAATTAAGGACGGTATTCAGATTCAGCCAATAGCCGGCGGTAATCAACGCTTTCAAGCAACTCCTCCAATGTCACTTCCTCGTGATGTTCCATATAAGAAGCCACCACCTGCATGCCTATCCATACACCGACCATGGCCGGTGAATCTTCTCCGAAAAAGGCCGTATAGGGAGAAGCCTTGCAATATTTCCGCACGACCATGGGGTCTGTCGCCGACAAATGCTTATGCCCGAGCATGAATGCCCATACCCGTTTCTCATTCTTCTGGCACCATGCCGCTTCCTCAGCAGTGTATCCCAACTCGTCACAGGCCGATTTATATCCCAATACTTCAGACACCGCATAATGGATCTTTCCCATATGCAGGATGACATCCAACAACGCACGTTCTCCCTCCCTCGGAAACGGGTAAAGGCTCATCAGATAAAATGTGAAGCAATCCGGGAGAATCCGTTCCGGCGTCATGCTTCTCCGCTGGTATTCATAATAATAACGCCGGTACAACGGATAATCCGCACCTAAATACTTGTCAATGCTGAATCCCAACAGGCTATCGACCACCACCACCGATTCGTTCAATGCGGAAAATTGCGCATACACGCAAGGCACAACGATGGAAGGCACTTCCTCCTTCAAACGATGGAATCCCTCCGTGAATTGCCTTTCCAACCCATGCATGTCTTTAAACTTCACAGACGCATCCCGCATCAAGGAAAGGATGACCGTATCGGAAAAAAATGTCTTCATCCTTTCATAAATACGCTCATCATCCACTTCCCCCAAACCGATGATATCCTCTAACAAGATACGGGTCTCCTGCGGACATTCCGTGCGCATCCTGCTCAACGAGGAAAAACTGTTCGATTCCACATATTCATTGAGCATCTGGTCAAAACGTATGACGGAAATCTTTGCCTGGGGTTCATCCATGCTGCCCTTTTTCACGTCTTCCAAATGGCAAGAAGCAAAACAAAGCAACAGGCATAGCCCCAACATCCATAATTTCCGTATTTCCGTCCGCATTGGCAAATCCTAAATCAAGGGAGGAAATGCCCCTCCCTGTTATCCATAAATTATTTTCCCGTTCTCGTCTTTGTATTCATCCAAGCCTTTCTCATAAGTAGCCATTGCGCGCAAGCTCATGCCGACGCTCGAAAAGCCTCCATCATGATAAAGCGTCTGCATGGTCACCTTGCGGGTCAGGTCTGAGAACATGACGATGCAATAATCCGCGCATTCCGCCGCCGAAGCATTTCCCAATGGCGACATCCGATTGGCAAAATCAAAAAGCTTGTCGATGCCTTTCACGCCGGAGCCCGCCGTCGTCATCGTGGGCGATTGCGAAATGGCATTCACGCGCACATGATGTTCACGCCCGTAAATGTACCCGAAACTGCGGGTAATCGACTCCAACAAAGCCTTTGCGTCCGCCATGTCATTGTACCCGTAGAATGTACGTTGCGCAGCCACATAGCTCAGGGTGACAATGGAACCATATTCCGCAATGGCATCCAACTTTTTCGCCACCTGTATCATCTTATGGAACGACACCGCCGAAATATCCAACGTCTTGTTCAAGAAGTCATAATCCAAATCATCATACGTGCGCTTCTTCCGCACGTTCGGGGACATCCCGATGGAATGAAGCACAAAATCAATCTGTCCGCCCAACACTTCCATGGAACGTTTGAACACATGCTCCAAATCTTCCACACAGGTTGCATCCGCCGGAACCACCTCACAATGCAATTTCTCCGACAATGCGGAAACCTGCCCCATGCGCACGGCCACCGGCGTATTAGACAATGTGATTGCCGCACCTTCCTCTACAGCCCGTTCTGCCACTTTCCAGGCAATCGACTGTTCGTTCAACGCACCGAAGACAATTCCTCTTTTCCCTTTCAATAAATTGTAGCTCATACTCCCTAATCGTTAAATTTGGTTGCAAATATACAAACAATATGATAAACAAACGAATAATTTGCGGATAAAAGACAAAAAAGGACAATAATCGCCCCACACAGGCGACTCATGCGAAACATATTCTACAAAATCAATTAAAAAATACACCTAAACCAACAATTCCTACACATGCCTGTCCCGGATAAGCCCTTTCTTTGCACACAACAATTAAGAGGTTTTTTCATAGTATTTATTAAAGGTTAGAATTAGGTTAACATGGATTATTATTGCTTTCGCAAACCACTCGTGAGAGCCGTTTGCGAAAGAATAATAATGAAAAACGCCTCTTTCCCTGTTTTTTGCTTGATTATTCAATCTTAATTTTCATTATATCATGAACATACATCTGAACAAGTATCTATTCTTATCGGTTGCGTGCGTGGCTTCCTTCATTTATGGTTGCCAAGGAAACACTTCAAAAGACACCGAATCTTCCACCACATCGGCAGAAATGGACGCCATCTATCAAAACGTTCCTTTTGAAATGCCCCGCGTGGCAAGGCCTTCTTTCCCGGACTACGAGGTAAGCATTGCCGAATTTGGAGCCAAAAGTGATGGATACACACTCAATACAGAAGCCATCAATGCCGCCATCCAGCATGTAAACGAAAAAGGAGGCGGCAAGGTCGTCATCCCTGAAGGATTATGGTACACAGGCCCCATTGTCTTATTAGATAACGTGAACCTTTATACAGAAAAGAATGCATTAGTGGTCTTCACGGATGACCACACGGCATATCCTATTGTAAAGACTTCCTTTGAAGGTTTGGACACACGCCGTTGCCAATCCCCTATCTCCGCATGGGAGGCAGAAAACATCGCCATCACAGGCCATGGGACATTCGATGGCGCAGGCGACAGTTGGCGTCCGGTGAAGAAAGGGAAAATGACTTCCTCGCAATGGAAGAAACTTCTTGCTTCCGGCGGCGTACTGAATGAAAAAGGAGATATCTGGTATCCCAGCGAAGCATCCTACAAAGGTTCTTTGGCATGCGACAACTTCAACAACCCCGTGGGGCTTGAAACAGACGAAGAATGGGCAAGCATCCAGCAATGGCTGCGCCCGGTATTGCTCAATATCGTGAAGTCTAAAAGAGTATTGCTGGAAGGCGTTACCTTCAAAAACTCCCCCAGTTGGTGCCTGCATCCGCTGTCCTGCGAGGACATCACCATCAATGATGTAAAGGTGTTCAACCCATGGTATTCACAAAACGGAGATGCGTTGGACTTGGAATCCTGCAAGAATGCTGTCATCACCAACTGCCTTTTCGACGCAGGCGATGATGCCATCTGCATCAAGTCCGGCAAAGATGAAGACGGCCGCAAGCGAGGTGAACCTTGCCAGAACGTCATCGTCAGGAACAACACCGTGCTTCACGGACATGGAGGCTTCGTCGTAGGAAGCGAAATGTCGGGCGGCGTGAAAAACATCTATGTCACCGACTGTACTTTCTTAGGCACGGATGTTGGCTTGCGCTTCAAGAGTACACGCGGACGCGGCGGTGTGGTGGAAGGCATCCACATCAACAACATCAACATGATTAACATTCCGGGAGAGCCTTTGCTGTTCGACTTGTTCTATGGCGGCAAAGCCCCTGAAGATGTGACGGCCGAGGATTTAGCCAACAACGAGAAAGCGGCCATTCCTCCTGTGACGGAAGAAACGCCGGTGTTCAAAGATATCCACATCAAGAACGTATATTGCAAAGGTTCGGGCAGAGCCATGTTCTTCAACGGGCTGCCTGAAATGAAGATTCAGAACATCAGCATTGAGGACGTGGTCATCACGGATGCAGCGGAAGGCGCAGTCCTCAGCCATGCAGATGGCGTGACGATGAAAAACATCCTGATCGAACCCCAAGAAGGACCGGAAGCCAAGATGAAGAACGTAAGCAACATCACCATCAACGACAAGGCATTGCCTGCGGTGGGAGACGAAGAACAGACTTTCAGTTTCAAATAGGCAGACATACAACCCCGCCGGCTCGCCCGGCAGGAAAGCACAAAGGAATGTCATCTCTTACAAGAACGTAAAGATAACATTCCTTTTCTTGCATCTTCCGACGTTTGCCATAACTTTGCACAACAAAAACATCATCTATTTATGAACAAACGATTCATTATTTCCGTATTCTGCCTCTGTGCCTGCGCCATGTCGTGGGCCGAGACACACCATATTGAAGTACAAATAGAAAACCCTTGGGAAAAGCCCCAAGCAGATGCGCCCATCGCCATCCCGCTTTCTGAAGTGAAAGTGCCATTTGCCATCCAATCTGCCATCGTAAAGGACGGGGAAACCGAAATCCCATCCCAACTGGATGATTTGAACGGCGATGAACAGTTCGATGAACTGGCCTTCGTGATTGACATGCCTGCCCAAGCGGAAAAGACGGTCACCATCACCTTCTCCTCTGAAGGACCAGAGAAGGAATACCCTTCAAGGGTATATGCCACTTTGAAGTTGCGCGACCGAAAAGGCAACAAGCACATGCCCATCCATTCATTGACCGTCCCCGGAAGCAGCAATGTCTATAACATGGTGTATCCGCACGGCCCCGCTTTTGAATCTGAATTGGTGGCTTACCGGGTTTATTTCAACGAGAAACAGACACTTGACCCTTACGGGAAGTTCCATAAAGGCTTGGAAATCGAAGAAAGCGGGTTCTATCCCAACGATGAGCAGTTGGCCAAAGGCTTTGGAGACGACGTGCTTCGCGTGTTCGACAGCTGCGGCCCCGGCACATTGAAAGGATGGAACGGCACGAAAGCCACCCACATCAAACCCGTAGGCAGCCGCACAGAAAGCATTCTGGCATATGGCCCCGTCCGCACGATTGTGGAAATCATCGACAAAGATTGGGAATACCAAGGCAGCACGCTGACCATGACCACCCGATACATCCTCTACGCCGGGCATCGCGACGTAGAAACGCAAGTGTCGTTCCGCCGCCCGCTGCAGGAAGAAACCTTCTGCACCGGCGTGCAAAACATCATCGGCTCCACTTCCTTCTCCGACCATGAAGGGCTGGTTGCTTGCTGGGGTACGGACTGGCCGGTCAACGACACCGTGAAATATGCCAAAGAAACCGTAGGACTGGCCACCTGCATCCCGCAAAAGTACGTGCAAAAGGAAATGGCAGATGGCAGCAATTACCTTTACCTTATCGGGGCAAAAGGCGAAAACGGGTTCCGCTACCACCTGATGTTCACTTCCACCAAAGAGACCTTCGGCTATAAGAGCGATGAAGAATGG
Source organism: uncultured Bacteroidaceae bacterium (assembly GCA_944320785.1). Taxonomy (GTDB): domain Bacteria; phylum Bacteroidota; class Bacteroidia; order Bacteroidales; family Bacteroidaceae; genus CASFPE01. The sequence goes on from CALUIR010000017.1 coordinate 37,225, forward strand.
TTTGCCTACGCCCGTGAATGGAAGGAACAATTGGAGCATCCCTGCCGCATCCACATCCGATAAATCCTCCCGGAACTTTTTTCTTTTTATTCATAATCCCCGGCTTTCCCGCACAATCCGTGCAGGAAGGCCGGGCTTCTTCATATCCGGCCGCCGTCCGCGACAAGGGAACAAAATTTACACATTCCTAACAAATGTTACACCAAAAGAAGCAATCCTTGCACCCGCCATCCCAAAAGATATTCCTACCTTTGGACAATCAACCATTTTACAACCATAATAAAAAAAGGAACTACACATGAAAAGACTGAAACTTGTGCTGGGACTTTGCTCCCTTGCAAGCTTGCCTCTCATGGCACAAAACTATGTTTCCGAGGTATGGGTAGCCGACCAAGGGGACGGGACTTACAAGAACCCGGTGCTGTATGCCGACTATTCCGACCCGGACGTTTGCCGCGTAGGCGATGACTTCTACCTGACATCCTCCAGCTTCAACTGCCTGCCGGGGCTGCAAATCCTGCACTCCAAGGATCTGGTCAATTGGAGCATCATCGGAGCAGCCGTTCCTACCACCCTGCAACCCGCAAGCCTGCCGGAACGCCCCCAACACGGCAACCACATCTGGGCGCCGTGCATCCGCTATCATAACGGCGAATTCTACATCTTCTGGGGCGACCCCGACCAAGGCATCTACATGGTGAAGGCCAAGAACCCGGAAGGGCCGTGGACCGAACCCGTATTGGTGAAGGCCATCAAAGGCATCATCGACACCACGCCCCTGTGGGACGACGACGGACGGGTTTATCTGGCACACGCTTATGCAGGCAGCCGTGCCGGGCTGAAAAGCGTGATTGCCGTGTGCGAATTGAGCGCCGATGCCACAAAGGCCATCAGCCCGAGCCGCATCGTATTCGACGGGCATGAGAAGCACCAGACTTGCGAGGGGCCGAAGTTCTACAAACGGAACGGATATTATTACCTGTTCTTCCCCGCCGGAGGCGTGCCGACAGGCTGGCAGGTCGTGGCACGTTCCAAGAATGTTTACGGCCCTTACGAGGACAGAATCGTATTGGCACAAGGAAACACCGATGTCAACGGCCCGCACCAAGGAGGATGGGTGGACACGCCTACGGGCGAAGACTGGTTCATGCACTTCCAGGACGTGGGCGCTTACGGCCGCCTTGTGCATCTGCAACCGATGAAATGGGTGGACGACTGGCCCGTCATCGGCGTGGATGAGGACGGAGACGGCTGCGGAGAGCCAGTGTCCGTTTACAAGAAGCCGGATGTGGGGCAGGCTTATCCCGCCTGCACGCCGCAGGAAAGCGATGAATTTGACGGATTCACCCTGTCGCCGCAATGGCAATGGCATGCCAACATCAACGACAAATGGGCGTATTACGCCGGCGACAAAGGCTACGTGCGCCTCTATTCCTATCCCGTGGTGGAAGAATACAAAAGCTTGTGGGACGTGGCCAACCTGTTGCTGCAGAAAACACCGGCGCCCAACTTCACCGCCAGCATGAAACTGACATTCACGCCTTCGCCGAAATACACCGGCGAACGCACGGGACTTGTGGTAATGGGACGCGATTATGCCGCCATCGTATTGGAGAACACAGAAAACGGCTTGGTGCTTTCACAGGTGGAATGCAAGAAGGCCGATGCGGGGAAACCCGAAACGGTCAACGAAAGCACCCCGCTGGCAGATGCTACCGTCTATCTGAAAGCGCGCTTCAGCACGGATTTCGAGAAGATAAGCAAGAGTGAAGGCGGAAGCGACATCGTAGTGATGTGCGAATTCAGTTACAGCACCGACGGCAAACGCTACAAGAAACTGGGCGCGCCCTTCCAAGTACGTGAAGGCAAATGGATCGGCGCCAAGGTAGGCACCTTCTGCACCCGCCCGGCCATTGTGACCAACGATGGCGGATGGGCCGATGTGGACTGGTTCCGCATCACCAAGAAATAATTGTTTTTTTCATGGCATTTTAGATTTCATTTAAGGTTCGGCGCGGTTGCCTCGTGAGAAGCGGCCGCGTTTTTTTCGTGCCCTGCCGCCCCGCACGCCGCCATTTTTCCCGGATTATTTCTAATTTTGCACGCAAAACAAAAGGACATCCATGAAAAGACTGCTCATTTTCGACCTCGACGGCACCCTGCTCAACACCATTGCCGACCTCGCGCAAAGCACCAACCATGCGTTGGAGAAAAACGGATTTCCCCGGCACGAGACGGACGAATACCGCTTTTTCGTGGGCAACGGCATCAACAAGCTCTTTGAACGCGCCCTGCCGCCGGAAGCAAGGACGGAGGAAAACATCCGCCGCATCCGCACGGACTTCCTCCCCCATTACGATGAACACAACGCGGACTACAGCCGCCCCTACCCCGGCATCCCGCAGCTGCTCCGCACGCTGCAGGACAAGGGCATCCGCCTTGCCGTGGCTTCCAACAAATACCACGCGGCCACCTCGAAACTCATCCGGCGCTTCTTCCCGGACATTCGCTTCACGGCCGTGTTCGGGCAACGGGAAAACGTCCCCACGAAGCCGGATCCACACGTGGTGCATGACATTCTCTCCTTGGCCCATACGGAAAGGCCGGACGTGCTGTACGTGGGCGATTCGGGCGTGGACATGCAGACCGCCCGCAATGCCGGGGTAGATGCCGCCGGGGTGACATGGGGATTCCGCCCCCGCACGGAGTTAGAGGCATTTCATCCCCGCTATATCGTGGACCGGCCTGAAGAAATCCTGCCCCTCGCCTTGGAGGGAGAAGAAGCCTTGTAGGGCAACCGCCTGTCCCCGCTTCCCGGGAAAGCGCGCCATTCCTCTCCGGCAGGCAAAAAATTGCCGGGACATGCCTCACGGCAGATCCCGGCGGTTCATCTTGACTCTATACTTATGGAAAAACTTTTCTATTCACGGTATGCCTTCTCCGTGGCGGAAGTGCCATCGGCATACACCTTGCGGGCGATATAGAAGCCCTTTGCCGGAGCGTCCACCCGCATGCCCGACAGGGTGTAATACTCCACAGCCACCGGCTCGCCTTTCTGCGCCAAGCCGGAAATGCTGGTGGCGTTCTCCGTCACCAAAGCGAACTTCACCGCCGACTTGTAGGTCAGTTCAAACGGGATGCTGCCTTGCAGCGACAGGGACGACACGGTAAATTCCATCGGGGCTGCCTTGCGGTTGGTCAACTCTTTCGTCACGCCGGCGATGGTAATAGAACCTTTATAATCGGCATTGTTGTCGTTCACGGCATACACCGTGAGGGAAGTCACCGTCAGGCCCGCAGGAACGGTAATCGTGTAAGTGCCTTCCTCCAGCAGAATCAGGTTATTGCCCTTCTGGTTGCTGTATGTGTATTCCGTCTGCGCAAAATCGATGGCAAAGCCTTCTGGCAGCGGCGTAACGGCATCTATCATCACGGTGCCTGCCGACGGGGCAGATTGCTCCTGGGTGGTGAAGGACAACACCTCGCCTTCTGCCGTCGCGCCTTCCTTGCGGATAAAAGCTTTGTAATAATAGGTCGTGGCGGCATCCAACCCCGTCAGTTCATAACTGCCCGACAGTGCCTCTACCTCCGTGCCGTCTGAAAGGTCGGCTTGGCGGCCATACACGAAACCTTGGGCGACCACCACATCAGAATTGGGGGCAAACGTGCCGTTCAGCACGGCAGACGATGCCGTCACGTCCGTGGCAGGCAGGGTTTCCACCGCCATTTCCGTGTATTCGGCCACGGTGAACGCCAGCGAACGGACGGTTTCGTTGCCATCGTTGTCGGCGGCTTCTACCCGGAGGGTATGGCTGCCCATCTCCACGTTTTCCACGCGGGCAGTGTATTGGTTGCCGAACACTTCATAAGCCACCGGCACATCGTCCACCGTGAGCGTCACCTCGGCCACCGTGCCGTCTTCGTCCGTCACGGCAAATTCCACGTCCACAACCAGCCCATCCTCGTAAGTAATCACGGCGTTGGCCGCCGGTTTTGTGATAGTGATTTCGGGATACCCCTCTTGGATGTCGTCAATCTTCCCTACTCCGCACCATTGCGGCACGATATCGGGAATATCGGCAGCGCGGTCGGCGGTGTAGTTGTACGGGGGGCGGTAGTCAGAAGACGGAATGCTATAGACCTCATCCAACTTGTCGTTCACCAAATCCGTGAAACCTTCGGGGATGCGGTTGCAGCCGTCGAATATCAAATCCACCAGCGTGGCTTCCTCGCCTTCCCCGCTCGACATCACGGGCGCCTTGGTGTTCTTGAAGTAACATCCCTCGATGTAGGCCACGGCATTGGCACGCAGGTCGTAACCGTCTTGGCATTCCTCCTGCATGTTGTTGTAGTAATGATAGATGCCGCCGCGCTGCAAGGGCAGGCGCGAGCCTTGGATGTTGTAGAAATAATTATGATGCATGGTCACCGTGCGGGGGAACTGGTCGCTGTTGCCCTTTCCGCTCAGGCAAGCCTTGCTGTGGTTGTGGAACTTGCACCACGAGATGGTGGTGTACTGCACGTTGTTTTTCATGTCCAACAGGCCGTCGTAGCGGTCCTTGTCCACGCCGTTCTCGTTGAAGAACTCGCAGTGGTCCACCCAATAATGGTGGCCGAAGTCGGTGTCGGCATCGTTCTCGTCGGCTTGGATGGAGATGCAGTCGGGGTCGCCTATCGTGACTTCCGCCCCGTTTCTCCATGCCAGAATCTTGTTTTCATCGGTCTTTGCCACCGGCACCCCCGCCATCGTGAACTTGATGTTGCGGATGATAATGTTGCTTTGCGTCTGGATGACCAGCCCGATGCGGTTGAAGAATGCCTGGTCGCCTACGCCCAGCAATGTCTTGTTGGAACCCACGCGCAGCACCTCGCCATAGGTGGATTCCTGGCCCGAATCGGAGACATGCCCGTTCTCGTCCACTTTGCAGGGATAGCCCGTGGTGAACTCTTTCGTCACCCTTATTATATAAGGTGTGGTGGGTTCCTCAACATATTGTTTCAGTTCCTCGAAGGTTTGCGGGGTCACTACTTGTCCGCCTTCGCCGCCTGTGGTGCCACCGGCATGGAAGAAGTCGCCTTCTCCCTCCATGGCCGCATAGCCTGTCATCGAAAAATCAGGTTGTTGCGCCCAGCCGCACAGGGCAGACAGGCAGAAAACAGCAAAAAGGAATAATCTGTTCTTCATGATATCAAAAAATAAGGTCGTTTTCAACACAGGCAAAGTTAGATTTTCCACAAAGGACAGACGGGGAATTTTTGTTCTTAAAACGGGAAGAATTGACACCGCGCAATGCTGGTTTATGCTCTACAACAGGGTTTCCTGCCACAATGCCCCTTCCGCATGCAAACAGGGCTTAAAAGGAGTGGCGATTTTGTCGGGACAAACGGAAGCGCCCATCAGGCGCATCCGGGCGAAGATGGCCCGTTCCCGGCCCGTTCCTTTCTAAGAATCCTCCGGGAATCCCCTAAAAACACGCGCCCCCGGCCGATGCATCCCGGACATCCGCGCAGAAGATTTCCGGCACGATTAGTAATCGTATGGCATGACGATTAGTAATCGTATGCCATGACGATTAGTAATCGTCAGCGTGTACGATTAGTAATCGTGCGAAGAAATGTTCCTAAGAAACCATGCGAAACATAAGGAAGTTCCGCCCGAGCCATGAGGAAAGGGGCATAAAAAAACTGCACCGTCATCCCGACGGCGCAGTTCCAGTAATTAACCTTAAATCAAATTTATTATGAAAAACACTTTTATCGCGTCATGACCACGCAACTCTTGCTTTCGCCTTCCGTCACCGCCTTCACGATGTAGGCACCGGCCGGCAGGGCAAATGCAGCGTCTTCGTCGGCTTCCATGGCATCCACCAATTGGCCGCTCGTGTTGAACACGTAAATCGTTGCCGCAGCGGTGATGCCTTCCACGCGCACCTCGTTGCCAACGGCAAAGATGTGCAGGCCGCCTTCAGCGGCAGCATCACGAATGCTGTTCGGGTTGCCATACTCGTAAGCGTTGGAAGCAAGGCCCAAGCCACCCATGTCGTTGGCGGCACGGACGGTAAAGGCCACGCCTTCCGCCGTTTCAGCTGGGATGGCATACGTGTTTTCCGTTGTGAAATCAACGACTTCACCGTCTTGGCAGATTGCCCAGCAACGGACGTAATCGCTGGCTTCCCACGTAAGGGTCGTGCCGTCCGCATCAACGCCGATAGCAGGAGCCGCAGCCTGTTCGGTCAGCAGGTTCGGTTGCCAGCTGTCGTTGCCGCCCAACACATTTGCGATGGTGTATTCCGCCGCTTCATCTTCGGTCAGCACAGCCGACGGGTATTCCACCGGCGTCTGCACATCGTCCACGGCAAAGGTCATCTTGCGGTTGGAGCAATCCACCGGCGTGCCGTTGGCCGTATGGCTGTTATATTCGGCAAACAGACCGGGCAGTGCGCCCATGTCACTCCATCCGGCAGCCGTCGGCAGGATGTTCATCGTGGTATTGAGCCATACGCAGCGCGGGCTTCCTTGCCACGGGCGGCCCAAAGAATACTGTCCGTCCTGGCCTTCTGCCCCATCGATGGTGCAATTGCTGAACACGTATCCCCACTCCGTGCTGGTGGCCGGAGCGGTGATGCAGTTGCCGTTGTCACGATCCTCCAAGTAAATCAACGCACGGTTGAAGAAGATGTCGCCGCTGCCGCAGATGAAGTCCACCACGCCATGGATTTCGCAATCCTCCAAGTAGGAGCGCATCGTGGCGTTGTTCGTGTAGTACGTGTCTTGGTAGCTGAGCATCTTCACATTCTTGAAAACGTTCTTGTTGCCCTTGTCTTGGATGACGACGGCACGTCCGGCGATGCCCGGCTGGCCGTAAGGATAAGCGTTCTGCAAGGTCAGGTCTTGCATGTAGATGTTATCGCCGTTCAGCACGAACGTAGCGGTGCTGCCGATGCCTTCTTCATAAGTGCCGTCTTCCTTCTGCGGGGTGATGTTCTTGATCAACGTGCCTTCCATGCTTTCGCCAATCAGGGAGATGTTGCTCCCGATGGAGGTCAGCACCTTGTCGCCCATGTCATACGTGCCGTTCTTCACGAAGATGCGGTAGCGTCCCGTCTCGATGTCGTTGCCTTCCTCGATGGCGGCGAGCAATTCATCCACGTTGCTGACCACGGCGTCATACAAGCCTTTCTCCACTACCGGCGGTGCCATCGTGGTGAAGTGCAATACAATGTCGTCCACCAGCGTGTTGCCTGCAAGGTCGGACACGGTGTTGCCCGGCAAAGTAAAGGTATAGGCGGTGTTGTAGTCCAAGCCCATGTAGGGGAAGGTGATGGACGTTCCCGTCACGTTCGGTTCCAGTGTCTTGTCGTTCAGCGTGGCGGTCGTGCCTTCCGCGATTTGCACGCGCTCGTCGAACGTCAGCACAATCGAGCCGGTGGCCGATGCGCCCTCTGCCCCTTCCTCAGGAACGGACTTGCTCAACACGGGTGCCGTGCCGTCATCGGCAATTTCCGGCGTGCCGGTAATCCAGATGGCGCCAAGGGCGATGCCGTCCTTTTCAGACGCTGTTCCAATGACTTCAGAGTCATAATCGGGAATCCAACGGATATAGACGCGCTCCTGGTTGTTGGCCTCTGCGGGCAGGATGCCGTTCAAGTCCGTCCACACTTTGCTGCCGCTAATGGTGATGCGGGCCACTTCATGGAAGATTTCGCCGTCCAATGAATATTCCAGTATCTGCGTGGAATAGCTGTTGTAGTTAATCAACATGGCAGAAGCCACTTGGATGTCCTTGAAGTCGCGGGCATTGATCATCGTCTGCCAGTAGAAACGTGCCTCGCCGAACGGCTCCCTCCAGTTCACGGCTGCCGGGCGGCCTTCATAGCCTCCGTCGGCCAGTTGCGATTTGTCGAGCCAACCTTGCGTGTTGCCCTCGGCATCGCGCAGAATCAACGTCACCGTTTCATTGTCCACCGTGGAGTAGAAGTCTGCCGGACGGTTGCTGCCGCCTTCGCGCCAGAAGTCCCAAGCCACCACATAATCAGTTGCCGAGTAAGAAGCCGTCAGCGATTGGTCGCTGTTCATCGTCACCGTTTGCGTGGGGTCGGTCTGCCCGTTGCTCCATCCCGTGAACGTCAATATCGGGTTGTTGCTGGCGGTAATCGTCACCTGTGCGCCTTCTTCATACATGCGCTTGCCGTCCACCATCGTTCCTTCGGGTGAAGCGGACACCATGTAGTCATTCGCGCCGCCTTCCACCAAGAGGGCAAGTTCGTATGTGTTCACGGGAACGAACTCAGCCGTCACCGTGGTGTTCTCCTCCAATGTCAGCCGGAATGATTCCTCGGTGGAGAGTTCTTCGCCTTCGCCGTTCACCCAGCGGCTGAAGTCGTAGCCGAAGTTCGGGGTGGCAGTCAGGGTAATCTCTGTGCCTTGGTCGAATTCATTGCCCGTAGGGTTCTGCGACACCGTGCCTGCGCCCTCCGGAGTCAGGCTCGTGGCAAAAGTATAGACAGGAACCGCTTCCACTTGGCCATCGACGGTGCCGGTGACAACCACATTGTTGAAACCTATGTCTTTCGTACTGCCAAGGCTATACACATAAATCACCAAAGTGACCGCTTCCGTTGTTCCCGTAGCCGTCACCTCTTCATCAATGACTGTATAAGCGCCCGTATTGTCACGAGCCGGGACAAGTCCATTGGCAATAACGGTTTCCGTGCCATCGGCATAAACCAATTTCACGTCAATCAATCCGCCATCCGTACCGAATTTCACCGTATTCAAAGAGACATGGGTCGGCGTGAAGGTCAACCCCTTGGATGGAGTGATGACATATTTCAGAGTTTGCCCTTCCGTAGGAGAATCACCTCCTACGACAGGCTGATAAGTGGTGAAGTTCACCCCAGCCACTTCTTTGTTCCTCCTGTACGTCAGGTCCTCGCCAAGCACAAACGAAGTCATGGAGAAGGCTTCTTCATTGGACACTTCCGCAGCCGACGGACAATCAGCACCTGCTGTCATGGGCCAAGTGGCCGTCACTGTCTCGTTCGAGAACGAAGGAAGGCTGTATTCTTCGGCATTCACAATGAAATATTTGATGCGGGTGTCGAAAGAACTTTTGTCTCCATTCTGCACATTCAGGATGCGCACCAATACTTGTTCCCGGTCTGTCGCGCTGAACCCTACAGGGCCAAAGTCGCAAGCCGTTCCCCAATGCTGGTCGGTCATGAACTCTCCGGCATCCGACCATGTTTCGCCACCGTTGGTGGAATATACCATCCGCCAAGATGTGCCTGAATCAGAAGCCAAGCCGAAAGAAATCTGAGGATTGGTGTAGCCTGTCATCGAGAAAGAGAATTGCATATATTCCTTATGGTTCGATGCATCCATCCAATCATCAGCCGTAAATGTTTTATTCATATCCAGCGCAGGAGCCGTGAACATCACGTTCCCATATACACGGTCATCCTGTTCTGTGACGGTATATCCATCCGTAGCATAAAAAGTCAACTCACCCGTCCCGGTGGTTGCATTGATCGGGCCATCGGTGTATTGGTTGTTGGTCGTGTCAAACTCCCATGCCACCAATTTCACGGCCTCACCCTGTGCATGGGCAGCCAGCGGCATCATCAGTCCCGCAGCCATCATGCACAAAAACGTCTTTTTGAAATTTGTTTTAAACATGATTATTAGATTTTAATGAAAGAATTATTCCTATATGATAAGAGGAGCTTCGCCGGGAACGCCCGGCAAAGCTCCTCATGCTGTTTTAATCAACGATTACTTTAAAAGATTGCGCTTGCCCGTCGGAAACCACTTTCACCACATACAAGCCGTTGCCCAAAGGCAATGCCCAACTGCTGGAAGACGTTTCCTCCACATCAACCAATGCACCAGCCAAAGAATAGACTTCTATGCGTGCCTTCGCAGCAAGGCCGTCCACATGGAGCATGCCGCCGGCAGCATACACATTAGCCACTGCGGGAGCCGGTGTCTCATCGATGTCCACCGTTTCTTCATACCAGTCCGTCACACCGTCTGCATTCTGCGCTTCCGTAATGTGTGCCACCAAACTGTTCAGATAGACTTCCAGGTTGGTGTATCCTTCTTCGCTCAACGTCACCGCATTGCCATCCTCTGCATCGTTCGGGTTCAAGCCATTGCTGTTTTCCCAAACATCCGGCATGCCGTCGCCGTCTGTGTCGGTGATGTCGCCACGGTTGTCGTCATAAGGCAGTTCCGGGAACGGCGACCAATCAGCAGCCGCATCTTCCGGCTTCAAGTCCACATCCGGGGAGTTGATGAACCCGGCCGCATTGCCGCTCACACGGATTGTAGCTTCACGGTTGCGCGTATCCGAAATGATACGCTCGTCAATGGCATCACGATACAAACTGTTGCCCACGTAAGCCAACACTTTCTCGTAAGCCACTTCTGCGGTATGGGTGGTGATATAATCAGTTTCCAGCGGCGCATCCAGACGCATCGTGTCCTTCGTCACCTCGGTATAGGTGAAGTCCACACCACTGTTGTTGGAAATCTGGTTGTAGATGCCGTAAGTCCAGTTGTCGTTCGTCACGTCTTCATAGTCCGGATTGTAATTGCCGTCCACATAGAACTTGCCCCACACGTGCCACATCTTGTCCCATTCATTCGGGTTGTCGGTGTCGTGATCCGTATAAGCAGAAGTGCGGATGCCGATGCCTGCGATGCGCTTGCGGATGTTTTCGCTCCGAGTATCGGTGGCAGGGCCTGGCTTATAATAGTTGTTCACGATGTTCACCTTCATGCCTTCACCGCCATAGCAGCCATTGCCTGCCCAATTATAGAACACATTGTTACGAAGATCCATGTATTCCTTGTCCTGCGTGCCGGGACGCGGGCCAAGGCGCGGCGTACGGCTCTCGCAATGCGCAATCAAATTGTGATGATAAGACGCATGGTCACCGCCCCAGTTACCGCCATAACAGTGCGTTCCCTTGCCATGAGCAGAAACACGAAGGGCTTCGGAAGCAATGCACCATTGCACGGTGAAGTTATGGCTGCCATATACTGACAAACATTCATCTACACTCCAACTCACGGAACAGTGATCCACAATCAAGTTCCGGCGATCCATGCCGCCCAATCCATCCACTTCTTGGCCGCTGCGGTCGCCCGGACGGAAAGTCAGGTAACGAAGTATCACATTATCGCCTCCAATCTTCACCGCACGGTCGGCAATGCAAATGCCACCAGGAGAAGTCTGTCCGGCAATTGTCGTATTAGCCCTGATGTTCAAATCCGATTCCAAATGAATCGTGCCTGACACATCAAATACAATTGTCTTTGCACCAGCCGCACCTACCGCAGCGCGCAAAGAACCCGTACCGCTGTCATTCAGGTTGGTCACATGGATGACTCTGCCACCACGGCCACCTGTTGTGTAACGCCCATGCCCTTCCGCGCCGGGGAAAGCGGGCAATTGTTCCTCTTGTGCTTTCACGCCAATGGCTGCAAATGCCATCAGAGAAAAAAGGCCAACTTTAAATAAATTCTTTTTCATAAAGGTTGTTGATAAAAACAGTTTTATTTCTTCTCTTGCTTTGTTATTTTTGTCCTGCAATATTACGCCATATCCGCCATCCGCCTGTCTAATTATTGACAAAAATGATTTTGACCAATATCTTCACATTCCCACCCAAAAAATACACATCAGAAGGCAAGATGTCATGACTTGGCCAGCTTTTCCTTAAACTCTGTGGGAGTCATGCCGAATTTTTGCTTGAAGCATTTGCTGAAATAACGCGGGTCATTGATGCCTACCATGTAAGAAATCTGGGTCATGTTGTAATCGCCATCCATGATTAGCTGGGCCGCCCGCTTCAAACGAACCCCCTTGATGAATTCAATCGGAGCAAGGCCGGTCAGGGTTTTCAACTTCTTGAAGAACACCGAACGGCTCACGGCCAACTCCCGCACCAAGTCATCCACTATCAACTCGCCATTATCCATGTTCTTTTCCATCAAGGCCATCAAGTCATCCATAAACTTCTGGTCACTCGCCGACATCTTCGGGCGTTCAGCCTCATCCGCGACAAAGCTCAATGGGTTGTTCATCAGGTTCTCCCGATAAGATTCCTGCAACTTCATGCGCTGCTGCAACAGGTTTTCCACCCTTGCCTTCAGATAGGTCGCGCTAAAAGGCTTCGTGATATAATCGTCAGCGCCGCTTTCTATGGCAACCAAACGGTCGTCTGCCGACACTTTTGCCGTCAGCAACACAACCGGGATATGGCTGGTATCCACGTTCCCGCGAATGTCTTTCGTCAACGCAATGCCATCTTTGCCCGGCATAATCACGTCACTGATGACAATGTCAGGCACAAAATTCTGCGCCTTCGTCCATCCTTCATTGCCGTCAGCCGCCTCAATCACCCGGAACTCCGAACGGAAAATGCTACGCAGGAAATAACGAAGTTCCAGATTATCCTCTACCAGCAACATGGTCTTTTTCTGCATCTCCGGCACTCCTTCGTCAACATCGGCTGGACGAGGATTCGCATCACCCAACGGCGTATCCGAATCATTCAGGATAAATTCCGCAGATGCATCATAATGTTCCTTCCCTTTCAAAAAGTTCACGGTGAAGCAACTGCCCTCCCCCAACCGGCTGTCCACCGTAATCGTGGCTTTATGCATCTCCACTAATTCCTTGACTAACGACAACCCAATGCCTGTCGTATTGGAATTGAAAAGATTCTTGTCCACCAAATTCTCAAACCGCACGAACAAAGAGGCTTTCTTGTTTTCAGGAATGCCGATACCTTGGTCTTGAACGCCGATAGCCACCGTCTTTTCTTCTTCACGCACAAACACCGTAATCATCTTGCCCGGCGGCGTATATTTAAAGGCATTGGACAGAAGGTTGAACACAATCTTCTCCAACTTGTCCTCATCCACCCACAATTTCACGCTATCCGTTTCGCTTTCAAATACAAAATCAATCTGATGCTCCTCGGCCATCGACTCAAAATTCTCCATCACCCGGCGCACAAAAGGCACGACATCCACCTCTTGCACTTGCAGTTTCATTTTACGGTTCTGTATCTTCCGGAAATCCAGTATCTGGTTCACCAAACGCAACATGCGGTCAGTGTTCCTACCCACAATCTCTAATTGGGAACGCACATCATTAGGAAGATCTGTCTTCTTCAATACATATTCCACCGGACCCGCTATCAATGTCAATGGCGTACGCAATTCATGAGAGATATTCGTAAAGAAACGCAATTTAATGTCTGTGACCTGTTGCTCCACGGAGACTTCATGCTTCAGCCGATAGATGACAAACAAGACATAAACTGACACAAAAACCAACAGCATGAACAATACAAAATACAAGCAATACGCCCACGGCGTTTCCCAAAACGAAGGAAGCACGGTGATGGCCAGTTCCCGTTCATTCTTTACCCACACGCCTTCACTGTTGGTGGACTTCACATGAAACACATAATCCCCATTCGGCAAATTCGTGTAAGTGGCCGTGCGTTGCTTGTCCACATAGCTCCAATCGTCATCGAAACCTTCCAAATAATAAGCGTATTTGATGTTTTCCGGCTTCACAAAATCCAAAGCCGCATACCGTATCGTGAATATGTTCTCCTCATGCGACAGCTCAACACCCGCCACATCATCGATTCCCTTTCCCAAAACAGAGCCTTCTCGCCCCGGCGCCATTTCCACATTTGCTATTAAGAGCTTGGAGAAAACAAGATTCGGCACATACGTGCTTTTCTGCACTGAATCCGGGCAAAACCCTAATACGCCGCTAGTCGTACCAAAATACAGACGATTATCTTTCACTGATTTAGCGGATGCGCCCTCATTAAACCGCAAACTGAAATCAAAACGCCCCTCATCATAATTCTCGAAAATCCCGCTTTGAGGAGAAAACTTGGCCAAACCATTTTCCGTGCTAATCCACAAATTGCCCCGGCTGTCTTCCCTTGCTGAAAGCATGACATCCGAAGGAGCCCCGTCCGTCACAGTGTAAGATTTAAACTCGGCATGCCCATCCTTGCCGCGCGAAATCAATTTATTCAACCCTCCGCCAAAAGTGGCTACATAAAGTTCTCCCTTTTCCGTTGCCACGATCCAATGGACATCATTGTTGCTCAAACTGCGCGGATTGCTGGGAACCCGGTAATAATGGTTGAACACCACGGACTCTGCATTCACAAAGTTCTCATCAAAACATAATGCACCCGTAGTCGTACCAACCCAAATCATCCCATTATGGTCGGAAGTTATATGCCGTACCCTGTAGCAACGGTCTATCGGATAACCTTTGAGATTATTGCGGTGATTAATGAAAATCAGTTTCCCGTTCCGGTCTTTCTCTACATAATTCAATCCACCACCAAAAGTTGCAACCCAAATCCGGCCTTTCCCGTCTTGATGGACATAATATACGTCATTGTTGCTCAAACTATAAATGTCATCGGCGTTATATTTATAACGCTCCAAGAGATAACGGCCGCCTTCCTTCTTGGCTCTTACCAGCCCATCCCCCTTCGTGGCAATCCAAATATCGCCATCCTTGTCCTGCATGAAGCAATAAGCCACCCCTTTCAATGGGTTCCCCGTACGGGAAATCGTTCCTTTTTCCGTCAAATAGCCTAAATAATCCCCATTCATCGCATAAATCCTCGACATGCCCTCACGGACGCTAGCCCACAAACGCCCTTCATTATCCACCATCAATGCCCGCACATCGTTGCTTAGCGACTCATAATCGTATGGTTCAGGTGTCTCAAGGTCAAATTCATCATTGATAAAGGTCACTTTTTCCAACCCCTTTGAATGGGAACACAGCCACAGATTCCCTTGGCGGTCAGACATCGTGGAATGCAACTTATTGGAAAAGCGCCAGTCAGGCGCTCCCGGCTCGTTATAAAATGGCACCAAACAATTCCGGGAACGGTCAAAATACGCAAACCCACCCCCATATGGATGTACCCACAAAACATCGTTCACATCTTCATGTATATGGAATGCCGGTTCCGAACGGGTCGCATTGCCTGGTTCAGTCACCATCGCTTCTACTTTCAATTGCTTCGTGGCCGGATTGAAATGTGCGACTTGCCCCCGCTTATCCAACTCCATCCACAATTCATGGCAACGATCCGAATAAGTGGACTTTATCGCCACATTTGCCAACACAGGATGTGATTCCGCTGTATAGGATGCTATTGCTTTCGAATCCAAATTATACACATAAAACCCGGAAACCGTAGTCGCTGCAATTTCATGTTCCGACAAGACATTCACCCCTATGATGTTTTGACGTGTAGGCAATTCCAACAATTGGAACTGTCCTTGCTTTTTCTGGAAACGCCATAAACGCCCTTTGTCAGAGCCAAAGAAAAGCTCATCCCCATGTTCGCAAAAGGCATAAAACATCTGCTTCTGATCGGGCCCGGTCTCTTTGGTCTCCACGAAATAAGCCACAGGAGCCAACACACCGGGTTTCACCATTGCCAAACCATTGTCGGTCAACAGCCATTCGTTTCCATCACTATCGCAGCACACATCATGCACCTTCAGGCAGGGGAACAAACCTGATTGCAAAGAATAAACTTGCGTAGTGACACGATGCGTTTCCGGGTCGGTCATCGCACGGATGACTCCCTCGTTTTCTGTAATCAGCCAAACGCTTCCTCCGGGGATTGCCTTAATTTCCATGATGTTCACGTCACTTCCTTCTCCAGATGCAGGCACTGCCTCAAACGTTTCAGTGCCAGGGTCAAAACGATGGGCGCGATTGTCGTAGCTAAGCATCCATATATATCCATAATCGTCCTCACGGATCATGTCAACACGGTTGCTTGTCAAACTGATTTGGTTCTCTTGGCTTGCCTTGTATGTCTTGAAATCATAACCATCAAACTTATTGATGCCATCCCATGTAGCTAACCAAATATTGCCTTTATGGTCTTGAAGAATATTCATGACCGTGTTCTGGGAAAGCCCGTCTTCAGAAGAATAATGCCGGAAAGAACATTTCAGTTGCGCTGATATAGATATGCAAGCAAAGAATAATAATCCTATAAAGAGAATGCGCTTTTTCGTCATAAGTATGTTTTTCATGTATTCATTCGGTTCTCAAAAATACACAAATTCTACAAATAATGCATTTTTCAGAATATTATTTAGCTAATAAATTGCATTTTTTCGCAATCATGAGCTACAAGTGGTGATAAAAACCCGCTTTCCCCTCTCTCAGAAAAGGGACAGGCACCTCCCAAAAAAGGATTGCGCCTGTCCCCTATCACATGCACTTTATTGAATCATTTCAAGAGGATTCCACCCATCTTCTCCTCCTAATACTTTTCCCAAAGCAAAGTCATCTGCACTTTCCAATTGATGAGAGAAAGCAGCCCTCTTATCCGGGCAAGCTCCTTCGCCCGTGCTTTCATACTCAGCATAGAACACGGTTTTCTCAGCATCTTTCTTGCCCCAATTATGCCAGCCTTCAGGCACAATATGCTTTCCTAACCGGCAACGTATGAACACAGCTTGCCCATACGGCCTCCATGGACGGGAAAGATACACCTTGTCCACCCCATCAGAAGCAGTCAAATCGCAATCAAGAAAAACATACCCATACTTTTCTCCTTGGTCTGTAGAAGGCGCAGTGACATAGCCATTCCCCGTGCTTCGAATGGTGCAACGGTTGAATACCGCTGTGGACCAACCGAAAATGAAATCCACCGTACCTTCAATATAACATTCATCATAATATTGGCGGCAATGACGGCCGTATGTATATAATGTGTCTTGATTGCCCAAGAAGCGGCAACTGCGGAACACGGCACGGTCTGCACTGACAAAACAAGCCACCGCCTGCCCCACACGGCCTGCCGTATTCTCAAAAGTAAGGTTCTCCGCATAGAAATCAGGGGCATAAATGTAACAAGACGATGAGCCTGAGGTGGACATGTTCTCACCGAAACGGTTCTTTTTGCTGGCATAATCATCACCGCTAATTACCGCACCATCTTGGCCGATCAAAGAAACATTAATCTTGCATTCCGGCACAACCAACTTTTCTTTGTAAACACCCGGACGCACCAATATCGTGGTTCTCCCTTCTTTACGGAAATCCGGTACTGCATTCACCGCTTCCTGCACGGTAAAGAAATCCCCAGAACCATCTTTAGCCACAACAAAATCGTAATGACGTACATATTTCCCAAGTTCGGGCAAGACTTCAGCCACAGCATCCGCCGCAAGCCTTGCCACAATACGTGCGCCTTGCACATTCAAATGGGTGTTGTCTTCTTTCCCTTTCGGGCAAGCAGGCGCCGTATTGGCTGGTATCCACATATACAGTTCCTTGGATGCTTCAGGCCCCATGCCTTGCACCAAGTCATGCGTCAAGCGGTTCATGTCTATGAATGCCACTCCCTCCTCTTGCGCCACCCTGCGGGGGGATTCCAAATAAGCACCGTGCGTGTCTATCAATTCATCCCCTTCTTCATAATGCCGGTCGGTAGCCTCATCCGGATGGTCATCCTTAAGCACGGCTGTAGAGTCTATCCTGAAATTGCGGCGCACGATAGAGTTGAACAAGACAGGGATGCCACCTTTCTCTTTCGTTTCACGGACAAAGCGGCGCAGATTTGCATCAAACGTAGTTCCGGGTTCAGTATGGCGTGCCTCATCCGGCTTTTCATCGTTATGTCCAAACTGTATGAACACATAATCCCCCTTTTGCACTTGGGCTATCACTTTATCCCAACGTCCTTCATCTATGAAACTTTTCGAACTGCGCCCATTCACTGCATGATTGTCCACTCGGATATCTTCCGTAAAGAATCCGGGCAACATCTGCCCCCATCCACGTTCCGGGTTGTTTCCTTCCAGCTTTTTATTGGCCATTGTGCTGTCACCAATCATAAATACAGTCGTCACACGGCGTTCTGCCTTAAAGGCTGTCAAGCCCAAAAGGAACGCCAAAGCAATCATCATTTTGTTTCTCATGGTTCGTTCCGTTAACTAATTTCGTGGCAATAATAATGAAATTTCGTGATATATGAAAATAACATTCTGAAAACATTCGCTTGAAAGCCTCGCAACACTTTTTTCAAAGAGTCGTTCACACAAGGAACAAATCCATTCAAGAATATTCCCTTATTTAATTTTGGCTTATTGATATACGGTAATAAAAAAAAAAGAGTGCAACAGGTTGGAAGCTGTTACACTCTGTTAGCTGTAATAACCCAGCGAAAGCGGCTAACTTGTATTAGCCAATTAAACCGGTTAAGTTATGGAAATAAGGTTTTCCGTAAAGGTTTGGAAACTTAAAGTAACTGTTATAATAAACTTGTAACAGTTTGTTTGCCAAACCGGGGGAATGTAAGGAGTTCCCCCAATCGGTTTACTTATTCCTTTGCAAATATAGCCGTAATTATCCATAAATCAATACTTACACGCTGTAAAGTTTGAATTATTAACAATTTAAAATATATAAGATTATGGCAAAGATGAACTTTTACACGCAAAATGGTTGGGCTGGCTCTAATTATGACAGCAAACTACAAACAAAAGATATAGCGGCAAAGGTGCGCGCATTTGCAAAGAAGAATTTCCATGAATTCAAATTTTCCGTTACTTCCAGATGGTCAATGTACACGGATTCCCTATATATCGTGTTGAAATCAGGTCTGTGTGTTCCTTTCGTTGAGGAAACAAGAAGCGCACAACGCGGATATATACGGACAATGTCGAGCGTAAAGGAATGGAGAGACGAAATAACGCCTAAAGTGTTTGCCGCTCTGGATGGCGTAACGTCTTATGCTTCATCGTACCGTTACGATGATAGCGACGGGATGCAGGACTATTATGACACAAATTTCTTTCTTAAAATCGAAATCGCCGACGATTATAAAGTAATTGAGCCGAAAGCAAAGAAACAAACTACCAAGAAACAGGAAGAACCGGAAACGGTGGAAACCTCTAACAGTGTGGAGGGCTTGGAAATCGTGGACTACTCAGAAAAAGCGATCGCAGTATTTGGAGAAACGAAAGTTATAAAAGACCAGCTTAAAGAATTGGGCGGCAAATTCAATCCGGCGTTAAGGCATGGAGAAGGAAAGCGCGCCGGGCGGATTCCCGGCAAACTTTAAAACTTTAAAAATGAAATATCAATATAAAATTGTGGAAACACTCGCCCGCGTGATTGAAATAGAAGCGGATGACAGCGAAAGAGCGTGGGAAAAACTGGAAAACATGTATTATAATGGCGATGTGGTCTTATCGGCTGATGACTTTGAAAATGTGGAATTTTATCCTATAAACGACAAACAAATCATTTAAAAATGGAAAGCTGGATAAAAATCAAGGCCGGGCAACAAGAAATGAAAGATTTCTATTTCAACGACCCGGAAATATTGGTAAATGGTGCGAACGTTCCCAAAATGGGAGTTACAAATGCCTTATAAGGCACAGGGAACTGCCTTCCGAACTGGAAGGAGCATTCGCCATAAACGAATTAAGAAGCATTCTGCATGAATAACGGGC
>CALUIR010000018.1 GCA_944320785.1 uncultured Bacteroidaceae bacterium
TTCCAATTGACCGGCTGATTCTGAATTGTATGTAGCCCTATAACATTATTCTTAAATCAATTCAAAACAGTTTCTCACATCATCTTTAAAAATAGTTCTGTTCATCTTATCCAAAGCTATAATTGCCACTCCTAATTCTGATGCAGCATCTTTCAGTTCCTTTATTATTTTCTCCCACATTTGTTCCCAGCCTCCTGCATCCTCATGGCCATGCATCAGTTGCACATAGTCGATTATCGCCAATTTAATTCCATGTTCTTCTACCAGTCCTTTTAATTTCGATTTAAAATCAAAAATTGACAAATCCGGAGTATTATCTACATATAAAGGAATATCTCTTAGCTTGCCTACAGCAGCATCGATCCTTTTATCAAACTCTTTATCTCCTCTCATATAGCTCTTTAATTCGGATAAAGTACAACCGCTTTCCATAGCAATGAGTCTATTAACAAACAGCACATTGGACATTTTCAAAGAGAAATACGCAACAGGAATATGATAATTAATCGTCAAATTGCGGGCAATGGTCATCGCCAACATCGTCCTTCCTCCACGTCTGTAACGGGAGCTAATAACAATCAAGTTGGACAGATGCCAGCCTTTCATAATTTCGTCCAACGGCGGCAAACCTGTCGGAATCATGCTTTCAGATAAACGCATAATTATCTTCCTTTGATTTGGTTCATGCTGCAAAGGTAGGGCACATGTATGCCAAAGCGCTGCACAAGATTCAAAAAAATATCCGCACGCCCAATGAAGGAACGTGCGGATACAGGAAGCAAAAAACGGACACGCTATTGAAGCAAGCCGCGTTGCTCGAAATCGTCCAGCACTTTGTTCATGAAGTCCACGGCTGTTTCCACCAAGTCTTTGTCTTCCGGCTGTTCCAAGACATAGCGGTCACCATCCCAATGCAATTCTTCCTGCAAGGAAGGCGGAAGCCGGTCGAATGTTTCCTGCGGCAGCAGCCATTCCCATGCATCAAAACCCATCGCGAAGATGATGTTGTCCCAACCATTGGGATATTCATTGATGACAATCCCGGCTTTGTCTGCAAACTGCCCGGAATTTCCCATACGCCTTGCGTCATTATACTTCCTGTACCTGTCAATCTTCCGCGCCACCGCATTGGCCATCGGGCAAACCTGATAGGCATTGTTCAGCGGACGGCTTGAAAAGCTGTGGATGGCTATCATGTCCAAATCCTCCCACGGACGCATCATGGCGAAATAGAAAGGCGCATAATTAGGGTCGTTTCTCCAATACACCTGTGCGGCAAGCACGTCGGGATACTTCAACAGATAGTATCCCACCGAATGCCGGTCGGCAGGAATATGCTGCGCCACGAGGGCATCCAAGTCGCTTTCCTGCGAGAATGCCTCCACATAGCGCATCATCCACGCATCAAGAGGCGAAGCGCCATCATATTTCCTGCGGAAATGCACCATCCAACGCGGCGTGCCTTTGTATTCCCCGCCCAGAAAAACCGCTTTGCCATAAGCGCAGTTGCGCACTTTGATTCCTTTGTAACCGAATGCCACAAACAGTTGCGCCTTCGTCAAGGCCGGGGCATGGATGAAGGCATCCACCGCCTCCCATACCTTCGCGCAATAAGCCTCATCGACCATGCACCTTTCCAGCACGGATGCAAATGCGCCCAAGTTGCCATACGTGTAAGGCAAATCTTCCAACCGCAAAACCAACTCCAACACTTTCGGATGTTGGTAATAGCCCAACTTTGCCTTTTCACGGAGCGCATAATCATCCTTCAATTCCAGCATTTCCAAGGAGACCAGCGGGTCGGCCTCCGCAGCCAAGGCTTCGAAGAAACGGAGGTATTGCGCCATGTCGCTGACCCTGATTTGCGGCGAAACGGTGACATTGGACGTGTCGAAGTAGTTATGCTCGTACAAGTAATTCCGGCAAAAGCGCACGTAATCCAGCAAATGCCTGTCAACGGCAAACGTCTGGTGCTTCGTGCAATAAAGCAAAATGGCAAACAGCAAGATGTGGTTGGCCGAGAAACTATCGGAACCGCAAGCCGTTTCAAAGAGATCGGTGTTGCCGCCATCCAGCAAACAAACCTTGCCGCTTTCCGCTTCGTTCGCGAAAATGCTGCCAAAGAACTGGCGGATGCTTCTGTTTGCGGCATCGATGCCATGCAGCGTGTCGAGCATGTCAAACAGCATCCCGCGAAACTCCTCATGGTTTCCATACACACTGCTTACCGTACTCCAAAGCCCTGCCTTGTAGTCATCGGCATTGAGGGACTGGTGTCCCGGGACGATGAAAAAGAACAGGCGCGTCAGGTTGTTGAAGAAATGCATGAACGCATCGTCTATCCTGGGAGACGGCACCCGCTCTCCGTTGGCCTTCTCCACTCTATCCAAGTAATCCTGATAAGCGATTTTCCAGAACACATCGTTCCATTCATGCTCTATCGAATAGGAGAAACGCTCTTTTTCTTCCCCCTTTCTTGCCTCCACGACAGACAAATAAACTCGTAAGGCATCCATGTCGGAAGGGGCAACCTGAAATGAGCCGTTTGCCTCAACGCTGTACTTTCGCTCTATCAAATCAATGAAACTGGCTTTCCAATTCTCGAAAGCGGTCAATTCCTTGCCACGGGCGTTCATCTTCACATAGAGGCCGTCGGTCAGGTTGTACTGATCCATGTCCAAAACATCGAAGGTGATGCGTTTGGGAGAATCCGCATACAGGTTGGCCAGCATCGTTGCCTTCTGCGAACAGTAAGGCTCGATGTCCAACATTTCTTCCATGCGTTCCAGCATCTGCATCATGGCTTTCACGGTGGGGTCGGCCTGCATGTCGGGGTCATACCAATACTTTTCTTCTATCTGAGCGGCCAAGGGGCTGTCCGGTTCGGCTTGCAGTTCGGTGAGCTTCCGGCAAAACCGCCCGGAACTGATGCGGGTCTTGTACGTGAACTTGGCCAGTGCCTCCATGCGGCTGCGGAATGTTTGCTGCGCTTCCTCGTTCCCGTCGCCTGCCGCCGGGGCATTCTTCTGCAACAATGTCCAGTGGAGC
This sequence comes from uncultured Bacteroidaceae bacterium, assembly GCA_944320785.1. GTDB lineage: Bacteria > Bacteroidota > Bacteroidia > Bacteroidales > Bacteroidaceae > CASFPE01. Next base: position 3,049 of record CALUIR010000018.1, read on the forward strand.
AGGAACAACGTGGTCAACCGTTGCTGCCCGTCAAGCGGGAGGAACGGGGCATCCTTGGGCATCGCCCCGCCGCTTCCAAAGCTCTCCCTGCCGCCATACACGAAATCGAGGTGGCAAGACATGCCGTCGGGCAGCAGTGCGTCCATCAGCTTTTTCACGAAATCATCGCGTTTCTCCTTTTCCTTGCCGGTCAACGCCCGTCCCTGCACATAGTCCCTTTGGATGACAGGCACCTGTATGTCATGCTTCCTTATAAATTCAAAGAAAGCCACTGTATGGTTGTCATTTTGTGTACTCATCGTATGTCCATTTTAAGTCGTTCAAATAATTCTTCCGGTCTTCCTTTGTCCAGAATCGCGTGTCCGTGGCCTTCGGCACATATTCCTTGCGGAACACCTTCCACGTTCCCCGATACACGCAAGCTCCATGCTCGCCATTTGAGCGGTCATAGCAATCGGAAATGCGCTGCAAGATGGCACGTTTGGTGTGGAGCAACCCGTTGCCCAAGCAGATGTTGGTGAGGTTGTCCACCAATGCCAAGTTGCTGATACTGTGGAGTTCCTTTTCATTGATGCCGGCCAACTCGTCAAAATGACGGTCTATCACCCTCAGCAGTTGGCTGTATTCGTATTCATCCGCACGATACCGCTCCTCCTTTTCCTTCAGCGATTTCTTTGCCTCGTCCGACTTGCTGTCGGCTTCTTCGTCGGCTGTCAGGTGCAGCACGCCGCGCAGACCGTCAACGGCCGCCCGCAGTGCTTCGTCTTTCAGGTCGTCATCGCTCAGTTCCGCGCACTTGTCTTTGAACCATTGGCAGCGCGTGACGAAATCAATGTCCGCATCCTGCAAGTGCTGGGGATGGATGTGTTCCAAGCTCGGCGTGGTGGCTTGATAAAATTTGAAGGGGAAATATGCCCTGTCCTGCCCGTGCTTCATGGTTACATCCACGTTGTAGGCCAGCAATATCCGGACAATCTCCGGGCTGAACTTCCCGTAATACAGGTTCTCGAAGGAGGGTTTTTCCGATTCGCCAAACTTGCGTTCATCAAACCGTATCAATGCGCCTATCTTCTCTTTCTTCAGCCAATTGATATATGCCCGCCGGTTCCTGCCCTTGAACTCGGTCACCAGCATGCGCAGGGTTTGCAAATGTTTCTCTGTACCTTGGCGCAACAAGGTGAGGTACAAGCCCGTGAGATGGTACAGCGTCCGATCCTCAAACCAACTGCGGAACACGGCATACGTGTCCTGCACATTCGCCCAAAGATTTTTCACCACCTCCTCGTAGGGACGGTTCTTCTGCCGCTCCTGCTCTATGTACTTGTTGAAAATGAGATAATCATAGTCCCTGTCCGTTTCGGACGCCTTGACCTCGATGAGGTGTTTCTCCTTCAATTCCCTTGCCACGAAGGACAGCACGAGGTCGATGCGCGAAGCCTTCTCGTACTTTTGCGGGAAAAGCATGGACCACATAAAGTCGTCCTGCAATGCTTTCTCCATGGCATCCCATTCGGTGGACATGCGGAAAGCAACCTGTTTCATCTCGGCCTGCCTTTCCGGCGCGTACACATCGCATTGGAACAGCAACGCTTTGATGAGTTCCGTGGCCGTCAACGGCGTTTTCCCATAGTTCAAACGCTTGAAAGTGGCGATGGAACTTCCGCCTGCCGGTTCGTCCTCATACCAGATAAAGCGCACGTCCGCCTGTTTTTCATTCTGGTCCTCATCCATTTCATAGAAAGGGCGGCCGCCATTCACATAAGACGGTTGGCGCAAGACATCTTCCATCAACCTTCGGATGCCGGGATAACGTTTCGCCTTTTCATCGAACCAGTCCTTGATGCAAGCCATCGCCTGCTTCATGTAGAAATAGTCCGGGTTGCCCGCCATGTCCTCATCGGAAAGCTGTTTCAAGCCTTCATAGGCAAGCATCCCGTTCTCCCACACACGAAGGTCTTCACCCTTGCCCACGGCGCGTTCGTAGCGCAACTCAAAGACGGGCATCCGCAAATATCCCATCAACAGGAAAAGGGTTGTCAGTCGTTGCTGGCCGTCAATCACATCAAAGACGAGCCTTCCTTCGTGCGACAAGCTCTCGTTCCGGCAAGCCACCAACGGCTGGAGGCAATAAAACTGCCCTTTCGTTGGAGTGCTTCGCTGGAACTCAAACAAGTCGTCCAGCAAATCAAGCACTTGCTTAGACTCCCACCTGTAGCCGCGTTGGTAATAAGGGACGTTGAAACGCATCCCCGTCAAATCGCCCAAATGGGCCAACTTCAGTTTCATTTGCATATCATTTATGGTTTGACAATCACAATTCAATAAACCAATGCCCCGCCCGGACAGGGAGATGCCGCGCATCCCTCCTGGGCATCCCGGCGAATCATCCGATAGAATTCCCTGCACGATTAATAATCGTACACGTGTACGATTATTAATCGTGCAAGGAAACTTCAAGGACACGCCCGCAATATCTTCCGCAAGGCCTCCGCCACCTGCGCGTCCATCTTCCGGAATGCATCAAGAAAGCCCAGGTCCGGATACTGCGTCCGCAACCTTTCATTTTCGAAAACCAGCACATCGGGCGTGCATTCTTTCAGTTCGTCCAAAGCTTCATGGGCTGTCGCCATCTGCCTTTCGCCCTCAAAATGGAAAGGCAAAGTCACGATGCAGGCCGGGACTTTCCCCGCCGCTTTCGCCAAACGAGCCGCCAAAGGCGCGAAATGCGAACCCGTGCGCCTGCCCAAGCAAGCAAGGATGAACACCTTTTCCACATCTTGCGCAAACAGGCGGTTCATAGCCTCCTGCCGCTCCGCCTCGCTGCCTTGCAGCAAAACATTCTCGCCCGCGCCGGGATGATTGCGCAAATCGTCCGGCTCCGTGTCGAGAAAAGCAAACCTTGCTCCTTCAAATCCTTGCGCTTGAATGGCAGCGGCTATGTTGCAAGCCCCGTTGCCGATGGCGATGATGAGATTCATATTCACTTACAAAATAATGTCATTTACAATCGCCTTGTACAAATCCAAATGCTTTACATATATCCTGCTTTCCCGCGCGGAAGGGTGATATGTGCGGAAAGCATGCTTGACCGACGGATATTTGTCTTTGTCTAATTCCAATCGTGCCAACTGGCGGGTATTGCCTTCCCAACCAGCTACAGGCTGATAATTGGACGTGGCAATGCCTAAAATCTGTTGCAATTTAGCTTCCCAATACTTATCCGGCCCGGTGAAGAACACCAACACCTGCGGGCTGATTCTATTTATTTCGTCTTGTATCACATTAAAGTGTTCGCGTTCTATCTGTTCTAAAAGCATCTGTTGCTGACTCCCCTTTACATTGCGCCCAAGTTTAACCACATCGTTCCAAACGTAGCGGATTTTCTTGTCTGGATAATGCGCATTAAACGTGTCGATAAAACGGTTCATCCCCCTCCCCATTGATTTTGTGCCTCTTTTCCCGTTAAGGTCTATTGAGCCTATTTTGTTGTCAAATGTCCTTATCGACATCATGCACTCACTCAGCGGCTGGTTCTGTCGATCGTATTGATACCAATCTCCCGATGACATTTCTTGCCCGAAAAGCATGACTTTTATGTCGGCACTATCAAAATCTTCCACATCCTTTACACCCAACAATAGCGGGCTATATTCAAATCCATACAATCCATTTTCGTCAAGAGCCTTGCATAAATCACTCCATTTTGTTTCATACAACTGCATTAAAGATTCGTTCGTATTCATAACATTCATTTTTTATAATTCAACATCAATCAGCTTACCTTGGAATACATGTCCGAGGCAAGCTGACGTAAATGTAGCTTTTTACTTCTTAGGCACAAACACGTAGATCTTTTGCTGCGTATTGATAAGCTTCGCTTCACCGCCTAATTCACGGGCGGCTCTCTGCAAGTCAGACAACGAAGGATACGTCTGCACATTCCCGTTCGGAAAATTCAATGTGTACATGATTATTAGATTTTAGTTTGCCTTCCCAGCTTCTGAAAGACAGGTTCTATTAATCAAAAAGAAGCATGAAGCTGCATTGCCCATAAGGGCAACGATGCTTCTTTTATCTTTTTAGTCTTCATCCTTTACCACGCCTGCCCGCTTCAACTGCGCCAACAACCGCGTTGCCCGAATGCAGCCAAGGGCAAAATGTCTTTGCAAATCGGCAGCGTTCACGCCTTTCTTCCTTTTGGCATACCGGGAGGCTTCTTCAAACAACGGGTCGCGTTGCGCCTCCATGCACGCCTCTCCATTGGTCGCTTCCGGCAAGACATACGCTTCCGCCTCCCCTGCATGTTCATGAACGTAGCGCACCACCCGCGCTATCTCCGGCATATCCACCCATGCGCCTTGCGCACGGACAGTTTCGCCATTCGCGGAAAACAACAAGTCGCCACAGCCCATCAAACAGTTAGCACCGGGTTCGTCAAGGATAGTGCGCGAGTCTATCACGGAAGAAACACGGAATGCCACCCTTGCCGGGAAGTTGGCTTTGAGGGTGCCGGTGATAATATTACAGGTAGGCCGCTGGGTGGCTATCACCAAATGGATGCCAACGATGTGCGCCAATTGCGCAAGGCGAACGATGAGCCGCATTGCTTCTTCGCCTGCTGACAGGAGAATCTCGCTGAGTTCGTCAACAACGGCTACGATAGATGGCAAACGCTTGCGCGAAGGCAAAGCATTGTATTCTTTGACATTGCGCACCTGCGCCTCTTTCAGCAAGGCATAGCGGATGTCCATCTCCTTGCAAAGAGACCGAAGGGCATCAACGGAAGTACCAACATCGGCCGCCACCGCACTGCCACCATCGGACAGCTTGGCAAGGAAAGCATCACCCAAATCCCTATATACATCAAACTCCACTCCCTTAGGATCTATCAACACGAATTTAAGTTCATCGGGACGCTTCGCATAAAGCAAGGAGACAATCAGGCTGTGGAGAAACACCGTTTTCCCTTGCGCGGTAGCGCCGCCCACCAGCAAATGAGGCATCGCAGCCAAGTCAGCCGCCAACGGTTCGCCAGCCACGGTTCGACCGATGGCCACCGGCAATTCCATATTGCTGTCCGCAAAGGCCGAAGTTTCCAAGATGTCCCTCAAAGCCACCGTGCAGGGATGGTCATTGCCGATTTCAATGCCGATTGTTCCCGTTTTCAGGGACGGCATGGGTATCACGATGCGCAAACCTTTCAGCGATGTACCTAACATAAAATCATCTTCCATCCCGCGCAACCTGCGCAAATAGGCACCCGATTCCAATGTCACTTCATAAAGGCTGACGGATGGCCCGGCATGCACCTCTATGGAAGCAACGACATCCATTCCTAACCATGCAAAGATTCCCGCAATCTGTTTCTTTTTCCGTTCCGCTTCTTCTTCCGGCAAGAACGAAGCAACCGCGTTTCCCGATTCAGACAATAAATCGACGGGAAAGCATTTTCCATTCACATTCGTTTGTTCCATTGCACATTTGTTGTTTTACGTTTTGCCTCAACTGTCGTGTTCGGCCTACCGGCTGTGCGAAAAATGAAAGGGCACAGCACCCGTCTCCAACTCATCTTTTCGGTAAGGCTCTGGTAAAGCCCGGAATCAAAAATAAGAGGAAAGCAGCCTGCGCCCTTGAAGGGTGCAAACATGCTTGGCCTTTATTCTCTGATTCCTTGTTGAATTTACCAGATTTAACCGAATCAAATAATTGCCAGCAAGTTATGCTATGTGCGTGAATCTATCGTCGTTTTTCTCTTTTCGTCTCCTTTCGTTTTTGAGGTTTATCGCGTCAAAACTATCAAAAATTATCGGGAACGCCAAAGAAAAGCCGAAAAAAGCACACGCAAGCCGCTTTCGTCTGCAAAGTAAAAGAGAGGCAGTGCCAAAGCGTTGCACAGGCTCTGCTTTTTTATGAAATAGGGAGATTTATGGGCGAAACAGGGGCTTTATTCCTCTAAATACAGGCAATTGCCGTAGCGGAGGCAGTCGCAGAACACGATCTTGCCGCCGCCTGTTCCCTGACGCTCCGTCACTTCGGCCACGCGGTTATGCCCCACGATTTGCGTGAAGCCATGCAAAGGGTCGTCCAATTCATCGATGTCCGCCCAGAAGATGCCGCCCCGATCCCCCTTGCGGCCGCCCCGCAACTCTCCCACACGGCACAAGGATGCCACTTGTGCGTCGGAAGGATGGTTCAATTGTTCAGCTATCGGGCGGGAGATGTCGCCACGGAAATCTTCCGTGAACCACGCTTGCGAGATGCCTGCATGGGTGAATACCTTGTTGCCTTCTTGGCAAGCATACTGGAACAGGCTGAAGTTTTCCAAAAAAAGCTGGGAGGCTTTCTCCGCTATCTGATAGTTGAAGCGCGAAGCAATGGGAGCGTCGCTGCTGAAATAGTGCAGGTCGTGGTTGCCCAGCAGCAGCACCACATCATCGGGGCGGCTCCTTTTCAATGCCATGATGGCTCGCAGGTTGTCCAGCAACGTTTTGCCGGGAATATACTCGTAAGGGTCCAGGTAATCCCCCAAGAACACAATGCGGCAACCGGGATGGGCTTCCACTATTTCCCTCCAATAGTCCAACCCGTGTATGTCGCCTATCGCTATCATCGGTTTCATGCGGTCACAATACTTTTATGGCAATGCAAGCGCAAGCCTCGGCATCGGCCAAGGCATGATGGTGCTGCGTCAGGTCATAGCCGCAACGCGCCGCTACCGTGGGCAACCGATGGTCGGGAAGTTCCTTGCCGAACACCCGGCGGGCGGCACGGCACGTGCAATGGAACTCATACCCCGGATAATCCATCCCATAAGCACGGAACACGGCTTTCAGGCAACCTTCATCGAAAGAACTGTTGTGGGCCACCAAAGGCAAGCCTTCGATCAACGGCGCCACTTCGCTCCATACCTCCGGGAAAAGGGCTGCATTGGCGGTATCTTGACAGGTCATGCCATGCACCCGTGTATTCCAATAATCATAATACTCAGGAAAAGGACGAATCAAACGGTACAAGCGTTCCGATACTTCCCTGCCGCGAACCACCACAATCCCCACGCTGCACACGCTGGAAGGATTGCGGTTGGCGGTCTCAAAATCAATGGCTGCAAAATCATTCATGCCGAAACAACACTAAACTCACACGCAAAAATACAAAAACCATCTGCCAAAACAACGCATATCCTCCAAACAATTCCCCAAAACATGCCGATAGCCCTATTCCATAAAAGAAACTAACAGAAGAATAAATTCTGCCGTACAAGTTTGATAATTGAAACATTAACGCTAATTTTGCGCTCCGTTTTATAGCAACGATTCATAAATTTATCACATAAATATTTGTCAGAATGAACATTTCATTGCAGAACATCGACAAAGTAAGCGCATTGCTTACGGTACAAATCGAAAAAGCAGACTATGAAGGAGAGGTGGAAAAAGCACTGAAGAACATCCGCAAGAAAGCAAACATCCCCGGATTCCGTCCCGGGCAAGTACCTGCCGGGCTGATTAAGAAACAATACGGGAAGGCTGTGCTTGCCGATGAAGTGAACAAGCTATTGCAAGATAAAGTTTACGAATACCTTCGTGACAAAAAAGTGAACATGCTGGGCGAACCGTTGCCGAATGAAGAAAAGCAGCAGCCTGTGGATTTCAACACCATGGAGACGTTTGAATTCGTGTTCGATATTGCCTTGGCACCCGAATTCAAAGCAGAGTTGTCACAAGCCGACACCATCGATTACTACACGATTCAAGTAGATGACGAAATGGTGGAACGCCAAATCAAGTCCTACACACAGCGCAACGGCAAATACGAAAAGGCAGACTCCTATCAAGACAGAGACATGCTGAAAGGGCTTCTCGCTGAATTGGACGAAGCCGGCAACACCAAAGAAGGCGGCCTCCAAGTGGAGAAAGCCACATTGATGCCCGTCTATATGGCAGACGACGAGCAGAAAGCCATCTTCGCCAACGCGAAAGTGAACGACGTATTGGTGTTCAACCCGAACAAGGCTTTCAAAGGCAACGAAGCCGAACTGTCATCCCTGCTGAAAATCAAGAAAGAGGAAGTGGCTGCACACACCGGCAACTTCAGCTTCCAGATTGAAGAAATCACCCGCTACGTGGATGGCGAACTGAACCAGGAAATCTTCGACCAGGTGTTCGGCAAGGATACAGTGAAGACGGAAGAAGAATTCCGTGCAAAGGTGAAAGAGATGCTGGCTGCCAACTTGGTGGCCGACAGCGACTACAAATTCCTGCTGGACGCACGCAACTACCTGATGAACAAAATCGGCAAACTGGAATATCCCGACGCACTGCTGAAACGCATCATGCTCAAGAACAATGAGGAGAAAGGCGAGGCATTCGTAGCCGAAAACTATGACAAGAGCATCGAGGAACTGACATGGCATCTTATCAAAGAGCAACTCGTGCAGGCCAACGGCATCAAAGTAGAGAAAGACGACATCGAAAAGATGGCAAAAGAAGTCACGAAAATCCAGTTCGCGCAATACGGCATGCTCAATGTGCCGGACGACCTGCTGGCCAACTACGCACAAGAGATGATGAAGAAGCAGGATTCGGTGAACAACTTGGTAAACCGCGTCATCGAAGCCAAGCTCACCGTTGCCCTGAAACAACAAGTCACCCTCAACAACAAAAGCGTGACCTTGGACGAGTTTAACAAAATGTTCGCATAAAAGACATGGACGATTTCAGAAAATATGCCGTCAAGCATTTGGGGATGAACGGCCTGGCGCTGGATGAGGTCATCAAGTCGCAAGCCAGCTACCTGAATCCCTACATCTTGGAAGAACGCCAACTGAACGTGACCCAACTGGATGTGTTCTCCCGCCTCATGATGGACCGCATCATCTTCTTAGGCACAGCCATCGATGACTACACGGCCAACACCTTGCAGGCACAGTTGCTCTATTTGGATTCTGCCGACTCAGGGAAGGATATCTCCATCTACATCAACTCGCCGGGCGGGTCTGTCTATGCCGGGCTGGGCATCTATGACACCATGCAATTCATTGCGAGCGACGTGGCCACCATCTGCACCGGCATGGCGGCATCGATGGCGGCTGTCCTGCTGGTGGCCGGGAAAGAAGGCAAACGTTCTGCCCTGAAACACTCACGGGTGATGATACACCAGCCGATGGGCGGGGCGCAAGGACAGGCTTCAGACATTGAAATCACGGCCCGCGAAATCCAGAAGCTCAAGAAAGAACTGTACACCATCATTGCAGACCATTCGCACACGCCCTTCGACAAGGTGTGGGCGGATTCGGACCGCGACTATTGGATGACGGCTGAAGAAGCCAAAGCCTACGGCATGGTGGACGAAGTGCTGCAACGAAAACCGCAAGACGTCCAAGGGAACGTTCCTGCACAACCTTAAGAGAAAAGCCGGATGGGAAAAGTTTCCATCCGGCTTTTCTCTTTCCAGGCATACCGCTACAGGCCAAGGCAAGGGAGGAGGATGAACTCCGCTCCCTTGAAGTTGCACCCCACATATTCCCGAAGATACATCTCCGTGTCTTGCTGGATTGTCCTGTCTTCCCCTTCGGGATACAGGTTGTAAACCACCGCATGCAGGCAGATGCCCCGGCTGCGAATGGCTTCCAAGGACAGCAACGTGTGGCTGATGCTGCCCAAACGCCCGGAAGTGACCAGCACCAGCGGATAGCCTTTCGCGACCACATAGTCAATCGTCAGGCAATCGCGGGTGAGGGGAACCATCAATCCCCCCGCGCCTTCCAGCAGCACGGCATCGTAGCGGCGCGACAGTTCCTCCGTTGCCCTTCCAATCTTCCCGAAGTCTATCGGGCGCTTGTCCAATTCCGATGCCAAGTGCGGGGAACAGGGATAGCTGAATATCTCCGGCATGGTCAGCCGTTCTTCATCTTCCCGCAACCAGCCGCACCCCATGATGCGGCGGTGCAACGCTATGTCCTCCGACGCGCCCTCGTTGCCGGTCTGCACCAGTTTCTGCGTGATGGTGCGCACACCTTTCCCATTCCACGCACGGGCCAAGAAACCCGTCGCGTAACTTTTCCCTACGTTCGTGTCAATGCCACTCACGAAATACACGTTCTTTTCCATACGTTCATTGCTTTTTTGCTATCACATAAACAGGTCGGTAAGTGAGCGTGACCCCACCTCCATCCCCAAATTTTTCTTCATAACTGCGGCAAAACGCCTGCAAGGCCTGCTTGGTCCATGCGTTCCTGCCGATGCCGGTCACGCCGGTGCGCTTCAGATGCAGCAACACGTCACGCGGAGAGGAGAAGCGCAACTGCAACTCCGATTCCTCGCAATGCAACAGACAGTAAAAGGCCGACAGGCGTTCCTCCCAACATGGCAAGGAAGGATAAAACAACGAATGCCCGGACAGGGCGGAAACTTCCCGCAGGTTGCCGGGGCCGAACGTGCTGAAAGCGATGCAGCCTCCTCTGTCCAAATGCTGTCGGCACCCGGCTATGAAGCCCACAGGGTCGTCCAACCATTGCACAGCGGAGGCAGAGGCGATCAAGTCCAGCCTGTCCGGCAGACGGACGCTTTCAGCATCACCAGCCACGAAATGCACGGCACCGCCCGGCAAATCTGAATAAAAGCATTCAAATGCCCCGCAAAGGTCATTCAAATACAATTCCTCCGGCTTCGCCACTTCCAGCAACCCACGAGTGAGCAATCCGGTGCCGCACCCGATTTCCAGCACGCGACCGGCACACTGCCTCGCCGCATAAGTGCCTATCAACGCAGCCAACCGCGAGGCGATGCTACGCTGAGCTACGGCAGAATCTTCATAACTGCCCATGGCAACCGTAAAACGCCTCCTTACCAATTCTTTATCCGTCATCCGTAATAAGCTTGAAACATCCTGCATAAAACTTCCATTCACCCGTGCTGCTTCTTCATCTTTAGGCTAGAGATATACATACTTAGCCTGAGGATGCACATCTTTAGCCTAAGGATACACATCCTTAACCTGAAGATGAACTTCTTGGCGGGCAGAAACGAACTTTCCACACGGGCAACTTGGGTTTGCCGCCCGCACGGGCCAAAGTTTCCTCCCGCATCTTACGCCGGGGAAAGCCTGAAACCGAACTTCCACTCCGGCCAGCCTTCTATCGCCATCCGAAAGAACAATTCCGAATAATGCTCCTCCCCGAACGTGCTGCACAACGTGCCCGGCTGCACAGACCATGCCGCCTGCTGGTTGGCAGGCGGGAATATCTTGTCACCCTCCCCGACCAAAGCATGCGTCCAAGCCAAAGAAGGAATGGGACGAGCCGCCACCTCACGGGCAAGAACCGCCAATTCTTCCCGCAATTCACCGGGCTGCCTCAACGGCCCGCAGGAGAGGAAACGCTTCACATTGGCTGCATCTCCGCACATCCGGCGACGGAACTTCGCCAAAACTATTGCATCGAACCGTTCCAACGTTCCATGGAAAACGGCCTTCGGTATGCCATACGCATCGTCCACCGGACGCAAGGTGCCGTTCAAGGCTATCTTCGCCGAAAACGGGAGACAGGCATCCTGCAAGACAATGCCTGCCGACCACACGCCCATCGACCATGCCACCAAGCGTATCTCCCGGTAGCCCTCCAGCAGACGGAAGTCGAAGTCCAATGAACGGTAATCATAACACAATAAAAAATCGGCATCCGCCGGACGGTAACGGGAAAACAAACATTCCTCACCTCCCCAGCCAGAAAAGAACAATACCAGACGCGAATGCCCTTCACGAACCAAAAAACTACAATCCATCCCTTGCCTCCAATATATTCCGTACCAAACTGTTCACATTCTCCATGTGCATGCCTGCCGTCAGCGAAAAGCGTAACCGAGCCGTGCCTTCCGGCACCGTAGGCGGACGCACCGGAAGGACATAAAAGCCCCTGCGCTGAAGCACCTCCGCCCAACGGATGGACGCATTGCTACCGCCCGCCAGCAAAGGCACGATATGCGTGCCGGACAAAGAAGGGAAACCTGCCGCCTGCAATGCCCCGCGCAACGCAGCCGAAAGGGCGGCCAAATGCCTGCGCCGCGCATCCATGCCTGGCAAACGGCGGAGCAGGAACAACGTCCACAACCAGTTCAAGGGCGGCAAAGCCGTAGAATAAATGAACGGGCGCATGCGGTTCACCAGATATTCACGCACCACACGGCTACACGCCACAAAGCCGCCCACCGAACCTAACGCCTTGCCGAACGTGCCGCAGATGTAGTCCAAATCATGAATGCAACCTTGTTCTTCCGCCAACCCTAAACCCTTTTCGCCCAACACGCCGAAAGCATGGGCTTCGTCCACATAAACAGACACGTTGCCGTAACGCCGCTTCATGGCGCAAATCTGCAACAGGGCGGCTTTGTCGCCATCCATGCTGTACACACTCTCTACTGCCACGATAATCCGGCTGTATTTCGCATGCGACTGCTCCAATATCTTCTCCAACTGCCCCATGTCGCCGTGGCGGAAACGGCAAAAGGCGGCCTGCGACAAGCGTATCCCGTCAATCAGGCTGGCATGCACCAGCTTGTCAGCCACTACCAGCGTGTCTTTCCCCGCAATAGCCGGCAATATTCCGACGTTCATGTGGTAACCACTGTTGAACACCAGCGCCGCTTCCTTGCCATACATCCCGGCAAGCAGCCTCTCCACTTCGCCGCAGACCGGGAAATCGCCGGACAGCAAGCGCGAAGAAGAAGCGCTCATCAGGAGATTATCCGCTGACAAGCCAGCCAGGAACTCCTCCCGCAACTCCCTTTCCGCTGCCAAACCCAGATAATCATTTGATGACAGGTTCAACATCTTCCTGCCGCCATGCCATACATAAGGGCCGTCATGCTCCAACGGCTGCAAACATCGGAGGTCGCCCGCAGCGTGGAGACGCTCTAACTCACTCGCAAAAGAAAAGATGCCGCTCATGACTCCCCCGCTATTTTCACCAACGCACGCGTCAGCTTGCTTAGCTGCTGCGGGGTTATCACATACGGAGGCATGACGTAAACCAGCCGGCCGAACGGGCGCACCCACACGCCTTCCTCCACAAAACGCCGCTGCATGCGGGCCATGTCCACCGGCTGCTTCATCTCAATCACGCCAATCGCACCCAACACCCGCACGTCCTGCACCGATGGCAAATGCGATGCAGGAGCCAATTCCTCGCGAAGCTGCGCCTCGATGCCGGCCACAAGCTCCTGCCAACCAGAACGGAGCAACAGTTCCGTTGATGCACGTGACACGGCGCAAGCCAAGGGATTACCCATGAAGGTAGGCCCATGCATGAACACATACGGCGAATGGCCGGAAATCATGTCCGCCACTTTATCCGAAGCCAGTACTGCCGAGAAAGTCATGTAGCCGCCCGTCAATGCCTTGCCGATGCACATGATATCCGGCTCCACCCCCGCATGTTCCCATGCAAACAGCTTCCCGGTGCGTCCAAAACCGGTTGCTATCTCATCAAATACCAACAGTACACCGTACTCCCTGCACAAAGCAGCCGCTTGGCGGAGATATTCCGGATGATAGAACCACATGCCGCCCGCGCCTTGCACGACGGGTTCCAATATCAATGCCGCCAATTCCTCATGATGTTCTTCCAACACTTGCCGGAGAGGCGCAATGTCGTTCCCGTCCCATTCGCCTCCGAAACGCGAAGAAGGGGAAGGCACGAACCACCGCACCGGCAAGGCACTGCCGAAAAGCGTGTGCATCCCTGTCACCGGGTCGCAAACGGACATGGCATTCCACGTGTCTCCATGGTAACCGCTGCGTATCGTTACGAAATTGGATTTCCGCACACCGCCGGAAGCCACGCCATACTGCACGGCCATCTTCATGGCCACTTCCACGGCCACCGAGCCACTGTCGGCATAAAACACCTTGCTCATTGAAGGCGGCGCAATGCGCAACAGCAATTTTCCCAGCGAAATAGCCGGTTCGTGCGTCAAACCGCCGAACATCACATGCGACATCCGCCCCAGCTGTTCCTCTGCGGCACGGTTCAATTCCGGGTGGTTATAGCCATGAATGGCACACCACCAAGAGGACATGCCATCCACCAGCCGGGTTCCATCATCCAACACCAACTCGCACCCCTCCGTACGCTCCACCTTATACACCGGCAAAGGACTTATCGTTGAGGTGTAGGGATGCCATAAATGCTCCCGGTCAAATTCGTCTATCCTATAATTCATAGCCCGCCCTTTTTATCATTAATTTGTCCTCTTCTACTTTTGAACCCACCGTAGTCAGCAAATCACCGACAATTGCAGAATTGATACCCGCATGCAACGCCTTCTCTACATCCGAAGTTGCCAACTGCGAACGCCCTCCCGCAAAGCGGAGGTACGCCTTCGGATGGATGAAACGAAAAATGGCCACGGTACGCAGCACTTCTTCTGCTGCTAACGGCACCTGATGTTCCAAGGGGGTTCCCGGTATCGGGTGCAAGATGTTCAACGGAATGGAAGAAACTTCCAGCCGTTTCAGCAGGAAAGCCAGTTCTATCCGTTGCGCCATTGTCTCGCCCATACCGATGATGCCCCCGCTGCAAACGTCCATGCCCACCCTACGGGCAGCTTTCAACGTTGCAATCTTTGCGGCTTGCGCATGCGTGGAACACAACCGGGCAAAATGAGAAGGCGCCGTCTCCATGTTGCAATGGCAACGTGATGCGCCGGCTGCTTGCAACCGGCGCAAATCATCCTCAGAAGCAAGCCCAACAGAAATACAGACCTGCATGCCGGTATGCTCCCGCAAATGCTGTATGTTCCTGCAAAGTTTTTCCACGTCATCTTTCGATGGTTGCCGCCCGCTCGTCACCAACGAAAAACGAGCCACGCCCTGCCGTTCATTTAATAATGCATGGCGAAGGCATTCTTCTTCACCCGCCATTCCATGGGTTTGCACCTGCGTGGGGTAATGTAACGACTGCGCACACCACCGGCAATCTTCCGGGCAACGCCCCGACTTGGCATTCATGATGGAACAAAGGTCAAACTTCCGGGGCGACATTCTCACCGTCAGTTCATGGGATGCCACACACAATGCCTCGCAAGGAGTTTCCTCCACCAAACGAAGCGCTTCATCCGGCGCAATGCTTCCACCGGACAATACTCTTTCTTTCAATTCATCCAACATTCATTGATTCCTTTAAAAACAAAAAACACGCAGCAGGCATAAGCCCGTCTGCGTGTCCGCACAAATATTCCTTACTAATAACGCAAAGAAGCCGTGGAATACAGAACTATCCGCATCCAAAACAACCGGCATAACATCCATCAAGAAAAAGGTCCCGTCTCCTCCGCCACCCGTGTCATCCTCCGCATTCGCTGCTTCGCCTCGCGCTTCCTCCTTCCAGACTTCCCGCATGCGAGCCATCGGAAGATGCTTCGCCATTGATGCATCCACAATTCCCTTGCACAGATGACCGATGGTCACCATGCGCCCTATGCTGCAAAAAACGGCATAACGTTTCCGGCTCCACCGCCTGAAACGAATCATTCTCCTCGTATGGACTTCCACGCTGCACATGTTGCTCTCAATCCTTGCACCGCAAAAATACGCAGTATCCCACCAATTGCCAAACAATCCTTCCCTTTTTTAACGGACTAGGAAAGGAAAGGACAACACAAACAAGGCAAAGCATTACCGATGCAGGCAAAACGACACCTATCTACAACAAATAGGGGACGCATCAGCATCCCCTATTTCGCAAATACACCTTATTACTATATATCATTCTACTGCTTTCATCGCCCGAAGCGCCTTGCACAACTGATCGGGGCAGGAAGTTGGCTTCCGTCCGCAACGGATACCTTCCAATCGCTTCACCACTTCTTCCGCCGGCATGCCTTCCACCAAACGGGAAATGCCTTGCAAGTTTCCATGGCATCCACCCGTATAGGCCACATGCTTCACAATGCCGTCCTCCACGATGACATTTATGCTCGTGCTGCAAGTGCCTTGCGTCTGATACACATATTCCATAATTCCCCTTATTCCTCCTCAGGCTTCATGTTGGTGTACACGGTCTGCACATCGTCAAACTCCTCCAAACGTTCCACCATCTTGTTGATGGTTTCGCGCTGTTCCGGCGTCACATCCTTCAGGTCGTTGGGAATATAAGTGAACTCACCGCCCACATCCTCAAAGCCGCTTTCCTCCAGATGTTTCTGGATGGACGCATAACTCTTGGGGTCGCCGTAAATGGTAATCGTCCCTTCCTCCGGGTCTTCATCATATTCATCATCCACATTGTAGTCAATCAAATCCAGAATCAGTTCTTCCATGTCAACGCCGTCCTTTTTCTTGAAAGTGAACACACATTTGTGGTCAAAAAGGAAAGCCAACGAACCTGTTGTTCCTAAATTCCCGCCAAACTTGTTGAATACCGAACGCACATCAGCCACTGTACGGGTGGTGTTGTCAGTCAATGTATCTACAAAAACGGCGATGCCGTGAGGACCATACCCTTCATAAGTCATCCCCTTGTAATCGCTCTGGTCCTTGCCCATCGCATTTTTTATGGCACGCTCAATGTTGTCTTTCGGCATGTTCTCGCGTTTGCATGTGGCAATCACGGAACGCAACGTAGGATTATTCTCCGGCTCGGGACCTCCCGCTTTCACAGCAATTGCAATCTGTTTGCCCAAACGGGTAAACGTTTTCGCCATGTGTCCCCATCTTTTCAGTTTCGTTGCTTTTCTATATTCAAATGCTCTTCCCATTGGATTTATGTATTTTATGTTAATATTCTTATCTCAACTTGGCGCCTAATTTGCTTTCCATGTTAGCTATCAGCTTCGCCATGATTTTGTCAATCTGCTTTTCCGTCAAGGTCTGGCTTTCGTCCTGAAGGAAGAAACTTACCGCATACGATTTCTTGCCGGCCTCCAAATTCTTTCCTTCATACACGTCAAACAATTCGACCCTGCGGAGCAATTTCTTTTCCGTTTCATAAGCAATCTTCTCTACCTCGCCAAATGCCACCGATTGGTCCAACAGAAAAGCCAAATCGCGCTTTACCATCGGATACTTCGGCAATTCCTTATAATTGACCTGCACGGAACGGACGGCTCTCAGCAATTCGTTCCAAAGCAAATCCGCATAATACACATCGCTTTCCATATCCGCTTTCTTCAATTGGCGGTTGTCTATAACGCCCATTGCACCCAAATATTTTCCGCTTTGCATATGGATGGTCAAAGCGGATGCAAACAAATCGTCCTCACTGCGGGCAAACACCAGCTTATGGACATCCAGCCCCAAGCGAAGCAAGATGCTCTCCACGTAGGCTTTCAACTCGAAGAACGAGCTTTGCTCCTCTGCATGCGCCCATGAATTCGTGACTTTCTTGCCTGTCACCCACAATGCCAGATGGTAATCTTCCGAATAAGCCGAAAGGACTTTCCCGTCCACATGCTTTTCCTTGTCATAACGGTAGCAGTTCCCGAACTCAAAAAATTTCAAGTCGGCATTCTTGCGGTTCACATTGCGCACGATGCTTTCCAAGCCTCCGAAAAGCAGCGTCTGGCGCATGCAGTTCAAGTCCGCACTCAACGGATTCATCAGCATGACCAAATGTTCCGGCGGGAAAGAAACCATCCCGTCATAATAAGCCGACTTGGTCAGCGAATTGTTCAGGATTTCATTGAAGCCGCAACCTACCAACTGTTCGGAAACAAGATTCTGCAACTTATAAGACTTGTCCACATCGGTTTGCGTGGTCAAACTGGATTTCAATGTCAAAGGTATTTCCACATTGTTATATCCATAAATGCGGAGAATGTCCTCCACCACGTCGCACGGACGTTGCACATCCACCCTGTAAGGAGGAACGGCCAGTTTCAAACCTTCAGGCGTTTCTTCCAATATCTTCATTTCAAGGCTTGACACGATGCTTTTGATGGTGTCTGCCGGTATCGTCTTGCCCACCAAATCATGCACATATTGGAAAGGAAGCTCCACTTCAAAGTCTTTGAACGGAGACGGATAACAGTCTTTTATCTCGGAAGATATAGTGCCACCCGCCAATTCCTTGACCATCAATGCTGCCAACTTCAGGCAATACACCACGTTATTCGGGTCAATGCCCCGCTCGAAACGGAACGAGGCATCTGTGTTCAACCCATGCCGGCGTGCCGTCTTACGTATCCACGTCGGATGGAAATAAGCGCTTTCCAAGAATACATCCGTGGTCTTCTCCGTGCTTCCCGAAGCCAAACCACCAAACACGCCTGCTATGCACATCGGTTCTTCCTCATTGCAAATCATCAGGTCGCGTCCATTCAATTTCCGCTCCACGCCATCCAAGGTAACGAAAGGCGTGCCTTCCGGCAAGGTACGCACACGGATATGTTTGCCTTTCACTTTCGACGCATCAAAACAATGCAAAGGCTGCCCGAACGCATGCACGATATAATTGGTCACGTCCACGACATTGTTGATAGGACGAAGGCCAATGGCTTTCAAACGGTTCTGCAACCATTCCGGGCTTTCTTTCACCGTCACCCCGCTCACCGTCAACCCGGCATAACGCGGGCAAGCTTCTTCATTCTCCACGGTTATCGAAACATCAAGCTCATGATTGTCCACCCGGAAAGTCTCCACAGAAGGTTTCTGCAAACGTGCTTCGTGACCATGCTGTATCAAATAAGCATACAAGTCACGTGCCACGCCATAATGCGAGCAAGCATCCGCACGGTTAGGCGTGATATCCACTTCCAGCACATAATCGCTCTCTATCTTATAATAATCCTTTGCCAATGTACCCGGCACGGCATCGTCCGGCAACACAATGATTCCATCATGGCTCGTGCCGATGCCAATCTCATCCTCCGCACAAATCATGCCGTTGGATTCCACGCCACGAAGCTTTGATTTCTTTATCGTGAAGCAATCATCCCCGTCATACAGCTTCGTGCCGATGGTAGCCACTACCACCTTCTGACCTGCGGCAACATTTGCCGCGCCGCACACAATCTGGACAGGCTCTTTGCCATCCCCCAAATCCACCGTTGTAATATGCATGTGGTCGGAATTAGGATGAGGCACACACGTCAATACCTGCCCGATAACCAAGCCTTCCAAACCGCCTTTCACGGATTGCACTTCTTCCACCCCGCCTGTCTCCAAGCCGATAGAAGTCAACGCGGCGGCTACTTCCTCTGGAGTCAAATCAAAATTGACATACTCTTTCAACCAGTTATAGCTGATATTCATATATTTGCTTTTTTATGATTTCAAAAGGATTCGCAAAGTTAGTAAGTTTTTCCCTGTTAAGGCACAAAATCCAATGAAAATCTTATGCAAAGGAGAAAAATGGCGGATGTAACACAATTGTAACATGTTGCGGAGGTCGCCCATAGTTAAATTTACTACTTTTGCCGAAAATTGAAGCGTATGAGATATTCATTGGCCATCCTATTGTCCCTATTTACTGCAATCAGCCTGAAAGCCCAGGACATGCCTTCCATCAATGAAGACGGGAAGAAACTGAACAAAGAAAAAATGGAAAAAAGGGACTATCTTCCACAAATACATGGCACTATCCGTGGAAAATATGAATATCAGCCGGAACTGAACGTCAGCCGCTTCCAAGTGCGCAACGCACGCTTCAGCCTCACCGGGAATGTGCATCCGATTGTGGCTTATAAAGCAGAAATAGACCTTTCCGATGAAGGAAACATCAAAATGTTGGACGCATACACCCGTATCTTCCCGATCAAAGGGCTGACCGCCACCATCGGACAGATGCGCGTCCCCTTTACCATTGACGCACACCGTTCCCCCCACCAGCAATATTTTGCCAACCGTTCGTTCATTGCCAAGCAAGTAGGCAATGTGCGCGACGTGGGAGCCACCATCGGGTACGACTTCAACAAGATGTTCCCTTTGATTTTAGAAGTAGGAGCCTTCAACGGATCCGGGCTGACCCAACAGAAAGAATGGCACAAAGGCTTCAACTATTCCGTGAAGGCACAGCTGTTCCCCTCCCCCAACTCCAACATCACCCTCAGCACACAGACGATCAAGCCGGACGTGACCCGCATCTACATGTACGACATCGGGGCGTACTACAACATCATGGGGCTGCATGTGGAAGGGGAATACTTGTATAAGACGTACCGCTACGATGCTTTCAAGGACGTGCATGCCGTCAACTGTTTTGCCAACTACGACCTTCCGCTGAAGAAGGTGTTCAGCAAAATCTCGTTCTTGGCACGCTACGACATGATGACCGACCACAGCAACGGCAACCGGAACGAAAGCGGGAAACTGCAAATCGACGACTACCAACGCCACCGCCTGACGGGAGGCATCACGCTCAGCATCGGAAAGAAAGCTTTCGTGGCCGACATCCGGCTCAATTATGAAATGTACTTTTACCAGGACGATGCCGTGCCTTTGGAGTCGGAACACGACAAGTTGGTCATCGAAGTGATGACCCGATTCTGATTCACCCCTCCCTTTCAGAAAGGCACACGGCCGTCAGGCGCCATCCCCTCGAAAGGGTTGGAAGGACCTTGGAATGAATCCGCAGGAGGCGGCGGCACACTCTCCGTATTGTTCATCCTTGATGACAACACGCCTTCTTCGCCCGGCAAGGGGATTACCATGTCATCGTCCGGGTTCTGGAAGCGCGCATATTCCGACTTGAAGCGCAACAGGACATCGCCCACCGCGCCGTTGCGGTGTTTCGCGATGATGATTTCCGCCATGCCCCGGAGGTCATTGTTGTTTTCATCCTTATATATCTTGTAATATTCCGGGCGGTGGATAAACAACACCATGTCCGCATCCTGCTCGATGGCGCCGGACTCGCGAAGGTCGCTCAACTGCGGACGTTTCCCTTCAATACCCTCACGTGCCTCCACGCCACGGTTCAACTGCGACAAGGCTATGATGGGGATATCCAATTCTTTCGCCAAGCCTTTCAATGAGCGGGAAATGGTGCTTACCTCTTCCTGGCGGTTGCCATACGACATCCCGCTGGCATTCATCAATTGCAGATAGTCGATGATAATCAGTTTCACGGCATGCTCACGCACCAAGCGGCGCGCCTTTGTCCGCAATTCAAAGATGGAAAGCGACGGCGTGTCGTCCACATACAAAGGAGCATCATACAGGTCTTTTATCCGATAGTCCAGCTGGCTCCACTCGTAGGGTGCCAGCTGCCCGCTCTTGATTTTGTCGCCGGTAATCTCGCAAACGTTCACAATCAAACGGTTCACCAACTGGATATTGCTCATTTCCAAGGAAAACAAAGCTACGGGATTCTTGAAGTCCACCGCAATGTTCTTCGCCATTGAAAGCACAAAAGCCGTTTTTCCCATGGCCGGGCGGGCGGCAATGATAATCAAGTCGGAATTCTGCCACCCGGAAGTTATCTTGTCCAACGCATGGAAACCGCTTTCCAAACCGCTCATGCCATCCGTTTTTGCCGCAGCTTTCTGCAACTGCTCGTAAGCTGCCGAAATGACGGGATTGATTTGCGTGTAGTCTTTCTTCATGTTCTTTTGGGAAATCTCAAAAAGCTTCCCTTCGGCTTCCTGCATCAGGTCGTCCACATCGATGGTCTCGTCAAAAGATTTGGTCAGCACATCACTGGCAAAAGTTATCAGTTGCCGCGCCAGGAATTTCTGGGCGATGATGCGCGCATGATAGACAATGTGGGCGGAAGAAGCCACATTGGAACTCAACTGGGCGATATAGAACGGGCCGCCCACTTCCTCCAATTCGCCCCGTTTCCGCAACTGTTCGGTCACGGTCAATATGTCAACCGGCTCTTGGCGCACAGCCAAGTCCGTGATGGCCGCATAAATCAGCTGGTGGTTCGTTTCATAAAACGACTCCGGACGGAGGATGTCGCTCACCAACGGGTAAGCATCCTTCTCTATCATCAATGCGCCCAACACGGCTTTCTCAAAATCCAACGCCTGCGGCTGCAAACGTCCGTACTCGCTGACGGGTTGCGCCTTGCTCTTGCTTGTCCTTCTTGTTGTCTTCGGTTCTGGCATATTCTCCTCGTTTTGCATGGGCAAAGATAGGACATCCAAACGATTTTTCGCCAATCCCGCTTCTTTTTAATTATGAACAGCTATCTTTGAAAACTCAACTCAAAAAAAGAAAGAATGATTACTTTTCCGAATGCAAAAATCAATTTGGGGCTGAACATCGTAGGAAAACGCCCGGACGGATACCATAACTTGGAAACCGTCTTTTATCCCATTGCTTGGGAGGACGCTTTGGAAATCGTGGAAAACGAAAGGAATGAAAACGGGTATTCCCTCCATTTGTCCGGCATCCCGGTTGACGGCAACTGCCATGACAACCTTGTCGCCAAAGCCTACCGCATGCTGCAAAAGACGTACGCATTGCCGCCCATCGACATCTTCCTGCACAAACATATCCCCACAGGAGCAGGATTAGGCGGCGGTTCTTCAGATGCCGCCTTCATGATAAAAATGCTCAACCGCCTTTTCCGCCTGCAAATGACAGAAGCGCAAATGGAAGAAACCGCCTCAGCGTTAGGAGCCGATTGCGCTTTCTTCATCCGCAACAAGCCGGTATTTGCCGAAGGGACGGGCAACGTGTTTGAAGAAATCGCGCTGGATTTGTCGGGCTACCACATCATCGTCGTGAAGCCGGACATCTTCGTCTCCACGAAAGAAGCCTTCTCACGGGTGACGCCGCAACGCCCTGCCCTGTCCTTGAAAGATATTGTCAACCGCCCCGTCGGGGAATGGAAGGAACAGATGAAAAATGATTTTGAAGACAGCGTCTTCGCCCTCTATCCCGCCATCCGGGCCATCAAAGAAACATTGTACGCCAACGGGGCTGCCTATGCCTCCATGTCAGGGTCGGGAGCTGCCGTCTATGGCCTGTTCCCCAATCCTGTTGCCGATGGGCAGGCATTGTTTCCCGGTTTATCCGTCTGGCAAGGGAAGCTATAAAAAAACTTGTCCCCCGACTCGCGTCGAGGGACAAGCACAACACAAACACAAAATAAAACACGACAAAACTACTATGCAATTACTACCTGTTACACGATTGAGAGTCGCATAAGCGGCTTTTCAAGGTATTCACATATCCATCCAAGCCTCAGGATCTGCATTTATTGAGTGCAAATATATGGCTTATTCTGATATAGTCAAACACAAAAATTGTTAATTATCACTGTATGCCTCTCTCACGGAGTTTCAACTGCCATTTCCAAGCGGACTCCAGCGTGTCCTCAATCGGAGTTTCCGCTTTCCAGCCCAACTCATTATTAGCATATTGCGGATCCGCCCATACCTGCTCGATGTCGCCGGCGCGGCGGCCCACGATTTTATAGTTCAATTTCACGCCGGTGGCCTTTTCAAAGGCATGAATCAGTTCCAGCACGGAGAGGCCGCGCCCGGTACCGATATTGAACACTTCCACTTTTTCCTTCTGCTTCTTCCCCAGAATGCGCGCCATGGCCACCACATGCGCCCTCGCAAGATCCACAATGTTGATGAAATCACGTATGCAGGAACCGTCCGGCGTGTTGTAATCATCGCCGAACACGCTCAATTGCGGGCGTATCCCGATGGCGGTCTGCGTGATGTAAGGCACCAAGTTTTGAGGCACGCCATTGGGCAATTCCCCCAAAAGAGCCGACGGGTGCGCCCCTATCGGGTTGAAGTAACGCAGCAGGATGGCAGAAATCGGAGAACCGGAAGCCACGGTGTCGCGGATGATTTCCTCATTGACCTGCTTCGTGTTGCCGTAAGGCGACTCTGCTTTCTTGATAGGCGCCTGCTCTGTGACGGGAAGATGGTCTGGCTGGCCGTACACCGTGCAGGAAGAAGAAAAGATGATGCCTTCCACGCCATACGCAGGCATCAGTTCCAATACATTTATCAAGGAGACGAGGTTATTGCGGTAGTACAGCAAAGGCTTCTGGACGGACTCGCCCACTGCCTTGCTGGCAGCGAAATGAATGATGCCTTTGATGCCGTCGTATTTGGCGAACACGGCTTCCAATGCCTTGTAATCCAAGCAATCCACCTTTTCAAAAGCCGGACGGATGCCCGACACGGCTTCGATGTTGTCCACCACATCGGCGTTTGAATTGGAAAGGTTGTCCACAATCACCACGTCGTAGCCGCTGTTTTGCAACTCAACCACGGTATGCGAGCCGATGTATCCCGTGCCTCCTGTCACTAAAATCCTTTCTTTCATGCTATTTCGTTTTTTCGTTAGGTTCAAAAAGTTTCGCCGGGTACACGCCTTTCCGTATCAGTTCATTGATGCGGAGGATGACCTGGCTGCGGTCGTCGGCGGAGACAAGCCCCATCCAATGCGCCGGCGTTTCCACCACCTTCACTTTCCATCCTTGGCCAATCATCCCGTTTATGAAGTCGGGTATGGAGAAGTGCGCCTTCAGGTCCATGCCGTTTTCCGCGATGAAGCGGTCAAAAGCCGCACGGATATGCCGGAACACATCGGGAGCAAAGCCCCACATGTTCATCGAAACAAAGGCATTTTCATCCAACTTCACCCATTTGTTGTATTCATTCAAGTACATGGGATTGCCGCTGATGCGTTCCACGCCGTGGCGGTCGGTCACCGACTTCAGCAAGCCGCCTTCGGCCACTTCGCAAATGCCGCGCGTCACGCCCCCGCTCTCCGGCAACACGTTCGCCAGACGGAAAGAGACCGAAAAGCACTGCACCCCGGCATCTTCCTTTTCCTGAAGGTGGCTGTAAAGAAGCTCAAAGCTCTCCCGCTGGTAAAAATTCACCGCATTAATCACCCCGAAAGAGCCGTCCACTGCCTGTTCAGCCATCAGCACGGCATGGGCCGAGCCCCACAAGTTCGTCCGTTTGGGGTTGCGCAAGGTTTCTGGCACCATTTCCACCTCTTGGTAAACGTAGCCCACCTCCAGCAAATTCTCGTATTTCCCGGCCACGTTGCGCTTGAACTCTTCTTCAAAATATCTGCTGATTACAAAAATTACTTTCGTAAACCCCACGCGGGCAGCATCGTATATCGAATAGTCAAGGATTGTTTCCCCGTTGGGGCCGATGCCTTCCAGATACTTCAGTCCTCCATACCTGTTGCCCATTGTGGCGGCAAGCACAATTAATGTCATTGTTTTCCTTTGCTTTTTATCGCCGCAAAGGTAATCATAAATCTGGAATCGCAGAAGAAAAGGGGCAAGAATTAGGAAGCGTCCCCCGTTCTTCCCGGCTGGCAGGCTTCCATCTGGGCGCGGCTCTTGCTGCGCGTCACCAGGAACACCCCGGCAAAGACAAGAAGGATGGCCAGCACCTTGACAAGGCTGAAAGAGGATGTCCCCCAATAGAAAACCACCACACCGCTCGCCACCACCGGCTGCACGTAGCAATACATGCTCGCCACCGTGGGCCGCAAATGCTTTTGGGCGACCGGCATCAGCAAATAACAGAGGAACGTGGCGCAAACGACGACAAAGGCGACGGCCAACATCACATCCCCGCCCAAGCTGCCCCATTCAAATGCCATGAAATCCGAATAGGAAAATGGGATGACGCAGATGGCGGAATAAGTGAACATCCACTTCATCAAAGTGGCCACCGAGTAACGGCTTATCAATCCTTTGAAAAACACGAAATAACCGGCAAAGCACATTTCAGCGGCGACACAAAGGATGTCGCCCCACACATTGCCGCCTCGGGCGGAAGACGGCGCATGGCTGTTGCTCATAATCAGCAACAATGCCCCGATGGCGCCCACAAAAACGCCCAAGAGCTTCTTCGACGTGACAGGCTCTTTCAGATAGAGCGCAGCAATAATCATGGTGAATATCGGCGTGCTGGTGGTGATGACAGACGCATCGACAGGGGAAGTCAGGCTGACACCGATGGTGAACACGCCTTGGTTGAACACCACGCCGAGCAAAGAGGCGAAAAACAGTTTCAGCAAATCCTGATGCGCCACATGCTCCTCCGGGCTGAAAAACGACAGCAGCCAAAACAACATCGCAGCCCCCAGCACCCGTATTTCCACCAACAAGGCAGGCGTGATGGCGCTTGCCATGAATATGAATTTCGCCACCGGCGAAATAAGCCCCCAGAGGGCATTGGCCGCAAACATGGCCGCATGCCCTTTCACTTCGTCCTTTACCATGTCTCGAACTTGATCTGCAAATATTAAAAACGGGGGCAAAAATAAGCGAACACAACGGCACGGATTTGCAAGAATCGGCGCAAAACATGTATTTTTGCGCCATGAAAAAAGAAAACCTGTTCCACGCATTCGAGATATTGGTGCGGGAATACGAAAAGTTCCCCATGCCCATGCACCAGCACACGTTCTTCGAGTTGTGCTATGTGGCGCACGGAAGCGGCGCTTTCAGGTCCGATGCCGGCACGGCACGGTTCGGGCCGGGCGCCTTCATCCTCGTGAAGCCGGGAACCAAGCATGTGTATGAACTGGCGGAACAAACCCTCCTGATTTACATCCGCTTCTCGGAAGATTACCTGAAGCCTTATTTCACGCAGCCCGAATGCAAGGCATTGTATGCCGCGCCTGAAAGCAAGATGGACGATTGGAGCGACAAGGAGAAAATGCAACTGGCTTCCGCCGCAAAGTGCATCTTGGCTGAATGCATGTCGCCTTTCCCGGACGAGACCCTGTGCCAATGGTGGGCGAACGGCATGATCCGCCTCTGCGTGCGCCGCATCCAGCCAAGCAGGGCCGGGAAGGAGGTGGCGGCAACAAAGGAAAAGAAAGCCATGCAGATGATGCAATACGTCCGGGCGAACCTGTGCCGGCCGGAATTGCTCCGCATGAAGAACTTGGGGGAACAATTCAACCTGTCCGTAAATTACATCGGAAAATACTTCAAGGCTTGCTGCGGAGAGAGCCTGCAAGCCTACATTTCCCATTGCCGCCTGCTTGAAGCGGAAAGATTGCTGGCACAAACAGACATGACCGCCAGCGAGATAGCAATCCAGCTTGGGTTTACGGACGAAAGCCACTTCAGCCACCGGTTCAAGGAATCAAAAGGGATGCCGCCCCGCGAGTTCCGCAAATGCAGGCACTGACCCAGGCCATCCCGCGCATTTCCACGCCACGAAACCATCCCCCTTTGCAGGGAAATCCCGTGCGCCTATCGGGAAAAGCGGGACTTCCCCCTCCATGAAATCCCGCGCATCATACAGGAGCCTCTTTGCACGATTACTAATCGTACAAGCAAAAGTTCAGGAAGATTTTGAAAATCTTCTATGAACATTTTCAAAAAGTTCATAGAAGATTCGCGGAAACCTCCCATGGCTTGGGCAAAACCTTCGGGAGGCCCGGCGGCCGCCTGCGGCGCGGATGAGGCACAAGGAAAGGCCGCCCGCCCCCACGGCAAAAGAAAAGCCGGCCCCGCATCCGCGAGGCCGGCTCTCATCTATCAAGGTGTTCCGTCAATTCAATCCGAACAAGGCACTCAAGCCTTTGTCAACGCCGGAGAATCCCATGAAGGCCATGGCCAGGAGCCCTGCCGTGACCAGCGCAATGGACATGCCCTGCATGCCCTTCGGTATCTTCACCAGGCTCAGCTGTTCACGGATGCCGGCAAAGATAATCAGCGCCAACGCAAAGCCCAATGCCGTGGAGAAAGCGTAAACGATGCCGGTGAGCAAGTCAAAATCCTTCTGTATCACCAGGATGGCCACGCCAAGGACGCAGCAGTTGGTGGTAATCAATGGCAAGAACACGCCCAACGCCTGGTAAAGGGCGGGCGAAACTTTCTTCAAAATGATTTCCACCATCTGCACCAAGGCGGCAATGACCAAGATGAATGCAATGGTCTGCAAATACTCCAGCCCGAAAGCATCCAGCACGAACTTCTGCACGACAAAGGTCACGATAGTGGCCAAGACCAGCACGAAAGTCACGGCCATGCCCATGCCGACAGCGGTCTCCACTTTCTTGGACACGCCCAAGAACGGGCAGATGCCCAGGAACTGTGACAACACGATGTTGTTCACAAAGATAGCGGTAATAAATATCAATACATATTCCATAGTGCGATTTCTTTAAACGTTATCATGCTTTCCTCAAACGGTTCACGATGGCTATCAGGAAGCCCAAGGCGATGAACGCGCCCGGAGCCAGCACGAAAGTCAGCATGCCGTATTGTTCGGGATAAATCTCCAGACCGAACACCTTGCCCGTGCCAAGCAGTTCGCGGACCGCCCCAAGCAATGTCAAAGCGATTGTGAACCCTAAGCCGATTCCCAAGCCGTCGAAGAACGAAGCCACGGGAGAATTTTTGCACGCAAAGGCTTCCGCACGGCCCAACAAGATGCAGTTCACCACAATCAGCGGGATGAAAAGGCCCAAGGTCTTATACAAGTCCGGCACGTATGCCTGCATCAGCATGTCCAGGATGGTGACGAACGAGGCAATCACCACCACGAAGATGGGGATGCGCACCATGTCGGGCACCAAGTTCTTGATGGCGGAAATCACCACGTTCGAGCAAATCAGCACGAACATCGTGGCCAATCCCATGCCCATCCCGTTTTCGGCCGACGAAGTGGTTCCCAGCGTAGGACACATGCCCAAAAGAAGCACGAACGTGGGATTCTCATTCACAATGCCATTTATCAATACTTTCAAGTTACTCATAACATGCTCCTTTCTTATTCTTTTCCAACATTTTCATTTTCCTCCGCAGCAGCAGGCGCTTCTGCCGGGGACGCTTGCTGCGACGCGCCGCTTGCGCCATCCACCTGTTGCCCTTTATAGGCCGCATAGGCATTGTTCACCGCCAGAAGGAACGCCCGCGAAGTGATGGTGGAAGCGGTGATGGCATCGATGTCGCCCCCGTCCTTGCTCACCGTCAACGGTTTCTCGCCGGGATTTTTCCCGATGATGTCGCCCTTGCCGCCCTTTTTGAACCACACATCCGCCTTGGAACCCAAACCCGGCGTTTCCGTATGTCCCAGCAACGAATAGTCGATGATGTTGCCCTCGTTGTCGAAACCCACCAAGACGGTCAGCGCGCCGCCGAAGCCGTTTGCGGATGATTGCACGGCAACGCCCACAGGCTGCCCGCCCTTCGTTGCCTTATATATAATGTAGGATGCCCCGTTGACTTCTACCGTGTCGGAAGCCTCGGCCGGATTATTGTCGAAACCCGGCACCACCACTGCGATGGCGTTGCCCAAAGCAGCGGCTTTGGCCTGCGCAATCGGATCTGCGGTCACGCCGTTCACTAAGCCCAACAAAACGCCTGCCACCACGGCAAAGCCCGTCAACGACAGGAGCATGTTCTTCAAAGATGATTCTAACTTTTTCATTTCTTCACTACCTCCCCAAATCTTTTCGGTTTACAATATGTGTTAATCAACGGAGTGAACGCATTCATGATCAGGATGGCAAACGACATACCTTCCGGGTATGCGCCAAATGTGCGGATGACCACGGTCAGGAAACCGATAGCCACGCCGTAAATAATCATGCCCTTGTGGGACATCGGCGAAGTGACATAATCGGTAGCCATGAAGATGGCGCCCAGCATCAAGCCTCCGGTAAAGAGATGCACGAAGGGAGAAGCGTAAACGTCCGGGTTGGCCCAGTGCATCAGCCCGGCAAAGACAAACACGGTGGCCAGGATGGACACAGGAATGTGCCAGCTGATAATCTTCTTCCACAGCATGTAAGCAAGCCCCAAAAGCAACGCCAAGGCGCTAATCTCGCCGATGCAGCCGGGGTTGTTGCCCAAGAACAAGTCCCATGCGCCCGGCAACTGCGCCAAAGCATCCGCATCGCCATGCACAGCCTGCTTCATCAAGGCCAACGGCGTAGCTGCCGTCTCGGCATCCACGTAGCTCGTCAATTGCCCGGCCACTGGCCAAGAGGTCATCTGAACCGGGAAAGAAATCAGCAGGAACACACGTCCCACCAACGCCGGGTTGAAAGGATTGCAGCCCAACCCGCCGAACGTCATCTTCCCGATGCCGATAGCCACCAGCGCGCCAATGAGGATAATCCACACCGGCATGTTGGAAGGCAGGTTGAAGGCCAGCAAAATGCCGGTCAAAATAGCGGAACCATCCAAGATGGTAGAAGGACTGCGCTTCAGGATGAACTTTGTGATGGCCCATTCAAAGAAAACGCAAGCCGCCACCGAAGTGATGGTCACAATAGCCGCCCCCAAGCCAAACATATAAAAAGACACAAGCAAGGCGGGTATCAAAGCGATAATCACGCCGTACATGTTCTTTTGCACGCTGTCGCCGCTATGCACGTGGGGCGATAATGATACGATTAACTTATTTTCCATAATCCTGTTTATTTTTTCCGTGAACGAATAATCGCGCCGACCCTGCCTTTGCCCAAACGGACATAATCCAAGATAGGACGGTGCGACGGGCAAGTGAACTGGCAAGAGCCACACTCTATGCACGACATGACATCTTCTTTTTCCACCCTCTCCCAATCAGCATGTGCCGACAAAGTCGCCAAGAGGTAAGGCTCCAGCCCCATCGGGCAGGCGCTGACACACTTTGCACAACGGATGCACGGTTGCATGCCGCCACGCCCGGCTTCCTTGTCATTCATCAACAGGACGCCGGAACTGCCCTTGCAAATAGGCACATCGGCGTTCACCAATGCCTTGCCCATCATAGGGCCGCCGCCAATGATTTTCCCGGTGTCTTCCGGCATGCCGCCCGCCGCCTCGATAAGCATGCGCATCGGAGTCCCCATGCGCACCAGGAAGTTGGAAGGATTCTTCAGCGACTTTCCTGTCACGGTCACCACCCGTTCAAACAAAGGCTTGTTTTTCTGCACGGCCTCATACACGGCATATGCGGTGCCTACATTCTGCACCACCGCGCCGGTGGAGATAGGAAGCGCGCCGCTGGCCACCTGCCTGCGGATGACGGCATCAATCAATTGCTTCTCGCCGCCTTGCGGGTACTTCACCTTCAACGGCATCACCTCGATGCCCGGATAGGCCGCAGCGGCCTTCGTCATCAGCCGGATGGCATCCGGCTTGTTGTTTTCAATGCCGATGACGGCCTTGTTCACCTTGATGGCTTTCATCAGGATAGAAACGCCCACCAGGATTTGCTCCGGCTTCTCCATCATCAGTTTATGGTCTGCCGTCAAGTACGGCTCGCATTCCACAGCATTGATGATAAGGATATTGGCCACGTTGCCCGGAGGAGGCATCAACTTCACGTGGGTCGGGAAGCACGCCCCGCCCATGCCGACGATACCGGCATCCTTGATTTTCGCAATGATTTCTTCCGGCGCCAACGTGCATTCTTTCACCAATGCATCGGTACGGTCGATGGATTCTTCCCATTCATCGCCTTCCACGTCGATATACACGGCGGGTTTGCGGTAACCGCTGGCATCCACCACCTCGTCAATCTTGGCCACTTTCCCGGATACCGACGAGAAAATAGCCGCCGACACAAAGCCGCCCGGCTGGGCAATCAGCGTCCCTACTTTCACAATATCACCTTTCTTCACCACAGGCGTTGCCGGAGCGCCGATGTGCTGCGACAAGGGAATGACCGCTTGCTTGGGAAGCGCAAGCGTCTCTATCTTTTTCCCTGCTGACAATTTATTCTCAGGCGGATGTACGCCACCAATTCTAAATGTCCTCACAATATTACAATTTTTAATGTTTCCTGTTTTGCTTTATCCAAATCATGCCTTTGCCTCTCCTTGGGTTTGCGCAACCTTTTCCGGGGATGCCGGGGCTGCCTTCACCGTTTCAGGAGCAGCTTTCAATCCTTCCGTGGAAGGCGCTTCCGTGTTCGCCACGACCTTGCGCGGCGGGAAATTCAATTCAACGATGGCGTTCTGCGGGCAAGCTTCCACGCACTTGCGGCAGGACTTGCACTTCGTGAAGTCAATATAAGCCAAGTTGTTCTCCACCGTGATGGCATCAAACTGGCAAGCCTTCACGCACTTCCCGCATCCGATGCAACCCACGGAACAAGCCTTGCGCGTCACGGCGCCCTTGTCCTTGTTCACACAGGACACATACACACGGCGCGACTTCTTGCCTTTGTAGCGCAATTCGATGACGGACTTCGGGCAAGCCTTCACACAGGCGCCGCAAGCCGTACACTTGTCTTCATCCACTTCCGGCAACCCGGTCTCAGGATTCATGTGGATGGCATCAAACTGGCAAGCGGCCACACAATCGCCGCAACCCAAACATCCGTAGCTGCATCCTGTTTCGCCACCGTAAGTGGAGGCCATAATCGCACAGGAACGCGCCCCGTCATACTTCGTCACACGAGGACGATTCGCACACGTGCCGTTGCATCTCACGACAGCCACCTTCGGCTCTGAAGCAACAGCAGCCAAACCCAGGATCTCTGCTACCTTGGCCATCACAGGCTGCCCGCCCACCGGGCACAGCTTCCCGTCCAATGAACCGGCTTTGACACACGCATCGGCAAAGCCGGTGCATCCAGGGTAACCACATCCGCCGCAGTTCGCCTGAGGCAGCACAGCGGCTACTTGGGCGATTCGCGGGTCTTCATACACAGCAAATTTTTTGGAAGCGGCAAACAAGATGACGGCTGAAACCAGCCCTATCGCCCCCAAAGAAATAACTGCTATCAGAATCAAGCTCATAAGTTAGTTATTTATTGGTTTTAATGTAAATGAAAAATTCCTTCGGATTCTGTTCCTCAGCAGATACAAAAGCGTGTAATAAGGAACAAGGACGAGAAGTGACAGCAAGGCTGACAACAGTTCGTTGCCCCCGCTGAAACGCATGGCCATGAACAGCGCCGCCAGCAAAATGACAAAGGGAACCACAAAAGCAATCACCACGGCACGCATGCCCATCGACTGTTCCTCGCAAACGAGGACGGCATCGCCCGGCATGTAAGGATGGGCGGCATCATACACATCTATTATTTTTTCTTTACGGTCAGCCGAGCCGCAGAAACCTTTCACGCTGCAAGAGGCACACGCTGACGACTGGACGATTTTCACCTTAACGTGCGTCCCATCAATGCTTTCCACAGTACCCCTATGTTTTATCACCGCCATTTTTGCAAACTGAACATTACAAATCGCTGCAAAATTACATAATAATCGGAAACATAAAAGAATTATTCTAAAAAATGATGCAATTTTTTTCTGACGGGGACAGCCGGAAAAGGTTCACCACTTGTAATTGATTCCGAAGCTCAAAAGTTCCTGGAACTGGAGATAGCCTTCCCCTTCCTCGCGGGCCACGCTGTCGTCATAGCGGGCATGGAAGAAAAGCTTGGTGGAAAGGTAGCGGTTCAACACAAAATTGATGGTGTTCTCCCACTCTGCTTCCACCCGCTTGTAGTTGGTGAAGTAGGAAAGGCGCGAGTCCCAGGTGATGGAAGATATGATTTTCCACGTATGGGTGACCTGTACCCTCGAACCGAATTCGTCCAAGTGTTGCCTCCCGGCCTTCAATCCGAAAGCGGTGGGATCCACGTCGCGGTCCATCAGATACTTCATGTTGTACGTCAACGGCGACATGAGCAGGGAGAGGTTTATCTTTTCCTTCTCCAACTTGTAATCCATACCCACGCCCAGGTTCAGTTCGGTCGGTGTCATGAAAGCGGATTTCTTCTTGTCGGAATTGGTCTCATAATTGGAGAAAAACTGCGTCTTGAATTCCGCAGAAAGGGTGTAGTACCACCGCGCGACGGCTTTGACGCCCAATTTGCTGCTGATGCGGAACAAGTCATTGTTCGTGCGGTACTGGTGGACCGTGTCGGAAGGCGAGGTGATGAACCCCAAGTTGAACTGCAATTCGTTGTCAAACTCTATCAGTTTCTGGTCGTTGTAATTGGCATACAAACGGATTTGGGTAATCATCGAATTGTTGCTGTCGCCTCCTTTGTACCAATTGTCGGAAATGTAATTCTGCGAGAACTGCACCGAACCTTCCCCGCCGGTTTTCCAGAAGTTGGGGCGTTCCACGCTGATTTCCTTTTTCTTCACGTTCGTTTCTTCCTCCGTCACGGGGTCGGGCGTGAACAAATCGAACACCCGTATCGTGGGCAACACCTTTTCCGATGCCGTTTTGCGGTACGACTTGTATTTCTGGACATCGCTCTCGGTCTGTTCCACCATGCTAGGACATTCCAAATAGATGGAGAGAAGGACATCGTTGACCTGCTCGTCCACGATATGCATCCGGTTCACCATCCTCTCCTCCACGGGAAACGCGACTGAATCCATCCGGGCGGCAAACAACTTCTCATACCGCTGCCTACGCTTCTGGCGGGCCGCCGAAACGGAATCAGCCGGCACAGTGTCTGCCGCCAAAACGCCTGCAGCGCAAGAACGCTGCAAGTCACGCAAAGGAGAAGGCTCCCACTCCGGGCGGAAAGCCTGCCGGATGGGTGCATGATAATAGGTGAGCGGCAGGAAAAGACGGTAGTAATAAGGGTCTAAACGGATAGAGCGCAGGCAAGCCGTGTCGTTGTAATACAATGAATCGGCTTGGGCGAAATAGCGGGTGTAAATCTTGGGAAGCGTGTCGGAGTAAGAAGCATATATCCGCGAGATGCGCCGCGACAATGCGCTTTGCTTCGGCACCGTCTTCTTTATGACATCCTTGCGTGAGCGCAAGGTATCTTTGGCCACTGCGGTTTCCACCAGGGTGTCGGCCCTGAGGCTATCAGCAGGGACAAGCAAGGAATCCTTGGGAAAGGCCGCTTCCGCCACGCTGTCCGCCCGCAGGCTGTCCGCCGGGAGACGCAAAGAATCCGCCGGGGATACGGCTTCCCCGATGCTGTCCGCCACCAGGCTGTCGGCAGGGGCAAGCAAGGAATCTTCCGGCAAGACAGTCCTCTGAAGGCTGTCTGCCACAAAACCGTCAACAGGAGCATGCAGGAGTTCCCCATGAAAGAAGATTTCCCCCATCCTTTTTTGCCCGGAAGCCGCAATGACGGCCCAGCATGCCATGAGAGACAGAAGCAAAAAACGTTTCATCGCACACAGAATAGTTTCCGTTGCAAAAATACGATTATTGGCGGAATATGGAAAAAATTCCGCAAATATTCCGCCAAGCCGACGGGCAACAGGCCTGATTTGCCTGCCTAGCAAACCCGGTTTGCACGGGAAAGAACTTCATCCTCAGCTTAAGGATATGCATCTTTAGGTTAAGGATGTGCATCCTCAGCCTAAGGACACACATCCTTAGCTTAAAGATAAAGAATTTGGCGGCATGAAATGAACTTCCCATACGGGCAAGCGGAAGTTTCCCTCCACGCAGGCGGGAAAAAGGGAAGGCGTGCTTCCACAAGGGAAACACGCCTTCCGAAAACCGGTCAAACGCAAGCCTAACGCCGGATGAAGCGGAACACCGCTTGCCGCATGCCGCTACCGGCCTGCAGCAAATAGAAGCCCGGCGACAGGTGACGCACGTCCATGCGAAGGGTAACTTCGCCCCGGCTCTCCGCATCGAGCAGCACGCGCCCGTCAGCGCTGACCACCTGCAGACGGGCATCCACGCCGGAAGGCAGGCCGTCCACCACCAAATCATCCCCGTCCATCCAGGCACGGAGCGCAATGCCTGCCTCCGTTTCCTCAATGCCGGAACCGTCGAAGTCCTTCTTCTCAATCTCTATCGTGGCCGAAACCGAAGCATCTTCTGCCGAAGTGGCGCGTACTACTACGATGCCATTGTCCTCGCCCACGGCACGGAGCATGCCATCTGCAGAAATGCTCGCCAAGGATTCTCCTTCATCCAAACTCCAAACCACTTCCTGCGACGCACCTTCGGGATAAACGATGGCCTGCAACTGGATGGAAGGAACAGACGGAGCCAATGCCTCCACCCCGTCCGGCAACGCAATGGAGATGCTGGCCGGGCGAAGGTCTATCTTCTGTATCGTCAGTTCGGCTTTCAACCCGGAACCGTCGATGACCGCCGCCTGCACCACAATCCGGCCTTCCTTGTCCGTGTCCGCCGCCACTAATTCCCCCGAAGAAGTGACAGTGGCCAAGTCGCTGCCGGAGAGGATGCTCCATGCCACTTGGCGTATCGTGGCGTTGGCCGGAAGCAGTTCTGCATACAAGTGCAGCGCCGGTTGGCGGACAGACAGCACATCCGTCCCTTCTAACACCCTTATGTTCAAGCCGTTGACAAAGACAGTGCGGATGGCTTGCGCCGTGGACACCGCATTCGAGCGAGCCGACACGGCTTCCCCGGCCTGCGGGGCGCGGATCGGCGCATCCCATGAAGATGAGGATGCCCATCCCGTTTCGGCCACATTCTCGTAAGACAAGGCATAGACGTACTCGCCGCTGCCTGCCGTCTGGTCCGTGTAACTCATCTCGTAGCCCGAAGCTGTCGTGAGTATCTGCATGTCATCAGCAGACGTGCCGCGCCATATCGTGTATTGGTCCACCACGCCGCCCTCGTAAGGCGTCCAAATCATGTTGATGGCTCCGTTCAACCCTTGGTTCAGCATCAGATGCACGCTGCCATGCACCGCGCCGGGCTTGCTTTCGCCGCCATACGTGGTTGCCAGTGCAATGCGGTAACGGTTCTTGCGCACCGACGGGTCGGATGCTTCATCCACATACGAAGTGGCCGTCAACGGCAGTTCCGCCAATCGGACAAAGTTATCCGTCTGCCCGCTTTCCTTATATACAATGATGCCGTCGAGCAAGTCCGTACGCGCCAAAACGCTTTCCGGCACCTCCCATTGCAGTTTCACCTTGCCCGTGGCCTCGTCCACGCCCACGATGGAGAGTTCCGGCACGATGCCTTCTTCCACCGTCACGGGATACTGCGCCACGCGCTCGCCGCAAACGGCATCCACGTAATGCACGGCAAGGGTGTAAGTGCCGGCCGCCATCGGGAAGGTGGCTTGCGCGTCGAGGGAAGCGCCGTCGCGGGCAATCACCAGTTCCTCGCTTTCATCGCAATCTATCCACACCTTGTTGGAAGGATCGGCGAAAACATGCGGAAGGCGGAACGCCACCGTACTGCCGCCCAACACCCGTTCCGGCAAGTCCATGTCGAGGCTCACCGTGTCGCCCCGCACGTAGAATGAGGCTTGCGCCGTGCTGCCGTTCCAAGCAGCCGTCACGGTCTTCACGCCGCTGGTGGGCCACAGGATGCTGGCCGTGCCGTCCTCGTTGAGGGTCACTTCGCCGTCGCCTGCCGTCCATTCGGGTTTCGCGCCCGATGCCCCGGCAGCCACATAGCGTGCCGTCACCGCATCGCCCACGCAAACCTTGTCGGCAGAGAACAGGATGGCCGCCGACTCGTCCACGGTGAACGTGAAAGGTTCAGAAATGGCAGAAACAGCATTCCACAGATCAATGGCCTGCACGCGCAATTCGTATTCCTCGCCCGGCGTGAAGCGCGACAGCGGCATCACGTAGCTGGTGGAGCGCACATACGGCCAGCCTGGCACAACGGCTGCTGCATCGCGCCCGCCATTCATGGGCGAAACGAGGTAAGCCTCCGCGCCCGTCGCGCCTTTCTTCTTCACACTGACGTTGTAGCGCATCTGCACCTTCGGCGTTTCCTTGTCCATCGCGTCGTCCCATTCCAGGACAACGCCATTCTCGGTCTGCCGCATGCGGAGGTTCGTGGGTGCTTGCGGGGCCGTGTTCCCGATGCGGGAAGCGAGACGGCAATACCTGTCGGCGCTCGTGCTGCTTTCCCGCCTTGCCAAGTCTGGTACGCCGTCGCCGTCCACATCTACCATTATATTATAGGTGTAGCGGAAGGAAGAACCCTCCTCCTCCACCTCTTGGCATTCGAAGCGGTTCCCGTAGTTGTAGGCCACCACATGGGAAAGCACCACGTCGGGATAACCGTTGTTGTCCACATCGTGCAGAGCAGAGAGGTTCTCGCACGCTATCGGGAGGTAAACAGTTTCGTTGCGGCTGAACGCCATATCGGCATCCCCGTAATGGATGCGCACCATCCGTGTGGTCTCCAGCGTCACGATGTCGGCATGCCCGTCGTTGTCCATATCGGCCAAGGCCGTGTGTTCGTTATCCACCCAAAGGGAAACGGGGATGCGCAGGAACGTCCAGTTGCCGAGGTTCTTGTAAACCACCACGCTGTCCTTCGGGTCGTTCAGGTCGCGGCGTTCCCCCACGCGGCCCACAAGGTCGGTGTATCCGTCGCGGTCGATGTCGCAAGCGCCGAGGTAATCATAAGACAAGTAAACGCTCACGTCCTGCCCCAGGCGGTCGGCAGTCGTCACGTCAAACTGCATCCTGCCCGTGTTGCGGAAGATTTCATCGGAAGAATAGCTTTCACGGTACAAGTCGGGCAGGCCGTCGTTGTCCAAGTCCACCAGATGCTTGATGGAGTTCCGGCTGCGGTCGAAATAGGTTTCATCCGACACTTCGGAAGCGGTGAAGTTGAAGCCGTCCCCGTTGAGGAAGAGGTTCCCTTTGTTGTTCGTCCCTGCCAAGTCGGGCAGGCCGTCCATGTCGTAGTCCACCACGTTGACATCATTATACTGTGTGTTGAACGTCAGGTTCAGGTTAAATATCTTGCCCACGGCGTTGAATGCGCCCTTTCCTTCGTTCTCGTAGAAGCCATTGTATGCCGTGATGTCCGCATCGCCGTCGCCGTCCCAGTCGGCATACGCTTGCGGCGCGTTGCCGATGCCCAATGTTTCCTGTTCCCTGCCGGCGGCATACACCGCTACTTCCTTCATCGTGGCCTCCGACACACGGCCTTGCACGTCGGTCACGGTGAGTTCAATGCAGCGATCGCCCGGCGTATGGTACACCAGCCGGATGCATCCGCCTTCCTCGCTGACCACCGCCGCGCTGTCGCCGAATGCCCAATCGTATGTGCAACCTTCGGAAGACAGGTCATGGAAAGCCACGGCCAGCGTGTCGGCCGTTGTCATGGAATTGCGGTCCAATGTGAAGCCTGAACCGACGGACACATGCTCATACGCCAGTTCCTCGCTCCATGCGCCGCCCCGGTGGTTGGGGTCGATGGCCTGCACGGCGATGTAATACGTGCCGGGATTCCAGTTGGCCACGTTCATCCAATAGTGGAGGGAATGCCCCATGTTGCCATCGCGCAGGTTGAGGCGCGTGCCGTCGGCCGTGGCATGTGCATACACGATATCGCCCAAACCCGGTGCGGTGCCGACGCGCAAAGCGTAAGTGAGATCCACCGATGAACTTTCGGCATCGCTTCCTGCCGGCCATGAGACGGAAAGCATCCGGGTGTCGGCCTCATAGATGGCGGAAGGACGCTCCATCTTCGCGGGAGCGGTGTTGGGCGTCCCGGCAAACTTCACGACGGCAGTCTTTGACGTGACAGCACCCGATGAGTTGTCCACATAGCTTCCTCCGGCATATTCGATGATTCCGTCGCCGTCCAAGTCGCCGATGAACAGGCCGTCCGTGAGGCCATAATAGTCGTATTCCGGATTTCCCCCCGTGAAGCCATCCAGACGCAGGACAGCATCCAGCGAAGCAGTGCAGTCGATGAGGCGGAAAGTCGGCGCATCGTTGGGATTGCCCGTTGATTGCTGCGCCACCACTTCATAGAGGCCGTTGTTGTCCACATCCACACAGTCGATGAACTCCAACTGTTCCGCGAAAGAATGTTCCACTTGGCGGAACGAGCCGTTGCCGTCGTTGCGGTAGAACACCAAGAAAGCGTAGCCCGGCGTTTCCACATAGTCGAACGACAGGAGGATGTCGGCATCGCCGTCGCCATCGAAGTCGTAGCACCAGGCGTTGGACACCACGAGGTCGCTCACCAGCAATTGCCGGGTGATGTCGCCGTCGGCATTGTAGGACACCAAGATGGTCTGCTCGCTGTCTTCGTTGTAAATCACGTAATCGGGGATGTCGTCGCCCGTCAAGTCCTTGATGGAAAGGATGCGCCCGCCGATGCTTCCGCAGTAGAAACGGTTGTCGCCATAGTTGAGCCACGCCATGCCATCGTCCAAACTTACGAGGTCGGTGTAGCCATTTCGGTCCACGTCGATGGCCGTCAACGCCTCCTGTGCCGACCCTCCCCCGCCATAACCGGCCAG
This sequence comes from uncultured Bacteroidaceae bacterium, assembly GCA_944320785.1. Lineage (GTDB taxonomy): Bacteria > Bacteroidota > Bacteroidia > Bacteroidales > Bacteroidaceae > CASFPE01. Next base: position 43,095 of record CALUIR010000018.1, read on the forward strand.
CATCTGGGCAAATATCTCCTTCATGGAAGGCAACGGGGTGGCCGCCACATAGCGATGAGCCACGGCAGATTGGTAAACAATGCTATCGACTGCCGCCGTGTCGATGAGCGTGATTTCCACGGGAAGGTACGACCCGTCGGCTTGCGCGTGGTAGAGCTTGCCGTCCTGTCCCAGCACGTCTGCCCGCCCGTCGGCATCCACATCGGCAATGCCCTTGATGTTGTCTGGAAACTGGGCATAGAGGTTCATCGCGCCGTCCACCAAGCGGTAGAGGGCATCCTCACCGGCATAATCGATGACACCATCATTGTCCACGTTTTGATAGGAGGAAAGGTTACGGTTTCCCCCGATGTCCAGGCTGCCTCCGCCGATGCCCAACATGGTGTAATACCGCGCCGGCCTTTCGTCAATGCTGAAATATTCCATGTATCCGTCATGGTCCATGTCGTAAACCGTGGCGCGGCGGCCCATCCAATGGGTAGTCGGCTCGCCGCTTGGCACGCTCCGGGTCCACAGCGTGTCGGGCAGGTTTCCTTCCAACGAGCCGATTTGCAGGTTCTCGTTGCGGAACATGCGGGTGAGGTCGAGGGCCACCACGTCATCGGCAATCACCAGTTCGTCGATGCGGGCGGCATCCGTGGTGAAGCCTTCGTCCACCAAGGCTTTTGTGATGGTGAGTTCCCGCAGATAGGAATCATCCCCTTCGCCGAACGCATAGGGGCCGACGTATTCCACGCTTCCGGGCAGTTCATAGTCCTGCAAGGGGCAGCCGTAGAAGGCGTATTCCTCCACCCGCTGCAACGAGGAGGGGGTTTCAAACACGAGGGACGAAAGCCCGCTGCACCGATAACAGAAATAAGCAGGAATGCGCCGCACCCCGCTGCCCACCGTCATCGTCATGGCTGCGCCCGATGGCGGGAAGGCCACATTATCTTTGTTGAAGTCCGCGCAGTCCACGGCATTCCATGCCACTTGCGCCAGGTTTGCGCTGCTGAATGCTTTCTCGCCCACCGCAGCCACCCCTGCCCCGACCTGCAGACGGGCAAGGTTGGGGCAACCGCTGAAGGCATACGCCCCGACACCTTCCACAGAACCAGGAATCAGCACCTCAGATACGGAAGTGCCTTGGAACAAATAAGCGGGAATGTATGCCACCTTGCTGCCGAAAGACACGGAAGCGACCGTGGAAGGAAACGGTTGAGCGGAAAAATCGGCGCAACGGACGGCACCCCACTCCACGCGGGACAGCGCGGAAGCACCGCTGAAAGCCCTTTCGCCCATCCTTTCCACGCTCTCAGGAATCCGCACTTCCGTGATGGAAGCATTCTTGAAGGGAGCAGCGGGAATGTACACCACTTCATTCCCGAACACGACTTCCGAGAGCGAAGATGCGAAACTGCCGGCCGAATAATCGGCGCAATCCACGGCATTCCACTCCACGCGGGAGAGGTTGCCGCAGCCATAAAAGGCCATCCCGCCAATGGAAGCCACCCCTTTGCCCACGACCAATTCCGCCAACTGCGTGCATTCGCTGAAGGCCCTTGCCTCAATAGCGGCCACATGGTCGGGTATCTCCATCTTTGCCAATGCGGAACAGCCGGAGAAGGTGTAGGTTGGAATCGCCGTCAAGCCCTTGCCCCATACCACGCCCGGCAGTTTGGCGCAATCCGCAAAAACATATCCGTCCATCTCAACCAAGCCGTCGGGCAGGACCACTTCTTCTGAAATCCCCGCACGACCGAAGGCACGCATCCCGATGCGCTTCACGCCGCTGCCCAACGACACTTTGGCCAAAGCCGTGCAATTTTGAAAAGCCCCATCGCCAATCTCCTCCACGCTGGCGGGAACCGCCAACTCCGTGATGCCCGTGCCTGCGCACAAACGAGCCGGAATGCGCCTTACCTTTTCCCCGAACGTGACGGAAGCAATGCCCACAGGCAAAATGGATTTCTCAAAATCCGGGCAGGCAACGGCGTCCCACTCCACTGCTTTCAACGCATCGCAACCATTGAAAGCCCTGTCTTCAATAGTCACCACGCTTTCCGGGATGCGGACGGACACCAACGCGCAACTGCTGAAAGCCGACTTTCCGATGCGTTCCAATCCATCGGGCAAAGTGACTTCCGCCAGCGCGGTACAGCCCGAAAACATGGATTCCGGCAAAGCCGCCACCCCGCCGGGAACTGCGATGGACTTCAAGGCAAAGCAACCGCTGAACGCATACGCCCCGCATTCACGCAAGGCAGATGGCAACTGCAGGCTCTCCACCAAGCGGCAGCCGTCGAATGCATGGCTGCCAATCCGCTCCACACTGCCGGGCAGGGAGATGCTTTCCGCGTTCCAGCAGTTCTCAAAAGCATAATTCCCGATGGAGGTCACGCCTTCATGCACCACAATCTTCTTGATGACTTCCTTGTCGGAAACATAACTGAGCGCATAATCATACCAAGGGCTTCCGTATCCCTCATAATCGGCCATCGCCCCGCTCCCGCTGATGGTGAGGACACGGTCAGAGGTGAACACCCACGTCAGGTTGCCGCCATCCGCGCCGCAAGTGCCGCTGGCCACGGTGGTTTGCGCGGCCAGCGCCCAAGGCACGAGCCACGCCGTCAAAAGAAAAAGCATGTACTTCTTCATAACTCTACTCTTTTTTATTATTGAATATATGATTGCATCTTAAAAACATCTTGCAGCCAAAGATAGTGAAAGGCGAGCGCAAAGGCAAATGAAAACAAAGTTTCCGATTTGGCTTTGCCAAGCCGCGTCCTGTCTTCGCCGAAGGCAAAGATAAAAAAATGCACGGAAATGCCGCAAGCAAAAGGCGGAATTTCATGCCCACCCCCCTAAAAATCACTATTTCCCGTGATGCCCGGAACTGCTTGCAAAGGCTATTCCGGGAACAACATCCGGGCAAACCGCCCGCCTCTCCCCGAAGAAGTTCCCAGCACGCCGGGGCAAACCCGCATTTTGACCCGTCAAATTCCCATTTTGACCCGTCAAAATCACAATTCGACCCGTCAAAATGCGATTTTGACGGGTCGAATTCCTGCACACGGCAGGAAGAAGCAGGCCGGGACTCCCGGAAAACACACCTGGAACCATACGAGAAACGTACCGTCGCCTGCCGCAAGGGCAAGCGAACGGTGCGCAATGAAAACCATAACGCTTTATTGAATCAATTTAAAACAAAGCCTTGAAAAACTGCCAGATGAAGTAACCGCAAACGCCCAACTTGAGGACGGTGCCGAACAGGAAGCCCAAGAAAGAGCCGAATCCTGACTTCAACGCCTGCGAAAGCTCCTTGTCGCCCAGCAACTCGCCCACCACGGCACCCACAAAAGGACCGATGATGATGCCCCACGGCGCAAAGAACAAGCCGATGACCGTGCCAATCATGCAGCCGCGCTCCCCCCATTTGCTGCCGCCGCTGTACTTGCTGCCCAACAGCGGGGTCACATAATCCAGCACCACCGTAACCACCACGATGAGCAACCACACCAAGAGTTGCCCGGTGGTGAACTGCACCCGGTCCGTCAGGTGCAGCAACAGCATCCCCGCATAAGCCAACGGAGGCCCCGGAAGCATCGGGAGGATGCACCCCAGCATGCCCACGAACAGGAACACCGCTGCCAATATAACCAAAACTATGTCCATACCTTATCCTATTTTTTATATGTTACTATTCCGGCCTCAGCTCGTCCACGCTGGGCAACGGCTTCCATCCTTCGCCAAATGTGTCGTAGGCATCCGTCACCACCACAAAGGCACGAGGGTCGATTTCCTTGATTTTCGCCTTGATGCCCGCCACTTGCTTATGGCTCACCACAATGAACAACATCTCTTTCTCCCCGCCGGAATACAAGCCCCGGCTCTTGATGTAGGTGCCGCTGCGATCCAGGTCGTGGATGATATAATCGTGGAGCCCCTCCAACTTGTCCTCACTGATGATGAACAACAACTTGTCGTCCTTCGCCCCGTTCAGCACAAAAGCGATGACCCTCGATATGATGAATATGGAAATCAATGAATAAAGCGACAGGTAAACAGAAGGTTGCTCCACCACCTCCGCGCTTCCGATGCCGAACCCTATCACCACGAGGCCGAAGCACACCACCGTGGCATCCACCAGCAAGATGCCGTTAGAGAAACGGATGTGGAAATACTTCTGAAGAATCATCCCCACAATGTCGCTCCCGCCCGTGGAAGCCTGGTGGCGCACCACCAGGCCGTTTCCGATGCCGATGATGACCGCGCCGATGACGCACGTCAGCATCAGGTGGTCGCTCATGTCGAGCATGCCCCCTAGAAGCTGCGAAGGGTCCAAACGCTCCAATGCTTCTTGCGTGGGATACGACAACTTCGACAGGATGTTCATGATGGCCGGCGTGATCATCGCCACCACCAGCGTCCGCGCCCCGATGTTAGCCCCCAGAAGGAACACGGAAAGCACCAGCAACGGTATGTCGAACGCATAGCCGAACGTGCCGACCTGCACGGAAGGGAACAGGTTGTGCAGCACGATGCTTGCGCCATACACGCCGCCCGGCACAATGCCGTAAGGGTTGATGAAGAAAACAAAGCCGGATGCCATGATGACACATCCCGCCAATATGCCCAACCACGTGAGCCACCATCCCGGTTCCAAAGCCGGCGACACCGTTTTCCTGAACTTGTCTGACCATTTGCCCATATCACCACGTCTGATTTTTTATGCAACAAATATACGCACTTCTGCTGGAACCATCAAAAGAAAACAGCCCAACTCTGCAAAAAAAATCCCCGCAACGGCCAAACATTCCAACCATTCTCATGAGGGGCAAGCTGACAAGCCAACAAGGCTACAGAAGGATTCTTGATTCCAGGTTCCATGCAGAGCCGCAATTTTTCCGACTCACCATTATCATGTGTGCAGGCATATCTGCGAACATTCCGGGAAAGCCCATCGGGCAACTTCAAAAACCTTCCAATGTTTTCACTCAAACCTTCTAATGCTTTTCAAAAACCTTTGGGAGGCTCTTGGCAGAGCATCGGATGCAGCCCTGGCAAAATCAAGCTTGAAAAACTTCGTTTTCCGCTTGCTTCTGCACTCGCCTTTCACTATATTTGCCACAGCGAATATAGGATGCGGCTCGGCAAAGCCAATCTGAAAACTTTGTTTTCATTTGTCTTTGCGCTCGCCTTTCACTATATTTGCGGCGCATTCGGGAAATCGGATGCACCTTTATTGATAATATAGCTCAATCGCCTCTGAATCACCACCTCGGAAATGAACGGGCTATGATTACACACTTTGAGGGATGCGCCCATAAGGCGCAGGCTTCTCGCTTAGTGTGTAATGGCTTGTGGTGAGCCAAGAGGCGTAGGCAGCAGCCTGCGCTTTCTTTTGGTTAAACGTATGGCTTTTGCCTATGAACTTTGGCAATATTGCAACATAACACGTTTAATTCAGAAGAAAATGAAAAAAGCAAAATTGCTCGCATGCGTTCTTTGCATCCCGCTTTTAACATCGTCTTGTGCTTCCATTTTCACTGCCGCAAAGCAAAACATCACTTTTGCGGGAAAAGAAGGGACTGCCATTTATGACAATGGGCAAAAAATAGCGACCATTGGAGAAACAGGCGAAGCAAGCGCCCGCATCCGGAAAAAGTTATCATCCAAAGAACTTGTGGCTAAAAAGAAAGGATACAAGCCTGCTATTATCCTGCTTGAAGCGCGGTTCAATCCAGTTTCATGCCTTAACCTATTGAATGTGTTGGCCTGGGGCATTGATTTCGCTACCCAAAAAGCATTCAAATGGGAAAACACATACATTGAGATTGACATGGAAATGAATGAGGAAAAATAAAAAAGGAACATTAATTTGCCTTTTCGCCCCCGTACATGAATAAAAAAATCCCCGCAGCACGGCTGCTGCGGGGATTTTCCTTGCAATATTATCACCGTGGATGATTGAATGTCAGCTTCTTGTTCATCAGAAAATTCACCGCGCCATAGATAAACAAGCCCAAGAACTGCCACAGGTATTCGCTCTTTTCCGTATGCGTAATCATCAACTTGAAGAACGTGAACTGGCAACCATAGGCCACCAAGAACGAAAATGCGAACAAAACAATCTCGCGCCACACATTGGTGGCCCGCGTCTGGAAAACCCACAGCTTGCTCCATACGAAGTTGTTGACCAACGCCACGATGTATCCCGCCGCATTAGACACTTCCTCGCCGAAATGCATCCACCGCCGCATCGCCACATAAATGATGTAAGTAATCACCGCATTGGAGAATCCGACCAGGATGAACCTGAATACCTGTGTGCCTTTCTTCGGAAACATGCCTTTCAAACCATATAGGCCGGACGGCACATTGCCCTCCGGCCACAGATTCCTATCCTTTCTTTTCGTCCTTCAATGCCACAACGAGGTTCAACTCGTCCAGTTGCGCCTGCTCCAACGGCGCGGGAGCATCGAGCATCACATCGCGCCCGCTGTTGTTTTTCGGGAAAGCAATGCAGTCGCGGATGCTGTCCAACCCGGCAAACAATGAAACCCAACGGTCCAAGCCATAAGCCAAACCACCATGAGGCGGCGCACCGTACTTGAAAGCGTTCATCAGGAAGCCGAACTGCTCCTGTGCGCGTTCCGGCGTGAAACCCAGTATTTCGAACATCTTTGCCTGCAATTCCGGGTCGTGGATACGGATAGAGCCGCCGCCCACTTCCACGCCGTTCACCACCATGTCGTAGGCATCGGCGCGGACATCCTCAGGATGCGTGTCAAGCATCGGGATGTCCTCACTCTTCGGATGGGTGAAAGGATGGTGCATCGCCATCAGGCGGCCTTCTTCTTCGCTCCATTCAAACATCGGGAAATCAACCACCCACAGGCAGGCAAACTTGTTTTTGTCGCGCAAGCCCAATTGGTTGCCCATCTCCAGACGAAGTTCGCACAACTGCTTGCGGGTCTTCATGGCATCATCCCCCGACAGTATCAAAATCAAATCGCCGGGATGTGCGCCGAATGCCTCTTTCATCCGTTGAAGTGCTTCCTGCGGATAGAACTTGTCCACACTGGATTTCACGTTCCCATCGGCTTCCACACGGGCATACACCAGACCTTTGGCGCCGATTTGCGGCTTCTTCACGAAATCCGTCAACTGGTCTATCTGCTTGCGCGTGTAGTGTGCCGCCCCTTCCGCGCAAATGCCGCCAATGTAGGCCGCATTGTCGAAAACGGAGAACCCGTAACCTTTCAGCACATTCATCAGTTCCACGAACTTCATGCCGAAACGCAAGTCCGGCTTGTCGCTGCCGTAATATTTCATAGCTTCGCTCCAAGGCATGCGCTGGAAGGGTTCCGCCAGTTCCACGCCCCGCAGTTCCTTGAACAGATGTTTTGCCATGCCTTCAAACATCTGGATGATGTCTTCCTGCTCCACGAAACTCATCTCGCAGTCTATCTGCGTGAACTCCGGCTGGCGGTCGGCACGCAAGTCCTCGTCACGGAAACATTTCACAATCTGGAAATAACGGTCCATGCCGGACACCATCAACAGTTGCTTCAAAGTTTGCGGCGACTGGGGCAATGCATAGAACTGCCCGGGGTTCATCCGCGAAGGGACCACGAAATCCCTTGCGCCTTCCGGCGTGGAGCCTACCAGCATGGGGGTCTCTATCTCCAAAAATCCTTGGCTGTCCAAATAGCGGCGCACCTCCATCGTCATTCGATGGCGCAGTTCCAAGTTCTTGCGGACTGCCGCACGGCGCAAGTCCAAATAGCGGAACTTCATGCGGATGTCGTCGCCGCCGTCTGTATTGTCCTCGATGGTGAAAGGAGGAGTCAGCGAAGTGTTCAGCACCGTCAGGCCGGTGACAGCAATTTCGATGTCGCCCGTAGGGATATGGCTGTTCTTGCTCGAACGCTCGCATACCCGGCCTTTTGCCTGAACCACGTATTCGCGCCCCAGTTTGTTGGCCTGCTCACACAAGGCAGCATCATCGCCTTCATTGAAAACCAATTGGGTGATGCCGTAACGGTCGCGGAGATCCACAAACGTCATTCCCCCCATTTTCCGCGTGCGCTGCACCCACCCGGACAGCGTCACGTCTTTGTTCACATCTGAGAGCCGCAGCTCCCCACATGTATGTGTCCTGTACATATCCTTAATCTGTTGAAGTCCTTTTTTGATACAATCATGCAAATTTATGAAATAATTCCTTATCTTTCCTGCATATTCCCGTTTGTTTTTTATAAAATTAAATGAGGCCGTCCCTCCGCATGCCTGCCGAGGGTCAGCGGATGCCCACCCATTTATGAGTCTGGAGGCTGAGCCGCCACAAGGGATGGGCTTTCACGTAGGCAACCACTTCCTCCGTGTTGCGGCACGAACAGGGTTGCAAGCAATGCACGGCGGCAGGCATCTTTTCATAAACGGACAAGTCCTGCCCGGTATATACAACCTTCAGTTCATCAATCCGAGTGATGCGCAAGCGGCTGCCTTCCTTGGGCGAACAGGTCACCCAATCGATATTGCCCGGCAAGGGGCAGGTGCCGTTCGTCTCAATATGCACAGACTTCCCCATCCGGTGAAGCCCTTCCACCAAACCTTCGTCCACCTGCAAGCCGGGTTCGCCGCCCGTCAGTATGACATGCGTGGCGGGATACTTCCCGGCTTCGGCATAAATGTCCCCGTCGTCCATCCAAACCCCATCCTCATGACGGGTGTCACAAAACGGGCAGCAAAGGTTGCATCCCGCAAAGCGGATGAACACGCAAGGCGTGCCGGTGTGGAAGCCCTCTCCTTGGATGCTGTAGAATATCTCGTTAATCTTTCTCATACCATGCCATGTTGTTCTCCGATTCCTGCACCTCCACCTTGTAACACTGCGGCACCTGCTCGCAAACCCACCGGGCAATGTTCTCCGCCGTCGGGTTAAACGGCAGCACATCGTTCAGGTTCTTATGATCCAATTTGTCTTTCACCGCTTCCTTGACGGAAGAAAAATCCACTACCATCCCGTCCTTGTTCAACGTCTCCGCCCTACAATAAACGGTAATCACCCAATTATGGCCGTGCAATTCCTCGCATTTGCTGCGATAAGGCAGATGCAACCGATGGGATGCCGATATTTCAATTCGCTTTCTGACTGTGTACATATCCTGTCTCCTTATTCCATTTTCATCACTTTCCTGCATAAAAAAAGCCGGTGCATCCCTGCAACGGCTTTTCCCATAAATATTAGTGACATTTTAAATGATATCGTCGGGGTGAAAGGATTCGAACCTTCGACCCCCTGCTCCCAAAGCAGGTGCGCTAACCGGACTGCGCTACACCCCGA
>CALUIR010000019.1 GCA_944320785.1 uncultured Bacteroidaceae bacterium
TTATAATTATAAACGAAATTTCCCGGCAGATTTTTTAATATTCCCCTTAAAATGCACGCCCTTTTCGGCTTTTTATTCCTACCTTTGCCAAGGTGAATGCAGGACTCGAGCCGGCAATGCCTGCCTGGACATTCAGCCTCCACTTGCCATTACACGCGCCTTTCACTATTTTTGCCTTGCGAAGATAGGATGCGGTTCGGCAAAGCCCAGCCTGAAAACTTCGTTTCCCGCTTGCCTTTGCGCTCACCTTTCATTATTTTTGCGCCTCATCAAAATCAACCGTCAAAATGACATTAAAGCATATCTCTATATTGAACTACAAGAACCTGAGGGAAATAGAACTTGACTTGTCGCCCAAGATCAATTGTTTCCTCGGCGCAAACGGCATGGGGAAAACCAACCTCCTCGATGCCATCTTTTACTTGTCGTTCTGCAAAAGCGCCACCAACCCGGTTGACTCGCAAAACATCATGCACGAACAGGACTTCTTCGTCCTGCAAGGATATTACGAAACCGACGACGGCACACCGGAAGAAATTTATTGTGGGCTGAAACAGCGCCAAAAAAAACATTTCAAAAGGAACAAGAAAGAATATACCCGGCTGGCAGACCATATTGGCTTCATCCCGCTTGTCATGGTGTCGCCTTCAGACTCTGAACTGATAAGCGGAGGCAGCGAAGAACGCCGCAGGCTGATGGACGTCACCCTGTCACAGTACGACAAAGAATACCTTCACGCATTGTTGCGTTACAACCGCGCATTGCAGCAAAGGAACATGCTGCTGAAAGCCGACACAGAGCCAGAACATGAACTGTTTGACATTTGGGAAGATGCCATGGCCACAAATGGAGAAATCCTTTTCAAGAAACGCACCGACTTCATCCAGAACTTCATTCCGACTTTCCAATCGTTCTATGCATTCATCTCGCAAGGCAAAGAACAAGTCGGGCTACGCTACAAATCGCACGCACAACAAGGGAAGCTGTCGGACATACTGCGCGAAAACAGATTGCGCGACCGCATCATCGGCTTCTCCACCAAAGGGACACACAAAGATGAATTAGAAATGCAACTAGGAGAATACCCCATTAAACGGGAAGGCTCGCAAGGGCAATCCAAAACCTACCTCATCGCTCTGAAACTCGCACAATTCGATTTCCTGAAAAAGGCCGGGAAAAACATTCCCCTGCTGCTGTTGGACGACATATTCGACAAATTAGACGCTTTGCGCGTAGAGCAAATCATCCGATTGGCAGGCAGCGACCGTTTCGGCCAAATATTCCTGACAGACACCCACAGGGAACATCTAGAGGAAATACTGCCTAAAATCAACCAGCCGTTTTGTTCCTTCCACGTGCAAAACGGAGCCATAACCCCCATCCATTCATGAAACGGAACAATACAGAAAACATCGGCGACGTACTCCGCAGGTTCCTGCGGGAAGAAGGGCTTGAGACGCCCCTGAATGAAAAAAGGCTGCTCGATGCATGGAATGATGTATTAGGCCCTTTCATCACCTCCTACACAAAAGATCTTTTCATCAAGAACCAAGTGCTTTACGTCCACCTCACCTCTGCTCCCTTGCGGCAAGAACTGATGATGAGGCGCCAGAAATTAGTGGATGAACTAAACCGTCACGTGGGTGCCACTGTCATCACGAACATCATGTTCCGATGAAAGGAAACCTTTTTCGGTAAGCACCTTGTCCATCCTCACATCATGCAGTTCAGACGGTACAGATTCTGCGACCTGAAAAGAATAGCACAAGCCAATCTTATAAGCCTCCAGCAAAGGCAGCAGACGGTCGTAATATCCTTTTCCCCGCCCCAAGCGGCAACCTTCCGCGTCAAAGGCGACACCCGGGACAACCGCCAAATCTATCGTCCCGTAATCCGTGAAGACAGCGCCCGACGGTTCGCCGATATGATAGGTGCCTGTCACCATCTCCTCATCACTTGCATAACAGCGCAACTGCAATCCATCACCTGCAACCGCCGGAAGCAATATCTTTTTCGAGCGGCTCCATTTCCTGACAAAATCATGTGTCTGCACTTCATCCGGCAATGAATAATACAGCAAAACAACCTGTGCCAAAACAAACAGAGGAAACCGTTCCAGTTCCTTCAAGGCCAACAAAGACCATCGGCGCAGCTCTTCCGCTCCATGCCTCCGCTTTTCTTCCGCTACCTGATTGCGGAGCAAGCGCTTCCATTCATTTTGTCCCATTTTCCCCGGAAAAAGCAACATCTGGAACCGCCGGATAAGATTTCCCCTCGCGAAGCACTTCCAATGCCTTTTGCACCGTTTTGTCGCTCTGGTTGATATATTTCGTGTATTCCTCTATCCCCAACATGTTATAGATAATATTGCCATAAACCACATTTTCCAGCAACTTCCGGGACTTCTGAATCTGGATATTCCGCCTTTTCACGCCTTTCGATGTTGCATAGGCCACAAACTGCCCGACCACATCCTGTTGCCTCAAACAAGCAAGCAAGGATTCCGCATCCGCATATTCCCGCAATGCGTTGCGGTTTTTGTCCGTATAATCAAAAGCAAAACGGACAGACAGCCCTTTGTTGACAACCATGGAATAATACGTCGTCACATCGGCAGTATCCTGCGGCACAAAGATATCCGGCATTATGCCTCCTCCTCCATACACCACCCGTCCCAAACGGGTATGATACTCCTCGTCCAGGTTCTGCTTGATACTGTCTTTCGAGAAAAATTCCCCATGCTCATACCTGTTCAAGATATCCATTTCGTAATCAGAACTCTCGCCATTCGTATAAGGTTTTTGGATGCAGCGCCCTGAAGGAGTATAATAACGTGCAATCGTCAAACGTATGGCCGATCCGTCGCTGAACTCTATCGGCTGTTGCACCAAGCCTTTCCCGAACGACCTCCGCCCAATGACCGTCCCCCGGTCATTGTCCTGTATGGCACCTGCAAATATCTCACTGGCAGAAGCCGAACCTTCGTCTATCAATACCACAAGCGGCATATTCTGGCAACTGCCCGTGCCGTCCGAATAACGTTCCTCGCGAGGATACATCCGCCCTTCCGTATAGACAATCAATTTGTTTTCCGGCAGGAACTCATTCACCATCTGCACGGCAGCTTCCATGTATCCGCCCGTGTTCCCCCGCAAATCGATGACCACTCCTTGGCAACCCTGCTGTGAAAGTTTCGCCACGGCCATCAACAATTCCGCATGGGTGGTCCGCCCGAACTTGTTCACTTTCACATAGCCAAATTGGCCGTCCAGCATATAAGCCGCATCCACACTGTTCACTGGGATGTCGCCCCGCACGACCGTAAAGGAAAGCATGCCAGGCTCGCCATGACGCACGATGCCCAATTTCACTTCGCTTCCTTTCGGGCCTTTCAGCTTCCGGGGAGCTGTTTCAAAGGTCACTCCATCCCCGACAAAAAGGCTGTCGTCCACATACACGATACGGTCGCCTGCCATCACGCCAACTTTTTCAGAAGGGCCGCCCGGTATGACGCGGTTCACATGAATCGTGTCGTTCTGGATAGAAAACTCTATGCCGATTCCACTGAAACTGCCTTCCAGTTCTGAGTTGGCCATCTCCAGGTCTTTCGCAGGGATATACAGGGAATGGGGGTCCAATTCGCCCAATATCATGGGCATGGCGTCTTCCACCAGTTCATACATATCCACCGTGTCCACATATTGGTTTTCAATAACCCCCAACAAAGCGTTCAATTTGTTGGAGGACGTGTTGATAATGCCCAACTTGTTGCCGGAAAAATGGCTGGCATAAAAAATGCCAATTACAATTCCTGCCAAAATACTGATGGCAACTGCCACCGGAATCACCCGTGACGATTTGTTTCCGCTCATAGCCCTATTTTACATTTTTAACTATTAAGACCTACATAAACAACCTCTATATTTGCCCGCCTCAAGAGGTCCAACCCATCTTCCAGACGGTACTTTTCGGCATATACCACCCTTTTTATGCCTGCCTGGATAATCAGTTTCGCGCATTCTATGCAAGGGGAAGCCGTGACATACATCGTCGCCCCCTCGCTGCTGTTGCCGGAACGGGCTATCTTCGTGATGGCATTGGCCTCCGCATGCAACACGTATGGCTTGGTCAGCCCGTGTTCGTCCTCGCACACATTCTCAAAGCCCGAAGGAGTTCCGTTATAGCCATCGGAAATAATCATCTTGTCTTTCACAATCAAAGCCCCCACTTGGCGGCGCTTGCAATAAGAGTTCTCCGCCCAAATGGTCGCCATCCGCATATAGCGTTTATCCAGTTCCAATTGTTTCTGCCCGTTCGTATCTGTCATTTTCCTTTCAATTTTCTCTTCTGTTTTTCGTCAACTGCATGAATGATTTCCGGTCTTTCGGGAAAAACTTCAGCCATATCGTGTTGCCCCTGTAATACTCCGCATAACGGATGCAATCATAGAATTTCTGCGTAATCTCCCGCTCCAGCCCGCTGCCGGATGCCGCGCTTCCTTCCGTAATCATGAAGCTGAGCCGGTTGTTCTTCCCATCGGCGCTCCATGTCCCGGAGAACGTATTACCCAAACCTTTGGCGCGGAACGTGGATTCCTGGAAAGTGATGAAGAAGCAATCCGTCCCATTGCCGCGCATGATTTCCGCCGCTTCCGCATTCCCCCGGTACAAGGAAACCTCATTGTTGTCGTCTTTCCAGTTGCTGGTCTCATAAAAATCGCCCAGATACCAAGTCTGCCCGACGAATATGGCGCCGATATCGTCCTCGTCATTGCAGGCGCACAACAAAGCCGGCAGGAAGGCCAACCAGCAAAACTTCATCTTCCATCCATGTAACAACTGCATCATGCCGTAACGTTTTTACCTTGAACCTGTTTCAAACCATCCCTTTCCAACAAGGCGTCCACCGTGGGTTCCTTGCCGCGAAAACGGACATAAAGCGCCATCGGCGGCTCCGTGCCGCCACGCGACAATATTTCTTTTCGGAAAGCCTCCGCTGCTTCCTTTGAAAAAATGCCTTTCTCCTTGAAAACAGAAAAAGCATCCGCTTCCAGCACTTCTGCCCATTTGTAGCTGTAATAACCCGCTGAATAGCCTCCCGAAAAGATATGGGAGAACTGCGCACTCATGCAAGCGCCTTCCACAGAAGGAAGGAGCTGGGCTGATGCCCATGAAGCTTTCTCGTAGGCTTCCACATCCCCATCGAAAACTACATTGCGGGTATGCCATGCCATGTCCAAATAGCCGAAACCCAACTGCCGCAGGCAGGCATAACCGGCATTGAAATTAGAAGCCTCCACAATCCGCTGCACCCAATCGTCCGGCAGGAGTTCCCCTGTCTGGTAATGCCGGGCAAAGGTGTGCAGGAATTCTTTTTCGCAGGCGAAGTTTTCCATGATTTGCGATGGAAGTTCCACGAAGTCCCAACGCACATGGGTGCCGCTCAGGCTGGCATACACCGTGTCGGCGAAGATGCCATGCAAGGCATGCCCGAACTCATGCAGGAAAGTCTTCACTTCCTCAAACGTAAGCAAAGCCGGCAATTGCCCGGAAGGCTTCGTGAAGTTCATCACCACTGAGACATGTGGACGGCTGTCTTTCCCGCCTTCTTTCCACTGCCCCTTGTATTCCGTCATCCACGCGCCGGCCCTTTTCCCGGCACGGGGATAGAAATCCATGTACAACACCGCCAGGTACCTCCCGCCGGCATCCTGCACTTCATAGGCACATACGTCCGGATGATAGACCGGGATGTCTTTATTCTCCTTGAAAGAAATGCCATAAAGGCGGCGAGCCAAGCCGAACACGCCTTCCACCACTTGCCCCAGTTCAAAATAAGGCCGCAACATCTCTGCATCCAAATCAAACTTGGAACGCTTGAGTTTTTCCGAATAAAAAGACCAGTCCCACGGCATCAGTTGAAAGCCATCGCCCTCCTGCCTGCGCGCCAACTGCTCCACTTCAGCCACTTCAGCCACAGCTAAAGGCTTGTAAGCTGCCAGCAACTGGTCCAACAAACGATAGACAGACGGCACATCGCCCGCCATCCGTTCGTGCAACACGTATTCCGCATAATTGCCATAGCCCAGCAACTGCGCCATCTCCATGCGGGCGTTCACCAATTGGCGGATGACAGGAAAGTTGTTGCAGGCGTTCGGTTGGGCTGCCTTCCTGTTGTACGCCCTGTAAAGTTGTTCCCGCAATGCCCTGTCCTCACAGTAAGTCATGAAGGGAACGTAAACAGGCGCCGACAGGGTGAACATCCATCCTTCTTTTCCACGGTCGGAAGCCAGCTTCCGGGCGGCTTCCACCATGTGCGGCGGCAGTCCGGCCAATTGCTTGGATTCAGTGAGCAACAACTCATAACTGTTGGTCTCCTTCAGCACATTCTGCCCGAACAAAAGCGCCAGCCTGCTGATTTCAGCCGCCAATTCGCGGAAACGTTCCCGCTGCTTGCCTTCCAGGTTTGCGCCCCGGCGCACAAAGTGGCTGTACGTTTCCTGCAAAAGCATCTTTTCTTCGGCAGAAAGCGACAAGCCGTCTCGTTTTTCATACACTTCCTTGACACGCCGGAAGAGTTCTCCATTCAAGGTCATGGAACTTTCATGTTCCGACACCAAAGGCATCAGTTCATTGGCCAAAGCCTCCATCTCCTCGTTTGTCTCTGCGCTCAACAGGTTCTCGAACACGGTCAAGGAACGGTCCAGCAACTGGCCTGAACGCTCCAAGGCCACAATGGTGTTTTCAAATGAAGGGGATGCCGGGTTACGGCCAATGGCATCTATCTCCAAATCGTGCCGCCGGATTCCTTCCTTGATGGCCGATTCGTAATGGCTGGGTTTCAAAAGATGGAAAGGCACGGTGCCATGCGGCGTGCCAAACTCCTCCATCCACGGATTATCAACTTGCAAAGGCATGTGCGTGCTTCTCCCTATTTGTTTTCAGGCAACAAGCGCTCCCTGTATGCCACAAGGGCAGCCATGTCAGGTATCTCTATCTCTTTCCTGCGCAACACCAGCAACTCTTTGCTTTGAAGTTCGTTCAATGCCCTGGAAACGGACAAGCGGGTGTCGTTCAGCAGCCAGGCAAAATCTTCCATTTTTATTTTCAGCAGCTTCTGTCCCGACGGGCGTTCCGAATGGCACAGGAAGAAATGAATCATCCTCTGCTCCAAGGAATGGGCATTCCCCGACAACAGGCGATGCCTGAACACTTGGGCGCGGTTGCTGATGATATTCAGGTAATTCAACTGGAATATCGGATATTTGCCCAACTCGGGCAAAATATAATTCTTGTCAATGCTGAACAGGTCGGCATCCGATGTCGTGAGATAGGACGCCGTGTAGTCCGTGCGCATCCCGAACAGGGAATAAGGCTCCGCCACAAACGGCTCGCCAAAATATTCATTCCAAACATAAAGCCCTTGCCCGTCTTTCATCTCCGACATCAAGCCGCCTTTTATCAGGAACACCAGCCGGTCGCACGAATCGCCTTGCGTGATAATCCTTTTGCCTGCTTTCACTTTGGAAAAGTGCAGCCTGACTTTCCCCACAATCTCCGTCAAATCATTTTGGCACAATCCCTGGAACAACGGCAACTGCAACAAAGTATCATACATTGTGAAATCCATACGTCCTCCCGCTTTATGCTAATAGTTTACAAAGATAGCTGTATCCCGTTTGCCATGCGGCCCCGGCGCTTTCGTTTTTGACTTTTTTATTATTTCTTAAAGCTAAGGGCACTTGCCAGGAAGGCGGCAAGCAGGCAACAAAGATATCATTACAAAAAAGCATGAAGCCACAGAAAATGCACTGCACTTCCCGCTTCCTGCTGTCCTGCCAACAAAGCTTCAGCTGGCAAAATCCGGGGGATTTCACAGGCAACACCCGGCATCCCGCCGGAAAAGCAAGCCGATTTTGCAAGCAAGATGCCAGCATCCGCCATTAATGATTTGCCATACGATTACTAATCGTCTTCGAATACGATTACTAATCGTCACGCCGTACGATTAGTAATCGTACGGCAAAATCTTCCTGAAAGTTTTTGGAAAGGCAGTTATATACAATCCTACACAAGTCAGTAGCACATAACTGTTTCTATTGATTGATGTCTCAAAGATATGAAAAAGGCGGGACTTATCAAAATATTCCCGCCTTAAATAATCTCTATCTATTCTACTTTAATTGCTTCAATACCATTGAAGCTAAACCTATAAATACTAAAATGTAAAACAGCATATTCAAAAGAAATTAAGGTTCAGATGTTCCTACTATACTTGTTCCTGTCACTTCAATTTTAGTGTCTTTCCCCGGTTCAAGATAATAAACTTGCTGAACCCAATTATAAACAGATGAGCTATTATATCTCGTTGTAAGGTAAACCTTCACTTTTTGAGCATTTTTGTTCGCTACAAATTGCTTGCTAAATCCATCTTCTATATTTTCTATAGTATTTTGTGCGATTCTTTCTTCTTTGTCATTATACTCAAATAGAGTGACATCTATTTCAAACACTTCTGGCTGTTCTACATCATAATACATAAATGTGTAAGTTGTATCATTCACAACTTCATCATCATCCGAACATGCAGAGAACGATAATACCATTGCCGCACAAAGCAGCATCAAACTAAGGTACTTCAAATTTTTCATTGTACTTTGAATTAAACGTATTTTGTTGCAATATTGCCAAACAAGCATAGGCAAAGTCATACGTTTAACCAAAAGAAAAGCGCAGACTACTGCCGTACGCTCTCTGGCTCACCACAAGCCCGAATATACTATGGAGAAGTCCGCGCCAAATGGCACGAATCCCAACGTATATTCTTTAGCTCTATCTATGTCGAGGTGGTGATTCGAGAGCGATTGAGCTATATATGTTTTCATTATAGGCATTTATGCCTAAATACGCCACAAAGTTAATTCATAAGTTTAATGTTGCAAACTTTTGTAGTAAGAAAAACTACTATATCATTGATTATTTTGTTCAGAGTCCTTTTCATCCTTATCCGATTTGATATTTGCCATTGATGACAATAGCTTATCGAATTCCTCTTTAGGAATTTGCAAGTCCAAAGTAAATTGTATAGACTTAATTTTGCTCAAGTCTACTTCTTGCCCATCTACCACTATTTTCTTTTTCTTCTTCGTCATGATTATGCTGCTATCGTTCGCAAAAGTAAATCAAATCTTTGAGAATCGCTATGATGTCGAGTATTAAATCTGAAGATATATTCATCCACATATAGTTGCAGATGTTTTTTACTTACGCAATAATATGTGCCTAAAATCATACGCTTAAAGTGCGACCATACATTTTCTATCCCGTTTGTACTTATAGTAATCAATTCACCATCATCAGTAGCATACGTTATACCGTAAAAGTGACTTTCATGGTCTACTGATCTCTGTTCATAATCACCAATTAAACCTGTGTACTCCCATCCGTCTGTATTGACTACGCCACCATGTTCCACATATCTTCTAACTATTGGGACTAATGTTTTAGCTTGCGTGTTTGGAACGACCTTTGCTATCACTTTACCTCCTCTTTCAAGTATTCCGAATACAGGAACTTTGTCTTTGAAACTTCTTCCCTGACACTTCTCAACCTTCTTGTCCTTGTGCCTATTCTTATTCTTTCCACCAACAAAAGTTTCGTCAATTTCAACCTCTCCAGATAGTTTATGATTGTTCTCACAGTCCATATACTGCCTAATCTTGTGCAACATATTCCAAGCCGTCTTCTGAGTTATGTGCAAATCTCTTGCTAACTGGCAAGAAGAAACACCTCTTTTGTGAGACAAGAACAAAAACATCGCATAGAACCAATACTGCATTGGTAGTTTAGTCCCTGCAAATACCGTTCCAGTTTTTACATCAAAATATCGTCCCGTATTCTTACAACGGTACTTGTGGTTACTACACTTGTACACTTTAGATGTTTTGTCAAATGGTGACACCACATTACCATTCCAACGTAACTTCTCAAAATACTCAATGCAACTTTCCTCATTTGGGAATGTCTGAGTAAATGACAATAAACCATCTGCTCGTCCCATAGTGATTCTGTTTTTAATTTCCTCAAAGATAAGGAATTATACGCAGAAAAGCAAATGATAGAAGTACAAATATCAGAAAAAGAAGGAAATGTGAGCATGTTATACAACACACTCACAAATTCCTATCTTCATCACATATCCCTTACATTTGTGTCAATTTACTAACATTTTAACTTTTAAAGTATGCCGGAACCTGTTTGCCCTAAATGCGGAAGCGATTTTTTCCAATCAGCTCCAGCTTCCTTTGCAAGTCCTAAAAATGTGTATTTAATCTACTGTGGTAATTGTGGATGTGTAGTAGGTGCAGTATCTAAGTAATTTTTAGCTGCATCATGCTCTAAAACTTTATAGATATGCTCCTCAAATTCCTTATGAGTCATGGGGAGCATTTCTAACATTCCCCTAAATCCAAATCTGTGTCTACTTACATACAGCTCAATACCTTTGCAAACACATTCTGCTATAAACTTCTTTATTCCCATACTCTAATCATTTAGTGTTGTTTCGTATATAAGTGCCTTTGGAAAACATTGGGAGAATCGAAGCAAAACCATGGAAGGAGCGGAGCCATTCATTGGAGAGATTTTCCGATGCCTGCGGGAAGGTTTTCCCGCCGCGTCCGGCAGCCTGCGCGGGAAAGGCGCAAAAAATCCCGCCGCCGGCAGGAAGCTGCCAACGGCGGGACAGGTTGCCCGGCCGGCTCCACGGGGAAGCCCGGCGCAATGTGCCTTATTCCCTGCGGCCCATGAAAATCAGGACATAGTAAATCAACGTGGCCAACGAACCCAATGCCGCCACCACGTAGGTGTAGGCCGCCGAACGGAGGGCATCCTCCGCGTAGCGGTGGTTGCTGAAGTTCGTGATGCCCGCGCTGCTCAGCCACACCAAGGCGCGGCGGCTTGCGTTGACCTCCACCGGGAGGGTCACGATGCTGAACAAGGTGGTCATGGCAAAAAGGATGATGCCGGCCAGCATCAGTTGGGGGAAGGTATTAATCAGGAGCATGCCGCCCAACAGCACCCACGTGACGATGGACGAGGAGAACTGCACCACGGGAACCAATGCGGAACGCATCTTCAGCGGGGCATACGCCTTGGCATGCTGCACGGCATGGCCGCATTCATGTGCCGCCACGGCCGCCGCTGCCACGCTGCAACTGCTGTACACGCCTTCGCTCAGGTTCACGGTCTTGTTCGCCGGGTTGTAATGGTCGGTGAGCATGCCCGGCGTGTGCGTGACCTGCACGTCGTAAATGCCGTTGTCGTGGAGCATCTTCAGAGCCACGTCGCGCCCTGTCATCCCGCCGGGAAGGGGCATCTTGGAATACTTCTTGAACTTGCTTTGCAGGCTGGCCTGCACGATATAGCTGACAACCGCTATGCCGATAAAAATAATCCAACTGATAGGTATAGCCATAGATTTTCAATTTTAGTTATATGCAACATGCAGCAAAAGGGAAGCCAAAGCTACCACATTAAAACCAGAACGCCGCCTTTCGGAGCAATCTTTAGGGATATTTAGGGACTTTTCGGGAAAACAAAGGCGGGGGCGCCGCCGCCCCCGCCCTGTAGCTGACAGGATTACTCTTCCGTATAGCGCTCTATCGTCTGCTCGCGGTCGGGACCCACGGAAACAATCTGGATGGGAACACCCAGCTGTTCCTCCAGGAAAGTGAGGTAAGCGTTGAACTCTTCGGGGAACTCGTCCTCGCTCGTCATCTTCGTCATGTCCGTCTTCCAGCCGGGAAACTCCACATATACCGGCTCCACGCCTTGCTCGATGTCAAACGGGAAATAATCGATTTCTTCCCCATTGACTTTATATGCGACGCAGGCTTTCACCGTTTCGAAACCATCCAGCACGTCGCTTTTCATCATGATGAGCTTGGTCACGCCGTTCACCATCACGGCATACCTCAAGGCCACCAGGTCAATCCATCCGCAGCGGCGCTCGCGCCCGGTGACCGCGCCGTATTCATGGCCGAGGTCGCGGATTTTCTTCCCGGTCTCGTCGAAAAGCTCCGTGGGGAACGGGCCGCTGCCCACTCGGGTGCAGTAGGCTTTCATGATGCCATATACTTCGCCTATCCTGTTGGGCGCCACGCCCAGTCCGGCGCATGCTCCGGCACAAATGGTGTTGGAAGAGGTGACATACGGGTAGGACCCGAAATCAATATCCAACATGGTGCCTTGCGCTCCCTCGCAAAGCACGCTTTTCCCTTCGCGCAACAGGCCGTTGATTTCATGCTCGCTGTCCACCAACGGGAACTGTTTCAGGTATTCGATGCCTTCCCACCAGGCTTTCTCCATTTCGGAAAGGTCGTAGGAATAGCCCAGGCGCTGCAATATCTGCTCGTGGCGCGCCTTGGCCTGCGCGTACTTTTCCGCGAAGTCCAAGGCGATGTCGCCCACCCGCAAGCCGTTGCGGCTCACCTTGTCCGTGTAAGCGGGGCCGATGCCCTTGCCGGTGGTGCCCACTTTCGACTTCCCTTTCGCCGCCTCGTAAGCTGCATCCAGGATGCGGTGCGTGGGCAATATCAGATGGGCTTTCCGGGAGATGCGCAGCCTTTCCCGCAACGGATGGCCGGAAGCTTCCAACGCTTCGGCCTCTGCCTTGAACAAAGCCGGGTCCAGCACCACGCCGTTGCCGATGATATTCACCTTGTCGCCTTGGAATATCCCTGAAGGGATGGACCTCAGCACATATTTCTGCCCCTCAAACTCAAGGGTGTGGCCGGCATTCGGCCCTCCTTGGAAACGCGCGACGACATCATACCTTGGGGTCAAGACATCCACGACTTTCCCCTTCCCTTCATCGCCCCATTGCAATCCCAAAAGAACATCTACTTTCATCATTGTCTCCTGTGTTACTTATTTATTTGTTTTCTTCCTTCTTTTCGCCCACAAGCACCGGCTGCAAATCCCATAAATGTACAAGGAATAATGGGACATCTGGAAACGGTTGAGCCGCGTGTTGGCAATAGCGTCCTTCAGTTCCTCGTTCTGCACTTCCTTCACCTTGCCGCACTGGGTGCAAATCAGGTGGTGGTGCGTCTCGATGTTGAACGACTTTTCATACTGGGATGAGTTGCCGAACAAGTGCTTGATGACCAGCTTGGCATCCATCAGCAGGATGATGGTGTTGTAAAGGGTGGCGCGGCTCACTCGGAAGTTCTCCTGGTTTGCCATCAGGCCATACAGCATGTCGATGTCGAAATGCCCGTTGATGGAATAAATCGTGTCCAATATGGCAAAACGTTCCGGCGTCTTCCTGTGGCCGTTCGATTCCAGATACTCCGTGAATATCTTCCGCACCGTCTCCTTTACGTTCTTGTTCTCCATGCCCTGCTCTTTACGGCGAACAAAATTAAATCCTTTTTACGGAAAAAGAAAATGTTTGGGGGAATTATTCCAGTTCGCAGGCAATATCCTCGCACAACGGCAACAAATCATCCCGTCCCTCCTGCCGGAGGGCGCCGGCAAGGCAAAGCACCTTTGCGGCATTGGCCTTGCCTTGGAGGCCCAGCTTCTTGAGGCAAAGCACGGCAGCCTTGCGCGGCAAGAACGCTTCCGACAGGACAGCAGCCTGCGCCTGGTCAAGCAGTTCAGCCATGGCACGCTCATTCAGTTCCATGCCTTTCGACAACAAACGGGCAGCCAGCAGGAAACCGCAATACTGGAAATATTCGCGCCCGTCGGCAATCCATTCAAATGATTTTGAAGGAGCGTAGGGCAGGTATTGGAAAAGGGTCATGCACGTAACCTCCGCTATCTCCGGATAATGCATGCCTTCCACCCAGATGTCCGCGATTTCCGGGTAAAAAGTATCCACCGGCTGGAGCATGCCCGCCAGGAGCTTGGCCTCCCGGATGTCCTCTTTCCACAATGCTTGCGCCAGCTCATGGTTTTTCGCATAGCCGGAAGCAATGGATTTCAACCGGGGCAACTCCACCCCGAAATTCAATTTATAGGCCAACCCTTTCTCACGCATGCTTTGCGAAACAGCACCGTTCATGGCCAGCCGAAACTGCTTCTTGATGTCCCTTATCTGTTCCTGTATGTCCATCTTCCTTTCCAAAAAACACGCCATTGCCGGGAAACAGCCATTCCCCGGCAATGGTTCATTACAAATGGCTTTTCCCTTTATTCATTGATGTCGGGCAGCGCAGAATAATCCTTGCTGTAACGCAACATCTGCTCGGCATACCCTTCGGTGTAAGAAATGGCCACATCCGTGATGCGCCCTTCCTTGTCTTTCACCAACGTGTAAACCGGATTGACGAAACCTTTGTAAGGAGCCAAGTCCAGTTTCTTGTAGCGTTCCAACACTTCCTGGTGCAATGCCGGGTCCACCTTCACTGCATACTTCTCCACCAAATCGCGGGCTGCCGCATAATCCCCTTCCGACTTGATGCGCTGTATCTCTGCCAACAGGCGGCCAAAGAGCCCGCGCAATTTTTCATAATCGTTGACACGCACGTATGTCTTGCCATCTTTCTTCACCATTTCCACCACGTTTTCGGATTTCCCGTTCTCCAAAGCCCAACGGGCAATCAACTGGCGGTTGCGCATATGGGCTTCTTCCACGCTGTTGCCCGGCTCAATCCGTACCAATTGCGTCATCAGGCCGTTCATCATGTAAGAATAGTATTCAGCTTTGTAGGCTTCACCGTCAGGAACCAAACCCAGTTCTACCAACTTGGGGTCAGCCACATAATACAACCCGAACAGGTCGGCACGTGCTTCTTCAATCGTGGAGCCGTAGGCACGCAGCGCATCTTGGTCCACTCCAGGAAGCAACTTGCCGGAACCATGCCCTAAACATTCATGCAAATCGGTATGCAAATCGCCGGTCAGGTCGCCGTATTTGTCCATCAAAGCCACTTCTGCCTCGCTATAAGCAAATTCTTCTGCAAAACCGTTGCCGTGGGCTGCCTTGTTGTAAGCATCCGTCAAATTGCCAATGGTCACTGACTTTGAACCGTAATGGCTGCGTATCCAGTTGGAATTCGGCAGATTGATGCCGATAGCCGTGGACGGATAAAGGTCGCCGCCCAAGATGGCTGCCGTGATGACTTTGGCGGACACGCCCTTCACTTCCTCTTTCTTGAACCTTGCATCCACCGGGGAATGGTCTTCAAACCACTGCGCGTTCGCGCTGATGGTTTCCGTGCGCTTCGTAGCTTCCAAGTCTTTGAAGTTCACAATGGATTCCCAACTGGCTTTCAAGCCCAACGGGTCGCCATAGCTTTCCGTGAAACCATTGACAAAATCCACTCTCGGTGCCAAATCCTTCACCCACAAAATACAATAATCGTCAAAGGTCTTCAGGTCACCGTCCTTATAGAATTGGATCAATTTTTCAATCACAGCTTTCTGATGCTCGTTTTCTGCCACACCGGCTGCTTTCTCCAGCCAAGAAACAATACGCTCGATGGCCGGGCTGTACAAGCCTCCTACCTTCCAGACCTTTTCCTGTATCTTGCCGTCTTCTTTCACCAAACGGCTGTTCATCCCGAACATCACCGGGCAGGAATCGGAAGGGTTCTTCATGCGGTTATAGAAATCTTCGGCTTCTTTCTGGGTGACACCTTCATAGTAATTGGATGCCGAAGTCAATATCAAATCCTCGCCTGCTGCTTGGTTCACACGCTTTGGCATGACAGACGGGTCAAATATCACAGGGAATATCTCTGCACAGAACTCATCCAACGACTGCCCCTCTTTCAAAGGAAGTTGGGAAGCATCCGTGCTTTCCAATGCCTTGCGGAGGAAATCTTCCGTGAAACCCGGAACAAACTTGTCGGACGCATAATGATGATGGATGCCATTGGAAAACCATACCCGTTTCAAGTAAGTCTCCATGTTCACAAAATTAGAATCCGTCCTGTCACCTGTGTAATGGGAATAAACGGCTTCCAGCATGCGCCGTATGCGCAAATTGTATTTCCCGTTCTGGTCGAACAAGATGTCACGCCCCTCCAATGCGGCTTGCGACAGATAATAAATCAACTCTTTCTGCCGCAACGGCAAGCTTTCGAAACCTTTCACCTGATAACGGAGTATCTCCAAATCAGCGAACTTCTCCACTGTATAATCAAACCCTTCTTGCGAAGACGCAGGCTTTCCTCCTCCGCAAGAAGCAAACACTGCTGAACCCATGGCCAATAATAAAAACAGTTGCTTTTTCATATCAAAATAATGTTATCGTACAGCCTATATCAATAATAAAGGACTACCTGAAACTTCATTCCAAGATAGCCCTTCTCATAATACATAATTTATTGCCTCACAGAAACCCGACCCTCATTTCTGCTCCGCATTCCGTTTACGGTAACCATTCGGAGTCTCTCCTACATTCTTATAGAAAGCAGCATAAAACGACTGGCGGTTGGCAAATCCCACCATGGAACTGATTTCCTCTATGTTCAAATGCGCATAACGCTTGTCTGTCAATAAATGCAATGCGTCCTTAATGCGGTATTCATTCAGCAAACAGGAATAGTTCATCCCAAAACGCGAATTGACAACAGCGGACAAATAACGTGTATTCGTCTGCAAATCCCTCGCCAAATTCTTCGCTGAATAATTTGGGTCACGGTATTTCTTCTGGACGACGATTATATTCAATATCTCATCATAAAGCTGATCCGCCAACTCAGCACGAATCAATGAACGGTAAGCGGCTTTCTTTATTTTTTTCTCCCTCAAGTTATAAGGTTTTTTCTTAGCTTCTCCTTCCACAGGAGTTGTCTCTAATGACTGATTGTCTAAGTTACTCATGGCTCTTATCTATATTAAATTTATTGACCTATCTTCATCATCATATCTAGGATACTAAATGAAAGTACAAATTTTAGATTTTGTTTCCAAAGCAACAACCTTTTTGCAATTTTTATTTCTTAATAATTCTCAATTATATTTCTTCTTTTTAAAAAGCACCACCTGATTTTGCTTTTTCTTCAATAACAGCCTAGGTTATGCACATGATTCCCTTTCATTGTGCATCATCTTTTTTGACGGCATGCCCCAAATGCCAGCAAGGTTATCGGCATTCTTCCAATTGCGAATGAAGTTCTCTGCGCGGGTAACCAAGGGAAATGGCTTTCTCAAAATCAGACTTTGCCAATTCCTTTTCCTTCTTGAGTAAATAAATATTGCCACGCATCACATAAATGCCGGCATCAGAAGGCGACAAGCCTAAAGCTGAATCAAGATCGAACAAGGCCACCTCCATTTGCCCCATCTCCAATTCCAAACCGGCACGCGCCACAAGCAAGTCTGCATTGCCGGGATGCTGCGACACCAATTGGTTGAACAAGTCCAAGGATTGCCTATACTTCTTCTGGCGTTGGTAAAGCGTGGCTAATCCCATCTGTGCCAAAATGCTGCCCGGTTGCAGGCGCACCAAGCGCAAATAATCGGTTTCAGCTTCAGCATATGAACGACGTTCCAAATAAATATAGGCGCGGTACAACAATGCCTCTGCATTCTCATGATCCACATCCAAGACATTGCAATAATCCACATAGGCTTTCTTTTCATCGCCCATGTCAAGATATAGTGAAGCGCGGTTCAACAATATCGGCACATTCAGCGGTGACAGGTTCAAAGCCATCGTATAAGACTGCAAGGCATCGCCGTCATGCCCCATCCGCCGCTGCACAGTACCCAGATTGGAAAACACCATCGCATTGCCCGGATGGGAAGGTTCCAGCTTCAACGCCTCTTTGAAAAGCATCTCTGCACACGCCAAGCTGTCGGCATCTGCGCACCGCACGGCTTCTTGGTACAACTCCTCATAACGATTGCCCTGCGCCTGAAGCAAACAAAGCGGGCTAACCAACAACGCCAACCATAACTTCCACCGACTTGCCATAACCGTCCAAGGTAAAGTCAAACACAAGCACCAGTACCGTAAAAGCCACGGAACCATTCATACAAGCGGGATATCCCGTCGCGGATGTCGGTCTGAGGCTTATAGCCGAAGTCCTTTTGCAAGCGCGAAATGTCAGCATACGTCTGATAGACATCACCGGGCTGCATATCGACAAACTCTTTCACCGCCTTCCGCCCCACAACCTCCTCAATGGCCGCAATGAAGTCCAGCAAGGGAACGGGCGACGAGTTGCCTATGTTGTATATTATATAAGGTATCTCCGATTGGGGAGGGGAAGGCAAAATCCGCAACACGCCCCCGACAATATCGTCAATATATGTGAAATCACGGTACAGGTTCCCATGGTTGTACACTTGGATGGGCTGGCCCTCGGCAATGGCATGCATGAACTTCATGGGCGCCATATCGGGACGGCCCCACGGCCCATAGACGGTGAAGAAACGGATGCCCGTCGTAGGCAAGCCGTACAGCTTGCTGTAAGCATGGCACATCAACTCACCCGACTTCTTGGTGGCGGCATAAAGGCTGACCGGCGTATCCACTTGGTCGGCCTCCGCATAAGGCACCTTCTTGTTCAAGCCATACACGCTGCTGGAACTGGCATAAACGAAATGCCCCACCTCGTGGCGACGCGATGATTCCAACATATTGAAGAAGCCCACCAGATTGGAGTCAATGTAGGATGCCGGATGCGTGATGGAGTAACGCACCCCCGCTTGGGCAGCCAGATGGCAGACCACGTCGAACCGTTCCTCGGCCAGCAAAGCATCCACGCCCTCGCGGTCGGTCAAATCCATCTTCACGAAACGCAAGCCGGGATACAACGCACTACCCGTGCCCGCATCCGGGACAATGCCCAATTCTGCCAGCCGGGCATGCTTCAGGCGCACGTCATAATAATCGTTCAGATTGTCAAGCCCTACCACCTCATCACCCCCGGCAGCCAAGGCTTTTGCCAAATGATAGCCTATGAACCCGGCTATCCCGGTCACTAATATCTTCATGATGCAAACATTTGTCCCGTTACCACACCACCACCGTGTAACGACCCACGGCATGCTGTTCTTTCCCTGCCAGCAACTCCCGCAAAGGTTCTTGGTTGCGGAGGGAGCGGTTACGCACGAACACGATGGCGCGTTCCCCGCCGGAGAGGGCAGACTGAAGCTCCTCCCACGTCGTCTCCTCCACATCCTTGCCAAGGTAAACCTCCATGCCGGAAGCCCGTTTCACGTCATACGAATAATACTGCCTGATGCCGTACTTCTCCGAAAGCTCCGCCCCCTTGCCCGCAAGGGGGCCATAGCCTATCTCCGAATTGATGCCCGGCACGAAGAACGACACCACGAACACGCCGCACAGCAGCCCCGTGGCCACCGTGCAGACGGCCTTTGCCAAGCTCTTCTGCCGGTAAAGGACAAACAGGGCATACACTCCTGCCAGCATCATCACCGCCGCGCCTGCATACACCGGGACGGCATCCAGCATCGCCAACGCATCCACTCGCCGGGCCAGCGCCCAAACGGCAGGCAACGACACCACCAGCACAAGGGCAGGCAGCAACACCGGCACGGAGAACCACCCGTTCCAACGGCGGCCGTCCTCCAACCGCTGCAACATCATCACCGAGAAGTAGGCCAGGAAAGGATAGGCCGGCAGCAAATATATCTCCAGCTTGGCGCTGATGCATGAAAGCATCGCCAGCGTGGTGCAGAACACCGTCAGGAAGAAACGTTCCGCATCTGTCCGCACCCAACGCTTCCACACCCCCGTCACGAGCATCACCACATAGAGGAGGCACCAAGGCGCAAAGGCAAAGCCAAACGTCTCGAAATAGAAGAAGAATCCCTTCTTGTGGCTGAACGAGTCCACGGCACGGTTCACCGTCTGGTTGAACAGCAGGTTGTCAAGGTAAGCCCTGCCGCCTTCGGCATACACGCAACCGAACCATGCCCCGCACAGCGCCAGCAGCACCAGCCAGAAGCGCCAGCCCAGATACCGCCCCACCGTGCGCAACCGCCCCTTCGCCAACAGGAACACCAAGATGGCCGCAACGGGAATCATCACCCCGAACGGCCCTTTCGTGAACAAGGCGAGGAACACCCACAGCGCCAGCAGCCAAGGGTCGCGCTTCCGCCCATGCCCCTCGTACATGCGCCAGAACACCCGGAGCGCCAGCACGATGAACATCGCCATCAGCATGTCCATGCGCAGCACCACCGCGCCGCCGATGAAATAGGCCGTGGTGAACAGCGCCATCTGCGCCGTCAGCCGGTAGGCAGGCGACAGCTCGCGGGCCGCCCAGCGGTCCATCACCTCCAACACCACAAAGGCAGGCACCACCGAGAACAGCCCCAAAAGCAGCATGTTGTATCCCCCCGTCAGCGTGCGCACCGCCATCAGCAGCCACAGGTAGAGCGGCGGCTTGTCGGCGTATGCCTCGCCTTGGTTGTAGAAGGCAAACAGGTGCCCGTCGCGCAACGCCTCATCGGCAATGCTCAGGTAACGCAGTTCGTTGTCGGGCGTGTAATCGCGCAAGAGCAAGAGCGGCGCCAGCGCGGCAAGCCACAGGAGGTACTTAACGTATTTCTTCATCTCTCTTTATGTTTTTGGCCGCCCGGCGGGCGATGACAATATTGCGGACATAGGCCACGAAACCCACCGACTGCCCGAGGACAAGCACCGGGTCGAGGCGGAAGATGCCGTAGGACACGATGACGGCCGAACCCGTCAGGCTGATGACCCAGAACCCCACGGGCAGCACCGACTCATGCCGCCGCCGCGAGCAAAGCCACTGGTAAACGAACCGCAGCGTGAAGATAATCTGACCCGCCGACCCGTAAAGCAGCAGCCAGAAGGGTATCTCCTCGTTCATGAAGAAGTCGCGCACGAAATCTTCCGCATGGCCGACGGCCAACCCGGCCGCCGCCACCGGCGTGGCCGCCAGCAGGGCGCGCACCACCACCGGCACACGCGCCCACACGCCCTTCTCGTGGAGGTTCCAAAGGTAAATATAGTAAGACACCACCTGCCCCAGGATGATGGCGAAGTCGTCGCGGAGCCAGCCGTAAACGAACAGCAGCCACGAGCCCGCGATGCTCAGCACCCAGAACACCGACGGCGACACCACCCGCCGCGCACGTTCCGACAATATCCACTGGCAGAGGATGCGCGCCGAAAAGAAGGCTTGGGCAAGGAAACCGATGGCGTACACGAACATAAGCCTCACTCCCCGATGTTGCTCTCGGCAACCGCATAGTTAATCCAGCGTTTCTTCATCCAGCGGTAGGCGAAGCAGTCCACAAAGGGCGACACCAGGCGGTTCCACAAATGGTACTTCGACACCCCGGCCACGCGCGGGAAATGGCGCACCGGCACCTCCTTCATCCGCCCGCCCTGCAGCTGTATCAAGGCCGGCAGGAAACGGTGCATCCCCGTGAAGAACGGCACCCGCTTGGCATAAGCCGACTGCATCACCTTCAGCGGGCAGCCGGTGTCCGTGGCCCCGTCGTGCGTCATCATGCGCCGGAAGCCGTTGGCGACGCGCGACTGCAGCCGCTTGAACAGCTTGTCCTTGCGGTGCGCCCGGATGCCCGTCACCAGTTCGTACTCCTTCACGTAGGGCAACAGGAGGTTGAAATCATCCGGCGCCGTCTGCAGGTCGGCATCGATGTAGCCCACGTAAGGCGTCCGCGCCGCGTCGATGCCGGCCTTCATCGCCGCGCTCAAGCCCCCGTTGCGCGCCAGGGCGATGTAGAAGAAATGCCGCTGGCGGCGGCATGCCTCCCGGATGCGCGCCAGGCTCGCGTCGCGCGACCCGTCGTCCACGAACAGCACGCAGGCCGGGAGCAACGACTGGGGGAGGAACTCGGACAGCCGCAGCTCCAGCGCGGCGATGTTGTCCTCCTCATTATACACAGGCACGATGATCGCCAGTTCATAACCTTTCCATGCATTCTTTTCCATGCCACACTCTGTTTATCGGATGAATAAGCCCACAAAAGTAAGGATAAAATCCCATCCGTGCGCCATAAATGTGCAAATATATGCAAACCAAGGGGGCAAAACGCCGCCAGTCCCCCGTCCGCCGCCGCGCCGGAAGCCCCGTGCGGCGGGACATGCGCATCCACCCGGAGGGAATGCCTCCTCCTGTGAGGATGGAACATGTACTCCCTAGTGGTAGGGAACATGTACCCCCGGCGGGGAGGGAACGCGTACCTCCTATGTGGAGGGAACGCGTACCCCCTATGGGGAGGGAATGCGTCCCATATAGGCACGCCCCGCGCAAGGCGGCAGCGCCCCCGCCGCGTCCCCTGCCGCAGGCAGGAAGGCACGGGGCAGGAAAGGGCATGGAAAAGGGGCGCAGCCACAGCCGCGCCCCTTGCAGGGAAAGCCTAGCGGAAAGTCAGCCGCCCGCCCCGCCGGCGCCGCCGGACAGGACATGGGCGGCAATCCAGCGGGCCACCTCGCGGGTGCCGCACGGGCGGCGGCCGGGTTCCTGCAGGTCGGGCGTGCGCACCCCGGCCTCCAGCGACGCCTGCACGGCGAGGCGCACGGCGCGGGCCTCATCGGCCAGCCCGAAGTGTTCCAGCAGCATGGCCACGGACAGTACCTGGGCCAAGGGGTTGGCGATGTCCTTGCCCGCCGCCTCCGGCCACGAGCCATGCACGGGCTCGAAGACGGGCGTGCCGTCGCCCACGGAGGCGGAGGGCAGCAGCCCCATCGAGCCGCCCACCACGGAAGCCTCGTCGGTGAGGATGTCGCCGAAAGTGTTCTCCGTCACCAGCACGTCGAACCAGCGGGGGTCCTGCACGAGGCGCATGGCGGCGTTGTCCACATAGAGGAAGGTGGCCTCCACCTCCGGGTACTGCGGCGCCATCTCCTGGGCCACGCGCCGCCACAGGCGGGAGGAAGCCAGGACGTTGGCCTTGTCCACCACGGTGAGGCGGCGGCGGCGGCGCATCGCCGTCCGGAAGGCCACGCGGAGGATGCGCTCCACCTCCGGGCGGGTGTAGCGGTTCGTGTCCCACGCCACGTCCGCCCCCTCGTGCTTCTCGCCGAAATACATGCCGCCGGTCAGCTCGCGGATGCACACGAAGTCGGCGCCGCGCACCCGCTCCTCCTTCAGGGGCGAGAGGCAGGCCAGCTGCGGGAACACCTGCACGGGCCGTATGTTGGCGTAGAGGCCGAGGCGGCGGCGCATGGCCAGCAGCCCCTGCTCCGGGCGCACGGGGGCGGCAGGGTCGAGGTCGTACTTGGGATGGCCCACGGCGGAGAACAGCACGGCGTCCGCCGCGCGGCACACGCCGTAGGTCTCCTCCGGGAAAGGGTCGCCCATGCGGTCGATGGCTTCCGCCCCGCAATGGGCATAACGGTAACGGAACGCATGCCCGAAGCGGGCGGCCACAGCCTCCAGCACGCCCACCCCTGCGGCGGATATCTCCGGCCCGATGCCGTCGCCGGGCAATACAGCAATGTCCAGTCTCATAGCCTATCCATGTTTGAAAGGTTCATCATCCACGTTTCCCCACGGGCAGGGGGATTGTCGCTCGTAACGCTCTATCACGTCCCGGTCGCGGAGCAAGAGGCCGGTGTCGTCCAGCCCCTCCATCAGGCACCGCTTCTTGTAAGGGCTGATGGGGAAATGCTCAGCGCGCCCCGTGAGGAGGTCGGTGACGGTTTGCGCGGGGAGGTTGATTTCCACCCCGGCCTTGGGGTCGGCGTATATGCTGCGGAACAGGCTCGCCAGGAAATCCTCGCTGACCACGACGGGCAGCACGAAGTTGTTCAGCTCGTTCTGCCGGTGGATGTCGGCGATGCCGCTGCTCACCACGGCGCGGAAGCCGTAGCCGGCGATGGCCCATGCGGCATGCTCGCGGCTGGAGCCGCAGCCGAAGTTGCGCCCGGCCACCAATACCTGCCCGCCGTATGCCGGGTCGTTCAGCACGAAGGAGGGTATCTCCCTGCCCTGTCCGTCGTAGCGCCAGTCGTGGAACAGGTGTTCGCCGAATCCCTCGCGGGCAGTCGTTTTCAGGAAGCGGGCGGGGATAATCTGGTCGGTGTCGATGTTCTCCAGAGGCAACGGCACGCAGGTGCTTGCCAGTATGTCAAATCGTTCTTTCATCACTATACCTATTATATATATACGTTCATGTCAGGGTTCGAGCAACGGGCGAGGGTCGGCCACCTCTCCGGCCACGGCTGCCGCCGCCGCCACCAGCGGGCTGGCCAGCAGCGTGCGCGCGCCGGGGCCTTGCCGCCCCTCGAAGTTGCGGTTGCCGGTGGACACGGCATACAGGCCCGGCGGCACCTTGTCGCCGTTCATGGCCAGGCAAGCCGAGCATCCCGGCTGCCTGAGGGCGAAGCCGGCTTCTTCCAGCACGCGGTCCAAGCCCTCGCGGCGCAGCTGCGCATCCACCTCCCACGAACCGGGCACGAGCCATGCCACCACGTGCGGAGCCTTGCGCCGCCCCTTCACCACGGAGGCAAAGGCGCGGAAGTCCTCGACGCGGCCGTTGGTGCAGCCGCCTAGGAACACGTAGTCCACCCGTTTGCCCAGCATCGGCTCGCCGGGCCGGAAGCCCATGTAGGCCAACGCCCGGCGGAAGGATTCCCTTGACGCTTCCGGCACGTCCTCCAAGCGGGGGATGCGCTGCGTGACGGCCACGCCCATGCCGGGGTTGGTGCCGTAGGTAATCATCGGCTCCACCTGCGCGGCATCGAAACGCACTTCCTTGCCGAACACAG
Source organism: uncultured Bacteroidaceae bacterium (assembly GCA_944320785.1). Lineage (GTDB taxonomy): Bacteria > Bacteroidota > Bacteroidia > Bacteroidales > Bacteroidaceae > CASFPE01. Next base: position 24,703 of record CALUIR010000019.1, read on the forward strand.
CGCCGTCATCGCTGCGGAGCGTCCGCCAATAGGCCACCGCACGCTCCCACGCCTCGCCCTTGGGGGCATGCTCCCTCCCCCTCAGGTAAGCGAAGGTTGTCTCGTCGGGCGCCACCATGCCGCCACGTGCGCCCATTTCGATGCTCAGGTTGCACAGGGTGAGCCGCCCCTCCATGGAAAGGGCGCGGACGGCCTCGCCCGCATATTCCACGAAATGCCCGGTAGCCCCGCCGGTCGTCAGGCGGGCAATCATGTACAGGGCCAAGTCCTTGGCGGTGACACCCCGTCCCAACCGCCCGTCCACGGTGACACGCATGGTCTTCGGGCGGTTCTGCAAGAGGCATTGCGTGGCCAGCACCATTTCCACCTCGCTCGTCCCGATGCCGAAGGCCAATGCCCCAAGTGCGCCGTGGGTAGAAGTATGCGAGTCGCCGCACACGATGGCCATGCCGGGGAGGGTCAGCCCCTGTTCGGGACCCGCCACATGGATGATGCCGTTCTTGGGGTGCATCATCCCGAAACAGGTCAGGCCGAAATCACGGGCATTGCGATCCAGCGCCTCCACCTGCGCCCTCGACACGGGGTCGGCAATGGGGCGTTCCTGCCCCACAGTGGGGATGTTGTGGTCGGGCATGCAATATATCTTCTCCGGGCGGAAGCACTTTATCCCCCGGCGGCGCAGCCCGTCAAAGGCTTGCGGGCTGGTCACTTCGTGGCAGTAAAGGCGGTCGATGTAGAGTTGCGCCGGACCGCCCTCCAGCGTGCGGACCACATGCGCATCCCATATCTTGTCGAACAACGTAGGCATAGGCTTCACATTTTAAACTTGTTGATGCAATCGATGTAGGCCTCCACCGAGGCGGCGATGATGTCGGTGTTTGCCCCGAAACCGTAATAAATATGGTTGTCGTACTCCACCTGCATGTGGACCTTGCCCACGTCGTCGCTGCCTTTGTTGAGGGCCTGGATGGTAAATTCCTTCAGGGTCATGTGGCGGTTGACGATTTTCTTCAGCGCCTTGATGGCCGCATCCACCGGGCCATTGCCGGTGGCAGCCGCCTCAAACTTCTCGCCTGCCACGCTCAACCCCAAGCTGGCCACGGAACGCACGCCCACGCCGCTCGTCACCTGCAAGTAATCCAAGCGGATGCGGTGGTTGTAGCTGCGGTCGGCTCCGGCAAGCACAAGGATGTCGTCATCGGTTATCTCCTTCTTCTTGTCGGCCAGGCGCAGGAAGCCCTCATAAAGCTTGTCCAGCATGGAATCCTTCAGTTGGATGCCCAATGCCGCAAGGCGGTTGCGCAAGGCGGCTCGCCCGCTGCGTGCCGTGAGGATAATCTCGCTGTCGTCAATGCCGACCTCATGCGGGTCGATAATCTCATAGGTCTGCACGTTCTTCAGCACCCCGTCCTGATGGATGCCGGAAGAATGGGCGAATGCATTCCGCCCGACCACCGCCTTGTTGGGCTGCACCGGCATGTTCATCAGATTAGACACCAAGCGGCTCGCCGCACTGATTTTTCGGGTGTTGACGTTGGTTGATATGCCTAAGCCGGGGTGGCTTTTGAATATCATCGCCACTTCCTCTAACGCCGTGTTGCCTGCCCGCTCGCCAATGCCGTTCACCGTCACTTCCACTTGCCTGGCACCGTTCAGCACGCCGGCCACCGTGTTGGCCGTCGCCATGCCCAAGTCGTTGTGGCAATGAGTGGAAAGGATAACTTTGCCGATGCCGTCCACATGTTCCATCAGGTAGCGTATCTTGGCGCCATACTCCGAAGGAAGGCAATAACCCGTCGTGTCCGGGATATTGACCACCGTGGCGCCCGCCTTTATCACGGCCTCCACCACACGGGCAAGGTATTCGTTATCCGTGCGCCCGGCATCTTCCGCGTAAAACTCCACATCCTCCACGAAACGCCTGGCGTGCTTCACCGCCGCCACCGCCCGCTCGATAATCTCGTCACGGTTGGAATTAAACTTATATCTGATATGTACATCCGAAGTGCCAATGCCCGTATGTATCCGCTTGCGCTTGGCATGCCTCAACGCCTCCGCCGCTACCTCGATGTCTTTCTCCACCGCCCGCGTCAACGCACAGACCACCGGCCATGTCACGGCTTTCGAAATTTCCACGACCGAATTGAAATCACCGGGGCTGGAGACCGGGAAGCCCGCCTCTATCACATCAACGCCCAATGCTTCCAATGCCTTGGCCACCTGAATCTTCTCGACCGTGTTCAACTGGCATCCCGGCACCTGCTCACCGTCGCGAAGGGTGGTGTCAAATACAAACAACCGATTTTCCATCCTATTGCTTCCTTTCTTTTTATTAAACCTCACGGACCCGGCGCAAACGCAAGGAAAGCTGCCCGGCAGGGAAACCCGGCTTTCCCGCCACGCCGGAACACTTCTTTCCCTTGCGCCAAACCCGCATCAAACATTAGCAGAAGCGCCTTCCCCACCCGAAAGTGAGAAAGGCGCTTCCAACAAATCCTTCTTCGCCACCATGCGCCGCTACTCACTTCCCGCCCTGCTGCAAGGCAGGGGAATGCAACGGTTGCACAGCAAAATATCTATAGATATGCAGTTCATTTCTTCCATCCTTTAAAGATAGGGAACAAAGGTAAGCCATTTTACGAAATCCGCAAATAAAATGGCATATTTTTAACCATTATACTTCCATTTTATCATTCACGCACATCTTTCCGAATTCACTCCGCCTCATCTACCACGATGCCCATCCGAGCCATCAGGAAACAAGCGTTCATGTTTTGCGCAACCCCCTCCTTGAGCCGGTAAGAAAACGCCAAAGTATCGCCCATGATGTCGGCCTCGAAACGGAAGTTCCGGATATGGTCGGGGTAATGCCCTGCCAACGCCCCCAGCATCAGGTCGTGGGTGGCAATGACTCCCGTGGCCTGCAAGCCCATGAACTGGCGAATCAACGCCAACGAGCCTTTCTGCTTGTCCACGGAATTGGTGCCTTTCAATATCTCGTCCAAGATGATGAACAGTTCCTCGCCGGCCTTCAGCTTGTCGATGATGAGCTTCAGCCGCTTCAGTTCGGCAAAGAAGTACGACTCATTGTCGGCCAATGAATCAGACGTGCGCAGGCTAGTGACCAGATGGGCAGGATACACCTTCATCCACTCCGCGCACACCGGCGCGCCGATGCAAGCCAGCAGGTAATTCACGCCAATGGTGCGCAGGTACGTGCTTTTGCCTGCCATGTTCGCCCCCGTGATGATGAGGAAGAAAGGCTTTGAGGGGACATCCACGCCGTTGCGCACGCATCTGCTGCGGTCCATCAGCGGGTGGCCCATGCGGGAAGCTTCCAGCACAAAAGCCCCGGAAGCAATTTCCGGCCAAGCATAATCCGGATTGTTATACGCAAAGGCAGCCAAGGAACACAAGGCGTCCACTTGGCCCACCGCATCCAACCAACCTGGCAACATGGACGCATAGCGGCTGCGCCAACGTTCGATTTGCATCACCTTGCGGAGTTCCCAAAACAACAGGCCGTTCAACACCGTCGATGCCAACAGGTTATTGCGCTGGTTCAGCCCGTCCAACAGCGACGACAACCGGCGGACGGCCTCCGGCGCCGCCTGCAAACGCCGTGCGGCCTCCTTCATCAAGGCCGACTGCCACCGCCCCGCCTCCACCAGCTTCATCAAGCGGACGTAAACGGAAAGCACGGCCAGACGCTTGTCATACGAAGACTGGATGACCGTAATCCGTTTCTGCAACAACAAGCTGGCAAAGACAAAAAAGGCGAACGACATTCCTAACCCGCTGAATGAAAGCACGCCCGCGACGCCAAGCGCCAAGAAAAGAAGGTTCACCGCAGGGACGGCCGCCACCAACATGCGGAAGAACAGCTTACTGCTGAAATAATTCTCGCCTTTCAACCATTCCATCACCTCCTTGCCGTCTGACGGCTGCCCTTTGTAAAGCAGGCCGTTGACCCGGAACAAGCGGCGGAAACGCCACTGCCCCGCCAACTCGCGGACGGCTTCCTGCCGTTCCTCAATCTCCTCCTTGCGGTCCAGATGGCGCATCATCCAAGCGGCCAAGCGCTCCCGACCGAAAAACGTGCAGGTGCGGTTCACGCATTGGAACAGCGAACGCCCGCCGAACACATCCAAATCAAACGTGTACAGATGCGATGGGTCTGCATAGTCCTCCCCGCCGTCAAAGCAGGAATAATCTCCCTTCAAGGCAGAAAGTTCCTGCCGGCACGCTTCCTGTTCCGCTTCCAGGAAATCCCTCCGGCGGAACAAACGGTCATGCCGCACCACCAACACCAGAAAGGCCGCCAGTAGGGTCACCAAAACAGCCACGACAACCCATGCGCCCTGCCCCGACAACCACCATGCGCTGGCCACGCCCGCCACAAACAACAGCAGCTTCAACGTGCCGACACGGTAAATCCGCCGCCGCACCTGCCGCAACTCCCCCTCATCAGCGGCTACCGCATCCTCATACACCCGAGCCACCGCCTGCAAACGTTCGTCCATGCCCACAGCCATTCCTCCGTCATTGCCGGCTATTCTCCCAACGCTTGCCGGATGTCGGCAATAATGTCGTCCACATCTTCGATGCCCACCGAAAGGCGGATGAGGTCGGGCGCCACGCCTGCCTCCCGCAGTTGTTCATCAGAAAGCTGGCGGTGCGTGTGGCTCGCCGGGTGCAACACACAGGTGCGGGCATCGGCCACATGGGTGACGATGCAAATCATCTTCAGGCTGTCCATGAAACGGACAGCTTCCTCCCGGCTCCCTTTCAGGCCGAACGCGATGACGCCACACGTGCCGCCCGGCATGTATTTCTGTGCCAAGCGATGGTACTTGTTGCCCGGCAGGCCCGGATAATGGACCCATGCCACCTTGCTGTTCGCATCGAGCCACTCCGCCACAGCCTGCGCGTTGCGGCAATGCTGCGGCATGCGCAGGTGGAGCGTCTCCAGGCCCAGGTTCAGCAGAAAAGCATTCTGGGGCGACTGCACGGCGCCCAAGTCGCGCATCAACTGCGCCGTGATTTTCTCTATATAGGCCATTTGGCCGAATTTCTCCGCGTAGGTCAGCCCATGGTAAGATTCATCCGGGCGGATCAAGCCGGGGAACTTGCCGGCATGCGCCATCCAATCGAAGCGCCCGCTGTCAACCACCGCGCCGCCCACGCATACGGCATGCCCGTCCATGTATTTCGTAGTAGAGTGCGTCACGATGTCCGCGCCCCAGTCAAATGGATGGCAGTTGACCGGCGTCGCAAACGTGTTGTCCACCACCAAGGGGACTCCGTGACGGTGCGCCACCCGCGCAAACTTCTCAATATCCAGCACACACATCCCCGGGTTGGAAAGCGTCTCGCCAAACAATGCTTTCGTCTCCGGCCGGAAAGCCTTATCCAGTTCTTCCTCATCCGCATCCGCATCCACAAACGTCACATCGATGCCCAGCTTCTTGAAGGTCACGCCGAACAGGTTGAACGTGCCGCCGTAAATGGTGGACGAGCAAACGATATGGCCGCCCGCCTCGCAAATGTTGAACAAAGCGTAGAAATTGGCCGCCTGCCCCGAAGAAGTCAGCACAGCGGCCACGCCGCCTTCCAGCGCGGCTATCTTTGCCGCCACCGCCTCGTTCGTGGGATTCTGGAGGCGGGTATAGAAATATCCCGTTTCCTCCAAGTCAAACAAGCGGGCCATCTGCTCGCTGCTGTCGTATTTGAACGTGGTGCTTTGGAAAACCGGCAGCACTCTCGGCTCCCCGTTCTTCGGCTGCCACCCGCCCTGCACACAGATGGTCCCTCTCTTCATCTCCCTTTTCTCCATAAACTTAGACTCCTGTTATTGTTAATATGGCCGCAAAGGTAAAGAAATCTCATCCAAGAATGCAGCAAATCAGATATAAAAGCATACATTTGCCAAAAATTATAAAAAATGGAAGACAACATCACATTCAAGCACACCATGCCTGCCCAGCTGCGCTTCAGCGACGTGGACCGGCTGGGACATGTCAACAATTCCGTTTATTTCTCCCTGTATGACCTGGCCAAGACCACGTACCTGCATGACGTGATGGCGGGCAACATCGACTGGGACAACGGGAGCGTCGTCATTGCCAACATACAGGCCAATTTCCTCGCCCCTGTGTTTTTCGGCGAACCCATCGCCATCCAAACAGCCACCACGCGGATTGGCCACAAAAGCTTCACCTTGATGCAGCGCGCCGTCAACATGGACAGCGGCGAAGTGAAATGCACTTGCCAAACCGTCATGGTGGGCTACGACGTGAAAGCCAAGCAGTCGCAACTGATTCCTGAGGAATACAAACGCGCCATCTGCGCTTTTGAAGGGCGTGACGACTTGGTGAAGGAATGAACCTGTCCCAATAAAACCGTGAATTTTACAGGTAAAATGCGTACACTTTTCAGGTAAAATTCATGATTCTACCCTGTAAGATTCCCGCTGCCAAGCGAACTCCACGGAAAAGCACATAGAAGTTTTGCAAAAAGTTCTTAGAACATTTCGGAAAAGTTCTAAGAACTTTTCCGAAATCATCCCAATGATTTTGCGGGCCACCCAAAGGGTGCGAAAAGACCTTGGAAGGTTTTGGCCCAAACGTTCCAAGGTCTTGCCTCATTCATCAGAAGGATTTTCCAAAAGCATCGGGAAGGCAGCGCCTCCGTTGCATCGGCACGGCGCGTCCTGCACCGCCGTCACAGCCTGCCCTTCTTCACCATCTCTTCCAAGAAATAAGAATGAACCGTCAAGTCGCCCGAAAGTTCGGGATGAAACGAACAGGCCAGCATGTTCTTCTCACGAGCCGCCACGGCATGCCCCTCCACCACTGACAACACTTCCACGCTTCTTCCCGCCTCCACAATGTAGGGAGCGCGTATGAAGACCATGGGAACGGGCTTCCCCGCAAACTCACCTTGCGTGAAGAAACTCCCCAACTGCCGGCCGTATGCATTGCGCCGCACGGTGATATCCATCACCTGCAAATGCCGCTTCGCATCATTCTCTATCTCTCCGGCCAGCAAAATCATCCCGGCACACGTGCCGAACACGGGCAAACCACGCATGATTTTCTCCTTCAAAAGAGCCGTCATGCCAAGGCTGTCCATCAATTTGCCGATGGCCGTGCTTTCTCCTCCCGGAAGAACCAACCCGTCCATCGGGACGGAAAGGTCTTTCAGGCAACGGATTTGGAAATGGCCTGCGCCCAAGCGGTCCAGCATCCTTTCATGCTCCACAAAAGCACCTTGAAGTGCCAAAACGCCAATCTGCAACACGGTCATTTCCCCCTCTCTGCCATCAGCAACGTAATCTCGTCTTCATTGATGCCCACCATGGCTTCTCCCAAATCAGTGGAAACTTCCGCCAACAACGCAGCGTCGTTGAAATTGGTGACCGCGTTGACAATAGCACGCGCCCTCTTTTCCGGATTCCCGGACTTGAAGATGCCGGAACCCACGAATACGCCTTCGGCACCCAATTGCATCATCAACGCCGCATCAGCAGGAGTCGCCACACCGCCAGCCGCAAAGTTCACAACCGGCAACTTGCCGTTGGCATGCACATATTCCAACAAGTTCAAAGGCACTTCCAATTCCTTGGCTTCATTGTACAATTCATCTTCCGAAAGCGCCTGCACACGGCGGATGTCCCGCATCATGCTCCGCATGTGCGTCACAGCCTGTATCACGTCGCCCGTCCCCGGCTCGCCTTTCGTGCGGATCATGGAAGCGCCCTCCGCAATGCGGCGGAGCGCTTCTCCCAAATTCTTCGCCCCACATACAAAAGGCACTTTGAACTTCGTCTTGTCGATATGGTAAACCCCATCGGCAGGCGACAGCACCTCGCTTTCATCAATGTAGTCAATCTCCAACGCTTCGAGTATCTGTGCTTCCACAAAATGCCCGATGCGCACCTTTGCCATCACAGGAATGCTCACAGCCTCCTGTATGCCCCTTATCATCTTGGGGTCGCTCATCCGGGCAACGCCACCTGCTGCACGGATATCCGCAGGGATACGTTCCAAGGCCATGACAGCTACCGCACCGGCCTGTTCGGCAATCTTTGCCTGCTCCGGCGTCGTCACATCCATAATCACACCGCCTTTCAGCATTTGAGCCAAGTTCTTGTTCAACTCATACCTTTCATTTTTCATTTCAATGTTATTTTCAGGTTCATCAAAAACAACGCGAATATAGGCAAATCCCTTGCAAAACGCAACCATTTCCGTAGTTTCTTCCCAAAAGACAGAAATAAAAAAGGCTGCCTGAGGAAAAACCTCAAGCAACCTGAAAACATTATGGATAACAAACTAAAATTATTCAGCTTTCTTATCTTCAGCCGGTTCCGCCGTAGCTGTTTCTGCCACAGCTTCTTCTGCTGCCGGAGCAGCCGTCTCCTCCCCTTGAGGAGCCGCAGCCGGAGAATTCTTCTTGGAAGAACGACGGGTGCGGGTCGTCTTCTTCGCAGCCTTGTCCTTCGCCATGTTCTCATCATAGTCAACCAACTCGATGAAACACATCTCGGCATTGTCGCCCAAACGGTGGCCGGTCTTGATGATGCGGGTATATCCTCCCGGACGGTCAGCCACTTTCACGGATATCTCCTTGAACAATTCTGTGACTGCATATTTGTCTTGCAGGTAACTGAATACAACACGGCGTGAATTGGTTGTATCATTTTTCGATCTCGTAATCAAGGGTTCCACGTACTTCTTCAACGCTTTCGCCTTCGCAACGGTCGTAGTGATTCTTTTGTGCTTGATCAGAGAGATGGCCATGTTCGACAGCATAGCGGCTCTATGAGAAGCAGTACGACCCAAATGATTGAATTTCTTGTTATGTCTCATTTCTTATTCTTTGTCTAATTTATATTTAGAAATATCGGTTCCAAACGACAGATTCAGACTCGCGAGCAAATCATCAAGCTCGGTGAGCGATTTCTTGCCGAAATTCCTGAACTTAAGCAGGTCTGTCTTGTTGAACTGCACCAAGTCGCCCAATGTCTCCACATCGGCAGCCTTCAAGCAGTTAAGGGCACGGACTGACAAGTCCATGTCAACCAGCTTCGTCTTCAAGAGCTGGCGCATGTGAAGAACTTCCTCGTCAAATTCTTCATTGCCGTCTGAATCACTTGCCTCCAACGTGATTTTCTCGTCAGAGAACAGCATGAAATGGTAAATCAGAATCTTGGCGGCTTCCTTCAATGCGTCTTTCGGGTGAATGGAACCATCCGTCGTAATCTCAAGAATCAGTTTCTCGTAATCGGTTTTCTGTTCCACACGATAATTTTCCACTTGATACTTGACATTCCGTATCGGCGTATAAATAGAATCGATAGGTATTGCGTTCACATCGGTGCATAGCTCCTGGTTTTCGGTGTAAGGAACATAACCGCGCCCTTTGTTGATCGTAATATCAATCTGCATCGTTGCTTTTGAATCCAAATGGCAAATAACTAATTCAGGATTTAACACTTCAAATCCAGTCAAATACTTGCCTATGTCACCTGCCTTGAACTCCGTTGAATTCTCAATCGTTATGCTGACCTTTTCACTCTCGAATTCCTCAACAACTTGCTTGAACCTCACTTGTTTCAGGTTCAAGATAATGTTGGTCACATCTTCTTTCACACCAGGGACGGAAGCAAATTCATGTTCCACCCCGTCAATCCGGATAGTGGTGATGGCAAAGCCTTCCAATGAAGAAAGAAGAATACGGCGCAAAGCATTACCCACGGTAATACCAAAACCCGGTTCCAACGGACGAAATTCAAATTTCCCGAACTTCGAATCCGCCTCCAACATTAATACTTTATCAGGTTTTTGAAATGCTAATATCGCCATGAAATTAATTATTTATTTTATTTAGAATACAACTCAACAATCAAATGTTCCTTTATGTTTTCCGGGATATCAGCCCGCTCCGGCAGATGCAGCATTTTGCCTGCCTTCACGCTTTCATCCCATTCCAACCAAGGATATTTGCTATGGTTAAAACCAGCCAAAGCATCGGCGATAACCTCCAACGACTTGGAACGTTCGCGAACGCCCACAATCTGTCCCGGCTTGACAGAATAAGACGGCACATGCACCACCTTTCCATCTACCACGATATGCTTGTGGCTAACCAATTGTCTTGCTGCAGCACGCGTAGGAGCAATGCCCAATCTGAACACGACATTGTCCAAACGTGACTCTAATGCCTGCAACAGCACTTCACCGGTAATGCCGTTAGCCCGTGCAGCTTTGTCAAACATATTGCGGAATTGTCTTTCCAACACGCCATATGTATATTTTGCCTTTTGCTTTTCAGCCAACATGATGCCGTATTCCGAAGTTTTCCTCCGGCGTATGTTTCCATGTTGCCCGGGAGGATAATTCTTCTTCGAAAGAACTTTGTCCGCTCCGAAAATAGCATCACCGAATTTACGTGCAATTCTTGTTTTTGGTCCAGTATATCTAGCCATTTCTTCTTCTAGTTAAAATTGTTATTAATGAACTTAATCTGTTGCAGCCGCGATTGCAGAAAGGAAGATGCAATCCATTAAAACAAAATCAAGGCCATTCTATGATAAATTGAGAAAATTATACTCTCCTTCTTTTAGGAGGACGACATCCGTTATGAGGAAGAGGAGTCACATCGATAATCTCTGTCACCTCAATCCCTGCCCCATGCACGGTCCTGATAGCAGACTCACGCCCGTTACCCGGCCCTTTCACATAAGCTTTCACTTTTCTTAATCCAAGATCAAACGCGACCTTCGCGCAGTCCTGCGCTGCCATCTGCGCTGCATAAGGAGTATTCTTTTTAGAACCCCTGAAACCCATCTTCCCTGCAGAAGACCATGAAATAATCTGCCCTTCACTATTTGCAAGAGAAACTATGATATTATTGAAAGAAGAATGCACATGCAATTGGCCCATAGCATCCACTTTCACATTTCTCTTCTTAGCTGCGACTGTTTTCTTTGCCATATCAACAATTATTATTTAGTAGCTTTTTTCTTATTTGCAACCGTTTTCTTCCGCCCCTTGCGAGTCCGCGCGTTGTTCTTCGTGCTTTGGCCTCTGACAGGCAGACCCAGACGATGGCGGATTCCACGATAGCATCCGATATCCATTAAACGCTTAATGTTCATTTGAATTTCAGAACGAAGGTCGCCTTCCACCTTGAACTCAGAACCAATAATCTCACGAATCTTGGCTGCCTGCTCGTCCGTCCAGTCTTTCACTTTAATGTCCTTGTCAACTCCAGCCTTGTTCAAAATCTTGGCTGAACTGCTGCGCCCTATACCAAAAATATAGGTCAACGCAATCTCACCTCTCTTATTCTGAGGCAAATCTACACCAACTATTCTTATAGCCATATATACTTTTTATTTTTCTGCAAAAATAATAAATTATCCTTGACGTTGTTTATACTTCGGATTTTTCTTATTAATAACATATAAACGACCTTTGCGTCTAACGATCTTACATTCTGGCGTACGTTTTTTCAAAGAAGCTTTTACTTTCATATCTTATTCCTTTATTTATATCTAAAAACAATTCTGCCCTTTGACAAATCATAGGGTGACATTTCAACCCTGACTTTATCACCTGGCAATATCTTTATGTAATGCATACGCATCTTTCCTGAGATATGTGCAGTTATCTCATGCCCATTTTCCAATTCCACGCGAAACATTGCATTCGACAATGCTTCAACGATAACTCCATCTTGTTCTATTGCAGACTGCTTTGCCATATTACACTAAATTGCTTGATCTCCTAAAACCTCTTCTATAAATTCAAAGGAAGATAATACTTCTGCTTTCCCTTTCCGGACAGCCACTGTATGCTCGAAATGAGCAGCGCAACGCCCGTCCTTTGTACGTACCGTCCAACGGTCTGCATCCATCCTCACATGGTAATCGCCCAAAGTGACCATCGGCTCAATCGCAATGCACATCCCTTGTTTCAACAATTCTCCATATCCTCTCCGCCCGTAATTGGGGACTTGCGGGTCTTCATGCATCTTCTTCCCAATGCCATGCCCTACAAATTCGCGAACCACGCCATACGAAGCCTTCTCGCAATGTTCTTGCACCGCAGCGCCGATGTCGCCTATCCGCTTCCCATGCACAGCGTTCTCAATCCCTTTGTAAAGGGCTTCTTTCGTCACTTTCAGCAACCGGCGTATCTCCGCATCCACTTCACCCACACAAAACGTATATGCCGAATCGCCGCAAAAACCATTCAACAACGTGCCGCAATCCACCGAAACGATGTCACCCTCTTGCAAAGGCCTGCTGTTGGGGATGCCATGCACTACTTCATCATTCACCGATGCACAAATCGAAGCCGGAAAAGGAATGCCCCATGGATTGGGAAACCCTTTGAAAGTCGGGACAGCACCATGATCACGGATGAATTCATCCGCAATCCGATCCAACTGCAAAGTAGTCACACCTGGCTTCACTGACTTCGCAATTTCTGCCAAAGTGCGCCCTACCAGCAAGTTGCTTTGCCGAAGCAGTTCTATTTCCTCTTCAGTTTTAAGATATATCATCCTACAATCAATATGCCGCTACTCCACTACGTCCCCTGATTCGGCCGGATTTCAACAGCCCGTCATAATGGCGCATCAGCAGATGGCTCTCCACTTGTTGCAGAGTATCCAGCACAACACCGACCAAAATCAGCAAAGATGTCCCTCCAAAGAATTGTGCAAACTCAGCCTTCACGCCAAAAAGACCGGCAAAGGCTGGCATGATTGCCACAACAGCCAAGAAGAAAGAACCGGGCAAAGTGATGCGCGTCATGATTTCATCAATATAATCCGCCGTGGCTTTCCCAGGTTTGATTCCAGGAATGAAACCATTGTTGCGCTTCATGTCTTCAGCCATCTGACGCGGGTTAATCGTAATTGCCGTATAGAAATACGTAAACAATATAATCAAAATGGCAAAAATGAAGTTATACCAAAATCCGGTCATATCCGTCAATGCCCTGGCCACGCCACCGGCATTAGCCACATCTGAATAACCAATGAAAGCCATTGGGATGAACATGATCGCTTGGGCAAAAATGATAGGCATCACATTGGCCGCATTCACCTTCAACGGGATATACTGTCTTGCCCCACCCAATTGCCGGTTGCCCTCTATCCTTTTTGCGTATTGCACCGGGATTCTTCTCGTACCCTGCACAAGAAGGATGGCAGCGGCAATGACAAGAAGCAAGAAAACAATCTCAAACAAGAACATGATCAAGCCTCCTGCACCGGGAGAAGCCATTCTGGAAACAATTTCCTGAAACAAAGCCTGCGGAAAACGTGCGATAATTCCCACCAAAATGATGAACGAGATACCATTTCCAATGCCTTTATCGGTGATACGCTCACCCAACCAAAGCACGAACATGCTACCTGCAGCCAAGATAATGGTAGAAGAAACGATGAACCAAGTCCAATCCAAAGAAGGATTCAGTGCAGGACCTGCCTGCATTTTCAGATTAATCAAATAAGACGGCCCTTGGAACAGCAAGATTGCCATAGTCAGATACCGCGTATATTGATTGATCTTCCTGCGCCCGCTTTCGCCTTCACGCTGCAATTTCTGGAAATAAGGCACCGCAATGGCCAACAACTGAATCACAATTGAGGCCGAAATGTAAGGCATGATTCCTAATGCAAAAATAGAAGCGTTAGAAAATGCCCCACCGGAAAATGCGTTCAACAAAGCCAAAAGCCCCTCACTCGTCTGTTCATGCAACTGTGTCAGCATATTCGGATTGATACCTGGCAAAACCACATAAGATCCGAACCTGTAGATTGCCACGAACAATACGGTGATGAGGATCCGTTGACGCAGATCCTCAATTTTCCAGATGTTTTTTATTGTTTCAATAAACCGTTTCATTGAATCACAATTTTACAGCGTTTCCACCCAATGCTTCGATAGCAGCAATCGCAGTCTTCGAGAAAGCATTTGCTTCCACATCCAGCTTAGTGGTAAGAGTGCCATTGCCCAATACTTTCACTAACTGTTTTGAAGAAATAAAGCCCGCATCTACCAAATCACGGATGCCTACTTTGGTCAGGCTCTTAGCCTCAGCCAATGCTTGTATTGTATCCAAGTTAATGGCTTTATACTCTATCCGATTAATGTTCTTAAACCCGAACTTCGGTACCCGACGTTGAAGAGGCATCTGTCCGCCTTCAAAACCGATTTTCTTTGAATAACCAGATCTCGATTTCGCACCTTTATGCCCTCTTGTAGAAGTGCCGCCTAATCCAGAACCTGGCCCCCGGCCAATTCTCTTTCTCGTCTTTGTAGCCCCTGCAGCAGGTTTCAAATTACTCAAATTCATATCTTTTCTTTTTATTATCCAACAAAGAATGATTAGTCCTTAATAACAGCAACCAAATGCTTTACTTTCTCAACCATGCCCAGAACAGAAGGAGTAGATTCATGTTCAACGACCTTGTTGAGCTTGGTAAGCCCCAAAGCATCCAATGTCCTTTTCTGATCAATCGGAGCCCCAATCCGGCTCTTCACCTGTTTGATTTTTATTGTTGCCATAAAACCCTCCTTATCCTCTAAATACTCTTTCCAAACTAATTCCGCGGTTCTGAGCGACCGTCCGTGCATCCCGCATTTCACTCAAAGCCAAAATCGTAGCCTTCACTAAATTGTGAGGGTTAGACGAACCTTTTGACTTAGCCAGCACATCCGTAATTCCGGCACTTTCCAGCACGGCACGCATCGCACCTCCGGCCACAACTCCTGTTCCTGTAGATGCAGGCTTGATGAAAACCTCCGCACCGCCAAATTTTGCAGTCTGCTCATGAGGCACAGTTCCTTTCAACACAGGGACACGTGTCAGATTTTTCTTTGCGGCTTCCACGCCTTTGGCAATAGCGGCTGTCACTTCACTCGCCTTTCCTAAGCCCCAGCCAATGATGCCGTCCTCATTACCAACGACCACAATCGCAGAAAAGCTGAAAGCGCGCCCTCCTTTCGTCACCTTTGTAACGCGGTTGATGGCAACCAGCCTGTCCTTAAGCTCAATATCATTCGTGATTTTAACTCTATTATTCATACCAGCCATAATCATTAAAATTTAAGTCCTCCATTACGAGCTGCATCTGCAACTTCTTTTACACGGCCATGATACAGGTAACCATTACGGTCAAAAACGACTGTAGTAATGCCTGCCTCTTGGGCTTTCTTGGCAATCAATGCGCCGACTTTGGCCGCCTGTTCCTTCTTAGGCATGGCCTCCATCCCTAAAGAAGATGCCGCAGCCAAAGTTTTGCCCACAGTATCATCTACCAATTGCACATAGATTTGTTTGTTACTTCTGAAAACACTCATGCGAGGACGTTCCGGAGTACCCGATATCTTGTTGCGTACTCTATATTTGATTTTAATCCGTCTTTCTATTTTCGTTATCATGTCTATAAGATTTTCGTTAATTATTTGGCACCAGCCGATTTTCCAGATTTCCTGCGAATCACCTCATCCACAAACTTGATACCTTTCCCTTTATAAGGTTCCGGTTTACGGAATGAACGTATCTTCGCACAAACTTGGCCTAACAATTGCTTGTCACATGATTCTAAAATGATAAGAGGATTCTTATTCCTTTCAGATTTAGTCTCTACCTTGATTTCGGCAGGCAGTTGCATAAATATATTATGCGTATATCCCAAAGAAAAATCGATAATATTACCATTATTTGAAGCACGATAACCGACACCGACCAGTTCCATTTCTTTCTTATAACCTTCAGAAACACCTACTACCATATTATGCACCAAAGCACGGTACAACCCATGGAAAGCACGGCTCTGCTTCTCATCATCCTGACGGCTCAATACGACATGGCCATCTTCCACTTTCACATCAATAACCGGGTTCACATACTGGGTCAATTCACCTTTGGGTCCTTTCACGGTGACAATATTATCTTTATAAGTCACATTTACTCCTGCGGGAATACTGATGGGTAACTTTCCAATTCTAGACATTCTTCTTCCTCCTATTAATAAACATAACACAAAACTTCCCCACCAATCCTCAAATTGGCAGCTTCCTTATCTGTCATTACCCCTTTGGATGTAGAGATGATTGCAATCCCCAATCCGTTGATCACACTTGGCATGTTCTTATAGCCCGTGTATTTCCGCAAACCTGGAGTTGAAACTCTCTTCAAACACTTAATCGCATTGACCTTGTTGACAGGGTCATACTTTAATGCGACTTTTATGGTCCCCTGAGGGCCATCATCTACAAACTTGTAATTAAGAATGTAGCCTTTCTCAAAAAGGATTTTTGTGATTTCCTTTTTCAAATTTGAGGCCGGGATTTCCACTACTCTGTGCTTTGCACTAATTGCATTTCTAAGCCTCGTCAAATAATCTGCTATTGGATCTGTCATAAACAATTAAATTAATCAGGACTGTCCTGACAATATTTAAACAATAATTTTCTTTACCAACTTGCTTTCTTCACGCCCGGAATCAAGCCATTAGAGGCCATTTCACGGAATTGGATCCTGGAAATGCCAAACTGGCGGATGTATCCTCTGGGACGCCCAGTCAGCTTGCAACGATTGTGCAAACGCACAGGAGAAGCATTCTTAGGCAATGCCTGCAAAGCCTCATAATCACCAGCCTTTTTCAATTGTGCCCGTTTTTCCGCATATTTAGCGACAAGCTTCGCACGACGCACTTCACGTGCCTTCATTGATTCTTTTGCCATATATTAATCCTTTTTAGTTCCTTTAAAAGGCAAGCCAAACTCCTTCAACAGAGCAAAACCCTCTTCATCGGTCTTTGCCGAAGTAACAAAGGTAATGTTCATGCCCAAGATTTTCGTAATGCTGTCAATGTTGATTTCTGGAAAGATGATTTGCTCCTGAATACCTAAAGTATAATTGCCTCTCCCATCAAAATTGCTTTCAATGCCCTTGAAGTCGCGAATACGCGGCAAAGCCACACGAATTAATTTTTCCAAGAACTCATACATTCTTTCCCGCCTCAAAGTCACTCTTACGCCAATAGGCATTTTCTTACGCAACTTAAAGTTCGCGATATCCTTACGGGATACTGTTGCAACAGCTTTTTGGCCTGCAATAGCAGTCAGTTCGTTGATTGCGACATCAATTATCTTCTTATCAGCCACAGCCAAACCCAATCCCTGGTTGATCACAATCTTTTTCAGAACCGGTATCTGCATAACCGATGAATAATGGAATTGCTCCTTCAGCGCAGGGGCAATACGCTCCTTATATTCCTGCTTAAGACTTGCTGTATTACTCATTCTTTATTTCCTCTCCTGATTTTTTAGAATAACGTACTAAAGTTCCTTCGGTATTTCTTCTTCTTCCAATGCGCGTCGGCTTTCCACTCTTCGGGTCCAATACATTCAAATTAGAAATGTGTATGGGAGCCTCCTGCTTGATTATGCCACCTTGAGGATGCTTTGCGCTTGGCTTAGTGCTTTTAGACACCATGTTAATGCCTTCCACCACAGCACGGTTCTTCTTTACAAGAACTTTCAATACGCGCCCGGTCTTGCCTTTGTCTTCACCGGCATTCACGTAAACCGTATCGCCTTTTCTAATATGTAACTTACTCATTAGCTTATTTTTTATACGATTAAAGCACTTCCGGCGCCAATGACACCACTTTCATATTAACCGCACGAAGTTCTCTTGCAACAGGGCCAAAGATACGGCTTCCCCTGATCTCACCCGCATTATTCAACAACACACATGCATTGTCATCAAAACGGATATAAGAGCCATCCGGACGACGTATCTCCTTTTTCGTACGTACAATCAAAGCTTTCGACACAGCACCTTTCTTAATGTCACTTGAGGGGATCACGCTCTTCACCGCAACGACAATTACATCCCCCACAGAAGCATAACGCCTCTTTGTACCCCCTAACACGCGGATACACAAGGCTTCCTTAGCGCCACTGTTATCACAAACTGTAAGTCTTGATTCTGTTTGTATCATAATTACTTCGCTCTTTCAATTATTTCAACCAATCTCCACCTTTTCATTTTGCTCAACGGACGAGTCTCCATAATACGGACTTTATCTCCCACATTGCATTCATTCTTCTCATCGTGAGCATAGTACTTCTTTGTTTTGCTAACAAATTTTCCATAAATGGGGTGCTTTTCCTTAAATATGGTTGCAACAGTAATGGTCTTGTCCATTTTGGTGCTTAACACCACCCCCACTCTTTCTTTTCTTAAATTCCTAGCCTCCATCAAACCAATTATTTATTATTAAGTTCCCTTTGACGCAATTCCCCCTTCATCCTCGCAATTGTCCGGCGCAATTGTCGAATCTGGGAAGGATTATCCAACGGAGAGATAGAATGATTCAACAACATTTGTTTATAATTGGTAACCTCTGTCTCTAATCTTTCTACTAACTCGTTAGTAGGAATTTCTCTAATTTCTGCTATCTTCATCATATCCTCTCTTTAATTTATGCATTCAGGTTCTGCGCGTCATAATCACGCCTTACGACAAACTTTGTCGTAATAGGAAGCTTTTGCGCAGCCAAGCGCAATGCCTCTTTCGCTACTTCATAAGGAACGCCTTCTGCCTCAATGATGATTCTTCCCGGAGTAACAGGAGCGACAAACCCTTCCGGGTTTCCTTTTCCTTTACCCATACGCACATCTGCCGGCTTCCTTGTAATAGGCTTGTCAGGGAAAATACGAATCCATATCTGCCCTTGACGTTGCATGTATCTTGTCACTGCGACACGAGCAGCCTCAATCTGGCGTCCAGTAATCCATTTCGTCTCCAAAGCCTTTATGCCAAAAGAGCCAAACGCCAACTGGTTGCCCCTTTGCGCATTTCCTTTTGAACGGCCCTTCTGCTGTCTTCTGAATTTAGTCTTTTTCGGTTGTAACATATCTCCTAAAATTCAAATTCGTTAGCGATTGTTTTTCTTTCTCTTGAAGTTTTTACCGCCATTGCCAGCACCGCCATTGCCACGGACATTGTCTTTGCCCTGCGCAAAATTAGGTGCCAATTCACGCTTGCCGTACACTTCACCTCTGCAAATCCAAACCTTGATGCCAAGAAGACCCACCTTTGTCAAAGCTTCTGCATGGCAGTAATCAATATCTGCCCTGAAAGTATGCAAAGGCGTACGTCCCTCCTTATACATTTCAGAACGAGCAATTTCCGCGCCGTTCAATCGTCCCGATATCTGGACTTTGATGCCTTCAGCACCCATCCTCATCGTATTGGCAATGGCCATCTTTATAGCACGACGGTATGCAATCTTGCCTTCCACCTGACGCGCAATGTTATTTGCCACGATGACTGCATCCAATTCAGGACGCTTTACTTCAAATATATTGATTTGAATGTCCTTATCGGTGATTTTCTTCAATTCTTCCTTCAGCTTATCTACTTCTTGGCCACCTTTGCCAATGATAAGTCCCGGACGCGATGTGCAAACAGTTATTGTAACAAGTTTCAAGGTGCGCTCTATCACAATCCTCGAAACGCTGGCTTTTGCCAATCGTGCATTCAGATATTTACGGATTTTGCTGTCTTCAAGCAACGAATCACCATATTTCTTTCCACCATACCAATTGGAATCCCATCCACGAATGATTCCTAAACGGTTACTTATTGGATTAACTTTTTGTCCCATTCAACTATTAATTTTGATCACCATTATTATTCTTAGAATCGACAAACAAAGTCACATGATTCGAACGTTTACGGATTCTATAACCTCTCCCTTGAGGAGCCGGACGCATTCTCTTCAACGTGGCACCTTCATCCACAAAGATTCTTGATATAAACAATTCGCCACTTTCAGCCTTACGTTCATTCTTTTGCTCCCAACTTGCTATTGCGGAACGCAACAATTTCTCCAAACGGTTCGAAGCCTCTTTGGTAGAGAATTTCAAAACGCCAAGTGCTTTATCCACCTCCATTCCACGTATCATGTCAGCCACCAAACGCATTTTGCGAGGAGAAGTAGGAATATTCCGCAAACTTGCAAAATACATGGATTTACGGGCTTCTTTCCTCTTTTCAGCCGATATTCTTTTTCTTGCTCCCATTATTTTACTTATTATCATTATTTTTTCTTATTACCTGCATGGCCTCTGAATATGCGTGTCGGCGCAAACTCGCCCAACTTATGGCCTACCATATTTTCGGTAATGTAAACCGGAATAAACTTATTCCCATTATGGACTGCAATGGTATGCCCTACAAAATCAGGGGAAATCATTGAAGCCCTGGCCCACGTCTTGATCACGCTTTTCTTGCCTGATTCATTCATTGCAAGAACCTTATTTTCAAGTTTTACATTAATATACGGACCTTTTTTTAAAGAACGACTCATAATTTACTCAATTAATTCAAGTTACTACTTCCTTCTCTCGATTATATACTTAGAAGATTGCTTCTTAGGCGACCTTGTCTTAAGTCCCTTTGCATACAAACCTTTACGAGACCTTGGATGACCTCCTGAAGCACGTCCTTCACCACCGCCCATCGGGTGGTCAACCGGGTTCATCACGACACCACGGTTACGCGGACGACGGCCTAACCAACGAGAACGCCCTGCCTTACCAGAACTTTCCAATGCGTGATCAGAATTGCCCACGCTACCCACCGTGGCCTTACATGCGCTCAATATCTGGCGCACTTCGCCGGAAGGCAACTTGATGACGCAATACTTTCCTTCCCTTGATGTTAATTGAGCAAAATTACCAGCAGCTCTCACCAAAGCAGCACCTTGCCCCGGACGCAATTCAATATTATGAATCACCGTTCCGACAGGTATGTTCTGAAGTGGCAATGCATTCCCAATCTCAGGTGCAGCATCAGCCCCCGACATCAACGTAGTGCCAACTTTCAATCCATTAGGAGCTATAATATATCTTTTTTCACCATCTGCATAAAACAACAAAGCAATCCGAGCCGAACGGTTCGGATCGTATTCTATTGTTTTAACCACAGCTGGAACACCGTCTTTATCCCTCTTGAAATCGATAATCCTGATTTTCTTTTTATGGCCGCCGCCGATATACCGCATGGTCATCTTCCCGGTATTATTACGGCCACCCGTAGCGCGTTTACCAAAAACAAGAGATTTCTCTGGTACTGACGCAGTAATTTCCTCAAACGTACCAATAATCTTATGTCTCTGCCCCGGTGTCGTGGGCTTAAATTTACGTACTGCCATTTTATTTAAATATTGCTATAAAAATCAATAGTTTCGCCCTCTTTCAAAGTCACAATCGCTTTTTTGTAGGCATTCGTTCTACCTTTAATAAGACCGGCCTTTGTATAACGGCTCTTATTTTTACCCGCATACCGCATTGTATTCACAGCCACTACAGTCACATTATACAAAGCCTCAACCTCTTTCTTTATCGCCAGCTTATCAACATCGGGACGAACAATGAAACCAAAACGATTCGGCATCTTTTCGGTTATCTTTGTCATCTTTTCCGTGACCAACGGTTTAATAATAATTCCCATCATTCAATCCTCCACTATTTATATTAAGACTTTGTCTATTATTGGCAATGAACTTTCGGTCAACACAAGCACTCCTGCATCCAATACATTATATGTATTCAATGTAGAAGCCTCCATCACATTCACCCGATTGATGTTACGAGCCGACAAATATACATTTTTATTAGGTTCTGATAAAACCATTAACACTTTCCGCCCTGAAATTTTAAGATTATTTATTACAGACGAAAAATCTTTCGTCTTCGGCACCTCAAAATTGAAATCCTCAACAACAAGAATTGAATTTTCTTGTGCCTTATAGCTCAAAGCAGATTTACGAGCCAATGATTTAACTTTCTTATTCAGTTTGAAAGAATAGTCTCTTGGCTTAGGCCCGAAAACACGGCCGCCACCAACCAATACTGGAGAGTTGATGTCACCACGACGTGCGCCACCTCCACCTTTCTGCCGCCCAAGTTTACGGGTAGAACCGCTCACTTCACTTCTTTCTTTCGATTTGTGCGTGCCTTGCCGCTGCGCAGCCATGTATTGCTTTACAGCCAAATAAATAGCATGATCATTGGGCTCAATCCCGAAGATAGCATCACTCAAGGTGACTTTTCTTCCTGTGTCCTCACCTTTGATATTATATACACTGATTTCCATTATTTCTCAATTAATACGATTGAACCTTTATAGCCCGGAACAGAACCTTTAATCAACAAAAGATTATGCTCTGGTATTACTTTTAACACTCGCAAGTTCTGAGTCGTAACTCTATCGCCACCAAGTTGTCCTCCCATGCGCATACCCTTAAATACTTTTGCGGGATATGAACATGCGCCGATAGAACCCGGCTTACGCGCACGATTGTGCTGACCGTGTGTTGTCTCACCGACACCACCAAAGCCATGGCGTTTCACAACACCTTGGAAACCTTTTCCTTTGGATGTACCAATCACGTCCACAAATGCTGCATCGTTAAACAATTCTACAGTCACCGTGTCACCGAGATTTAACTCGTTTTCAAATTCCCTGAACTCAGCCAAGTGCCTCTTGGGCGTTACTCCAGCTTTTGCAAAATGTCCCATCAGAGGCTTCGTGACATGCTTCTCCTTAATGTCTTGGAAACCTAATTGGACAGCAGCATAACCATCTTTCTCAACGGTCTTAATTTGAGTAACAACACAAGGACCTGCTTCGATAACAGTGCATGGCACATTCTTGCCATCAGCACTGAACACGGATGTCATTCCGATCTTTCTTCCTAATAATCCTGGCATTTCACTACTATTTTTAAATATTAAACTCTAATTTCTACTTCTACGCCACTGGGCAGTTCCAATTTCATAAGGGCATCTACGGTCTTTGCCGTTGAACTATAAATGTCAATCAGACGCTTATAAGAACAAAGTTCGAACTGCTCTCTCGACTTCTTATTTACAAAAGTCGAACGATTCACCGTAAAAATACGCTTATGGGTAGGCAATGGAATAGGGCCACTGACTATAGCACCTGTTGTTTTCACTGTCCTCACAATCTTCTCAGCAGATTTATCCACCAGATTGTGATCATAAGATTTCAATTTGATTCTAATCTTTTGACTCATTAGTACACTACATTATTATTAATAATAAATAGTTATAGGCTAAGAGTCATTCGCTAGCCTATAACTTTCTTGTTTTTTTAGATTAAATCAACGCGTCCTTTCACTTCCTCCAATACCGCCTTAGCAATCGAAGACGATACCTGGGCATGATGGTCGTACGTCATTGACGAAGTGGCACGGCCTGAGGTTATCGTACGCAAAGCTGTCACATAACCAAACATCTCAGCCAACGGTACCATTGCTTTCACTATTCTTGCGCCAGAACGGCTGGATTCCATTCCTTCAACTTGGCCACGACGCTTATTCAAATCCCCAATCACATCACCCATATTTTCCTCCGGAGTAACAACCTCCAACTTCATAATCGGCTCCATCAAAACGGGTCCTGCTTTTGCACAGGCATTCTTATAGGCCTGAATAGCACAAATTTCAAAAGAAAGCTGGTCTGAGTCAACGGGATGGAAAGAGCCATCACGCAAAATAACTTTCAACGAATCCAAAGGATAGCCTGCAAGAACGCCGTTCTTCATAGCGGTCTGGAATCCCTTTTGGACAGAAGGAATAAATTCCTTAGGAATATTCCCACCTTTTACCTCATCAATGAATTGCAAACCACCCTGCTTCCAATCTTCATCAATCGGGCCTATAGCGACAATGATATCCGCAAATTTACCACGCCCGCCTGATTGCTTTTTGTAAACCTCACGAAGCTCAACCGTCTTAGTGATAGCCTCTTTATAAGCAACTTGAGGACGTCCTTGGTTGCACTCAACTTTAAACTCGCGCTTCAAACGATCGATAATTATATCCAAGTGCAATTCGCCCATACCTTCAATCACAGTCTGGCCAGTCTGCTCATCCGTATGAACACGGAAAGTTGGATCTTCTTCAGCCAGTTTAGCCAAGCCATTTGACAATTTATCCAAATCCTTTTGGGTTTTGGGCTCTACAGCAATCCCAATCACTGGATCTGGGAATTCCATTGACTCCAATACAATTGGCGCATCTTCATCACACAATGTATCACCCGTACGGATATCCTTAAAACCAACCCCTGCGCCTATATCACCAGCACTAATCACCTCAACCGGATTCTGCTTATTGGAATGCATCTGGAACAAACGTGAGACACGCTCTTTCTTACCCGAACGGCTGTTATACACATACGATCCAGCCTCTACCTTCCCTGAATAAACACGAATAAATGTCAAGCGTCCCACATAAGGATCTGTCGCAATTTTAAAGGCCAAAGCTGAAGTCTTTTCATCTTCATCAGGTTTACGGTCCTCCTCAGCCCCTGTATTCGGGTTCGTCCCCACAATATTAGGAGTATCCAACGGCGAAGGCAAGAATGCACAAACATAATCCAACAACGTCTGAACACCTTTATTCTTGAACGAAGACCCACACAACATCGGCACAATTTCCATCTTCAGCGTACCAGCACGAAGCGCACGCAAAATCTCCTCCTCTGTAATCGTTGATGGATCATCAAAATATTTTTCCATCAAACCCTCATCAAACTCGGCGACCG
Organism: uncultured Bacteroidaceae bacterium; assembly: GCA_944320785.1. Lineage (GTDB taxonomy): Bacteria > Bacteroidota > Bacteroidia > Bacteroidales > Bacteroidaceae > CASFPE01. The sequence continues at coordinate 49,385 of CALUIR010000019.1, forward strand.
TTTCCAGCATCTTGCCTCTCCATTCCTCGGCTTCAGCCTGCAAACCTGACGGTATATCTTCCACATCATAGTCTGCCCCCATAGTCTCATCGTGCCACAAGATAGCTTTCATCTTTATCAAATCCACAACGCCCTTGAAGTTTTCTTCCGCTCCAATAGGAATGACAACCGGGCAAGGATTTGCGCCCAATATCTCACGCATCTGGCGAACCACTTCAAAGAAGTCTGCCCCAGAACGGTCCATTTTATTCACATAGCCAATGCGAGGCACATTATATTTATCTGCTTGACGCCACACCGTTTCCGACTGAGGTTCCACGCCTCCAACAGCACAATAAGTGGCAACCGCACCATCCAACACGCGCAATGAGCGCTCCACTTCCGCCGTAAAATCAACGTGACCCGGAGTATCAATCAGGTTAATCTTATACTTGTTGCCTGCATAATTCCAATAAGTAGTGGTAGCAGCAGAAGTAATAGTGATGCCTCGCTCCTGCTCCTGCTCCATCCAGTCCATCGTTGCAGCACCATCATGCACCTCACCAATCTTATGAGTCAATCCGGTATAAAACAAAATACGTTCAGATGTGGTCGTTTTCCCCGCATCGATATGCGCCATAATACCGATATTACGGGTCAAATGCAAATCATGTTTAGCCATTTCAATCTTTTCCCTCTAAATATTAAAACCTAAAATGGGCAAACGCACGGTTAGCTTCTGCCATTCTATGCATATCCTCTTTCCGCTTGAATGCACCTCCTTGTTCATTATACGCATCCAAGATCTCTGCTGCAAGCTTATCAGACATAGTCTTCCCGCCTCTTTTGCGTGCGAAATTGATTAAATTTTTCATCGAAATTGATTCCTTGCGCTCAGGACGAATCTCAGTTGGGACTTGGAATGTGGCCCCCCCGACACGACGCGATTTAACCTCAACCTGAGGAGTAATGTTCTCCAACGCCTTTTTCCAAATCTCCAACGCCGTTTTCTCCTCATCAGGAAGCTTCGTTTTCACAATATCCAAAGCCGCATAAAAGATTTCATAGGAAGTATTCTTCTTACCATCATACATCAAATGGTTCACAAACTTTGACACCTTCTGATCATTATACACTGGATCGGGAAGGATAATCCGTTTTTTAGGTTTTGCTTTTCTCATTTATTCGAAAATAATGTTTTGTTTGGTTGTACGCCATTGTTCTTCAACGCTTCCACCGAAGCATTTACTCAACCCTCAGCCTATTCCAATAAATCAAAACGAGTTAAACAATTTTATTTCTTTCCTTTTGCTGCTGGCGCTTGGCCTGGTTTCGGACGTTTCGCACCATATTTGCTCCGACGCTGAGTGCGACCTGCAACACCCGCAGTATCCAACGTTCCACGAACAATATGGTAACGAACACCCGGCAGATCTTTCACACGGCCGCCACGAACCAACACGATAGAGTGTTCTTGCAGGTTGTGGCCTTCACCTGGAATATAAGAGTTTACTTCTTTCTGGTTCGTCAAACGCACACGAGCCACTTTGCGCATCGCAGAATTCGGCTTCTTTGGCGTAGTTGTGTAAACCCTCACGCAAACGCCCCGCCGTTGCGGGCACGAATCCAATGCAGGAGACTTACTCTTATCCGCCAAGACAGCACGACCTTTTCTTACTAATTGCTGAATTGTAGGCATTTTAAAACTATTTTAAATTATTATATATTATTGTTCTATTGTCAAACCGCTCACCCTCAACTCAAAACAGAGAGTCTACTTTCGGGCGGCAAAGTTACTAATAATATTCGGATAAGCAATGAAAAACAACAAATATTTTAGTTGAATATCAAGAGGAAAGTTCTGAAAATATATTCATTTTCACTTTCTTGCAAGCTCATCCCAAGAGATGTTGTTTTTCAGCTTAAGCAAAAAGGGATAACCTCCTATTCAAAAAGAGGCACGCACCGCATACCAGCAGCTTGCTCCCTTTCCAAACATCCGTCTATAAAAAGAGGGCTATACAAGCAAATACCTGCATAGCCCCGTTATTTCCCAGCCCCCAAACGTCATGCCTCTCCCTTGAAGTCTGAAATAGGAGGTACATACGTTTTTCCACCTTGCACGACAGGCAACTTAATAGGACCATACTGACTCTCATATTTTGCCAGATTTTCCTGAAGTGCCATCAACAACCGCTTGGCATGTTCCGGTGCTAAAACCACCCTGGATTTCACACTTGCTTTAGGAACTCCCGGAAGCATACGCGCAAAATCAAGAACAAATTCTGAACTTGAATGGACGATAATTGCCAAATTAGCATATATACCCTGCGCCACATCTGGAGTCAGTTCTATCTCAAACGGCTTATTCAATTTCCCATTTTCCATATTCACGTCGTTTATTTGGGCATAAAGATACAAAAAATCTGCAATGTACTTAGAAGCTGTTTTGATTTCATTCGATAAATCTGTTAAGCATGATTTGGATGAATGCAATCTGTACCATAGCTTC
>CALUIR010000020.1 GCA_944320785.1 uncultured Bacteroidaceae bacterium
ATTGCCAAATATTTCACCATCGGGTTGGGAAAAAACGGATGGCCGCTTCGACGGCGGGCGCGGGGAGGCATGTGCGGAATCTTTACCATGCCGCAGGTGGCATGGCGGCCCATGCATGGGTGATGTGCCGACCCATGCATGGGTGGAGGGTTGACCCATGCATGGGTGGAGGGTTGACCCATGCATGGGTGGCGGGGTGACCCACGCATGGGTGGCGGGTTGACCCACGCATGGGTGGCGGGGGAGGGAATGCGTTCCCTCCCGCACCCCCTCCACAAGGGCCTGTGGGGCATGTCCGGGGCGGCGGGCGGAGAGGGGGAGCGGCGGCTTGCCGGGGAGGAAGCCCGGCATCCGGGCGTCGCGGCGGGCATCCCGCAGGGCGGCCCGTGCCGCCCTTGTTGTATGAATCCGTTACTGTCCGCGCAGCGGTGGGGCGCAAGGCGTCGCGGCGGGCATTGCCGTTCTTGTGCAGCGGGGCGCAAGATGTCGCGCCCCTGCATGGCTACTGCAGCGCTTCGAGGCCCGCCACTTCGGTGGACAGCTCGCCCACGAGGCCGGGGATTTGCTGGTTCACGGCGGTCATGACGCGCACGAAGTGGATGGTGTCCAGGCAGGCGGGCGTGCCGTCGTCGTTCACCGCCCAGCCGATGTCGAGGGCGGAGGCGGCCGACGTGTTGGGCTGGTTGTCGGCGTACCCGTAGGCGTAGGCGCTCATCACCCACATGGCGGAGGCGGGGTCGTAGGCGCCGTTGGAGGGCAGGCGCGTGCCGCTGAGGGTCATTTCGCCGTCCTCCTCCCACAGGGGGTAGTAGCTCTGGGCGTGGACGGTGCGCGGGATTTCGCCCTGCGCGCCCCGGTTGTCCGCCCAAGGCACGGGTTCTGCTGCGGAGGCCGGGCGGCGGTAGGTGACGGCATAGTCGCGGTCGGCCTGCGGGTTGGCGTGTTCCGAGCCTGCCAGCTCGTGCCACGGGTCGTCGGGCAGGCCGTTGCCGTTCTCGTCCTTGGCCACGAAGACGATGCCCGGCTCCGCGCTGCCGTCGTAGGCGTTGCCCAGCACGCGGAAGTCCGCCCCCTCGCCGTTGGCCACCGGGCGGAGGAAGCCCATGGTGATGCTCCCCCCGAAGCCTCCGAGGCTGACGAGGCCGCCCGCCTGCATCGCCTCCAGGCACTTGCGGGCCATGGCCTGCGCGTCGTCGCCCTCGGCGTAGAGGGGCATCTGGTTGACGAACTGCCCCGGCGCGGGGCGGTAGCTGAACACCTGGCCGATGCCGTTGGCGGGCGCCGCGCCGGGGTCGCCGCCCTCCTGTCCCGCGTTGTGGCGGGGGGCGAAGACGATGGAGTTGGGGTTGATGCCTTTCGCGTCGAGGGTGAACTTGCGGCGGCCGTCCGCCCCGAAGCAGTGGACGAGGCCGTTGACGGTGTAGTTCATCGCGTCGCACACGTAGAGGTCGCCGCTGGCCGGGTTCACGGCCAGGCCGTAGATGTGGACGAAAGCGGTGCCGTCCTTCACGAACGAGGGGTCGATGGCCTCCCCCGTGCGGGTGTCGATGACGGTGATGCCGCCGCCCCCGCCCTCGGCGTAGGCGTAGAGGTAGGCGCGGTGGCCGCTGATGCAGAAGTCGATGGCGGGCAGGCCGTAGTCGGCCGCCACCTCGTCCGTCTGGCTGTCGATGCGGTGCAGGCGGCAGTCGTAGTCGGCCAGCGCCTCGTCGTACCGTCCGCGCGTGACGAGATAGACGTTGCCGTCCGCGTCGGCATGGATGGCGCCGGGGTTCTCGCGGACGGTGATGCGGCGCGTCTCGGCGAAGGTGGCGATGTCGATGACGGACACGGTGTTGTCCGGCTCGTTGGGGTCCAGCCCGCCGGAGTTGCTCACGTAGAGCTTGCCTGCGGCGGCGCAGATGCCGTCGGGGTTGCGCCCGGCCTGTGCCAGGCCGTCCACGGCCAAGGCGGCGGTGTCGATGCGGGCCACGGTGCCGTCGAAGCAGCACACGTAGGCCTTGCCGCCGTGGAAGGCGAACGTGCGGGGCTGGCGGGCGATGCCGCTGTCGTCGAACAGGGGGATGCGGGCCAGCGACCGGCCGGTGGCCAAGTCCATGACCTCCACCTGGCTGGAGACGTTGACGGCGCACCACAGCTTGCTTCCGTAGCGTTGCAGGTCGTTGGCCGTGTCGCCCAGCCGGCGGCCGTTCTGCATCTTGAAGTAGTCGTAGCTGGTGCGGTCGCTTCCAGCCTTGTCAGGGTCTTGGAAGGAAGCCATCGCCCCGGTGGCGAAGTCGTAGTAGGACAGGCTGCTGTTGTTCATGTTGAACAGTCCCTCGCACAGGATGTACATCCCGTCGGCGGCGGCCTCTGCGGGCGTGCCTTCGGAGGCGTCTTCCCAATGGATTTCGTCGTCGCAGGCGGCCGTCACGGCGGCGGCCAGGAGGAGGGGCAGGAGGCGGGTTTTCATAAGGCGGTCAGTATTTGAGGGTGAGCGATGCCCGGAACTGCCGTCCCGGCATGGGGTAGTTCTTCACGATTTCATATTGGTGGTTGCCCACGTTGATGGCTTCGGCCTGCACGTGCAGGCGGCATGCGCGGACGCGGAACTCGCGCCATAGGGAGAGGGAATGCTCGGCATATCCCTCCATGAGGTACTCGGAGGAGTTGTACTGGTTGCAATAGCGCAGGCCGGAGGCCACGAGGGTGTAGCCCACGGAGGCCCATGGCGTTTCCAGGGTGGCGGAGGCGGCGCCTGAGTGGCGGGGCGTGTAGGGAATCTGGTGGTTGAACGTGGCGCGGTAGGGCAGCGTGTGGCGGTCGGTCTTGTCCAAGGCACGTTGCCAGGTGTAGTTGCCCGCCACGCGGAGAGCGATGCGGGCGCCGATGCCGATGCGGGCCTGGAGGCTCGTTTCCACGCCCTTGATGTCCACCCGCCCGATGTTCATCATGCTCCATACGAAGAGGTTCTTGCCCGGCATGGCCACAATCTTGTCCGTCACGCGGTTGTAGAAGGCGTCGGCGGAGATGGTGAGGCCGAGGGGCAGGTTCCCGGCGGGGATGTCCCACGTGAAGCCGCCGTCCAGTTGCCACGCTTTCTCCGGGCGGAGGGTGCGGGTGCCGGCCTGGCCGTAGTAGAGGTCGTTGAAAGTGGGCAGGCGGAAGATGTCCTTGTAGAACAGGCGGATGCGCAGGTCCTGCCCGGCAAAGGGCTGCGCGGAGAGGGAGGCGGCGGGGGAGAGGCGTTGCCGTCCGGGCGCGGCTAGGCCATGCCTCACTGTCTCCTTGGTGAGGGTGGAGAGCAGGCTGGCGGTGGCCGTGAAGCGGGGATGGACGTATTTGGCCGCCAATGCGTTGAGCAGGGTGTATCGTGTGGGGACGGCGAAACCGTCGAGGTCGGCCTCCAAGTGGTTGGCAAAAGCGTCGGTGGCCAGCGACACGGCCCAATGGGTGTTGGGGCGGCAAAGGACGGTGGCCGAGAGGTAGTATTCGTCCTGCCGGTAATGGTTGTTCTCCTCGCGGGCCATGTTGAGGGAGGAGGGGTCGTAGTAGCGGTTGCAGGCGCGGTTGTACTTGGCTTGCGCCAGGATGCTCCACCGGCTGCTGATGCGGTTCTCGTAGCGGCCTTGGGCAAAGAAGTTCCGGTCCCAGAGCCGCTGCCCGGCGTAGTCGTTGTAGAGGATGTTGGTAGGCAGCCCCCGCTGCGACTGGTAGTAGTAGAGCTTGGCGGAGGCTTCCTGCCTTTCGTTGATGCGGGCATGGAGGTTGGCTTCCGCCTTGCCGCTCTGCACGTCGGAGTTGCGCCGGTGGCGGCGTTCGGTGGCGGTGCCGTTGCGCAGCAGGTAGGGGTACGCGCCGTGGATGTGGGTGTAGTCGGCCGTGATGGCGGTGGCAATGCGGTCGGTCCATCGGTTTTCGATACGGAGGTTGGGGTTGGCGAAACCGAAGCTCCCGGCTTTCATGGAAGCGGCAAGGTTGACGTCCTTGCCTTGGAAGGAGGGGGCGCGGCTCTGGATGTGCAGCACTCCGGCGGATGCGAAGAGCCGGGCGGCTTGGAGGAGTTCGTCGCCTTGCCCGCTTGTGAGGCTGATGCGCTCCACGTTGTCGAGGGAGAACTTGCCGAGGTCGGTCTGGCCGGTTTGTGCGTCGGTGACGGGCAGGCCGTCGTAGGCCACGGCGGTGTGTGCCGCGCCGAGGCTTCGGATGGAGATGGTCTTCAGCCCCCCGATGCCCCCGTAGTCCTTTATGGTGACCCCGCTGAACATCTTTGCCGCGTCCGACAGTTGCACGGCGCCTGCCAGTTGCATCCGTCGGGCATCCAGCGTTTGCACCGGCATGGTGGAGCGCAATGCTTTCTGGCGGGCGTTCTCTTCCACCACCACTTCGCCAAGGGTATAGACCTTGGTGGTGTCGAGGCGTTCCTGCCCGGCCATGCGGGCGGCGTTAGCGATGAGAAGGATTGCGGCGAATGCCATGCGCCGTCCCGTGGATGCATGCAGCCTGCCCTTCCGAAGGCATCGGCCTTCGGGGGGGCAGGCTGTGAGGGGATTGCGGCACATACTTTTATATATGGGATTACAGCGTGATGACCATCCCGTCCATGCAGAAGTAGGTGGGGGTGTTCAGGTAGTAGGTCTGGCCGCCATCGTAGCTGGTCTTGTCTGTGGAGTCGAAGCTGAACTCCAAGGCATCGACCGTGCCGAGGATGGAGAGGTCATGCCATATCCATTGGTTGCAGATGTTGCCGTCTTTGGCCAAATAAACATCCACGGTGCCGGTGGCGGCGTTGCCCATCTTGCCGGTGACTGTCACCTTGAACCAGTCGCCTGCTCCGAAAGGGTGTGCGCCCATGCCGCCATCGCGCATGGTGAGGTAAGCGTAGGTGCTATTGGTGAAGTACGCCCCTTTCACGGTGGCGGCGTCTTTCAGGGTGATGACGGCGTGGCGGTAGGTGCCGTCGGCGTTGCAGGTCAGGTAGGTGTCGCCTGTCTGCCCCCTTCCGGTGATGGCGCTGCTGTTGGTGTAGCTGTTGGTTTGCACGTCGGTTTTGTTCGTATAGGTGAAGCCCCCTCCGAAGTAATCGCCGGCTGTCGGCACGTAGTGGTTGAACGTGGCGGTGCCGCTGGGGTCGGTGAAGGTGCTTTCGTAATAGAACGCGCCATCGGGGAGGTTGGTTTTGGGACCCACGTATTCTGATTCCGGCGTGTCCAGCAAGCCGTTGAAATTGATGGTGAGGTCCGTGTTTTCTTCTTCACTGCAGCTGCATGCCAAGATAATGGTTGCAGCCATGGCCATTAGAGATGAAATCTTTTTCATTTGTCTGATCATTAATGGATAAAATATGTATTACTAATCTCATTCCTCGTAAGAATTAGTTTGTCAACGTGCATGGCAGGTCTTCTGACTTGTCCTTGTTGGAGGCTCCTTCCCAGGCGTGATGCCCAGTGGTTGTGAGAGCTGTGCCTGCAACATTTTATGGAGGACATACAGCAGCGGGACTGTCCAGGATTCTCACCTGATTCCCTTTTCATCAATTCCCCGTCCATGGGGGTTTTGAACCAATGCGCGGCAAAGGTAGGAAAATATATTGGATTGGCGTGCAGCCGGGCTGTTATTTTTCCGGCGTTACCTGGCTGCTATCTGTTTCCTGTATTCGTTGGGGGTTATTCCGACACGTTTCTTGAACACGCGGTTGAAGTGCTGTGAGTATTGGAACCCTAATTCATCGGCTATCTGGCTGATGGTCATGTCCGAGCCGGCAATCCGTTCCTTGGCGGTGTCAATCAGTTTGTCTTGGATGTATTCCTGCGGTGTTTTCCCGGTTTCTTTCTTGATTAAGTCGCCGAAGTAGTTGGGGGAAAGGAACACTCTTTCGGCGAAGTATTTCACGGTGGGAAGTCCTTCGTCCTGCGGTTTCCCGCTTTGGAAGTATGCGTCGAGCAATGTCTCGAACCGGCTTAGCACGTCTTTGTTGACGGTGGCGCGGGTGGCGAACTGCCGTTCGTAGAAGCGCATGCAGTAGTCGAGGAGCAATTGGATGTTGCTGGCGATGAGGCGTTTAGTGAGTTTGTCAATGGAGTGTGTCAGTTCCCTTTTTATTTTGGCCAGGCAGTCGAGGAAGATGCCTTTTTCTTCTTCTGAGAGGTGGAGCGCTTCGTTGGACTTGTAGGAAAAGAAGGTATAGCTTTTGATTTCTTCGCCCAAGGAGGTGCCCTTTATCAGGTCGGGGTGGAAAAGGATGCCTTTTGCCATCGGTCGTGTGCCTTCTTCCATTTCTGTTTCGACGACCTGTCCTGGCGCGAAGCTGACCACGGTGCCTTCCTGGTAGTCGTAGGTTTGCCTTCCGTAACGGATGTCGCCGCAACGGGCGTCTTTCAGGAAGAGGGCATACATGCCGTAGTTGATGGTGAAGTGGTTGGGGAAGCGGGTGGCTTCCGAGAGATCTATTACGCTGACCGAGGGGTGCAGGGTCTCTAGGCCGAACAGTTGGTTGTATTTGTCAACGGTATCCAGTTTGATGATGTCGTTCATAAGGCTTTTGTTTGAAGTTCATGGCAAATGTAAGGAATTTGTTGGCACGTGGCGCCGGAGGCTGGAAGAAAGTTGCAAGTATTGCCCGCTAGGTGCCTGTATACCATGGCTGATATGTCGGCGATGATTTTTTCTGCCTCTTGGAGGCTCGTTTGGGCGTGCATGACAAAGACGGCGATGGCATACCTTCTTCCATCCGGGAGCAGGACGAAACCGGCATCGTTGATGGCGGTCCATTCGCCTTTGCCGTTCTGGCCGGAGGTGCCGGTCTTGTGTCCGATGCGGGCTTGGGTGCCTTGCAAGGGAGCGGGGAGCCGCTCTTTCCCGGTCTGGCATCCAAGTAGTGTTTTGTGGATGAAGCGGGTGTAGGAGGTGTCGATGGGCAAAGTTCCGGCGGCGAGCCTGTCCATCAGGCAGGCGGTGGCCAAGGGGCTGCTCCAGTTGGCGTAACATTGTTCCGGGTGGCGGTGCATGTCGTCTTCGGTGGCTGAGATGGCAAAGCTGTCCACGCCTAAGGAACGGATGTAGCGGTCTGCAACGCTTGTGCCGCCGATGTAGTTGAACAGGATGTCGCAAGCGTTGTTGTCACTTTGCTGGAGAGTGTAGGCCAGGAGTTCGCCTACGGAGAGGGTGATGCCGCCTTTCGGATAGCGGTCGCGCAAGGGGCTGTATGTGCCGGGCAGCAGTTCCTGCTCCTCGATGCGGACGGGTGCTGAGAGCGGGAGGTGGTGCTGTTCCAAGTGGTGCGCGACGGCCAAGGCTTGGTGGAACTTCATGACGCTCATCAGCGGGTAGCGTGCTTCGTTGTGGAACGTGAGGGTGTCTTTCCCGTCGATGATGACGGCCACGCCTACCTGTGCTTTTGCCTTTTGGAGAATGCGTTGCAGTTGCCCGCGCAACGGGCATCCGGCTTGGGCGCACAGGGTGAGCGAAAAGAGGAGCAGGGGGAGCAGGGAACGCCTTCTCATGCTGTCACGTTGTTTTTGCGAACGTACACCTTATGCGATTTTGCTCCTTGGCTTCCGATGCCGGATGCCGGGTCGGCCGCCCACCGTTTTAATTCTTGCGCGGCTGTGTTGCGGAGCAGCCCGGTCAGCCGGCAATAGTCGGCCACGGTGAGGAAAGCGTGCGTTTCCAAGTGCTTCAATGCGATTTGCAGGCGTTCTTCCGGTGTGTATTTCACGGACGATTTGCGGAACTTCTGCGCCGAGCGTTCCAACGAGCAGCGGCTGTCGGTTTGCCACAGCAGGCTTTTGTCGGCCTTGAAATGGATGTCCTTCACGTGGATGCTCATGGCGTTGCGCCGTGTGGCGCCATCTTCGCCTGTCTCCCGCTCTATGCCTTTCTTCAATCCCAAGGCGGCCGAGAAGATGCCGATGCCGTCCACTTTCACCGATTTCCCATTGGCCATTTCGCGGGCGATTTCTTCTGCCAGCGCCCGCACCATCCCTTTCACGTCGCCCGGCGTGAAACTGCTGGCGTGGCAAATGTTCTGTATCATGTCGTCCAAGTCGGCTTGCCCTTGCAGCTTCATGCGGGGGAACAGGATGCGTTTCCCCTCTTTGTCAGGCAGGTTTGATTCCTGCATTTCATACGATGCCATAGTATCCTTTTGTTTTTAGTGAGTATAAAAATCTGTTTTGCACGGGCGGGAAGTTCCGTCCATGCCGCCAACTTCTTTATCTTTAGGCTAAGGATACACATCCTTAGCCTAAAGATGCACATCCTTAACCTAAGGATATGCATCCTCAGCGTAAAGATACAGTTTTTTCCCGCAAAGTGCAAGTTTTTTCCCGGCTAAATGAATTTTTTCTTGCGAGTGAGCTGGGTTGATACTTTGATTACCTTTGCAGGCGTGGCTTTTGAAACGTGCAAGCATGAGACTGGATCATGTGGCATCTTCAGGCTTGGCGCGGGGAGTGAGCCTTTCGCCGCCGTCATTGGCGGCCTGCGAGAAATCGCCCGGTCACGCTTCGCGGGTTGGCGGCCACTTGTTCCGGCGTGCCTTGTGCGACGATGCGCCCTCCTTCCTCGCCTCCGCCGGGGCCGAGGTCTATCACATAGTCGCAATTAGCAATGATGTCGAGGTCATGTTCGATGACAACGACGGTCGCGCCGAGGTCGAGCAACTTCTGGAACACGCCGATGAGCGTTTGCGTGTCCAGCGGGTGCAGCCCGATGGTCGGTTCGTCGAAAATGAAGATGCTGTCGTCTTGTCGGCATCCCATCTCGCTGGACAGCTTGAGGCGTTGGGCTTCCCCGCCCGACAGGTTCGTGGTGGCCTCGCCTAGGGTGATGTAACCCAATCCGATGTTGCGGAGCGAGCCAAGGCGCGCTTTCAGCGCCTTGTGGCTGGCAAGGGATTTTTCGGCATCCGCCACGTCCATCTTCATCAGTTCCGGCAGTGAATAACTGTGGCCATCGGCTGATTCGTAACGGAATTCTTCGGCGCGTTGCGCATAACGTGAGCCGTGGCATTCCGGGCAGGGGATGTCCACGTCGGGCAGGAACTGCACGTCCAGGCTGATGGTTCCCGTGCCATCGCAGGCGGGGCATCGCAGGATCCCCGTGTTGTAGGAGAAATCGCCTGCTTTCACCGCCGCCGCCTTGGCAGCCGGTGTCTGTGCGAACATCTTCCGCAAGTCGTCATGGACGTTGGCGTAGGTGGCAACAGTGGAACGCACGTTGGCTCCGATGGGAGTCGAGTCGATGAGCTTCACGTTGCGGATGCCTTGGGCCGTGATGCTTTCCACATGCCCCGGCAGCTTTTCTTTGCGTATGGAGGCTTGTAGGGCAGGGACGAGGCTTTCGAGGATGGTGGTAGTCTTGCCGGAACCGGACACTCCCGTGACGGCCACCATGCGTCCTTTGGGGATGCGCACTTCCAGCGGGTGGACGGTATGGATGGAGCCGGTCTTCATCTCGATGGCGCCGGCTGAGAACATGTATGCTTCCGGCACCCTGTCGCGCACGGCTGCAACCTTTTTGGCGGCAAGGAACGGCCCTATCATGGATGCGGGGTTCTGCTCAATCTGCCGGATGGTGCCTTGGGCAATGATTTCGCCGCCTTTTGCCCCGGCTTGCGGTCCTAATTCGATGAGCCAGTCGGCATGGTGCAGGATTTGCGTGTCATGATCTACCAGCAGCACGGAATTGCCATCCTTGGTCAAGTCCTTCATCACGCCGACCAGCCCTGTGATGTTGGCGGGGTGCAGCCCGATGGACGGCTCATCCAGCACGTAGATGACCCCCGTCGTGCGGTTCCTCACGCAACGTGCCAGTTGCATCCGTTGGCGTTCGCCGGTGGAAAGCGTGGCGCCTGCGCGGTCCAGGCTCAGGTAGGAAAGCCCTAATTCCAGCAAGCGTCGCGAAGTGTCGAAGTAAGACTGGCTGATGCTTTCGCACATGGGGCGCATTTCTTCAGGCAGCCATTCCGGGATGCCTTTCACCCATTCATCCAGCCTTGAAAGTGTCATTTCGCAAGCCTGCGACAGGTTGATGCCACGAAGCAGCGGAGCCAGCGCGGCCTTGCTGAGGCGCGTGCCGTGGCATTCCGGGCAAATGTCCTGCTTCAGGAACTTCTCCACACGCTTCATTCCTTTGTCGTCCTTCACTTTTGCCAGCGCGTTCTCCACGGTATAGGTGGCATTGTAGTACGTGAAGTCCATTTCTCCCGCCACTGCCGAAGTCTTGCTTTTATATAAAATGTGCTTTTTCACGGCAGGCCCGTGATATACGATGTCTTTCTCTTCTGGCGTAAGGTCTTTGAACGGCACATCAGTGCGCACGCCCATTGCCCGGCACACATCGGTCATCAACGTCCACATCAGAGAGTTCCAAGGCGCTACGGCTCCTTGGTCGATGGTCAGTTCCTCGTTGGGTACCAGCGTGGATTCATCTACCGTCATCACCGTGCCGATGCCTCCGCATCTCTTGCAGGCTCCGTTGCTGTTGAATGACAAGTCCTCGGCCGACGGGGCAAAGAAGCGTGCGCCGCATTCCGGGCAAACGATTTCTTTGCCTGCCGCCACGTGGAGAGTCGGCGGGCAGTAATGTCCGTTCGGGCAACGGTGGCTGGCCAAGCGGGAAAACATCAGGCGGAGGCTGTTGAGCAGTTCCGTACCGGTGCCGAACGTGCTGCGGATGCCCGGCACGCCGGGACGTTGCCGCAAGGCGATGGCAGCCGGCACGTACAGGATATCGTCCACTTCGGCCTTCGGAGCTTGCGAGATGCGCCGTCGGGTATAGGTGGACAAGGCTTCAAGGTAGCGCCTTGATCCTTCGGCATACACTACGCCAAGTGCTAATGATGATTTGCCGGAACCGCTCACGCCGGCTACGCCCACAATCTTGTTCAAAGGGATATCCACGTCGATAGCTTTCAGGTTGTGGACTCTTGCCCCGCGTATCTTTATCTTGTCTTGCTCCATCTTTCAGAATGCTTTTGGGTGAAAAACGTTGCAAAGGTAAGATGAAATCGGCATGGCTTGGCCGGTTGCATGGAAAAAGTTTGGTGATGCCGTCAGCCTGTTTCATGCTTTCTGCGAAATCTTGCGAAAGTTCGGGGAAAAATGCATCCATCCAATTTTTTCATTCCGTTCCGCCTCCCAATGCATGGTACAGGTTGATGATTCCTTGTATCTTGTCAAATCTGTCGTTGGCCTCTGTCAATTCTGCTTGTAGCAAGGCCTGTTGGGCTGCCAGCACTTCGAGGTAGGTGGAACTGTTGCTGTATTCCATCAGTTTGCGAGTATCGTTCACAGCGGATTGCAGCGTGGATATCTGTTCTTTGATGATGTTCAGGCGTAAGTTGGCAGTCTGCCACTGCATCAATGCGCCGTTTACTTCATTTCCGGCTTTCAGCAGGCTTTGGCGGAAACTAAGCAGGGCTTCTTCCTGTTTAGCTTTGGCAATTTGCAGGTTGGTGATATTCTTGCCCCGGTTAAACAGAGGTTGCGTAAGCGATCCGAGGGCATTCAGCAGCCAGTTCCCCGGATTGGAGATGATGGCTCCGGCATTGTTCGTCCATCCTGCGGAACCGCTTAGGGTGATGCTCGGATAGAAAGCGGAACGAGCCGCGTTGGTAGCATAGAATGCCTGTGCCAATGCTTGTTCTGCTTGACGCACGTCCGGGCGGCGTTCCAACAGTTGAAGCGGTACACCTGCTGCAATCGTGTTGGGAAACTGTTGTTCATCCAATGAAGTACGTTTTATGCGTCTCGGCACAGATCCAAGCAGGGCAGACAGGGAATTTTCTGCATCCGTATTTGTTTCTGCAATGTCAGGATGGAAGTATCCACAGAGAACTTGCTTGCCTTGGCTTGTGCAACCGCTGCTTCGGTCGCTTCTCCCACTTGCATTTTTGCCTCGTAGGTGCGTAACACTTCCGTTCATGAATTGGCGGTGCGGTGGCTGATGTCCAGTTGGCAGTCCAGCATCAACAGATTGTAGTAACTGTTCGCGATGGCAGCAATCAGTTGGGTTTGTACCGCTTGGCGGTAAGCGCGGCTGCCTTCAAGGGCGGCTCGTGCTTCACGCTTGGCATTGGCCAGCTTGCCGAACAGGTCGATTTCCCATTCGGCGGAAGCCGCCGAAGTATAGGTTTTCGAGGCTTTCGCGCCATCGTAGCTGCTAAGTCCGCCTTGCGGTGCTAACGATACGGATGGCAGATAGGCAAGCCGGGAAGAAAGCATCGTGGCTTCGGCTTCCTTTACACGAAGACGGGCGATGCCCAAATCCGAATTGTTTTCCAACCCTTCGCGGACAAGCGCCTGCAACATCGGGTCGGTGAACAGTTCTTGCCACGGCAAGGTTGCAATAGAAACGGTGTCTTCCGCCATTACGCCTTGCCCGTAGAGCGAATCTGTTTCTATTTTCATATCCGGACGGGAATAGGGTTTGTATATAGAGCAGCCCGCCGCAAGGGCGGCGGTACTGCAAAGGATGATTATTGGTTTCATAATGAAGATTAGTTTGTCAATTTTTCTTTTTGTTTTGCTCAATGTCTTCCATTTCAATTTCAATCTTCCAGTCGGGGGTGGGCAGGAACTCCACGGGTTGTATGTATTGGAAAAGGACGAAAAACAGGGGTACAAAGAACAGGATGCCCAGCGTGCCGAATATCATTCCGCCAATCACGCCTGAACCCAACGATGAATTGCCGTTTGCACCCGCACCGCTTGCGAACATCAGCGGCAACAGTCCGAATACCATTGCAAGGATAGTCATCAATATCGGACGCAGACGCACTTTTGCGGCCGCTAATGCCGCCTGCACAAGTGACATTCCGGCACGGCGGCGTTCAGAGGCATATTCCGTAAGCAGGATGGCCGTCTTGGATAGCAACCCGATAAGCATAATCAATCCTGTCTGCATGTAAATGTTGTTCTCCAGTCCCATCAGTTTGGCAAACAGGAAACTGCTCGTCAATCCGAACGGGACAGACAGTATGACGGCAAACGGCACAAAAAAGCTTTCGTACAGCCCGCAAAGGATAAGATAGACGAACACCGTACATATCAGGAAGATGGCAGCGGTGTTGCCGGTGTTTTGGCTCTCCTCGCGGCTGATTCCTGCGAATTCGTAGCCGTAACCACGCGGCAGGCTTTCAGCCGCTACCTCACGGATAGCCTGGATGGCATCGCCGGAACTGTATCCTTGTGCGGCCTCGCCATTGATGCCCATCGCGCCGTACAGATTGAAACGTGTCAGTGATTCCGGCCCGTACACCTTGGTCAGCCTCACGAATTGGCTGAGCGGTGCCATCTTGCCGCCTTCCACGCGGGCGAACGTCTTGTCCAGTGATTCCGGCGTGACGCGGTATTCCGGCGATGACTGTATCATCACGCGGTAGAGTGTGTTGAAGCGGTTGAAGTTCGACACATACTGGCCGCTGTAATATCCCGCCAATGTGGAAAGCACGGCATCTGCCGTCGTTCCGGCACGCTGGCACTTGGCCGCATCCACTTCCACAAGGTATTGGGGGAAGTTCACATTGAACGTGGTGTATGCCGAGCCTATTTCCGGACGCTCTTGCAAGGCTGTTATGAATTCCTGCCCGACAGCATAGAGATGGTTGATGTCCCCTCCGGCACGGTCTTGCAGGTAAACCTCGAACCCGTTGGACACTCCGTAGCCGTCAATCAGGGGAGGAGCCATCGCGAATATCTGTACGCCGGGAATGTCCTTGGCGAAACCATTTGCAGAATTTTTTCATCGGGCTGGAAAGCATCTTCTTTTCAGAAGGCGCGCGCAGCCTTGTGCATCCTGTCGGCCCTGCCCGGCAACTGTTCAACAAATTCTGCCGGCTGGTCGTGGAGCATTGCCATTCGCAGCACGAGGTGAAGTTCTATGCCGGAAAGCTTTGCATCACGCCTTACTATCTGTCGAAAATAACCCGGAGGATGATGGGCGCGTCCGCAAAGGAATTGATAGACCGGCAGATTGTCATGGAAATGAAACGCTTGCTGTCCACAACCGACATTTCCATCAAAGAACTTGCTTTTCATTTCCATTTTGAAACGATGTCTTACATGGCCCGCTATTTCCGCCGCCATACGGGGTGGACCCCTAATGAATTTCGCAAACGGTAAAGAAGGGCAAGAAGCAAAACCATCGGGATGAGTTTTAAACATTTTTCAATCATTCCTTGGAATCCTTCAGGAACGCCTTTAAATACGATTATTAATCGTAAACGTTTACGATTAGTAATCGTCATGCCAGACGATTAGTAATCGTATGGGCAACGCATCGGGACAAATTTGGGAACATTCTTCAAAATGTATGATATCTTCTCAAAAGAATCCGGCGGACGGCCGGGGCATGAGGCGATGGCGCAAGTGCTTCCGGGAGCGCAGAATACGGTAATGATTGCAAAAAAATCTTATAGCATCCGTGCTTTTCCCCGCAATCTCGCTATATTCGCATGGTCATGAAAAAGGAAACTGTATGAAGAAGTCATTTTTTTGCATGCCGCTCTTGTGCGCGGCTTTTTTTGCTGTGACGGCATGCAGCAGCGGAAGCCGGGTGGATGAACTCAAGGATTTCGTGGAGGAAGTGTGCAAGGAAGGCGGCGCTTACACGGACAAGCAGTGGGAAGAAGCGGGTGCCAAGTTCAACGAGCTGCTGGAGCAGGCGGAGAATTGCAAGGACCTGACGCAGGAAGAACTTTTTGAGATAGCCCGCTTGCAGGGCGAATATGCGGCAGCGGCTTTCAAGAGCCAAGGCAAAGGCGCGATGGAAAAGGCCGGTGCCATCATCAACGGTTTCATGGACGGCATGATGGACGGTGAGGAGGAACCAGGCAAGGAATAACCCTATAATAAAGGAGGACATATGAAAACATGGAAGAAAATCGTGGGCGGCCTTTGCTTGTGTGCCGCCGTGGGTGGTTGTGCGCCGTCGGCACAGGACGGGAAGAATGCGGCGGCGGAAGCGGGAAGCCCCTCGGATGCCGTGGTTGAAACTATCATGGCCCGCCGGAGCATCCGCCAGTACAAAGCGCGGCCGGTGAACCGCGACACCCTGCAAGTCATCTTGGATTGCGGCATCAACGCGCCCAACGGGCAGAACAAACAGTCGTGGGAAGTGCGTGTGGTGGACAACCCGGAGTTCATCAACGGGCTGACAGCCCTCTACACGAAGGCCAACCCGAAAGCGGCGGAAGACCCCTCGTTCAGGAACATGTTCCGCAACGCGCCGACGGTGGTGTTCATCGCCAACGACCCCTCTTATGATTTCTCACAGGTGGATTGCGGCCTTTTGGGCGGCAACATGATTCTTGCCGCGCAGTCCATGGGCATTGGCTCCTGTTGCCTGGGCGGCCCTGCCCGCTTCATGGAGACGGAGGAAGCGGCAGGATACCTGGAGCAATTGGGATTCAGCGAAGGCTACAAGCTGCTTTACTGCATCGGTTTCGGTTATCCCGACGAATCGCCTGCCGCAAAGCCGCGCATCCGGGAAAAAGTGAAATTCGTGGATTGACGGAGGAAGCGGACGCATTGTCCCTGCCGGTTCCTATTGCAAGCCGGCAGGGACGTTTTGCAGGTTGCCGCCAATGCCCGGCGGCAGGCCGTGGATGTCCTTTTCCTTAAAAGCGTGTTCTCTTATGCCGGCGGGATGCCAAATCTTCCCATTTGTTTGCCGATACTTCCCCTATCCGGGACAATTCAGAATCAAATATTTGCACCGTGCGTTTTTTTTATGTACTTTTGGCGGCTTAAAAAGCAGAAAGCCGGAAAGTAGCCTTTTTGTTAGAACCGGGCGGGCCGGCACATGACGCATATGGACAAGAAAGACATATTATATATAGCCGTCAGGGCTGCATTGGAAGCAGGAAAAAGGATATTGGATATCTATGAAGACCCGTCGTCGGACTTCGGCATTGAGCGGAAGGCGGACAATTCCCCCTTGACGGTGGCAGACAAAGCGTCGCATGCCGTCATCCAATCATTCCTTTCACTTACGCCGTATCCTGTGCTGAGCGAGGAAGGCCGTTTGACGGATTATGCGGAACGAAAGGGCTGGACAACGCTTTGGGTGGTGGACCCGTTGGACGGCACCAAGGAATTCATCAAGAAGAACGGCGAGTTTACCGTCAACATTGCTTTGGTGGAAAAGGGCGTCCCGGTGGCAGGCGTGATTTACGTGCCGGTGAAGAAAGACTTGTTCTTTGCCTTGGAAGGGTGGGGCGCCTATAAGTTGCCAGGCATTTGCGGCGCGCCTGAGGGCGGCAGCGTGGACGTTCTGGCAAAGGAAGCGTGCCGTTTGCCTTTGCAAAAAGCGAACAGGGAGGCTTTCGTGGTAGTGGCTTCGCGTTCGCACCTCACGCCGGAAACGGAGCAATACATCCGTGGATTGGAACGGCAGCATCCGCGCGTGCAGACAGCATCGAGCGGCAGTTCGCTGAAAATCTGCCTGGTGGCAGAAGGAAGCGCGGACGTTTACCCGCGTTTTGCGCCGACGATGGAGTGGGACACGGCAGCCGGCCATGCCATTGCGCGCGCGGCAGGCAAGGAAATGCGGAACGCCCTTACGGGCGAGCCGCTTGTTTATAATAAGGAGGATTTGTTGAATCCATGGTTCATTGTGGAATGACAGAGAAATATAGGAGAGGGGCAAGATGACATTTGAGATGGTGTTCGTGCTGTTGGGGCTGGCTGGCATGGTGGCAGCTTTAGTGCTGGACAAGATGCGCCCCGGCATGGTCCTCCTTTCCGTAGTGGTCATTTTCTTTTGCGCAGGCATCCTTTCTGCCGAAGAAGTGGTGGAGGGGTTCAGCAACAAGGGGATGATAACAGTGGGGCTTTTGTTCCTGGTGAGCGAAGGCGTGCGCCAAAGCGGCGCTTTGGCGCAGTTGGTGAAAAGGCTGCTCCCGGAAAAGAAGACGAGCGTCTGGAAGGCGCAAGTGCGCTTGTTGCCAACGGTTGCTTTCATTTCCGCGTTCCTGAACAACACGCCGGTGGTGGTGATTTTTGCCCCGATTGTCAAGCGATGGGCGAAACAGATAGGCTTGCCTGCCACGAAGTTCCTCATTCCCTTGTCGTATGTCACGATATTGGGCGGGCTTTGCACGCTGATAGGCACTTCCACCAATCTGGTGGTGCATGGCATGGTGCTGGATGCCGGGTTCGAAGGTTTCAGCATGTTTGAATTGGGGAAGGTGGGCGTTTTCATCGCCGTGGCAGGCATTGCTTACTTGTTTTTGTTCTCCAACAGGCTGCTTCCGGATTCGCGGGCTGACGTGGCGGATGAAGATGTAGAGGAAGAAGCCGAGGCCGACCACCTTCATCGCGTGGAAGCCGTATTGGGCCCGCGCTTCCCCGGCATTAAGAAGACGTTGCGCACCTTTGACTTCAAGCGGCATTACGGCGCGGAAGTGAAGGAAATCCGGCGGGGAGGACGCACCATCGTGCATGGCATGGAGAATGTGGTGTTGCGCGAAGGGGACACGTTGGTATTGTTGGCAGATGGTTCCTTTATCCCGACGTGGGGGGAATCTTCCGTGTTCATCATGCTGGCCAACGGGACGGATGCGGGACATGCTTCCGGGAAAAAGAAAAGGTGGTTTGCCCTCGCCTTGCTGGTGTTCATGATTGTGGGCGCCACGATTGGCGAACTGCCTGCCACGAAAAGGGCTTTCCCCGGTGTGGAGTTAGACATGTTCTTCTTTGTCTGCATCACCACCGTGCTGATGGCATGGGCCAAGCTGTTCCCTCCCAAGAAGTACACCAAATACATTTCCTGGGACATCCTGATAACCATTGCCTGTGCGTTTGCCATCAGCAAAGCGATGGTGAACTCCGGGTTCGCGGCTTGGGTGGCCCAGTCCATCATTGGAATGACCGACAGCCTGGGGCCTCATGCCTTGCTGGCCGTGATATTCATCATCACCAATCTGTTTACGGAACTGATTACCAACAATGCTGCAGCGGCTTTGGCTTTTCCCATAGCCTTGTCGGTGGCCAACCAGCTGGGCGTGGATCCCACACCTTTCTTTGTCGTCATCTGCATGGCGGCATCCGCATCCTTTTCCACGCCGATTGGTTACCAGACGAACCTGATTGTGCAGGGCATCGGCAACTACAAGTTCACGGACTTTGTGAAAGTGGGCTTGCCGATGAATTTGATAGTGTTCTTTTTGTCGATATTCTTAGTACCCTTGTTTTGGGAATTTTAAAATAACGTATGGAAAACCAGAATCACATATATCCGATATTCGACCGCATGTTGGGCCGGAAGGAAAAGGAGGAATTGCTGGGGCAACGCAGCGTGATGATTTGGTTCACCGGCTTGTCGGGTTCGGGCAAAAGCACGGTGGCCATTGCCTTGGAACGCGAGTTGCACCGCCGCGGCCTTCTTTGCCGCATCCTGGACGGCGACAATATCCGAAGCGGCATCAATAATAATTTGGGCTTCTCTGAAGCCGACCGCATAGAGAACATACGGCGGATTGCCGAAGTGGGGAAACTTTTCATCGACACAGGCATCATCACGATTGCCGCTTTCATCAGCCCGAACAATGACATCCGGGAAATGGCTTCCGCCATTATCGGGAAAGATGATTTCCTGGAGATATTTGTCAATACTCCGTTGGAAGTTTGCGAGGAACGCGACGTGAAAGGTTTGTATGCCAAAGCGCGCCGTGGCGAGATAAAGAACTTCACAGGCATCAGCGCTCCTTTTGAAGCGCCGGAACATCCTGCCCTGACGCTGGACACCTCCAAGCTGACGCTGGAAGAATCCGTGAACCGCCTGCTGGGCTTGATCCTTCCACGGGTAACAGGGAAAACAGAAAAATGAAAGAACAATATTATTATATATAGGAATATGTCAGAATCTTATAAATTGAGCCACTTGAAGGAACTGGAAGCGGAATCGATACACATCATCCGCGAAGTGGCTGCAGAGTTTGAGAACCCTGTCATGCTTTATTCCATCGGCAAGGACTCGTCGGTGATGGTCCGGCTGGCGGAAAAAGCTTTTTACCCAGGGAAGGTCCCTTTCCCTTTGATGCACATCGATTCCAAGTGGAAGTTCAAGGAAATGATTCAGTTCCGTGATGAATACGCCAAGAAGTACGGGTGGAACTTGATTGTGGAATCCAACATGGAAGCGTTCAAGGCGGGAGTAGGCCCTTTCACGCATGGCAGCAAGGTGCATACGGATTTGATGAAAACGCAGGCATTGTTGAATGCTTTGGACAAGTACAAGTTTGACGCTGCTTTCGGCGGCGCACGCAGGGATGAGGAAAAGAGCCGTGCGAAAGAACGCATTTATTCTTTCCGCGACCGTTTCCACCAATGGGACCCCAAGAACCAACGCCCGGAATTGTGGGACATTTACAACGGGCGCATCCATAAAGGGGAGAGCATCCGCGTGTTCCCGCTGAGCAACTGGACGGAACTGGACATCTGGCAATACATCCGCTTGGAGAAGATACCTATTGTGCCGTTGTATTTTGCCAAACTGCGCCCGGTGGTCAACATCGACGGGCAGTTGATCATGCCCGATGACGACCGTCTGCCGGAGAAATACAGGGACAAGATTGAAATGAAGAAGATACGTTTCCGCACATTGGGTTGCTGGCCATTGACAGGCGCCATAGAAAGCGAGGCCGACACGATTGAAAAAATCGTGGAAGAGATGATGACCACCACGAAAAGTGAACGCACCACCCGTGTCATTGACTTCGACCAAGAGGCGAGCATGGAGCAGAAGAAACGCGAAGGTTATTTTTAATGTGCCGGAAGGCGAATCAAAATCATGATGTTATGGCAGAAAAAGAAAAATTGAATATAAAGGAGTTCTTGGACAAGGACGAACAGAAAGACCAGTTGCGTTTCCTCACGGCCGGTTCGGTGGACGACGGGAAATCAACCTTGATTGGCCGTTTGCTTTTCGACAGCAAGAAGATTTATGAAGACCAGCTCGATGCGTTGGAACGCGACAGCAAGCGCATGGGGAATGCCGGCGACCACATTGATTACGCTTTGCTGCTGGACGGCTTGAAGGCCGAGCGCGAACAGGGCATCACCATTGATGTGGCTTACCGCTATTTCTCGACCAACAACCGGAAGTTCATCATAGCGGACACGCCGGGGCATGAGCAATACACCCGCAACATGATTACGGGTGGTTCCACGGCCAATCTGGCGGTCATCTTGGTGGATGCGCGGACAGGAGTCATCACGCAGACCCGCCGCCACACGTATTTGGTGTCTTTGTTGGGCATCAAGCACGTGGTCTTGGCGGTGAACAAGATGGATTTAGTGGGCTTTTCAGAGGAACGTTTCCAGGAAATCGTGAAAGACTACATGGATTTCGTCAAGCCATTAGGGATACCCGATGTGAACTGCATCCCGTTGTCGGCTTTGGAGGGCGACAATGTGGTGGCGAAATCGGAACGCACGCCGTGGTATAAAGGCGTTTCCTTGCTGGAGTTCTTGGAAACCGTGCCCATTGCCAATGACCATAATTTCGCGGATTTCCGTTACCCGGTGCAATATGTGTTGCGCCCGGACCAGAACTTCCGGGGCTTTTGCGGGAAAATCGCATCGGGCGTGGTGCGGAAAGGCGACACGGTGATGGCGTTGCCTTCCGGGAAGACCACCAGAGTGAAAAGCATCGTGACTTACGACGGCGAGTTGGATTATGCATTCCCGCCACAATGCGTGACGTTGACTCTGGAAGATGAAATCGATGTGTCGCGTGGAGAAATGTTGGTGCATCCGGACAATCTGCCGACGGTGGACCGAAACATGGAAGCCATGCTCGTGTGGATGGATGAAGAAATGATGGATGTGAACAAGCATTTTTACCTGAAGCAGACGACGAACTTGACGAGGGCGCATATCAGCCAGATACGTTACCGGGTGGACATCAACACGATGGAGCATATAGAGAATGTGCCGGCATTGAAGTTGAATGAGATTGCCAATGTGGTGCTGGCCACGGCAAAGCCATTGTTCTTCGACCCTTACCAGGAAAACAAGCCGTGCGGCTCGTTCGTCTTGATTGACCCTATCACGAACAACACGAGTGCGGTGGGCATGATTGTCGGCCGTGTGGATTCAAAGGAAATGGTAGCAGAGGAAGTGCCGGAACTGAATCTGCCGAAGTTGGGCATTTCGGAAGAACATTATGATGCAATAGAAAGGGCTTGCAAGGATTTGGAACGCCAAGGCATCGCTGTGAACATTATAAAGTAAAGCAGGAAAAAATGGGAGTATTGGATTTTAATAAATTGCCCATCAATACGCTGGTGGGTGCCGATTGGAAAACTTTCCGCCAGATTACCGACGGGCGGGCGATTGACAAGGGATACCGAAGGAAGTACTATCTTACGAAAGGCGTGTGCCGCTTGCTGAGCCTGCTGAAACCCTTGCAGGACAAGCGGTACAACCGATTGTTGGCCGGAAAGCCTTTGGAGAACGACCCTGTGTTCATCCTTGGGCATTGGCGGAGCGGGACTACATTTGTGCATAACGTGTTTTCTTGCGACAAGCACTTCGGCTACAATACCACCTACCAGACGGTGTTTCCCCACCTGATGATGTGGGGGCAGCCGTTTTTCAAGAAAAGCATGTCGTGGCTGATGCCCGACAAACGCCCGACCGACAACATGGAACTGGCCGTGGACCTGCCGCAAGAGGAGGAATTTGCCTTGTCGAACATGATGGCATATACTTATTACAATTTCTGGTTCCTGCCGAAGTACATGCAGGAGTATTGCGACAAGTACCTGTTGTTCGAGGATATCACGGACGAGGAGTTGAAAGTCTTTGAAGAGGTATTCGTCAAGCTCATCAAAATCTCTTTGTGGAATACGGGAGGAAGCCAGTTCCTGTCGAAAAACCCGCCCCATACCGGACGGGTGAAGGAATTGGTGAAGATGTTCCCGAACGCGAAGTTCATTTACCTGATGCGCAATCCTTATACCGTGTTTGAAAGCACGCGGAGCTTTTTCACGAATACCATCAAGCCGCTGAAATTGGAAAACATATCCGGCGAAGAACTGGAACGGAACATCCTTTCCGTGTATGCGAAACTGTACCACAAGTACGAGTCTGACAAGAAGTTTGTCCCGGAAGGAAACTTGATAGAGGTGAAGTTTGAGGACTTCGAGGCAGATGCCATGGCAAAGACCAAGGAGATTTATGACACCCTTTCCATCCCCGGTTACGAAGATGCCAAGGAAAGCATTGAGAAGTATCTTGGAAAGAAGAAGGGTTACAAGAAGAACAAGTACAAATACGATGACCGCACAGTCCGCTTGGTGGAATCGCATTGGGACTTTGCGCTGAAAGACTGGGGTTACACATTATAACATAGAGACGTATGAAAAGGAACATGATTATGGCTGCTTCTTTGGCGGCATGCCTGTGGGCTTTTCCGGCACATGCGCAGGAAAGGGTCGTTCCCATGGCGTACGGCGACATGGACCAATGGGTGACACGCATCATCCATGAGTCGGGCATCATCGGCGGGGTCACCAAGTCGGTGTATGCCGTAGGGCCTACGCAGACCATTGAGAAGAATGAACCTTACAAGAACTTGGGCGGTTCGCCGTGGGCCACTTCCAACATCTACGCCAAAGTGATGGGCATCCACAAGACGAATGTGTCGGTGTTCCCGGAAAAACGGGGCGAAGGTTCTTGCGCACGCTTGGAAACCCGTTATGAAAGCGTCAAGGTGTTTGGGTTCATTGACATTGAAGTGATTGCCGCCGGCTCGTTGTTTGCTGGTTCCATCCACGAACCTATCACCGGCGTGAGAGACCCGATGAAGAAGCTCGACATGGGCATTCCATTCACGGACAAGCCCAAGGCGATCCGTTTTGACTACAAGGTGAAGATGTCAGGCGAGGAAAACCGTGTTTATTGCAACGGCTTCTCTGCCAAAAAGAAGGTGGAAGGAAAGGATTATCCTGTGGCCATCCTGCTCCTGCAGAAGCGATGGGAGGATGAGGACGGCAAGGTGCATGCCTTGCGCATCGGCACGATGGTGGTGCGTTACGACAAGGATACGGGCAATTGGGTGAACGATGCCACTTACCCCATCCATTATGGCGACATCCGCAAGGAGCCGTATTACGTGGAGGAATGGATGAAGATACAGGACCAGGACCGTTACACGATGAACAGCAAAGGCGACAACGTGGTGATCCAGGAAGAAGGCTGGGGAAATCCGGACGACATTCCCACCCACATGGTCTTGCAGTTTGCTTCCAGCCATGGAGGGGCATACATCGGTTCGCCGGGCAACGTGCTGTGGATTGACAACGTGCGGCTAGTGTATTAAGCAGTGCGGCGGCGATGGGCAGGATACTTTCTTTGGATCTTGGGAAGAAACGCACGGGCGTGGCTGTCACCGACCCCTTGCAACTGATTGCCAACGGGCTGGCAACGGTGCCTACGCGCATGGTGCTGGATTTCTTGAAAGATTACGTGCAGCGGGAGAAAGTGGAACGCATCGTGGTGGGCTTCCCCCGGCAGACAT
The DNA here is from genome assembly GCA_944320785.1 of uncultured Bacteroidaceae bacterium. Classification (GTDB taxonomy): domain Bacteria; phylum Bacteroidota; class Bacteroidia; order Bacteroidales; family Bacteroidaceae; genus CASFPE01. The sequence goes on from CALUIR010000020.1 coordinate 23,512, forward strand.
CGGGCGAACTGTCGGAGAGCATGGCTTATATCCGCCCGGTGGTCGCCCGCTTGAAGAAAGCCTTGCCGGAGATGCCCATTGAGTATGTGGACGAACGTTACACTTCCGTGCTGGCCCATCAGGCGATGATTGACGGGGGATTGCGGAAGAAAGCCCGGATGAACAAGGAATTGGTGGATGAAATCAGCGCGACCATCATCCTTCAAACCTACATGGAGATGAGACGGATGAAGAAATGAATTGAGTGTTGACAATTAAGCAAGAATTATGATATTACCGATTTATGTGTATGGGCAGCCGGTGCTTCGCAAGGTTGCCGAGGACATCACTCCCGATTACCCGGAGTTGAAAGAACTGATAGCCAATATGTTTGAAACCATGGACCATGCCGATGGCGTGGGCCTTGCTGCTCCACAGGTAGGGTTGCCCATCCGGGTGGTGGTCATCAACCTCGATGTGATATCGGATGATTGCCCGGAATACAAGGGCTTCCGCAAGGCTTACATCAACGCGCATGTCTTGGAGCGCGAAGGCGATGAGGAGAACATGGAAGAAGGTTGCCTGAGCCTGCCCGGCATCCATGAGAACGTGAAGCGCAGCAACCGTATCCATGTGCGTTACTTGGACGAGGACATGCAGGAGCATGACGAGTGGGTGGAAGGCTTCTTGGCCCGCGTGATGCAGCATGAGTTCGACCATTTGGAAGGTAACCTGTTCATCGACCATCTTTCGCCTCTGCGCAAGCGGATGATACAGGCCAAGCTGAATGCCATGCTGAAAGGCAAGGTGCGGTGCGGCTACAAGGTCAGGACCGTGAAGTGACCGGCTTGGAAAGAGCGTGCAGGAAAGGGAGAAGGAGGCTTCTCCCTTTCTTTTTTCCCCGCATGGGAAATTTGCCTCTCCCGTGCGGGAAATCTGGTTAAGCCGTGCAACTGAGGTCGCCCATGCGGGCAAACGGGAAGAATCTCCTTGGAAAAATGCACTTCTTTCCGGGGCGTTTTCCAAGAATAGTTCGTATATTTGCCCTGAAAAATGAGGCATGCCGGGGAAATTTCAGGGAAAAGGAGCGGGGAAACCATCTTGACGTGCCTGCAAAGTTCTGGCAATCTTCCTTTTAATAACCGCAACGATGGAACCATTGAAGCATGAATGCGGCGTGGCGATGATACGCCTCCTCAAGCCGCTTGAGTATTACCAGCAGAAGTATGGGACGTGGATGTACGGGCTCAACAAGCTCTATCTCTTGATGGAGAAGCAGCATAACCGGGGGCAAGAAGGCGCAGGGTTGGCCTGCGTGAAGTTAGAGGCCGAGCCAGGCGAGGAATACATGTTCCGTGAGCGTGCCTTGGGTGCCGGTGCCATCACGGAAATATTCAACACGGTCATGGAAGGTTTCCGTGGCTTGGCGCCCGGAGTATTGGCAGATGCAGCCTATGCCCGGCGCTGCCTCCCGTTTGCCGGAGAAGTTTACATGGGGCATTTGCGTTACAGCACGACGGGGAAAAGCGGCTTGTCTTACGTGCATCCTTTCCTGCGGCGCAACAACTGGCGGGCGAAAAACCTGGCCATTTGCGGCAACTTTAACCTCACGAACGTGGACGAAGTGTTCGGGGAAATCACGGCCATCGGGCAGCATCCCCGGAAATATGCCGACACTTACATCATGCTGGAGCAACTGGGTCACAGCCTCGACCGCGAAGTGGAACGCCTTTACCGCAAATGCAAGGACGAAGGCTTGGAGGGGATGGACATCACGCAGGCCATCGAAAAGCACATCGACCTGGCCAACGTGCTGAAACGTTCCAGCCAGATATGGGACGGCGGCTACGTGATTTGCGGGCTTACGGGCAGCGGCGAAGCCTTTGCCGTGCGCGACCCTTGGGGCATCCGGCCGGCTTTCTGGTACAAAGATGATGAGATTATCGTGCTGGCATCGGAACGCCCGGTGATACAGACCGTGCTGAACGTTCCGATGGAAGCCGTCAATGAACTGCAACCGGGGCAGTCCTTGTTGGTCAACAAGGAAGGGAAGATGCGCCTGGCGCAAATCAACAAGCCGAAAAGCGTGAAGCCCTGTTCCTTTGAGCGCATTTATTTCAGCCGGGGGAGCGATGCCAGCATCTACCGCGAACGCAAGCAGTTGGGCAAGCAATTGGTGGGTTCCATTCTAAAAGCTGTGGACTACGATGTGAAGCATACCGTGTTCTCCTTCATTCCCAATACGGCTGAAACCGCATTCTATGGCATGCTGGAAGGATTCGACAATTACCTGAACGAACTGAAGGTGAAAGAAATAGAAGCATTAGGGCATAACCCCGGCCATGACGAATTGGAGAGGATACTGTCGTGGCGCATCCGCAGCGAGAAGGTGGCGGTGAAAGACATCAAGCTCCGCACCTTCATCGCCGAAGGCAACAGCCGAAATGACCTTGCCGCCCATGTGTACGACATCACCTACGGCAGTCTTACGCCCGGCGAGGACAACCTTGTCATCATCGACGACAGCATTGTGCGGGGCACCACCCTGAAGCAAAGCATCATCGGTATCCTCGACCGCTTGCACCCCAAGAAGATTGTCATTGTTTCTTCATCGCCCCAAGTGCGCTATCCTGACTATTACGGCATCGACATGGCCAAGATGAGCGAGTTCATCGCTTTCCGTGCCGCCGTGGAGTTGCTGAAGGAACGTGACATGAAAGACATCATAGCCGCCGCTTACCGCAAATCGAAAGCACAGGAAAACTTGCCCAAAGAACAAATGGTGAACTATGTGAAAGACATTTACGCGCCCTTTACAGCCGAGGAAATCTCAGCCAAGATGGTGGAAATGCTAACCCCGGCAGGTACGAACGCCGAAGTGCAGATTGTGTTCCAGACGCTGGAGGGGCTGCATGCGGCTTGTCCCGGCCATCCGGGCGACTGGTATTTCAGCGGCGACTACCCCACGCCGGGCGGCGTGCGCCAGTTGAACCGGGCGTTTATTGATTATGTGGAACAGATGTACCAGTTCTGATGATGAGCGAGAAGAAGAAATCCGCCATAACCGATGAATGCTTCATCATGGGCATAGCACTTGGCGTGATGTTTGGCATCATCTTCGAGAACATCGGCCTGTGGTTGCCCATCGGTGTGTGCATCGGGCTGGTGGGGCCTGCACTGAAAAGAATTAGGAACAATAACGATAACGAACCAGATAAAGAATGAGAAACGTAACCCTTATCCTTGATGACGGCACCCGCTTTCATGGGCAGTCGTTCGGCTATGAGAAGCCCGTGGCGGGCGAGGTGGTCTTCAACACGGCGATGACCGGTTATCCCGAAAGTTTGACCGACCCCTCTTATGCAGGCCAGCTCATGGTGCTGACTTATCCTTTGGTAGGCAATTATGGCGTGCCGCCTTTCACCATGGAGGCAAACGGCCTGCCTACGTTTATGGAGAGCGGTAAGATTCACGCAGAGGCCATCATCGTGGCGGATTATTCCAAAGAATACAGCCATTGGAACGCAGTGGAGAGCTTGGCCGATTGGTTGAAGCGGGAGCAGGTTCCTGGTGTTACTGGTATTGACACAAGGGCTTTGACCAAGAAACTGCGCGAACATGGCGTGATGATGGGCCGCATCCTTTTCGACGGCAGCAAGGATGACGCAGTGGTGGAAGCAGAGGATTACGAGGAAGTGAATTATGTGGACCGTGTAAGCTGCAAGGAAGTCATCCGTTACAACGAGGGGGCAGGCAAAAAAGCGGTCTTGGTGGACTGTGGCGTAAAGGCCAATATCGTCCGTTGCCTGTTGAAACGTGGACTGGAAGTCGTGCGGGTTCCATGGGATTATGACTTCAATGATTTGGATTTTGATGGCTTGTTCATCAGCAACGGCCCTGGCGATCCCGATACTTGCGATGCCGCTGTGCAGAACATCCGCAAGGCGATGCGCAGTGAGAAACTGCCGATATTCGGCATCTGTATGGGCAACCAGTTGTTGGCTAAGGCAGGGGGTGCGAAAATATATAAGCTGAAATACGGCCATCGGAGCCATAACCAGCCGGTGCGCATGGTGGGTACCAACCGTTGTTTCATTACTTCGCAGAATCATGGTTATGCGGTAGATAACAATACTTTGGGGGATGGATGGGAACCTTTGTTCATCAACATGAACGATGGTTCCAATGAAGGCATCCGCCATGTGACGAATCCTTGGTTCTCTGCCCAGTTCCATCCTGAGGCAGCCAGCGGGCCGACGGATACGGAGTTCCTGTTTGATGAATTTGCTAAGCTGTTGTAAATCTTAAAAGAGAATGATTATGGAAAATACGATAAAGAAAGTCCTGTTGTTGGGTTCCGGCGCATTGAAGATAGGTGAAGCCGGTGAGTTTGACTATTCTGGTTCGCAAGCCTTGAAAGCGTTGAAAGAAGAAGGGCTTGAAACCATTCTTATCAACCCGAACATTGCAACGGTGCAGACATCCGAAGGCGTGGCAGACAAGGTTTATTTCCTGCCCGTGACACCTTATTTTGTAAAGAAGGTTATTGCTAAGGAACGTCCGGACGGCATTTTGCTTGCCTTTGGCGGACAAACAGCGTTGAATTGCGGCGTTTCCCTTTACCAGAATGGAGTGTTGGAAAAGTACAATGTGCAGGTGTTGGGAACTCCCGTACAGGCCATCATGGATACGGAAGACCGGGAATTGTTTGTCCGAAAATTAGATGAAATCCACGTGAAAACCATCAAGAGCGAGGCGGTGGAGAACATTGAGGATGCCCGGCGTGCTGCACGTGAAGTGGGATACCCGGTTATCATCCGTGCTGCATACGCCTTGGGTGGCTTGGGCTCCGGGTTTTGCGACAATGAGGAACAATTGAATGTGTTGGCCGAGAAAGCATTCTCGTTTTCCCCTCAGGTGCTGGTCGAGAAGTCGCTGAAGGGTTGGAAGGAGATTGAATACGAGGTGGTACGCGACCGTTTTGACAATTGCATCACTGTGTGCAACATGGAGAACTTCGACCCGTTAGGCATCCATACAGGGGAATCCATTGTGATTGCTCCTTCGCAAACGCTGACCAATTCCGAATACCATAAGCTGCGTGAATTGGCCATCCGCATTATCCGGCATATCGGCATTGTGGGCGAATGCAACGTGCAGTATGCTTTCGACCCGGAGAGTGAGGACTACCGTGTCATTGAAGTGAATGCCCGTTTGAGCCGTTCATCGGCTTTGGCTTCCAAGGCCACGGGTTATCCCTTGGCTTTCGTGGCGGCCAAGTTGGGGCTGGGTTATGGCTTGTTTGACCTGAAAAATTCGGTGACGAAAACGACGAGCGCATTCTTTGAGCCTGCCTTGGATTATGTGGTCTGCAAGATTCCCCGTTGGGATTTGGGCAAGTTCCATGGCGTGGACCGTGAGTTAGGCAGTTCCATGAAGTCAGTGGGCGAGGTGATGGCCATTGGCCGCACGTTTGAGGAGGCCATCCAGAAGGGGCTCCGTATGATAGGGCAGGGCATGCATGGCTTCGTAGAAAACAAGGAATTGGTGATTCCTGACCTTGACAAGGCTTTGCAGGAGCCTACGGACAAGCGCATTTTCGTCATTTCAAAAGCGATGCGTGCCGGGTACACGGTTGATTATATCCATGAATTGACAAAGATAGACAAATGGTTCCTCCAGAAGCTGCACGGCATCATGGAAACGGACAACGAATTGCGGGCATGCCCTGACGAGAACATCAGCACCGCCCTTTTGCGGAAAGCCAAGAGCCAAGGGTTCACGGACTTCCAGATAGCCCGCGCTTTGGGCATGGAGCAACGGATGGACAGCGAGGATGCCATCCTGAAAGTCCGCAATTACAGGAAGAGCTTGGGCATCGTGCCGGTGGTGAAGCAAATCGACACGCTGGCGGCGGAGTATCCGGCTCAGACAAATTACCTGTACTTGACTTACAACGGCATCGAGAATGATGTGAACTATTTGGGCGACCGCCGCAGCATCGTGGTGCTGGGTTCAGGGGCTTACCGCATCGGTTCCAGCGTGGAGTTTGATTGGTGCGGCGTGCAAGCGTTGGACACCATCCGCAAGGAGGGTTGGCGGAGCGTGATGATTAATTACAACCCGGAGACGGTGTCAACGGATTATGACATGTGCGACCGCCTTTATTTCGATGAACTGACGTTTGAGCGGGTCATGGACATTTTGGAATTGGAGAACCCGCACGGCGTGATTGTCTCTACCGGCGGGCAGATTCCCAACAACTTGGCGATGCGTTTGGATGCCCAGAAGGTGCATATCCTTGGCACGTCTGCACGGAGCATTGACAATGCCGAGGACCGCGACAAGTTTTCCGCCATGCTGGACCGCATCGGGGTGGACCAGCCAGAGTGGAGCGCGTTGACCTCAATGGACGACATCAATGCTTTCGTGGCAAAGGTAGGCTTCCCCGTGCTGGTGCGTCCCAGCTATGTGTTGAGCGGTGCGGCGATGAACGTCTGCTCCAACCAAGAGGAATTGGAGCGTTTCCTGAAATTGGCGGCCAATGTCAGCCAAAAGCATCCTGTGGTGGTGAGCCAGTTCATCGAGCATGCCAAGGAGGTGGAGATGGATGCCGTGGCCGACAAGGGCGAGGTCATTGCTTACGCCATCAGTGAGCATATCGAGTTTGCCGGCGTGCATTCTGGGGATGCCACGATACAGTTTCCGCCGCAGAAACTGTATGTGGAGACCGTGCGCCGAATCAAGAACATTTCCCGCCGCATTGCCAAGGAACTGGACATTTCCGGCCCGTTCAACATCCAGTACTTGGCCAAGGACAATGATATCAAGGTCATCGAGTGCAACCTCCGTGCCAGCCGTTCGTTCCCGTTCGTCAGCAAGGTGCTGAAGATAAATTTCATCGAACTGGCCACGAAGGTCATGCTGGGCCTCCCGGTGGAGAAGCCGGACAAGAACCTTTTCGAACTGGACTATGTGGGCATCAAGGCCAGCCAATTTTCTTTCAACCGCCTGCAGAAGGCCGACCCTGTGCTGGGCGTGGACATGGCCAGCACGGGCGAAGTGGGTTGCTTGGGAGAAGACACTTCCTGTGCCATCCTCAAGGCGATGCTTTCCGTGGGCTACCGCATCCCGGAACGGAGCGTGCTGCTTTCCACAGGAGGACCCCGGCAGAAGGTGGACATGCTTCAAGCGGCGCGGCAGTTGCAGAAAAAAGGCTACCGCCTGTATGCCACGGGAGGCACGTCCAAGTTCCTTGCTGAGAACGGCGTGGAGAACACTCGCGTCTTCTGGCCCAGCGAGGAAGGGCATCCGCAGGCGCTGGACATGCTTCATAACAAGGAGATAGACTTGGTGGTGAACATTCCCAAGAACCTGACGGCTGGCGAACTGACCAACGGCTACAAAATCCGCCGGGCCGCCATCGACCTCAATATCCCGCTCATCACCAACGCCCGTTTGGCCAGTGCCTTCATCAACGCTTTCTGCACGATGTCGGTGGACGACTTGGCCATCAAGTCGTGGGATGAATATTGACGCCGGCACGACCGCACCGTCTGCCAGGACAAAGGCAGGCTTCCCCAATGAAGGAAGCCTGCCTTTTTTGCGTCCTCCTCCTGGTGCAAGCGCAAGACGGCGGTTGAACCTTTTCTTCAGGCGGCGTGTGGGTTCCGGGCCGACTGCCTGCAAAGTCCCGTTTGCCCGTGCGGAAAGTCCTGCCCATGCGGGCAACTTCTATATCTTTAGCCTAAGGATGCATATCTTTAGCCTAAAGATGTACATCCTTAACCTGAGGATACACATCCTTAGGCTAAAGATGAACTTCCTATGCGGGCAAGCCGGATTTCCTTCCCGCCTGTTCCGGGTTTCTGTCCCGTGTGTCCTGAAGGACTTTCCCGCATGTATGTGGCAAAATAGTTCGCTGGTTCGGGCTATTTTTATACCTTTGCCGCAAATTGAAGGAAGACAATGAAATTTACAGAGTTGAATTTGGACGAGAGCGTCTTGCAGGCACTTGACGCGATGAATTTCTCGGAATGCACGCCGGTGCAGGAACATGCGATTCCCGTCATCTTGGAGGGGCGCGACCTGATAGGCGTGGCACAGACCGGCACGGGCAAGACGGCCGCCTACATCCTGCCGCTGCTCCACCGCCTCCTCCACGACGGCCACCCGGAAGATGCCATCAACTGCGTCATCATGGCGCCGACAAGAGAACTGGCGCAACAGATAGACCAGCAGATGGAAGGTTTCTCTTATTTTGTCCCCATATCGAGCGTGGCCGTATATGGCGGCAACGATGGCGTGCTGTACGAACAGCAGAAAAAGGGCCTGGCCCTTGGGGCGGACGTGGTGATAGCCACGCCGGGGCGGCTCATCAGCCATTTGGCCATGGGGTACGTGGACTTGTCGAAAGTGTCTTATTTCATCCTCGACGAGGCCGACCGCATGCTCGACATGGGTTTCTATGACGACATCATGCAGATTGTGCGGCATTTGCCGGAGGAGAGGCAGACCATCATGTTCTCCGCTACGATGCCTGCCAAGATACAGGAACTGGCCAAGACCATCCTGCACGACCCGGCGGAAGTGAAGATTGCCGTGTCCAAGCCGGCCGACAAGATCCTGCAAGCTGCCTACGTGTGCTACGAACGCCAGAAACTGGGCATCATCCGAAGCCTGTTTGCCGAAGAAATGCCCGACAAGGCCATCCTTTTCGCCTCCTCCAAGCAGAAAGTGAAAGAAGTGACACAGGCATTGAAGCAGATGAAACTGAACGTCGGCGAGATGCATTCCGACTTGGAGCAGGAGCAGCGCGACCATGTGATGCACGAGTTCAAGAGCGGGCGCATCCCTATCTTGGTAGCAACGGACATCGTGTCGCGAGGCATCGACATCGACGACATCCGCTTGGTGGTCAATTACGACGTGCCTCACGATTGCGAAGACTACGTGCATCGCATTGGGCGGACGGCACGTGCCAACCACGACGGCGTGGGCATCACCTTCATCAGCGAGAAAGACCAAGCGAGGTTCAAGGCCATTGAAGACTTCATCGGGAAGACCGTTTACAAGATACCGCTTCCTGAAGGCTTGGGCGAAGCGCCGGCTTATGCACCGAAAGCAAGGAAAGAAAGGCATTTCGCCGGGAACCGCCGCAACAGCGGCCGGAAAGGAAAGAAAGGAACGAAAAGCAGCAATTCGGCATCGTGACAATATGGCAACAGAAATGAAACAAGGAACAGCTGGGCAGCAGGCTCCGCGCAAAAACCCTTATATGGGGATATTGTGGATGATTGTCATCGTGCTGCTCTTGAACGGGCTGGTGTTTCCCAGCCTGACCGGGCGCAAGATTGTGCCGACAGATTACGGGACTTTCATCGAAAAGGTGGACAGCGGGCTGGTGAAGACGGTGGTGGTGGAGAACGGCCAAATCTATTTCACCACCCAGAAGGACGGAAAGAAGGAAATGGCTTACCAGACGGGCGAAGTGAACGACCCCGGGCTGGTGGACCGCCTGCTTGGCGCTTCCAGCCCGAACAGCAACGGGAAGATAGCTTTCAGCCACATTGCCCCTAAGGATAATTCGCCGATTCTGAACTTCATCCTGCTGTGGATTCTTCCGGGATTGTTGTTCTACATCATCTGGAAGCAAAGCAGCAAGGCATTCCGTGAGCGGATGGGGGGAGGCAACTTCATGTCCTTCGGGAACAGCGGGGCAAAGATATATGCAGACTCCGACATAACGACGACTTTTGCCGACGTGGCGGGGCAGGATGAAGCAAAGGATGCTTTGCGTGAGATTGTGGATTTTCTCCATAATCCGAAGAAATATGCCGAGATAGGCGCTTCGTTGCCGAAAGGGGCTTTGCTGGTGGGGCCTCCGGGTACAGGAAAGACTCTGATAGCACGTGCCGTGGCAGGCGAAGCCAAAGTGCCGTTCTTTGCCATCTCCGGCTCCGAATTCGTGCAGATGTTTGTCGGCATGGGAGCGGCCAAGGTGCGCGACTTGTTCAAGCAAGCCAGCCAGAAAGCCCCCTGCATCATCTTCATCGACGAGATAGACGCCATCGGGAAAAAACGGGACTCTTCCTTTGGCGGCAATGACGAGCGGGAACAAACCTTGAACCAGTTGCTGACAGAAATGGATGGGTTTGACGGGCGCAAAGGCGTCGTCATTTTGGCCGCGACCAACCGCCCGGAAACGTTGGATGCCGCTTTGCTGCGCCCGGGGCGTTTCGACCGCCGCATACAGATGGAACTTCCTGATTTGGAAGGCCGGAAAGCCATCTTGGAAGTCCATTTGAAGAATGTCCGCCATGAAGATGTGGATTTGGGCATTGTAGCGCGTGCCACGGCAGGCGTTTCCGGCGCAGAACTGGCCAACATCGTCAACGAAGCCGCCTTGCGTGCTGTCCGCATGGGGCGGAAGTCCGTGACGACAGCGGATTTGGAGGAAAGCGTAGAGACGGTGATTGCCGGTGCGCAAAAGAAAGGGAAAGTCATCTCGCCGGAAGAGAAACGGGTGGTGGCTTACCATGAAATAGGGCATGCCATGGTGGCCGCCATGCAGACCCATTCGGCTCCGGTCTATAAAATCACGATTATCCCCCGCACATCGGGTGCCTTGGGCTATACCATGCAGGTGGACAGCAACGAGCAGATGTTGTTGAGCAAAGAGGAACTGTTCAACCGCATCGCCACGTTGGCAGGAGGGCGTTCGGCAGAGGAGGTGGTTTGCGGGACGGTAACCACCGGCGCATCGAATGACATTGAACAGGCCACGAAGCTGGCGCGTGCCATGGTGACCCGCTACGGCATGAGCGGAAAATACGACATGATGGCATTGGAAACTGTCCATAATGCTTACCTCGGCGGAGACACATCGTTGGCATGCTCGCCGGAAACGGCAGCCGACATCGACCGCGAGGTGTTGCGCGTCATCACGTCCGCCCATGAAAAGGCGAAGAAGATTATTTCCGAAAATCTGGAGGGCATGCACAAGGCGGCCTCCTATTTGTTGGAAAAGGAAACCATCACGGGAGAAGAATTCATGAAGTTCGTGGCGGCAGATAGCAAGGCGGGATGAGCCGCTTTTGCCGGGCTTGGGAGCAATATGGATATGGAATGTTTCAGGCAATGGATTTGATATTTGCAGGAATATGGGAATCGTAATCGGCATAGACGTGGGGGGCAGCACCACCAAGATTATCGGGATAGAGCAGGATGAACTGAAGCATCCGATGCTGGTGAAGGCGGAAGACCCTGTCACCTCCTTGTTTGGCGCGTTTGGCAAGTATATTTATGACAACGGCATCAGCCTTTCAGAGGTGGAGCAAGTGATGCTGACGGGAGTGGGCAGCGGCTATGTCACGCAGGACTTATACGGGTTGCCCACCGCGCATGCCGATGAGTTTCTGGCCAACGGCTTGGGAGCAAGTTACGGTTTGGAACTGAAAGACCTGATTGTGGTTAGCATGGGTACGGGGACTTCCTTTGTGAAAGTGCAGGATGGCCATATTGCCCATATCGGCGGCATTGGCATCGGCGGCGGTACCATTTCCGGGCTTTCGCACTTGTTGCTGAAAACCAGCGACATCCATCAAGTGGTGGAGATGGCTTGCAAAGGCGACATCCGGAATGTCAACCTGTTGATTAAAGATATCAGCAATGTGGCGCTTCCCGGTCTGCCCCTTGACGCCACGGCATCCATCTTTGGCAAGGCCGACATGAACACGCGCATCGAGGATGTGGCTGCCGGCATCATCGCCATGGTTTTGCAGGCCATCGGGCAGTCGGTGGTGCTTGCTGCGTTAAACAGCCCCGTGAAAGACTTCATCCTGATAGGCAATCTTACCAAGCTGCCCCAGTGCGCGAATGTATTCCCGGCATTGGAGCGGCTGTACGGTTGCCGTTTCCTGATACCGAGATACGCCGAATACCGCACTGCCTTGGGGGCAGCTTTGGTGTATCGGACGGGAAAGCCGGTCAGTCGATGAACCTCCGGGTGATGTCTTGGTAGGCATCGATGCGGCGGTCGCGCAAGAAGGGCCACCAGCGCCTTACGTTTTCGCTCCGGGCAAGGTCGATTTCCACCACGAGGTTCTCCGGGCATTCAGAAGATGCCTGTGCCAAGAGTTCGCCTTGAGGCCCTGCCACGAAGCTGCTTCCCCAAAACTGTATGCCGTTTGTCTGCCCGGAAGGATCCGGTTCATGCCCTACGCGGTTGACGCTGACCACCGGCAGCCCGTTGGCCACGGCATGTCCTCGTTGTGAAATAATCCAAGCATCGCGTTGGCGTTTTTTTTCTTCTTCCGTGTCCGTGCTTTCCCATCCGATGGCCGTGGGGTAAATTAAGATTTCCGCTCCCTGCAATGCCATCAGGCGGGCTGCTTCCGGGTACCATTGGTCCCAGCACACCAGCACGCCGAATTTCCCCAACGAAGTTTGAATCGGATGGAAACCTAAGTCGCCGGGCGTGAAATAGAATTTTTCGTAATAAGCTGGGTCGTCGGGGATGTGCATCTTCCGGTATTTCCCGGCAATGCTTCCATCTTTGTCAAACACCACGGCGGTGTTGTGGTAAAGCCCTGCGGCGCGTTTCTCGAACAAGGACGTGACCAGCACGATTTGGTATTGCTTGGCGATTTCACTGTAAAAGCCGGTGGATGGCCCAGGAATGGGTTCGGCCCAATCGAAAAGAGCCGTGTTTTCTGTCTGGCAGAAGTAGAGGGAATTGTGCAGTTCTTGCAAAACCACCAGTTGTGCGCCTTTGACGGCGCAGTCGGCAATGTGGTCATGCAGTTGCTGGAGGTTCTTGTGCAGGTCGTCTGTATTGGATTGTTGCACTAATCCTGCTTTGATTTTATCCATTATCTTAATATGTTTTTGGGGTATTGCATGGTTACGCAGTGCAAAGACCCGTGTTGTTTGATTAATGCGCGGCAGTCTATCCCGATGATTTCCCTGCCGGGGAATGCCTGTGCCAGTACCTCAGCTGCCATGCCGTCCTGTTCAGGCTGTGCGTAAGTGGGATAGAGCAAAGCCCCGTTGATGACCAGGAAATTGGCGTAGGTGGCGGGCAGGCGTTCGCCATCGGCATAGATGGGTTCGGGCATCGGCAGGGGTAACAGGCGGTAGGGTTTCCCTTCTTTTGTGCGGAAAGACTGCAATTGTTCCTCCATCTTTTTCAGGGCGGTGAAATGCTCGTCTTTTTTATCACGGCATGCCACGTAGGCGATGGTATCGTCCGGGCATATCCTGGCCAAGGTGTCAATGTGGCTGTCGGTGTCGTCGCCTGCCAGATATCCGTGGTCGAGCCATAAGATGCGCTCTATATGCAGCATGGCGCATAGTTTTTTTTCCACCTCCTTGCGGCTCAGCGTGTCGTTGCGGTTGTGCGACAGCAGGCAGGCCGACGTGGTGAGCAAGGTGCCTTTCCCGTCTGTTTCAATGGAGCCGCCTTCCAGCACATAGTCCAGATGGCTGACATATTTCCCGTGGAGGCATCCGCCTTCATGCAGTTGGCGGGTGATTTGGTTGTCGAGGTTGGCGGCGAATTTCATGCCCCATCCGTTGAAGCAGAAGTCCAGGAGTTGCAGCGATTCCATGCCGACGAGGGAGATGGCGCCGTGGTCACGCGCCCAAGTGTCGTTTGTCCCGCACGGGAAGAAACGGAGATTTTCCATGTGTACTTTGCCTTCCAGGCACCTTTTCACGCTGTCGGTGTCGGGTGCCACGATTAATACCCGTTCCCTTTGCGAGATGGCGGCGGCTATCTCTGTGAAGCATGCCGTCACTTCATCCAGCATGTATGCCCAATCTGTTTGCGCGTGCGGCCATGTCAGCTGTACGCCGCTCTGCGGATACCATTCCGGCGGGAAGAATGTCCCGTTGGCAGTGATGTCTTCTGCGGGCAGCCCGAATGTCAGTTGCAAGTCTTTCTTTTGCCCGCCCCTTCCCGGCAGTGAAGCAATCAGTCCCATGGCTATCTGGTTTCTTGGGGTTTCCGATCGAAGAACGGGTTCTTTGACGAGATGCTTACGGGGATGGCGATGACCTGCCTGCACCCTTCTAATAAATCCAACCGTTGCGCGGCCATCCCGGCAGAGAACATCACGCGGGTGTCTGCCCGGGAGTTTGCCGCCACGGAGCAGGCAGACCCGACGGCGATGCCCACGTCGATGGCGTTGATGGCGCAGGGAGTTTCTTGGGGCTTCCGTGCGCAAGTGGGGAACCCACAGTAAGCGCAGTCCAATCCTTGCACCTGTTGGCGCGTGCCGATTAGCACGACCACTTCGGCTGACAGGATGTTTTCCGCATCCCGCAGGAAAAAGTGCATGCCGGTTTCCTGTGCGATTTCTTTCATTTTGCCGGACAGCAGCCGGATTTCCTCGTCCGTGGCGGCCGCTGCCTCGATGATATCCACGCCTTTCCCTTTGGGTGCCGTGCGTGCCGCCACCATCATGCGCCGGGCTATTTCCATGGCGGCTTCGTGGCGTATTTTTCTTTCGTTGATAAGCATATATATAATATGTAAGATGAAATCGTGCAAAGATACGAAGAAACGGGCGATAGTTTGCCTCCTTTTTGTTACTTTTGCACAACGATTGCCTCATGTGCCATGAGGCTTTCTTTTGTTGTTCCTTATTTTTTTCTTGGAAATGAAAATACGTTTTATGAGTTTTGCCAGCGGCAGCAGCGGAAACTGCTACTATTTAGGCACGAATGATTACGGCATATTGGTGGATGCGGGCATTGGCATTCGGACGATTAAGAAACATTTGAAGTCGCTTGATGTCCCTTTGGAGAGCATTTACGGGATTTTGGTGACGCACGACCATGCCGACCACATCCGAAGCCTTGGCCCGTTGGGGGAGAAGTGCCATATCCCGATTTACACGACGGAGCGGATACATGAAGGCATCAACCGCAGTTACTGTGTGACGGAGAAACTCTACACTTGCGTCCGCCATTTGGAGAAAGGGGTTCCTTTCGCGTTGAGGGATTTCCGCATCACGCCTTTTGAAGTGCCGCACGACGGCACCGACAATGTGGGCTATTGCATCGAGGTGGACGGGAAAACCTTTTCCTTCCTCACGGACCTTGGGCATATCACGCCTGTGGCTGCACAATACATCGGCCAGGCCGGTTATTTGGTCATTGAGTCCAACTATGACGAGGAGATGTTGCGCACGGGGCGTTATCCTTTTCGTTTGCAGGAGCGCATCGCCAGCGTCAATGGCCATTTGAGCAACCGCCAGACGGCGGAATTTCTGGCGGAACACTATGACGCAAAACTGAAATACGTGTGGCTGTGCCATTTGAGCGAAGACAATAACCGTCCTGAATTGGCTTACAAGGCAGTGGCGGAGGCATTGCAAGCGAAAGGCATTGTGGCGGGGCGAGATGTGCAAGTCGTCCCCTTGAAGCGCAGGCAACCCTCTGATTTGTATGAATTTGAATAAAAAAGATTGGTTGATGGGCAAAAAAGTCGCTCAAATGTTTGGCGGGATGAAATAAAACATCTACTTTTGCAACCGCAAACGCGGAAATGCACTCTTAGCTCAGTTGGTAGAGCAACTGACTCTTAATCAGTGGGTCCAGGGTTCGAATCCCTGAGGGTGTACGAAAGGCAAAGACGGTGGAAACCTCTTTGCCTTTTTTCATGCTTCCACCGCTTTTTCCAAGGCTTTCCATTCTTCTTCCGTGGCATCCGGCAGCATTTGGCGGAGGGTGTCCGGCTCTTGGCGGAACAGGCGGCGCAGTTCCTCCAATGCTCTTTGCAAGATGAGGCGGTGGTCGAACGCCAGTGCCGGCACTTCCTGCAAGCCAAACCATCGCGCATCGGCGGCATCATCGCTGCCTTTCACGGCTTGTTTTCGGATGATGGCGTAGTAGGCAATGGAGATGACCCTCCCGCGAGGGTCGCGTCCCGGGTCGGAAAATGTGTGCAGTTGGCGGATGCCCGCCTTTTCCACGCCTGTCTCTTCCTGGAGTTCGCGCAGTGCGCCCTGCTCCGCGCTTTCGTCCATATTGAGGAAACCGCCGGGAAAAGCCCATTGGCCTTTGCAAGGTTCCGCGCCCCGCTGCACGAGCAGCACTTCCGGCCGCGCGTCTCCTACGGCAAATATCACGCAATCGGTGGTCACGCTGGGGCGGGGGTGCTTGTAGTGGTATTTCAGTTCTTGGCTGGGGCGGGCATTGTCTTCCATGTTTTTGCCTTTTTTGTTTCCACAAAAATAGCCTTTTTTTCTTGTTTATGCAAATATTCTGCTTGCGTGTTGCGGCACAGGCTTCTGCGGCATGCCGGAAAAACCTCTCAAAGGTTTTCAAAAAGCAATGGAATGTTTGGGGCAAAACATTGGACTGTTTTTGCAGAAGCTTTGAAAAACCTCCAAGGCAGGCCGGGAAAAGGGGAAAAAGAAAGCGACATGGTTGATGCCGCTTTAATTGTTTTCACAACGGAATAATCCTTATTGTGACTCGCTTCAAATTAGTGTGGCAAAGTTAAGAAAATGGATGGATAAATGCAATAGTTTCAGAAAAAAAATATAGCTTTGGGGAAAATAAAAGAAGTTGTAGGATAATGAACCATAAATGATACCATGAAAAAGATTTTAGGATTGGATTTAGGCACAAACAGCATCGGTTGGGCAGTAGTCCGTGTTTCGGAGAGTGAAGAAAATGGAAGGCAGTTGGACGGCATCGATTGTGGAGGGGTGAGAATCATTCCGATGGATGCCGCTGTTTTGGGTGATTTTGATAAAGGCAATTCGAAGTCACAGACGGCTGACCGCACAAAGAGCAGAAGCGTCAGGAGGTTGTATGAACGCAGCCATCTCCGTCGGGAGAGGCTGCATCGGGTATTGGCCTTGTCAGGCTTCCTGCCGCCGCATTATTCCGGGCAATTGGACCGTTACGGGAAATTCCTGGCAGATACTGAACCGAAATTGCCTTGGTGCAAGGATGAACAAGGGCGTTGGACGTTCTTGTTCCAAGAATCGTTTGAGGAAATGTTGGGCGATTTCCGCCAAAGGCAACCGTCTGTGGTTGCGGATGGCAAGAAGGTTCCCTACGACTGGACGCTTTATTACCTGCGCAAAAAAGCCCTGACGCAAAAGGTGGGCAAGGAAGAATTGGCTTGGATATTGCTTCATTTCAACCAAAAGCGCGGGTATTGCCAATTGCGGGGTGAGGAAGAACAGCAGGAACGCTCCTCCAAGACCCGCCAGTATTTTGACAGCCAAATCGTGAAAGACATCATGGACACGGGGCAGGTGTATAAAGGGTTGAAAGTGCTTTCTGTCGAGTTGGAGAGCGGAACGGTGGGAAAGATTTTCAAGAAAGAAATCCCTGATTGGATAGGCCAGAAGAAAGACATTATCGTGACCGTCGATATTGACAAGGATGGGAACGACAAGCATGACGAAACAGGTGCGCTGAGTTGCCGTTTCAGGATTCCCACCGAGCAAGAATGGGCAGAACAATGGGAACTGATAAAGGCAAAGACGCAGAATGACTTGGATGCTTCCGGGAAGACGGTTGGAGCTTATATCTATGACACGCTGTTGCAAATGCCTCAGCAAAAAGTGCGGGGCAAGTTGGTCCGTACGATTGAACGGAAATATTATAAGGACGAATTGCGCTTGATTTTGGAAAAGCAGAAAGCGTTTCATCCCGAATTTCAAGACCGGGCTTTGTATGAAGCCTGTCTGGAGGAATTGTACCCGCAAAATGAGGCCCGCCGGAAACAGTTGAAGGAACGTGATTGGGCGTATTTGTTGGTGGAGGATATTTTGTTTTACCAGCGCCCGTTGAAGAGCAAGAAGTCTTTAATCGCCGATTGCCCGTACGAGCAGCATGTTTATTCAGACAAGGAAACGGGAGAAATGAAACATTCCGGCGTGAAATGCATCGCCAAGTCCCATCCTTTGTTCCAAGAGTTCCGTTTGTGGCAGTTCCTTTCCAATCTGCGGATTTACCAAAGGGAGAAAAATGTAGGTGGGAAGTCCTGCTACGATGTGGATGTCACATCCGAATTTTTGAGGAATGAGGACGATTATGCCCGGTTGTTCGATTGGCTGAACCAGCAGAAAAGCATCAAGCAAGATTCTTTTTTGAAATGCCCTTTGCTCGAATTGAAAAAGAATGATGCCGGGAAATACCGATGGAATTATGTGGAAGACAAGCCTTATCCGGGCAATGAGACGCATGCTGCCATCGCCAAGCGTTGGAAGGATGCCGGCATTGAGCCCGGCTTGCTGACGCGCGAAAAGGAAGAAGCCCTATGGCACATCCTGTATTCCGTTTCCGACAAAGAAGAACTGAAGAAGGCTTTGGCCTCGTTTGCCGGGAAACAAGGGCTTGACGAGACGGGATTTGCAGAAGCTTTCCAAAGCATGCCTCCTTTTGCCAAAGATTATGGCGCTTATTCGGCCAAGGCCATCAAGAGGCTGTTGCCCTTGATGCGCATGGGAAAATATTGGAGCGAAAGCAATATAGACATGCAGACCCGCAGCCGGATAGACAAAATCATAACGGGCGAATACGATGAAAGCATCCGCATGCGGGTGCGTGAAAAGGCGCTCCGTTTGACAGATGTTTCTGATTTCAAAGGGCTTCCGCTTTGGCTGGCTTGCTACGTGGTTTACGACCGCCATTCCGAGGCAAAGGATGTCCGGAAATGGGAGAAGCCTTCCGACATCGATGATTATCTGAATGCGTTCCGGCAACATTCGTTGCACAATCCGATTGTTGAACAGGTCATACTGGAAACCTTGCGCACTGTCCGCGACATCTGGAAGCAAGTAGGGCAGATCGATGAAATCCATGTGGAGTTGGGACGGGAGATGAAGAAGACGAAAGACGAACGGGCGGACATGACCCGGCGGATGCAAGAAAACGAAGCTGCGAACCTTCGCGTCAAAGCTTTGCTCACCGAATTCATGAATCCTGAATTTGAGATAGAGAACGTGCGCCCGTATTCGCCCGGCCAGCAGGATTTGTTGAGGATTTACGAAGATGGCGTGTTGGGCAGTGCTGAAGTGCCTGACGATATTGCCGGAATCATAAAGAAGTTCAACGAAAGCGATGCCGGGAAACGGCCTACAAGGTCTGAAGTCTTGCGCTATAAGCTTTGGTTGGAGCAAAAATACCGTTCGCCCTACACTGGCGAGGTGATTCCTTTGGGGAAACTGTTTACGCCTGCCTACGAAATCGAGCATGTCATCCCGCAGGCACGTTATTTTGACGACTCGTTCAGCAACAAAGTGATTTGCGAAGCAGAGGTGAACAAGCTAAAGAGTAACCTGTTGGGGTATGAGTTCATTGATAAGCACCATGGTGAAAAGGTGCAGGTGGCAGGAGGCAAGTGTGTGACCGTCTTTGCGGTGGAGGCATACGAATGTTTTGTGAAGGAACATTATAAGAACAATCGCGCCAAAATGAAGAAATTGCTGATGGAGGATATCCCGGAGCAATTCATCGCCCGCCAGCTGAACGACAGCCGCTACATCAGCAAGTTGGTGAAATCCTTGTTGTCCAACATTGTCCGTGAGGAAGGCGAACAAGAGGAGACA
The DNA here is from genome assembly GCA_944320785.1 of uncultured Bacteroidaceae bacterium. Lineage (GTDB taxonomy): Bacteria > Bacteroidota > Bacteroidia > Bacteroidales > Bacteroidaceae > CASFPE01. The sequence continues at coordinate 43,071 of CALUIR010000020.1, forward strand.
TCGAAAAATGTGGTGGTTTGCACCGGTAGCGTCACCGACCGCTTGAAGAAAGATTGGGGCATCAACGATGTATGGAACAAAATTGTCCTTCCGCGTTTCCGTCGCTTGAATGAATTGACAGGGCGCGATTGTTTCACCTCGGTCAATACAAGCGGAAATGAGATTCCGGCAATGCCTTTGGAATTGCAGAAAGGATTCAGCAAGAAGCGCATCGATCATCGCCATCACGCGATGGATGCCATTGTCATTGCTTGCGCTGGCCGCAATATTGTGAATTATCTGAATAATGAATCGGCCAGCAAGAACGCCAAAATTTCCCGTTACGATTTGCAACGCTTGCTGTGCGACAAGCAGAAGACGGATGGCGAGGGAAATTACCGTTGGCTTGTCAAAAAGCCGTGGGATACCTTCACGCAAGATGTTTCTGCGGCATTGCAGGACATCATTGTCAGCTTCAAGCAAAACTTGCGTGTCATCAACAAGACCACCAACCACTATCAGCGTTACGTGGATGGCAAGAAGGCAATGGTTCCCCAGACGAAAGGAGACAGTTGGGCCATCCGCAAGCCGATGCACAAAGAAACGGTTTTTGGTGAAGTGAATTTGCGGAATACAAAGGATGTTTCTTTGAAAGAGGCGTTGAAAAAGCCGGAAGCGGTTGTAGATAAAGACTTGAAGAAGAAATTGAAAGAATTGTTGCTGCTGAACCGGGATGAAAAGCAAGTTAAGCAATATTTCGAAGAAAACAAAGACATCTGGCAGGATGTGGATTTGAAAAAGATTAAGGTGTATTATTTCTCCAAAGATACCAAAGACCGCCTCTTTGCAGTACGCAAGCCGTTGGATAAAGATTTCGATAAGAAGAAAATAGACAGCGTGACCGATACCGGCATACAGAAAATCTTGCTTCGCCATTTGGAGGCTAACGGGAACGATGCGGGACGGGCATTCTCGCCTGAAGGCATCGAAGCGATGAATAGAAACATCATTGAATTGAATGGCGGGAAGCGGCATCAACCCATCTATAAGGTGCGTGTGTATGAGAAAGCCGATAAGTTTGCCGTAGGGCAAACGGGGAACAAGCCTGCTAAATTCGTGGAAGCGGCCAAGGGAACCAACCTGTTCTTTGCCATTTATGAAACCGAACAGCAAGATAAGCGCACGGGTGAAACGGTCAAGAAGCGCAGTTATGCCACGATTCCGCTGAATGTGGTGATTGACCGTCAGAAACGTGGATTGCCTTCTGCGCCGGAGGACGAGAACGGGAATTCTCCAAAATTCGTGCTTTCGCCGAATGATTTGGTGTATGTGCCGACAAAAGAAGAAGTGCAGACGGGAAATATCCTGTATCCATTGGATAAGGCAAGGATTTATAAGATGGTTAGTTGTACGGGGAATAGATTATATGTTATACCATATTATGTAGCAAATATGATTGCAGATAAGAAAGAGTTTACTCAATTAAATAAAATTGAGTTTACAGATGAAAAACAATCTATTAAAGAAATCTGCATCCCCATTCAAGTGGATCGGTTGGGAAACATAATCAAGAGGCTATGATAAAGAAAACCCTTTACTTCGGCAATCCGGCCTATTTGTCTTTGCGCAATGCCCAGTTGGTCATCAAGCTTCCGGAAGTGGGAAACAATGCATCGCTTCCGGAAGCGATGAAGCGGCAGTCGGAAGTAACGAAGCCGATAGAAGATTTGGGGGTCGTGGTGCTGGACAACAAGCAAATCACGATTACTTCCGGTGCGATGGAAGCGTTGTTGGAAAACAACTGTGCGCTCATCACTTGCGACAGCAAGAGCATGCCGGTGGGGCTGATGCTCCCGCTTTACGGCAACACCACGCAAAACGAACGTTTCCGGGAACAATTGGCCGCTTCGTTGCCGTTGAAGAAGCAACTGTGGCAGCAGACCATTCAGGCGAAAATCAACAATCAGGCAGCAGTGTTGCACGTTTGCAGAAAGGAAGAATCGAAATGCATGCACGTTTGGGCAAGCGACGTGCGCAGCGGCGACCCCGACAATTTGGAAGCGCGTGCGGCAGCCTATTATTGGAAAACTTTGTTTGCCGATGTGGAAGGATTCACCCGCGACCGCGAAGGCATGCCGCCTAACAATCTGTTGAATTACGGTTATGCCATTCTTCGTGCGGTCGTGGCACGTGGATTGGTGGCAAGTGGCTTGCTGCCCACATTGGGCATTCACCATCACAACCGTTACAATGCTTACTGTTTGGCCGACGACATCATGGAGCCTTACCGCCCGTTTGTCGATAAACTGGTTCTCGATTTGTATCGTCAGCATGGGGAAAATGTGGCTTTGACGAAGGAAGTGAAATATGCTTTGCTTTCCGTCCCGACGTTGGAAGTGCGGATGAACAAGAAGCGAAGTCCGCTGATGGTAGCCGTAGGGCAGACCACTGCCTCTTTGTACAAATGTTTCTCCGGCGAGCTTCGCCGGGTCGTTTACCCTGAGTTTTGATGGATCGTTTTAGTGAATATCGGGTCATGTGGGTGCTGGTTCTTTTTGATTTGCCTACGGAAACGAAGAAAGACAAGAAAGCCTATGCCGATTTTCGGAAGAATCTGCAACGCGATGGATTCACGATGTTCCAGTTTTCCATTTATGTCCGCCATTGCGCCAGCAGCGAGAATGCAGCGGTACATATAAAAAGAGTTAAATCTTTCCTCCCGGATTATGGACAGGTGGGAATCATGTGCATTACGGACAAACAATTTGGCCAAATAGAACTGTTTTACGGGAAAAAGCCTCACGGTATAAAGACTCCCGGCCAACAGTTGGAACTCTTTTGAAACCATAAATCCCGCCTTGATGGACGGGATTTATGGTTGGAAACAAACACTTTTTCTTTTTCTAATCGCGATTGTAAGCCATTGATATTCATGCTAAAATCGGCATTCTGTTGTTTCCAATGGTTCAAAGATACTAATTTGAAAGCAAATCACAACACCGACAGGCAGCAATTTGACTAATGCTCAGTTGTTTCCAATGGTTCAAAGATACTAATTTGAAAGCAAATCACAACGTACACCGTCTTGGCATCCGTTGGAACGAGTTGTTTCCAATGGTTCAAAGATACTAATTTGAAAGCAAATCACAACAGTCCACTATCATTTTCCCGGGGCTTTCCGGTTGTTTCCAATGGTTCAAAGATACTAATTTGAAAGCAAATCACAACTGTGGCGAAGAATGCGTACGCAATCATGTAGTTGTTTCCAATGGTTCAAAGATACTAATTTGAAAGCAAATCACAACCATGCGGGGCGGTAGCCCGGTGGGTGGTGCGTTGTTTCCAATGGTTCAAAGATACTAATTTGAAAGCAAATCACAACGGAATCGCGAACTCATCCGATATACGGACGGTTGTTTCCAATGGTTCAAAGATACTAATTTGAAAGCAAATCACAACCCTGCGGAACCGGAGCGTTCCTACCTGTCGTTGTTTCCAATGGTTCAAAGATACTAATTTGAAAGCAAATCACAACATAGGTAGGCTTTCACGCTCTCTACATCGCGTTGTTTCCAATGGTTCAAAGATACTAATTTGAAAGCAAATCACAACATAACCAGTTGTGTAGTGGTTCGGGAAATCGTTGTTTCCAATGGTTCAAAGATACTAATTTGAAAGCAAATCACAACGAGGGTTCACGCGCCCCTTCGGTGCGCCGGTTGTTTCCAATGGTTCAAAGATACTAATTTGAAAGCAAATCACAACCCTCCAGCATCTCGAGGGACTTGTTGTAACGTTGTTTCCAATGGTTCAAAGATACTAATTTGAAAGCAAATCACAACAGGATTTCCCCATTGGTATTGTGTGCAGCAGTTGTTTCCAATGGTTCAAAGATACTAATTTGAAAGCAAATCACAACTAGGTCGTGGCATTCCTTTGGCTGACGAGCGTTGTTTCCAATGGTTCAAAGATACTAATTTGAAAGCAAATCACAACCACTGAAAATATAGCTTTCCAAGCAAGGAAGTTGTTTCCAATGGTTCAAAGATACTAATTTGAAAGCAAATCACAACGCGATTAGTCAAATTGCTAATATTGAAGCAGTTGTTTCCAATGGTTCAAAGATACTAATTTGAAAGCAAATCACAACCCGCCCGGCTGCAACCACCTACCCCTATAGGTTGTTTCCAATGGTTCAAAGATACTAATTTGAAAGCAAATCACAACAAAAGAAAGAATATTTAGTAATATTGTGAAGTTGTTTCCAATGGTTCAAAGATACTAATTTGAAAGCAAATCACAACCGTGCTTTTTCAGCATTAACTCTCAAAGTGTTGTTTCCAATGGTTCAAAGATACTAATTTGAAAGCAAATCACAACTGGTATTGACATAGCTATAGCTTTCCAGTTGTTTCCAATGGTTCAAAGATACTAATTTGAAAGCAAATCACAACGGTTACCAGCGTGCTTGGTATGATTATATTGTTGTTTCCAATGGTTCAAAGATACTAATTTGAAAGCAAATCACAACCTCGCTCCCCCGGCTTCGCCGACATCGCTCGTTGTTTCCAATGGTTCAAAGATACTAATTTGAAAGCAAATCACAACGATGCTATCACTTGATCAGCTTCTTGACCGTTGTTTCCAATGGTTCAAAGATACTAATTTGAAAGCAAATCACAACGACTAGACGCGCAAAAGGATATTATCAGTTGTTGTTTCCAATGGTTCAAAGATACTAATTTGAAAGCAAATCACAACTAAATCAATATTTTTATGGTAATGATATACCAAATTACACAAAGATGGGATAGGCTTTGAAAAGTAGGGCCACATAGAGCGCGACCCTACTACGAGGAGATCATTATTTCAATCTGCCAATGGGTTTCATGGTGCGAACACCATTACGGTAAACTGAAAGATAAATCACCTTACCTCTCGTTAAAATCTGCACTTTCATCGCTGCAAACTTTTAAAATTTAGATTTCTAAAAGAGCCGATGGCTCCCCCTTGTTAGCCATCGTCAGCACGAAGTAAGAAAGTAACGTGGAGCAAAAGTAACTTTATTCTTTCAAACATCAAAGTTTATGTCTATCTTTGTAGCGTATCGAGAATATCGGTACGCTTTTTTGATGGCATTTAGGCTATTGGTTTTGCAACGAAAACGACCAATTTTTAATCGCAAAAACACCAATAGGCACAATGAATGCCCTCGCCGTATGGCGTGGGTTGTGCTTATGTTTTTGCAGGCGCTTGGTCGTGCCTCGTTGCAATAAGCATGACCCACGTTCCTTTTTGGTTAAACGGTTGCCATCTGTTGGCTGACACTTTGAGTGTGAAATATTGTTTAACTAAAACCCAAAACAAAATGAAAAAGATTGTATCTTTATTAATGCTGTTATCAACATCATTTTTAATTACATCATGCTCAAAAGAAGATGATGGGCAATCAAACAATCCATTAAAAGGCACTATTTGGTCATTTGAAGACGAAGTTACAGTTATTAACCCAAACTATTTTACTCGGTATATTGAATTTGTAGATCAGAATACTGTACAAGTGTGGGATACAGATAATAATGGACGAATATATACTGGCACATATACAGTAAATGGCAACAAAGTATTATTTCATAATCTTCACGATACTTATTGGGATTGGTATTATGTTGATGGAACATTCTCATCTAAAAGTTTAACCATATCTTACAGTTATAATGGACAAAATAGTGGACCATATTATCATCAAACATACACAAAGGAACAATGATCTAACTATGTAGCAACTTCAATAAGTAAAGTAAAAAGGGTAGTCTATTATACGACTACCTTTTTTGATAATACATAAGAAGTGTTCTATTCTTTATTGCTTGGATTGTAGTCCAGGGCCTTCTTCAAACTGTCATCGAATGATGATAAGTTGGACTGTTCTATCTTATTTATTGACTTGCTCGTCGTAATAGCTTCTAATTGTCTTATAGCCTCTCTCTGTATTAGTTCGAATCTTTTTTCTCTTGGTAAATTCCACTAAACCGATTCCAAGTGTTGTAAAACACAATCCGAAAGTTGGAAATTCAAAACGATTGGCTTACCTTTATCGTTGATTATACATTTTTGCATCGGTCGGGAAAAACGCTTTTTTCTCTACCAGTTCGTTTTATGCATCCTCTTTTTCCAGGATTGCCTTACGGACACAAAGATATGTAATTACAATAAAATACAATTATAATACAAATGTATTAACATTGTATTAACTGTTTTTTTAAATTTGAATTAGTGTATGTCTGAAAGCGTGATTAATCGGATAGAAGCGGCTTTAGAGTTTGAGACTTTAAGTACAACGGCTTTTGCTCGCCGTATAGGAGTAGATCCCGGAAACTTTCATAAAATGTTGGCCGGGAAGCAGAAGATAACCGACTTGACTCTCAGAAAGATAGAATCTACTTTTAGATATTCTTTTGAGTGGTTAAAATACGGTGAGGGAGAAATGATGCTACCTGACTCATCGGAAGAACAAGGCCAAGAAACCACAAGTAACGCAGAAGAAACCCGCCCACGCATTCCGATGACCGTTGCAGCCGGGACGCTTTGTGGATTTTCAGAGAGCGTGAAAATGTATGACTGCGAACAGATACCAGTAGTAAAGGCTTTCCCGAAATACGACTATACTATTATTGTTAAAGGCGATTCTATGGAACCGAAGTTTCAGGGCGGAGATGAAATTGCGATACGTAAAGTGACGAGCATTGTAGAATGGGGAAAGCCTTATGTGCTTGACACAGCAGACGGGGCAGTTTTGAAGAGATTGTATGACGGGGGAGAAAAATTCAGATGCGTGTCATTCAATAAAGAATACCCCGATTTTGAAGTATGCAAATCGGATGTATTCGGAGTTTATAAGGTCGTGGGTTTGATAAGGATAGAATAATTTGACAAAAACCAGTATCGTCGGGTGCGGTCATTATAGAACTACTAACTCAATGAGCGGATAAGGTTATAACTGAAAATAGACAAATAATATACTATTAAAATCACTAAAAAAATGAAAAAGGTTCATTTAATGCTTGTTGCCATTTGTGTATGTATTAGTGCAGCAGCCCAAAAAGAATATAGTGCGGAATTTATGCGTTTTTATGTACCTAATTCCGATGGCTCTCCATTTCCAATGCCCATAGATGCATATATAACAATTTCAGAAAATGGCAAAACATATATTAAGAAGCTGTTTTGATTTCATTCGATAAATCTGTTAAGCATGATTTGGATGAATGCAATCTGTACCATAGCT
>CALUIR010000021.1 GCA_944320785.1 uncultured Bacteroidaceae bacterium
GGCTTTGGAAGCCCTTTCTCCTCTCTTCATATCACTTGCCTTGTTCCAGCTGCAAAGTCTTTGTCGGCTGGTCGCAAACCTCCGTCGGGCCAAAATACTGTATCGGGCCCGGATACACATAATCGGTCGTCTTTGCCCACGTGTCACGCATCTCGGCGAATTTCAGGAACGGCTTGCCGTCCAGTTCCACCAATGCCTTGTGGATGACAGGCTTCATCACGCCGTTGCGGCGTTCCATGTTCATCATCATCGTGATAGGCACACCGCCTGCCACCCATTGGTCGGCCGGCGCCGTCGTGTTGCGCACGGACGACATATAGCCGGTCATCCCGTTGGCAATCAGCAACGATGCGGTATAGCCCAACGAATAGCAATAGTCTGCGTCATAGTTGGACGGGGCTGCGCAACGCCCTTCGTAGCCGAAGAAATGGTGCTGCGTGGCGAACTTCCCGTTGTATTTGCCTTCTTCTTTCCATTGCGCCAACTTGGTGGCCACCATTTCAGAGAGCAGTTTCTCGGTTTCAATCTGCGAAACCTGCACGTTCCCGTGCGGGTCGCGGTCCAAAGTCAACTGGCGCGCCACGCTTTCCGGCAGGCTGGCATACACGGCTGAATTGTTCTTCGACAGTTTGGAGATGATGTAATCGCGCTGGTGCGACTTCTTGATGTGCGAGAACTCCTCGGCGTAGCAAGCCAAGAAATCGTTCAACTCTGCAATCAGACTCTTCATGGCCGGGATGAACTCAATCAATCCTTCCGGTATCAATACCGTGCCAAAATTGTCGCCACGCGAAGCACGGTCGGCAACAATGCGGGCAATGTAGGTCACTACGTCGTCCAACGACATGTTCTTGGCCTCCACTTCCTCGGAGATGATGCAGATGTTGGGCTGCACCTGGAGGGCGCATTCCAAAGCAATATGGGATGCCGAACGCCCCATCAGCTTGATGAAATGCCAATATTTGCGGGCGGAATTGCAGTCGCGCTGGATGTTGCCGATGACTTCGGAATAGACCTTGCAGGCGGTGTCGAAGCCGAACGACGTTTCAATCATCTCGTTCTTCAAGTCGCCGTCAATGGTTTTCGGGCAACCGATGACCTGCACGCCGTAATTCTTTGCCTTGTAATATTCGGCCAGCACGCAGGCGTTGGTGTTGGAATCGTCGCCGCCAATGATGACCAAGGCGGAAATGCCCAGTTCTTTCAGGATTTCATAACCTTTCTCAAACTGTTCTTCCGTTTCCAGCTTCGTGCGGCCTGAACCGATGATGTCGAAACCGCCCGTGTTCCTGTATTCATCAATAAGATCGGATGTCAGTTCCATATAATTGTGATCCACCAATCCGCCGGGGCCCAAGATGAAACCATACAGGCGGCTGGCAGGGTTCATCCGTTTCAACCCGTCAAAAAGCCCTGAAATGACATTATGCCCGCCGGGAGCTTGCCCGCCGGACAAAATCACACCCACGTTGATGGCCGGGTAATCGCCGCCTTTGCCTGAGGGGACAAATTCAATCAAAGGAAGGCCGTATGTGTTGGGAAACAGCTTGCAGATTTCTCCTTGGTTGGATACAGACTGCGTGGGTTCTCCTTCTTTCACCTTCACTGCGCCTTTCAATGCGGCAGGAAGTTTGGGCTGATAGGCTGCCCTTGCAATTTGCAATGCACTTTTTGTCATCTTCGTTTTTATTTAAAGGGTTAGTTGATGCTTTTCGCTTGTGTTTTGCAAATTACGTCTTTTTTTCCAACATATAAAAGAATAAAAGGAAACTTTTTATCCAACGCCGCCGAAATGCCTGCACAACAATCACTGCGCCTGCCAACCGCCGCCCAATGCTTTGTACAACTGCACCACGGCAATCAGTTCGTCACGGATGGCGTTGCTCAGGCTGATTTGCGCATCGAAATATTCACGTTGCGCGTCCAATACGTCCAAATAATTGATGACCCCGTTGATGTATTGCAGTTGCGCCAGTTCCACATAGCTTTTGGCGGCTTGCTCCAATGCTTTCCGCGACTCGTAGGTTTCTTTCATCTTGTTGAAATTCACGATACGCCCCTGCACTTCCCGGAAGGCGGAAAGCACGGATTTCTCATAACGGTGGACCTCTTGCTCATAGACGGCTTTCTGTGCTTTCAAGGCAGAGATGTTTTTCCCCATGCCCAAAATAGGTGTCAGTATCGCACCGTTGACTAAACCATAAGGCGATTTCAGGAAGTCAACCAACGCTGTGCTTTCCAATCCATACGCGCCGGTCAGGGCAATCCTTGGGAACATGTTCGTAAACGCCACGCCCACCTCGGCATTGGCTGCTATCAGGCGCTGCTCTGCCTGCCGTATGTCGGGGCGGCGTTCCAGCAAGGCAGACGGCAGCCCTACCGGCAAAGTATCCGGGAAATTCACGTCCCGCAACACCATTCCACGCTTCACCTTGTTGGGGTATTCCCCTGCCAAGAAAGCAATGTCGTTCTCCTTCAACGAAATCTCCCGCTCCAGGTCCGGCACCAATGTGGCCGTCCGGGCCAACTCCACTTGCGCCTGCTGGTAGGAAGTTTCGGAAGTCAGCCCCCCCTCGAAACGTATCTTCGCCAGACGGACGCCTTCGCGCCGCGCCTCCAACGTCTGCTTCACAATCGACAGTTCATTGTCCAACGCCACCAACTCATAATAAGCCTGGGCCACTTCTGCCACGATGGTCATCTGCAACGCCCGTTGAGCCTCCACGCTCTCAAAGTACTCCGCCAGCGAAGCATCCCTTGCCCAACGCAGGTTGCCCCACAAATCCAGTTCCCAGGCAAAGACCAGCTTGCCCTCGAACGTGTCGTCGTTGGCCAAATTCCTGCGCCCGCCATAATTCGTTGACTCACGCTCGCCGGAGATTCTTCCGTCCACTTGCGGCAACAGGTCGGCCACCTTGATGCGTTTTCTCGCCGCCATTTCCTTCACCCTTGCTGCTGCAATCAGCACATCTTTGTTGTGTTCCAAAGACTTCCGAATCAAGTTCTGCAAAGTGACATCCGTGTAAATCTCCCACCATTTCTTGTCGGCCAAAGTCAACGAATCCTGGCTACCGCCAATCTGCTGGGGAAGGTTCAGTTCCGGGCGCACATAGCTTTTCCCCACTTTGCAGGAACTGGCCAGGCAAGCAAACGCCAAGCACAAAAGCCCTGCTGCATATGCATTCTTATTCCGCCTCATGTCACAACTTTTTTAACTGGGTTTTCGCCTTGTTCTTCGCCTTGTAAATCAAGACAAAGAAGAAAGGCACCAATATGATACCAAAAACGATTGCAAATATCATCCCGAAAAACACGCCAGTGCCTATGGCCTGGCGGCTCGCTGCCCCCGGCCCAGTGGCCAACACCATTGGCAACATGCCCAACACAAAAGCGAGGGAGGTCATCATGATGGGACGGAAACGGAGATGCGCGGCATGAAGGGCCGACTGCACCAAATCACCGCCCCGGTCCACTTCTTCTTTGGCAAACTCCACAATCAGAATGGCATTCTTCGCCGCAAGCCCCATCAACATCACCAAACCTATCTGGAAATAAATGTCATTCTCCAAGCCACATGCCCAAACGCCAAGGTAAGCACCCAAAGCCGCCACCGGCAATGACAACAACACGGCCACCGGCACCATCCAGCTTTCATACTGGGCGGCAAGGAACAAGAACACGAACAAGAACACCAGCATCAGGACGATGCCCGTCTGGCCTCCCGCTTGCTTCTCTTGATACGACAGGCCGCTCCACTCCAACGCAATGTTGGAAGGCAGATGGTCGCGCACAATCTTTTCCATGATGTCCATGGCTTGGCCGGAACTGTAACCGTGGGCGGCTGAACCACGGATGACTGCCGACGTGAACATGTTGAAGCGCTTCATGCTGCCCGGCCCCGTCGTGTAATAAGCATTGCCCAATGCCGTAAGGGGAATCATGGCGCCGTCGGCTCCTTTCACAAAAAACAAATTGATGTCCTCTTTCCGCTCACGGTAAGGGGCTTCCGCCTGTATGTAAACCCGGTAGATGCGGTTGAACATGTTGAAGTCATTCACATAGACCGAACCGGTATAGGCTTTCATGGTGGAAAAGACATCGGCCAAAGGCACGCCGGCCAATTTCGCCTTGTCGCGGTCCACGTCAAAATAGAGTTGTGGGATATCCGCCTGCAAGGAGGAAGAAAGCCCTGTCAGCTCTTCATGTTGCGCGGCGTAATACATCAATGTGTCCACTGCCTGCACCAAATTGTCGAAAGTGGCATCCCCCCTTGCCTCCAACTGCATCTCGAATCCGCCGGATGTCCCCAAACCCGGTATCACAGGAGGCGTGGACAAATACACCTTGCACTCCGGGTAACGAGACAAATCAGCCTCTACTTCTTTCATGATGTCCTCCAAAGAAACGTCTTCGCGCTCCTCCCAAGGCTTCATGATGACCGTCAACTCGCTCCTTGCCTGGTTGCTTCCCACGCGGGGGCTTGTCCCCGTGACATTCTGCACATACTCCACATACGGGTTCTCCATCAGGTAATCAATGGCTCGTTCCGTCACCACGCGGGTACGTTCCAGCGTGGCTCCTTCGGGAAGTTCCAGTTCTACCTTGAAATAGCCTTGGTCCTCTTTCGGCATGAAGCTGGACGGAATCAGGTTGTGTACCGTGAAAATCATGACCAACATGATGGCAAACGTGGTCAGCACCCGGCGGGGATGCTTCACGAACTTCTTTATATAAAATATGTATTTATCGTTCCCGAACATCAGCCATTCGTTGATTTTACGGAACACGATGTTTTTCTTTTTCCCATCAGAGGGCTTCAATATCAAGGAACACATCACGGGGCTCAGCGTCAAAGCCACGACCGTAGAAATCAACACGGACACCACTATCGTGATGGTGAACTGGCGGTACAGTTGGCCGGTAATCCCGCCCAGGAAGCTGACGGGGACAAACACGGCGGCAAGCACCATGGACGTGGCAATCAATGCGCTGGCCAAGCCGTTCATGGCCTTCTTGCTGGCCTCGTAAGCGCTCAGATGTTCTTCTTCCATGATGCGCTCCACGTTTTCCACCACCACAATGGCATCGTCCACCACAATGCCGATAGCCAACACCAAGCCCAACAGAGTAAGGATGTTCAGCGAAAAGCCGAAAATCAGCATGAAGCCGAACGTGCCAATCAAGGAGATGGGAACGGCAATGATGGGTATCAGCGTGGCACGCCAGTTCTGCAACGACAGGAAGACCACCAGCACCACGAGGAACAAAGCCTCGAACAACGTCTTGTACACCTCATGGATGGACTGTGAAATGTAGGTCGTCATGTCGAAAGGAATCTCATAGCTCAACCCGTCGGGGAAGTTGGCGCTCAGTTCTTCAATGGTCGCCTTCACCCGTTCTGCCACCTCGATGGCATTGGCGCCGGGCAGCATGTAGATGGCCAGCACGGCGGCATTCTCCCCGTCGATGCCGCTCTCTGTGCTGTAAGAAGATGCCTCCAATGACACACGGGCCACATCACGCAAACGGATGATGGAACCATTCGGATTGGCACGAACCACAATTTCCTCAAATTGGCCGACGGTGGAAAGCCGTCCTTGGGCGATGATGGGAATGGTGACGTCCAGCCCCGTCACGGGTTGTTGCCCCAATACGCCTGCCGCCGACTCGCGGTTCTGGTCGTTCAAGGCTTTCTGGATGTCCTGCACCGTCAGGCCGAAGTTCGCCAGCTTGTCCGGCTGCACCCAAATCTGCATGGCATAATACCGGCTGCCGACATTCGACACCCGCCCTACTCCAGGGATGCGCCGAAGCACGTCCAGCACATTGATGGTGGCAAAGTTGCTCAGATATATCTCGTCGAACTTGGGGTCGTTGGAAGTGAGGCAAAGCGTCATCAGCTGGCTGGAAGCCTGTTTCTCCACAGAGATGCCGTTCTGGATGACTTCTGCCGGGAGGCGCGACTCGGCCAGTTTCACGCGGTTCTGTATCTCCACGGCGGCCAGGTCGGCATCGGTGGAGATGTCGAACGTGACGGTGGCCGAGAATCCCCCGGAATTGGAACTGCTCGACTCCATGTAGAGCATGCCCGGCGTGCCGTTCAATTCCTGCTCAATCGGCGTGGCCACAGCCTGCGACACGGTCAACGCGCTGGCTCCCGGATAGGAAGCGCTGATTTTCACCACAGGAGGGGTAATCTGCGGGTACTGGTCGATGGGGAGCATCGTCAGGCCGATGACCCCGATAATCACAATCACAATGGAGATGACCGCAGAAAAAACCGGGCGGTCTATAAAGAAACTTACCTTCATATGTTATTCCTCTTTGCTGCCAAGCGCCTCTTCCATTTCATCTACCAATTCCACCTTTATCCCCGGAGTGAGCTTGTGGATGCCTTCGTTCACCACGTTCTCGCCGGCACTCAGCCCGCGTTCCACCACCAGGCTGTTCTCAAATTCAGGCCCTATCTCGATGAAACGCCGCTCCACCGTCGTGTCCTTCCGCACCACATACACGTAAGCGCCGCCTTTTTCTATCGTCACGGCCTTCCGGGGGATGACGGTGGCGCCTTCACGCACATCAAGCAAGAGCTTCACTTTCGTGAACTGACCGGGCAACAGCACGCGGTCGGGGTTCGGCATTTCCGCACGGACAGAGAAAGTTCCTGTCTGCGGGTCCACCTGCGGCTCGGCGAAATCCACGTATCCCCGCAAAGGATACACCGAATTGTCGGCCAACGTGATGGAAATGTTCGGCTGCCAGGAACGGGTAGAATCCTGTTGCCCGAAGTTCACATTCCGTTCCTTGCTTTTCAGGTAATCCAAGGCGGTCATGCTGAAATCCACCAATACGGTGTCACTCTTGACAATGGTGGCCAGCAACGACTTGCCGCTGCCGGGCCCCACCAGCGTGCCTAAATCCACATTCCGCTCGCTGATGTACCCGGACGAAGGGGAACGCACGATGGTGTATCCCAATTCCAGTTCAGCTTGCGCAAGGTCAGCCTCGCTCATGGCCACGGCAGCTTCCGAACTTTCATAGGCCGCCACCGCATTGTCCAAGTCAAGCTGGCTCGCCGCGTTCTGCTCGTACAGGGGCTGGATGCGGTCCAAATCACGCTTGGCCTTCAATGCCTGCGCCTCGTCTTTCTTCAATTGGGCGCGCACCCTGTCAGCCTTGGCCCGGTACAGGTCCTGGTTGATGACAAACAACACTTGGTTGCGCTTCACGTACGTGCCTTCCTCGAACAGCATTTCTTCCAGATAACCTTCCACGCGGGCGCGGACTTCCACGAACTGCTGGGCGCGGATGCGGCCCACATATTCACCGTACAGTTCCACATCGTCCATCTCCGCCGGTGCCGCCACAACGGACGGATACACCGGCTGAGGCTTCTCAGGGCGCGTCAAGACATAATACACCCCTATGACTGCGGCAATGCAAAGGGCGGCTATCACCCACCTTCTCTTGTCAAGCAATGCGTTTCTATTCGGAAAGAACTTTTTCATAACCTGTCACAAACTATTAATTCCACCATAATAAACCGGGTTTTCCCAAAGCGCATGCCAAAAGGAAGCAGGACGCATAGGTGCCTCATTCCCAAAAGCATCGAAGACATCCGCCACGCGCAGGCAGTGTGGAACGCCCGGAACGCCTTGTAGAAAAACGCTACAAAGATACGCAAAAAGATGCAAACACCCGCATAAGAAAAGCAACTCATGCAGGCAACTTCTTCATCCTTAGGCTAAGGATACATATCTTTAGGTTAAGGACGCACATCTTTAGCCTAAGGATGTGCATCTCTAGCCTAAAGATAAAGAAGTTGCACGGGAAAACCGGGTTTGGCTGCACAGGGAAACGAATTTCCCGCCCATAAAAAACCATAAAAACGGACTTCCTTTCAAAGAAACTTCCTATCTTTACCGAAACTTAAAAAAACAACAGCTATGGCAAGCAAAAGAAACTTGAAGAAACAAGTCAACTACATCATCAACGAACTGTTCACCGAATGCCTCGTGCGCAAAGTCCTTTTCCCGAAAGAAGAAAACATCAAGATCCTCGATGAACTGCTGGAAAAGCTACAGGCCATACACAGCGAATTCATCGGCCGTTTGAGCCACGTGGAACCCGGCAACACCAAAGGATTCTACAAAAAATACCACGAAGACTTCAACCGGGAAATGAACGCCGTCATAGAAAGCATCACGCAACTCCACTAAGCCTGCCGGAATGAAACAAGCCATTTGCAGATACATCTACTTCCGCCTGCTGGGATGGAAAGCCAACGTCACGGTGCCCGACTATGACAAATACATCATCTGTGCCGCTCCCCACACCAGCAACTGGGACTTCATTATCGGCAAATTGTTCTATTGCGCCATCGGCCGACAGACCGGGTTCATGATGAAAAAGGAATGGTTCTTCCCTCCATTGGGCTGGCTGCTGAAAGCCATGGGGGGAATCCCCATCGACCGAAGCCGGAAAACGTCATTGGTAGAAACGATAAGCAACACGGTGAAAGAAAGCAAACGCTTCCATCTGGCCATCACGCCGGAAGGCACGCGTTCACCCAATCCCGACTGGAAAAAAGGGTTCTACTACATCGCCCTCAACGCGCAGATTCCCATCGTGCTGATTGGCATCGACTACAAAGCCAAGGCCATCACGGCAGAAAAGGCCCTCCGCCCCTGCGGCGACTACGAGAAAGACATCAAAGAAATAAAGGACTACTTCAAGCAATTCACCGGGAAACATCCCGCGAATTTCCAAACAGGGGACATCTGACATGCGCATCGGCCTCGCACAATTCGACATCGCCTGGGAAGACAAAGCCGCCAACTTCCGCAAGGCAGCCGCCCTGCTGGAGCAAATGAAGGGGGAAGCAGACCTCGTGGTTTTCCCCGAAATGTTCTCTACCGGCTTCAGCACGGACAACCGCCTTCTGGCCGAAACCATGGAAGGCGGCACCATGCGCCAACTGAAGCAGTGGGCCGCGCAATTCAACACGGCATTGGCCGGCAGCTTCATCTGCCGGGAAGGCGAGGCCATCTTCAACCGCGCCTTCTTCGTCACCCCGGAAGGCGGCACCTGCCATTATGACAAACGCCACCTGTTCCGCATGGGCAACGAGCCGGAAAACTTCACCCCCGGAAGCCGCCGGTGCATCCTCCACTACAAAGGATGGAACATCTGCCTCGCCGTATGCTACGACCTGAGATTCCCTGTATGGCTGCGCAACACCGGGAACGCTTACGACCTGCTTGTCGTCGCCGCCAACTGGCCATCCGCCCGGAACAACGCATGGGACATCCTCCTGCAAGCAAGAGCCCTTGAAAACCAATGCTACGCATGCGGCGTGAACCGAGTAGGGACAGATGCATACGGCATCCCTTACTCTGGACATTCCACCCTGATAGACGCAAGAGGAAGGCAACTCGCCGCCTTCCAAGAGAATGAAGAAGGATTCCGCATCGCCGAAATACGCCGGAAAAGTTTGGAGCATTTCAGAGAAAAGTTCCCCGCATGGAAAGACGCAGACCCGTTCACCCTGCCGTGACAACCAACACCCCGGCACAACCGCCATCATCCACCCTTTAACCTAAACCAACATGAAAACCAACCTAAGCGCCCACATCACCCTCAACCGGATTTCCACCAAATACTACAAGCCCGCCAACGCCTACGAACGTTCCGTGCTGACAAGATTGGAAAAAATACCCACCGACATCTATGAAACCGTAGAAGAAGGCGCATGCCACATCGCACAAGAGATAGCCCAAACCATCCGCGAAAAGCAACGGGCCGGCCACTTCTGCGTCATGGCACTGACAGGAGGAAACTCCTCGCTCAGCATCTTCAACGAACTGGCACGCCTGCACAAAGAGGAAAGCCTCAGCTTCCGCAATGTCATCATCTTCAATGTCTATGAATACTATCCCCTGCACCCGGACACCGGGTACAGCAGCTTCAAGTCGCTCAAAGAACTGTTCCTCGACCACACCGACATCGACCCACGCAACATTTACACACCGGACGGTGGCATCCCCAAAGAAGCCATCCTGGAACACTGCCGCATGTACGAACAACGGATTGAAAGTTTCGGCGGGATAGACATCATGCTTTTAGGCATCGGCAGGATGGGCAACATTGCTTTCAACGAACCCGGCTCGCAAATCAACTCACGCACCCGGCTCATCCTCATTGACAACACCTCAAGGAGCGAGGCGGCAAAAAGGTTCGGCAACACGGAAAACGTGCCACCCAGTTCCATCACCATGGGCATCAAGACCATCCTTTCCGCCAAAAGAATCTATCTCACCGCTTGGGGGGAAGAAAAAGCCGAGATGATCAAGCAGGCGGTGGAAGGCCCCGTCACCGATGCCATCCCGGCATCATTCCTGCAAACCCACAGCAACACCCATATCGCCATCGACCTGTCCGCCGCCGGGTACCTCACCCGCATACAGCATCCTTGGTTGGTCACTTCCTGCGAATGGAACGACAAACTGATAAGAAGCGCCATCGTATGGCTGTGCAGCATCACCGGGAAGCCTATCTTGAAACTGACAAACAAGGATTACAACGAAAACGGATTGAGCGAACTCCTCGTGCTGTACGGTTCAGCATACAATGTCAACATCAAAATATTCAATGACCTCCAGCACACCATCACGGGATGGCCCGGAGGAAAACCCAATGCCGACGACACCTACCGCCCCGAACGCGCTTTGCCTTATCCCAAACGTGTGCTAGTATTCTCCCCCCATCCCGATGATGATGTCATATCCATGGGCGGCACCATCCGGAGATTGGTGGAACAAGGGCATGAAGTCCACATAGCTTATGAGACATCCGGCAACATTGCCGTGGGCGATGAAGAAGTATTGCGCTTCCTGCATTTCCTAAAAGGCTTCAACCTCCTGTTCAACAAAGAAAACTTTGAAAACATAAACGAAAAGTGTGCCGAAATATGGGATTTCCTTGAAAAGAAAAACGACGGCGACATGGATACACGCGACATCTTAGCCGTCAAAGGACTCATCCGAAGAGGAGAAGCACGCATCGCCTGCCGCTACAACAACCTGCCTATGGAACAAGTGCATTTCCTCGACCTGCCGTTCTACGAGACCGGAAGGATACAAAAGAACCCGCTCGGCGAAGAAGACGTGGCCATCGTGCAGCAATTGCTGGAAAAGATAAAGCCGCACCAGATATTCGTTGCAGGCGACCTTGCCGACCCTCACGGCACGCACCGCGTATGCACCGATGCCGTGTTCGCCGCCATCGACCAAGAAAAGGAAAACCATGCGGCATGGTTGCAAGAATGCCGCATATGGATGTACAGGGGAGCATGGGCAGAATGGGACATCGAACATATCGAAATGGCCGTCCCCATCAGCCCGGAAGAACTTCGTGCCAAACGAAACGCCATCCTCAAACATCAATCGCAGATGGAAAGCGCACCCTTCCTTGGCAATGACGAGCGGCTATTCTGGCAACGTTCGGAAGACCGCAACCGCGCCACTGCCGCCTTGTACGACCAATTAGGGCTGGCATCCTACGAAGCCATGGAAGCATTCGTGGAATACATCCCGCTTTAATAAAAACGAAAAACGCGGATACCCGACACAGAAGGCTGGCCAGACAGGTAATCGTCCATGGGAGCAGATTCCACAAGCACTTTCTTATGCCGCGACGAAGCGTGCAACAGGCAGGCATTGCCCTCCTTTTTCACCACGAACCCCACATGGGAAACGTCCAGCCCCTCCGTACGGGTCGTGAAAGCCACCAAGCAGCCAGGCGGCACTTTCCCCAATGCCGCACCCGCATCTTCCTTCCGAATCCGGCAAACATCCAGTGAGGAAATGCGTTTTTCCACTTCCTTTATCGCACGGAGATTCGCTTCGCCGTCCTGCAAATGCGGGTACAGCGAAGCATGAGATGACATGAAATCCAGTTCCCGGCTGCTGCAATCACACGATACCCCCAAACAGGCAGTCACTTCCTGCCATCCCGCATGGGAAGCAAGGTTTTGTTCTGCCCATTCCGTGAAATAATGCAGGCGTGAACAATAGCCGTCCACCACTCCGTCCCGATACCTGATTTGCCGGAGACAACGGGCAAAATCACCAAAAGAATGCTTTCCCTCCCGATGAGCCTCTGCCAAGGCTAGCACCGTCTCCACAAACGTCATGCAGTCGAATCCCGACATGCAGATGACCAAAGCTTCCTCCTTGCCGTCCCTTTCTAACGTGTTTGCCACATAAGGAATGCCGCACAAAGCCTCTGCAAAGAAAAGGACCCGGCTAGAATCCGGCACGGACGGCGGCACTTCCCTCAACAAACGTTCCACCGCCACGCTGTCTTCCGGCGTGTACACTGCGTCAACCGCCTGCACGCTGCCTGCCGCCCAACACAACAATCCCAACCAGAAGCCATGCATGCCGTGATGTCAGTCAAAAAGGCTCTTGAACTTCTTGAAGATTTTCTCCTTTACGCCGGTATCCGGCTTGAAGTTGTCCGAATCTTCCCACTTCTCAAGGACATGCTTTTCCTCTTTGCTCAACGTCTCCGGCACATAGATGCTGACGTTGACCACCAAGTCGCCCGTTCCATACCCATTCACATCCGGCAGCCCTTTGCCACGCAGGCGAAGCACTTTTCCAGGCTGTGTCCCCGGCTCTATCTTCACTTTGGCCTTGCCATCGATAGTCGGTATCTCCACCGTGCCGCCCAGAGCCGCCGTCGGGATGCTCAACAAAAGATTATATATCAGATTGTTTCCATCACGTATCAATGTCTTGTCTTCTTCTTCCTCCACAAGGATGAGCAAATCACCCGGAATGCCATTGTGCTTGCCCGCATTTCCTTTCTGCCGCATGGAAAGCTGCATGCCTTCGCCCACTCCGGCCGGTATCTTCACCGTCACGATTTCTTCGCCATACACCACGCCTTCGCCGCTGCAAGCCTTGCACTTGTTCTTTATCACCTTGCCTTCGCCGCCACAGGTAGAGCAAGTGGTGCGTGTGCGAACCACGCCCAACAACGTCTGTTGCTCACGGACAACGCTTCCTGACCCATGGCACGTAGGACATGTGTCCACGCTCGTGCCATCTTCAGCCCCTGTGCCATGGCAATGCTGGCACGTCACATACTTCTTCAACTTGAACTTCTTCTCTACGCCCGTGGAAATCTCTTTCAACGTCAGCTTGACCTTCACGCGCAAATCGCTTCCCCTGAACTTACGCTGGGAAGCGCCGCCGTCACTGTAACCGCCAAAGCCGCCGAAACCGCCTCGTCCTCCAAAGATATTCCCGAACATAGAGAAAATGTCATCCATGGACATTCCACCGCTGAAACCGCCAAACGGGCCACCATTCCCCGCAGCGCCGCTCACGCCTGCGTGGCCGAACTGGTCATAACGCGCACGTTTGTCCGGATTGCTCAACACATCGTAGGCTTCAGCAGCTTCTTTGAACTTTTCTTCCGCCCCTTTGTCGCCCGGATTCCTGTCAGGATGATACTGGATGGCTTTCTTCCGATATGCTTTCTTTATTTCCTCCGCCGAAGCTGTCTTCGACACCTCCAACACTTCGTAATAGTCTCTTTTCGCCATGTTGCTTTCCGTTTGGGAATTATTGTCCTACCACCACTTTAGCATGGCGTATCACTTTGTCGTTCAGCTTATAGCCATTCTGTACACAATCCAGAATCTTCCCTTTCTGCGCTTCGTCCGGTGCAGGGACCAAAGCAATCGCCTCATGGAAGTCCGTGTCAAACGCCGCATTTTCCGTTTCCATCTTTTCCACGCCGTCTTCATGCAACACTTTCAGGAACTTGTTATAAATAAGTTCCACCCCTTCTTTCATGGAAGCCGCCGCTTCGGATGCCTCCATGTTCTTGATGGCGCGTTCCATGTCGTCCAAAATCGGGAGGATGCTGCAAATCACTTTCTCACCTCCTGTCTTGACTAATTCCGCTTTCTCCTTCATCGTGCGCTTGCGGTAATTATCAAATTCGGCCGAGAGACGCAGGAACTTGTCTTTCAGTTCTTCCAACTGCGCCGCCATATCATCCTGCGGTTCAACCGCTTTTCCGGCATTTTCTTCTTCTACATGTTCCGATGCCGACGCCTGCTGTTCCTCCTTCGTTTCCACTTCCGGCTGTGAAGCCTCCACTTTTTCTTCCTGTTCTTTCATTTCTTCCGGATTCATACCAATAGTGTTTTTTATATGCTTTTTAGAGTGATGCCTTGACATGTTCAAACAAATTATAAGCTTAAGTGGTTGCCACAAAAAGTTTGCCAACAGGAGCCTTCAGGAAGAAAAAGGCGGAAAAAGCGCAAGATTCCCCCCTTTGAAAGGCCGGAAGCCGGGAAAAAGCCGGAAGCCTATGGCACAATGGCAGAATTATGCCTACCTTTGCGCGATTTTTTAAAACACCTATAATAAAAGAAGAACATGATTACAGTATCGGATGTTGCAGTGCAATTCGGGAAAAGAGTTTTATTCAATGATGTCAACCTGAAGTTCACAAACGGGAACTGCTACGGCATCATCGGAGCCAACGGGGCTGGGAAATCCACTTTCCTGCGCGTCATTGCCGGCGAATTGGAACCCACCAAAGGCCGTGTCGCGTTAGGCCCCGGCGAGCGTTTGTCCGTATTAAGCCAGGATCACTTCAAATGGGACAGCCATACCGTGCTGGACACAGTACTGATGGGCCACACTGTCCTGTGGGACATCATGAGACAACGCGAGGCCCTGTACGCAAAAGAGGACTTCACGGACGAAGACGGCATGAAAGTGTCCGAACTGGAAGAGAAGTTTGCCGAATTGGACGGCTGGAATGCCGAGAGCGACGCAGCTGCCCTGCTGAGCGGACTGGGCATCTCCGAAGACAAGCATTCCATGCTGATGGGTGAACTGAGCGGAAAAGAAAAAGTGAGGGTCATGCTGGCACAGGCACTCTTCGGGAACCCCGACAACCTTCTTTTGGACGAGCCGACCAACGACCTCGACATGGAGACCGTCACGTGGCTGGAAAACTACCTTGCCGACTACGAGCATACGGTACTGGTCGTCAGCCACGACCGCCACTTCCTGGATTCAGTATGCACGCACACCGTGGACATCGACTTCGGGAAAATCAACCTGTTTGCGGGCAACTACAGTTTCTGGTACGAATCCAGCCAGCTCGCCCTGCGCCAACAGCAGAACCAACGAGCCAAGGCTGAAGAAAAGAAAAAGGAATTGGAGGAATTCATCCGCCGTTTCTCCGCCAACGTGGCCAAAAGCAAACAGACCACCAGCCGGAAAAAAATGTTGGAAAAGCTGAACATCGAGGAAATCAAGCCATCATCCCGCAAATACCCCGGCATCATCTTCACGCCGGAACGCGAACCAGGCAACCAGATATTGGAAGTGTCCGGCTTAAGCAAGAAGACAGACGACGGGACGGTGCTGTTCAACGATGTGAACTTCACCGTGGAGAAAGGAGACAAAATCGTGTTCCTCTCCAAAGACCCCAGAGCCATGACGGCACTGTTTGAAATCATCAACGGGAACATGAAGCCCGACACCGGGCATTACAACTGGGGCGTGACCATCACCACGGCCTACCTGCCCTTGGACAACACCGCGTTCTTCAACACGGATTTGAACCTGGTGGAATGGTTGAGCCAATACGGAGAGGGCAACGAGGTATATATGAAAGGATTCCTCGGAAGGATGCTCTTCTCAGGCGACGAGGTCTTAAAGAAAGTCAACGTGCTTTCCGGGGGAGAAAAGATGCGTTGCATGATAGCCCGCATGCAGTTGCGCAATGCCAATTGCCTCATCCTTGACACGCCGACCAACCATCTGGACTTGGAATCCATCCAAGCCTTCAACAACAACCTGAAGACCTACAAAGGCAACATCCTCTTTGCCTCCCATGACCACGAGTTCATCCAGACGGTGGCCAACCGCATCATCGAATTGACGCCGAACGGCATCATCGACAAAATGATGGAGTACGACGAATACATCGCCTCCGACCACATCAAGGGATTGCGCGAAAGGATGTACCGGTAAACGCCCCGGCAAGCGTGGAGCGTCACTGCTCCACGTCTTTCATGCTGAGTTGCACGCGCTTGCGGGCAAGGTCTATCCCGATGACTTTCACCATCACCTGCTGGTGGATGGAAACCACCGCCGAAGGGTCGGCCACGAACTTGCCTGAAAGCTGCGACACATGCACCAGCCCGTTTTCCTTGATGCCGATGTCCACAAAGCACCCGAAGCCGGTGATGTTGGTGACAATGCCGGGCAGCACCATGCCTTCCTGCAAATCACCGATGGATTTCACCCGGGGGTCGAAGGCAAACACCTTGATGGGCGGGCGCGGGTCACGCCCCGGCTTGTCGAGTTCCTGCAGGATGTCGTCCAGCGTAGGCAATCCCACCGTCTCCGTCACATAGCGGTCCCGGTTGATTTTCCCGCGAAGCACCTTGTCGGCCACCAAATCCTTGACGGAACAACCCAAGTCATGCGCCATGCTTTCCACGATGGGATAACTCTCAGGATGCACGGCCGTGTTGTCCAACGGGCAGTCCGCACCGGGGATGCGAAGGAAACCGGCACACTGCTCAAAGGCTTTGGCGCCCATGCGCGGCACGTCCATCAACTGCTTCCTTGAGGAAAACGGGCCGTTCGCCGCCCGGTAGTCCACGATGTTCTGCGCCAACTGCGGCCCCAGCCCTGATATATAGGTCAGCAGATGCTTGCTGGCGGTGTTCAGATTGACCCCTACGGCATTCACGCAACTCTCCACCGTCTGGTCAAGCGCCTTCTTCAGTTTGCCTTGGTCCACATCGTGCTGGTACTGCCCCACGCCGATGGATTTGGGGTCTATCTTCACCAATTCGGCCAAAGGATCCATCAACCGCCGCCCGATAGAGACAGCGCCCCGCACCGTCACGTCATAATCGGGGAATTCTTCCCGCGCAAGGGGCGAAGCGGAATAGATGGAAGCCCCGTTCTCGCTGACCACGAACACCTGCACCTTTCGGTCGTAGCGCAAGGAAGCGATGAACGATTCCGTCTCCCGACCCGCCGTCCCGTTTCCGATGGCAATGGCCTGTATGCCGTACATTTCCACCAGTTTCGTGATTTTACGCGCAGCGGCAGCCGTCTCGTTCTTCGGCGGATGCGGGTAGATGGTCTCGTTGTGCAGCAAGTTGCCCTGCTCGTCCAGGCACACCACCTTGCAACCGGTGCGGAATCCGGGGTCGATGGACAAAATCCTTTTCTGCCCCAACGGCGGCGCCAGCAACAACTGCCGCAGGCTGCCCGCAAAAACGCGGATGGCTTCCTCGTCGGCTTTCTCCTTCGACAAGGCGGCAAATTCCGTTTCGATGGAAGGTTTCAGCAGGCGTTTGTAAGCATCCGCCACCGCTTCCTCCATCTGCCGCCCGCATTCATTGGCGGCATGCACGAAAAGGCGCGCCAGGCGCCGGACGGCATCTTCCTCGTCGGGCGCGATGGCCACCCGCAGCATCCCTTCGCTTTCTCCCCTGCGCAGGGCCAACAGGCGGTGTGAGGAACACCGCCTCAACGGCTCGTGGAAATCGAAATAATCGCGGTATTTCGCCGCTTCTTCCTCTTTCCCTTTGCACACTTTCGCCGTGACGACGGCCTGCCGCGCGAAGCATTGGCGCACCACGTGCCTTGCGCGCCCATCCTCGTTGACGCGTTCGGCAAGGATGTCGCGCGCACCTTTCAGCGCGTCTTCCACGTCCGGCACCTCCGCGTTCAGGAACCTTCCGGCGCGGCTGCGCAGGTCATCCCCCCGCTGCTTCATGATGAAGTCCGCCAACGGCTCCAATCCTTTCTGCCGCGCCGCCTCGGCGCGTGTCTTCCTTTTGGGCTTGTAAGGGAGGTAAATATCCTCTATCTCCGCGCTGTCCCAGCAGGCTCCGATGCGCTGCCGCAGTTCATCCGTCAGCCTCCCTTGCCCTTCAATGGCCGCCAAGATGGCGCGTTTCCGCTTCTCCATCTCGCAGAAGCGGGCATGCATCGCCTGTATGTCCCCTATCTGCACCTCGTCCAGCCCTTGCGTGGCTTCCTTCCGGTAGCGGCTGATGAAAGGAATCGTGGCGCCGCCCTCCAGCAGGCGGATGGTGCGGCCCACTTGCGCAGGAGCCAACCCCAGCGCTTGGGCAATCATTCCAGAAAAGTCGTTCACGGCTGTTTCCATCGCGGCGCGGGCTTACAGGTCAATATCTTCAAAATCGCGCTCGCGGTACAGTTCCAGACGGTTGCGGAGCCTGCGTATCTCCTCCTGCATGCTTTCCATCCGGCTCAGCAGATGGCGGATGGCGTCAATCCCCGCAATGTTGATGGAAAGGTCGTAGTACATGCGGGCATACTTTTCGATGTCCGACAGTTGCGACAATTGCAGGCATTTCTCATCGTCCTTTTCTTCCACGTCGATCAAGCCGTCTTCCTCCAGCATGGATATGAATGAAGGCTCTATGCCGCACTTGCGGCAATATTCGCTTATAATAATCAAATCGCTTTGCATAACCCTAAGTTTTTTGTCATCCGTTTTGTTGCAATTGGCGGAACAACTCTTTCTGCCGTTCTGTCAGCCCGGTCGGAATCTGCACGGAAAAAGTGGCAATCAGGTCGCCAAATTGTCCGTCTTGCTTGTACACAGGGAAACCTTTGCCCTTCAGGCGCACTTTCGTGCCGTTCTGCGTGCCGGGCTTTACCTTCAGTTTCACCTTGCCGTCCAGCGTGTCCACCATCGTTTCGCCGCCCAACACAGCGGTATAAAGGTCGGTCTTCACGTCCACGTAAAGGTCGTCACCCAAACGTTTGAACACCGCATCCTCCGGGATGACGAAAGTGATGTAGAGGTCGCCCGCCGGCCCGCCGTTCACGCCTGGCGCGCCATGCCCTTTCAGCTTGATGGTCTGCCCGTCGGCTATGCCTGCCGGAATGGTGATGCGGATGCTTTTCCCGTTCACGTTCAGGATTTGCTTGTGGGTCTGCGCGGCATCGCGCAGCGACAATTGCAGTTCGGCATGGTAGTCCTGCCCCCGGAACCCCGCAGCGCGGCCGCCCCTTGCCCCGTGGCCGAACAGCGATTCAAAGAAGTCGGAGAAGCCGCTTTCGTTGCCTTCGCCGAACCCGCCGCCGAAGCCTTCGCCGCCGAACCCCGTGCCGCCGGCCTGCCAATAGCCTCCCGTGCCGCCGGCCTGCGAGTAGTATTGCCGCTTCTGCGCCTCAAATTCGTCGGCATGCTTCCATTGTTCGCCGTACTCGTCATACTTCTTCCGTTTTTCGGGGTCGCTCAGCACCTCGTTGGCCTCGTTAATCTCCTGGAACTTCTCCTTAGCCTTCGGGTCGTTCGGGTTCAAGTCCGGGTGGTATTTCCTGGCCAATTTGCGGTAAGCCTTCTTGATGTCGTCCTGCGACGCATCCCGCCCGACTCCCAATATCTGATAATAATCCATATAGGCCATAATCGGTAAGATTTAAAATTCAAGCATTCTTCCCCGAAGCCTGCAAAAAAAGCACCTTTGCGCCCCTTTGGCAGCTTTTTTATAGACATTTAACGCGATGCCGGAAACCGCCAGCCCGGACAGGTTGCCTCACGCCAAGCCCCCACGCCTCGGAAACAGCGGGGCAATACTCCCGGAACGGGCCGCAAAATCCTCCCAAAGGTTTTGCAAAATCATTGGAAGGTTTGGGGCAAAACCTTGGAAGGATTTTCAAAATCTTCCTGAACTTTTCATTGCACGATTAGTAATCGTACGGCATGACGATTAGTAATCGTATTCGTGTACGATTACTAATCGTGCAGGAATTCTTCTATGTAAAATCCGGAATTTTACCTGTAAAATGCGCTCGCTTTACCGATAAAATTCGGAATTTCATGGGAAAGAATGCGGAACGCCACGGTCACCATCCGGCCAGATGCACCTTGCGCGTGGGCGGCGGAAAGGCTTTGTCGATGTCGCGCAAGTCCTCCTCCGTCAGCGAAACATCGAGGCTCCGGGCATTTTCCTCCACATGGGCGGCGCTGCTTGCTTTGGGGATGGCGATGACGTTCCCCTTCCGCATCACCCACGCCAGCATGACTTGCGTGGAAGTGGCGGCGTGCCTGCGGGCAATTTCCTCCAGTGTCCTGTGGCTGCGCAGCCGTCCTTCGCCAAGCGGCGTATATGCCATGACCGGCATCTTATGCTGCTCGCTCCACGGCATGAGGTCATATTCGATGCCCCTTTCCTTCAGGTTGTAAAGCACTTGATTGGCTGCACAATCCTTGCCGTGCGGCAAGGCAAGGATGCGCTCCATGTCGTCCACGTCCAAGTTGCTCATGCCCCATTGCCGGATTTTCCCCTCCTGTTGCAATTCCACCAAGGCACGGACGGTCTCTGCAAACGGGTAACGGCCAATCCAGTGCAGCAGGTAAAGGTCGATATAATCCGTGCCGAGCCGCCGGAGGCTCCGTTCGCAGGCACGCTTCGTCCCCTCGTAACTAGCATTGCCTGGCAATACTTTGCTGACGATGAACGCCTTGTCTCGGCAACCGCGCACGGCTTCGCCCACCAGTTCTTCCGTGCCGTACATCTCGGCGGTATCTATCAATGTCAAGCCTAAGTCAATCCCACGGCGCAAGGCTTGCAGGTCTTCATTGCGCCTGCGCCCCATCTGGTAAGTGCCTTGCCCGAGCGGGCAGACTTGCTGCCCGCTTCGGAAAGCAATGCTTTTCTCCATGCCGTTTCCCGTCACTTCAAGTTCTCGCGATAGAACGCCTCTATCTTGTCGAAAGGTATCTTGTCGAAATTGTCGTAGAGGTCGGTGTGGCTGGCGCCGGGGACAATCAACAGTTCCTTGTTGCCGCCCTTGAGTTTCTTGTAGGTGTCCTCGCTGAAGTAGCGCGAATGCGCCTTCTCTCCGTGGACAAGCAGCACGGCGTTGCGGATTTCATTGGCGTATGACAGAATCGGCATGTTCAGGAACGAGAGCGATGATGTCTTGTTCCATCCGCCGTTGGAATTGAGCGAACGCTTGTGGTAGCCGCGCTCCGTCTTGTAGTAGGCGAAGTAGTCTTTCAGGAATTGCGGCGCATCATCGGGCACGACATCGGGCAGGCCGCCTGCCAGTTCATATGAACCGCTCCGATAGTCTGCTGTGCGCTGCGCGTTCAACTGGCGGCGCAGTTCGTGGCGCGCGTCGGCATTGTCGGCGGCATCGAAGTAACCGTTAGCATTGACGCGGCTCATGTCGTACATGGTGGCGGCAACAGTGGCCTTGATGCGGGTGTCGATGGCCGCCGCATTGACAGCCATGCCTCCCCATCCGCAGATGCCGAGGATGCCGATTCGTTCCGGGTCCACGTCGTCACGGGCAGAAAGGCAGTCCACCGCCGCGCAAAAGTCCTCAGTGTTGATGTCGGGCGAAGCCACATAGCGGGGCTGCCCGCCGCTCTCGCCGGTGAACGAGGGGTCGAAGGCTATCGTGAGGAAGCCGCGCTTTGCCAGTTCCTGCGCATACAGTCCCGATGCTTGCTCCTTGACCGCCCCGAAAGGGCCGCATACGGCAATGGCCGGCAGCTTGCCTGTTGCATCCTTGGGCTTGTAAAGGTCGGCGGCAAGCGTGATGCCGTAACGGTTGTGGAACGTGATTTTGCTGTGATTCACTTCTCCGCTCTGCGGGAACACCTTGTCCCACTCCTGCGTCAAATTCAGTTTTTCTTCCATGATGCTGTTCGTATTAAGTTGATTTTCCTGCGCCATGAGGCCGCCCGCTCCGCAAAGGCAGGCGAGCAAGGCCACGAATGATGTCTTGAATAGATGTTTCATATTGCTTCCCGTTTTGCTAAATATTAGCGGATAAAATTCGTCATGATTCCCGGCTCTCTTTCGGGTATCGGCTGGCCTCCGGTTTTCAAGCTTTTCAGCATCCATGCCATGTTATTGCCCAGGGTGCGCATCGTCTGTAATCCTTCAGCATCTTGAGAGGCTTCGCCCGGCAGACAGCCATGCACGCTGTTCCAATACTGGGAACTTACGACGGGCATATCAGTTATCGTGAAATACTTGTTCAGCCGGTCGAACGTGGCGCTAGCCCCTCCCCGCCGGCAAACAGCCACAGAGGCCGCTGGTTTGTAGCGCAATAGCGACGACGCGGAATAGAACAGCCTGTCGAGCAGGGCGCAGAGCGAGCCGTTGGGACCTGCGTAATAGACGGGCGAGCCGACCACAATGCCATCCGCCGTTTCCAGCTTTTCGCGAATTGCGGCGTACAGTTCATCACCGAATACACACCTGCCCGATTCCGCACAACGATTGCAGGCGATGCACCCTTGCACCGCTTTCGTGCCGATAGAAACGATTTCCGTTTCCACGCCGTTCGCCTCCAGCGTCCTCGCAACTTCCGACAGGGCAATGTAAGTGTTTCCTTTACCTCTCGGACTTCCGTTAATCAGTAATACTTTCATTGTTTAATTGCTTATCACAATGCAAAGATACGCTGAAAAAGCGGCCACATAATTGCTGTGAAGCTCAAATAGTATTGTTGAAAAGGTCAATTCTTATATGACGGCAACTGCCGTCGGCGCGATGCCATATTGTTTCTTGAACGCCGCCGAGAAATGCGACTGGTTCCTGAATCCCACTTTGGCATAGACATCCACTACCTTGTTTCCTCCTTCCTTCATCAAGTTGTAGGCCACCTCCAGCCGCTTGCGTATAAGCCACTTTTCAGGCGTCAGGTCGCTTATCTTCTTGAAGTCGCGCTTGAAGGTGGCAAGGCTTCTTCCTGTGTAGTGCGCCAGGTCCTCCATTGTGAACTCGTACATATAGTTTTTGTTCATGAAATCCAAAATGTCGATTTTCCACGGCTCGTTGAAGTCAAACAACGTAGGAGCAAACCGTTTGTCGATATGCAAC
Organism: uncultured Bacteroidaceae bacterium; assembly: GCA_944320785.1. Classification (GTDB taxonomy): domain Bacteria; phylum Bacteroidota; class Bacteroidia; order Bacteroidales; family Bacteroidaceae; genus CASFPE01. The sequence continues at coordinate 22,946 of CALUIR010000021.1, forward strand.
AAGGCAAGCAGCCCTTCTTGCAACTTCAGGTGCATGAAGTCGTCCTGCGGCTTCACTTCCGGGTCAAAGAAAGGTGTCAGCGAAGCGAAAAGGCTGGTTATTTCCGCCGTTTTCGGCAACTTGATGACGCCCGGTTCAAGTTTAGGCGTATTTGCCGGCACTTTGTCCCCGAATTTCCCGTACATCTCCCGCAGGAAACTGCGGGTGAAGTTCAGGAAGATGCCGCAATAGCGTTCCCCGTTTGCCGTCCTCTTGTACATGGTGATGTGGTGGTCGCGCGGGATATACACGCATTCCCCTTTCCCGACATGGAGTTGCTCCTTGCCGTTGTCCAACACCATTTCGCCTGAATACACGTAGTTCATCGCATACTCCTGCGAGCGGTGGATGCAACCACTGACATCATCGTAAAAGAAACTGTAGAACACATTCTCATAGTTGAAAATGAGTTTCATCGGGCCGAGATTTTCTTCTATCTGTTTCTGTTCCATATTCGTGCCTCCTTTTCCCGACGCAAAGTTACAAAATCATCTTTTTCTCAAGTGTATTTTGTAATGAACCGGCATGAGAGCAACTTTATCTTTTCCTAAAAAAGGATTACCCCAATCCAATATGGCAGGTCTTGCGGCATTAGGATTGAACACTATATAAACATGGTAGTTATCTCCGTACTTAAGTGCAGTAGCAAGTTCGTTTGCTGTCAAATAGATATAAAAATCTTTAGAAGGCAAATTAGTCGATTTCACTTCTATATAAATAGGCGTTTCGTCCTCTGCATAAGAAAGTATATCATAGCCAAGAGAGTCATCTTTCAATGACTGATGCATAGGCTTCTTTCTCATTTTTAGTCGTTTGAGCTTATCTATCTCATACTGCATTACCACATATTCCCCTCGCTCTCCTAATTTTGCCCGGTTTTTCTGCTGAGCCACATAATCCCCTTTACCATGTCCTGAAACTTCTATTTTATCGTCCACAGAAACAAAATCTCCCGAAGCAAAGTCTGCAGCTTCAAAATAACCACCAATGTCTTCTGACTCTTTAGGGCATCCGGGGTATTTGTCATAAAGAAAATGAGCAAACGCATGAAGTGGCCATTTTGACATCGCAGAATTAGAGTTTCTAAAATCCACAAGTATTTGACGCTTTTCTATAATATCAGTTTCATGCGTTACCTTATGATCAAGGTCAAGACGATGAATGTAATAGTCCAAATATTCTTCACTAAAAACACTCAGATACTTTTCGGGGAAATAAGCAGCAAGAATTTTTCCCTTGAACATTGGCGAGAAAAGAGATTGGCGGATAGTATCTATATCGTCATTTTCACCAGCAATAATAAGTTCAACCAAAGCATCCCGAAGATGCTTAAATGACTCTTCAGGAGTTCCATAATTCCAATTTTGAGTAATCACATAATTACTTTGTTTTTGGCTATAATATATGCCAAACTTACGGGCTGAGCCTCCTTTTATAAGCCCATACGCTCCTAATGTATGTTCAAGAGCATAACAAAAAACATTTGCAGATTTCTTTTTACCTTCAACATATTCATCAATATCCATTTTGCAGATATGACCAATAGTAAAATGGCTTACAAAATCTTGCCGTTTCTTTTCTGTTTCTTTGAAAATCAATTTGTAGAGGCTCAAATCAAATGATTTAATAGCGTCATTGAGTTCACTTTTATTCATGAGTCAAAAATTTAACTTTTAGCAAAACACTATAATCATATGGCTAATGCTACTACAAATGCAACAGAACAAAGAAGCAACAGAAATCGGACAAGGCAAATGCCTTTGCATCCTTCCAAAGCCGGATACCCGTGGATTAACACTTCGTTGCCGTTCCTTTCAAACGTTATTTTTACCTGCTGCATCTTCTTGTCCTTCTCAATATCACCCGCAAAAATAAGAATTCCCATCAAAAATATTCCAAACGTTACAGGAAATCCGCTTGCCATCCCGGAAAAATGTGTATCTTTGCAGCCCGTTTATCGGGAATGCCGCCTGCGGGGCGGCCGTGTATTCTAGGACAACCACGTAAAAAACAGGAGAATGAACAACAAAGTATCTGTGCCTTTCATGCTGTTGGGAATACTGTTCTGCGTATGCCTGATAGCTTCCAACCTTTTAGAAACAAAAGTGGTCCGCATCGGGCCGCTGACCGCCACGGCGGGATTGATTGTGTTTCCCATCTCTTACATCCTCAACGACTGCATCGCGGAAGTGTGGGGCTTCAAGAAAGCAAGGCTGATTATCTGGAGCGGGTTCGCCATGAACTTCTTGGTGGTGCTGTTCGCACAGTTTGCGGTCATGCTTCCCGCCGCACCTTTCTGGGAAGGCGAAGAAGGCTTCAACTTCGTGTTCGGCATGGCACCGCGCATCGCTTTTGCCAGCTTCACGGCATTCCTTGCCGGATCGTTCCTAAATGCTTACGTCATGAGCCGGATGAAGCTCCGCTCCAAAGGGCGGCATTTCTCCCTACGGGCCATCGCATCGACCTTGGCGGGCGAAAGCGCCGACTCGCTGATATTCTTCCCGATTGCCTTCGGAGGCATCATCCCTTTGCGGGAACTGTTGCTAATGATTTTGACACAGGCCGTGCTGAAATCGCTCTATGAGGCGGCGGCGCTGCCAGTCACGGTGCGCGCCGTGCGCTACATCAAGCGGGTGGACGGCAGCGATGTGTACGACGAGAACATATCCTATAATATATTAAAGGTAAAAGACATTTAAGCTATGACGGACAAAAACGCGGCCCTGGTGGTGTTCAGCGGAGGGCAAGACTCCACGACCTGCCTGTTCTGGGCGAAAAAGAATTTCAGAGACGTGCATGCATTGAGCTTCCTCTACGGGCAGAAGCACCACGACGAAGTGGCATTGGCACGGGAAATCGCCCGGGAAGCCCACGTGCATTTCGAGGCGATGGAGATACCCTTCATCGCCCGCTTGGCGGAGAATGCCCTGACGGACGCCTCCATGGCCATGGACCAAGAGCAGCCGGAAGGCGGACTGCCGAACACTTTCGTGCCGGGACGCAACCTGTTTTTCCTGAGCATAGCGGCGGTGTATGCCCGCGAAAGGGGCATCCGCCACTTGGTGACGGGCGTTTCACAGACTGATTTCAGCGGCTACCCGGACTGCCGCGACGCTTTCATCAAATCGCTCAACGTGACCCTGAACCTGGCGATGGACGAACAATTCGTGATACACACGCCCCTGATGTGGATAGACAAAGCGCAGACTTGGCAAATGGCGGACGATTTAGGCGTATTGGAACTGGTAAGGACACGAACCATGACCTGCTACAACAACATCCCCGGCAACGGATGCGGCCATTGCCCGGCCTGCAAACTAAGGCGCGAAGGACTTGAACGTTATTTGAACGCGAAACAAAAAGGAATCCGGTTATGACAAAAGAAAGAAAAAAGATATGGCGGAATTAAGGGAACAACTGTCCTTGTTGGGGCGAAAAACAGAATACAAGCAGGATTATGCCCCGGAAGTGCTGGAAGCTTTTGACAACAAGCACCCGGAAAACGACTACTGGGTGAGGTTCAACTGCCCGGAGTTCACCAGCCTATGCCCCATTACCGGGCAACCGGACTTCGCAGAGATACGCATCAGCTACCTGCCCGACGTGAAAATGGTGGAAAGCAAAAGCCTGAAGCTCTACCTGTTCAGCTTCCGGGGACACGGGGCGTTCCATGAGGACTGCGTGAACATCATCATGAAGGACCTGATACGGCTGATGAACCCGAAATACATCGAAGTGGCGGGGCTGTTCACGCCACGCGGAGGCATCTCCATCTACCCGTATGCCAACTACGGCCGCCCTGGAACTAAGTATGAGGAAATGGCGCATTACCGCCTCATGAACCATGACTTGGCAATGAATGCCCGGCATCAATAAAACTCCAGCCCGAATTCGTTCTTCAGCTTCAGCAGTTCGGGATTTTTCTTGCACATCAGTTGGAAACGCTCCACACGGCTGTATGCCTTCACATTCTCGTGCGGGGCACTGACCCGCACGCTCATCGTCACATGGCTGTTGCGGAGCCGCTTCCGCATGTATGCCTCTACCTTCGGAGCCAGTTCCTTCATGATTTTTTCCACAAAGCCGTTGTCCACTGCCACTTCAAAGGCCGCGCCGTCCAGCAAACGGGGCTTCAGGTTCATCATGCGGGCGGAAGTGGCCTTTTCCTCTGCGGGCAAGCTGTTGGCAAATTCGCGCCAGCAGAGATCCAGCTCGCTTTCCTCAAAGACACAGTCTTCGTCTTCAGCCGCCACAGGCTTTTCCGGCACGGCATACACCGGCTCGGCTTCGGACACCTTCCGGGCGGAAAGCCCGAAATCCTCTTTCGTGATGACCGGCATCTTCTTCTTTTTCTCTTGGGCGGGAAGCGGAGAAGGATGCGTCGTTGCAGGACGAACGGACGGCGCTGCCACCGAAGACGGCGCTGCCGTTGAAGGAGACGGTGCCGGCTGGGGTTTCTGCGCCGGTGCGCCTGAAGTTTTGAATATGGGGTTGATGACTTGCTTAGGGCCACGCCCTCCACTGCCTTCGTCAGCATCCGGCAGAGTGAGTTGCCCTAACTGTATCAATGTGATTTCCACCAATAACCGCTTGTTCTTGCTCGTCTTGTAACCCATGTCGCAGTCGTTGCACAACTTCATGGCACGGTACAGGAACTTGACCGGGCATTTTTGGGACTGCTGCCGGTAGCGTTCACGGATGCTGGCGCCTACCTCCAGCAAAGGCAAGGTGGCCGGGTCCTTGCTGACCAGAAGGTCACGGAAATGGCTTGCCAACCCTGTGATGAAATGGTTCCCGTCAAAGCCTTTGTTGAGGATATCGTTGAAGATGAGCAGGGAATCAGGAACACGGTTTTCCAACAGGCAATCTGTCAGGCGGAAATAATATTCGTAATCCAGCACGTTCAGGTTCTCAATGACACTCTTGTACTGGATGTTCCCCCCGGTGAAGCTGGCGGTCTGGTCGAAGATGGAAAGCGCGTCGCGCATGCCGCCGTCCGCCTTTTGGGCGATGATATTCAGCGCTTCCGGCTCCGCCTCAATGCCTTCCTGCCGCGCCACATACTGGAGATGCTCCACAATGTCGTGGATGCTGATGCGGCTGAAGTCATAAATCTGGCATCGTGAAAGGATGGTGGGAAGGATTTTGTACTTCTCCGTGGTCGCCAGGATGAAGATGGCATGCTGTGGCGGCTCTTCCAAGGTTTTCAGGAAAGCGTTGAAGGCCGCTGCCGACAGCATGTGAACCTCGTCAATGATATAAACCTTGTACTTGCCTATCTGCGGCGGTATGCGCACCTGCTCAATCAGCGAACGGATGTCGTCTATGGAATTGTTGGACGCAGCGTCCAGTTCATGGATATTGTAAGAACGCTGCTCGTTGAACGCGCGGCACGATTCGCACTCGTTGCAAGCCTCCCCGTTGCTTGCCGGCGACATGCAGTTGATGGTCTTGGCAAAGATGCGGGCGCAAGTCGTCTTGCCCACCCCTCTCGGCCCGCAGAAAAGGTAAGCATGCGCCAGCTTGTGGCTCAAGATGGCATTCTTCAGCGTCATGGTCAAAGCCTTCTGCCCCACCACCGACTCAAAGGTAAGCGGACGGTACTTCCGTGCCGACACAATGTAATTCTCCATAATCCTCCGTGTAAGTCTTCCTTTGCAAATGTACATCAAAAAGGACGAAGAACAAGGATTCCGGCGCGAATAAATTGCAATTCACGCCAGCGAGGCTGCAAAACAAGCCGGGAACAGGCGGGCGGGAACTCCTGCTTTCCCGTGCAGGAAACCCGTTCCACGCCGCTAACTTCTTTATCTCTAATCTAAGGATGTGCATCTTCAGGCTAAGGATGCACATCTTTAGCCTAAGGACATGCATCCTTAACCTAAAGATAAAGAAGTTGCACGGGCAAACGGGATTTTTCACCCGGGCAAACCGGGAAACCCATGCGGGCAATTCCAAAAAATCACTATCTTTGCCCACGAGTTCAAACATTACAAGGAAAATGGGAAGGTTGTTGACGGTTTGGAATTTCGTGCGCAGGCACAAGTACCTGATTACGGTGCTGGCATTCATCGCCATCGTCGGCTTCATCGACGAGAACAGCTATGTGCGCCGCCTCCACAACCAGCGCGAAATATCGCGCCTGGAAAACGAAATCCAGAAATACAGAGAAGAATACAACGAAAGCACAAGGCTTCTGGACGAATTGGAGGAAGACCCGACGGCCATAGAAAAAATCGCACGGGAGAAATACCTCATGAAGAAGCCCGACGAGGACATTTTCATCTTTGAGGAATAACGGGACATGAAAAAGTATTACCCTGCAATTTTCATTACCGGCGCGCTGCTCATCCTGTCAGGCGCCGCCGTGATGGTGACCCAATGGGCGTATGCGCCTTACCTGTACAGCGCGGGCGCCTTGATGGTGGCTGCCGTGCAATTCATGGACGGCTACGAAGGAAGCGACATCACCATGAAACGTTTGCGCAAGCAGCAAGTGTTCGGCGCCATCCTGCTGCTGCTGACAGGCGTGTTCATGTTCACCACACGCCACAACGAATGGGTCGTCTGCCTCACCATCGCCGCCATTCTGGAGTTGTACGCCGCTTTCCGCATGTCACATTTGGAAGGAAAAGAAAAGAAGCAATAAGCCCATGGAAAAAAAGATGCGGGTTTGCTTTCGGCAATCCCGCATCTTCCTTTATCCCTGATGCTCCCCGAAAAGAGAGGCCTCTTATTTGTCTTTCATTGCCGTGGACGGGTTATAACGCGCATTCAGCCCCTCCACAATCTCGTCCGTGATGTTGTAAGCCTGGTCGGCATACAACAGGTTGTCAAAGCCTGTGTTGCTGAAGATAAAGCTGTAGCCTTTCTCCTTGTTGTATTCCTTCAGGAAAGAATTGATGGAATCACGCAGTTGCAAGCTGTTCTTCTGGTTCTCAGTGGCCAATTCATTGGTCAGCCTGTTTTGCAAATCCTGCAAATCCTGCTGCTTCTTCATCAGACGGGCGTTTTCCTGCTCTGCCCTTTCCCGCGTGGCAAAAGCATTGTTCTCTAATTTGCGTTGGAACTCCTTCGCTTCATTCTCCAGTTCCCGCCCTTTCTCGTTCAGCGTGGCCCGGATGTTTTCTTCCTTCTTGATCATCAATTCATTCAAGTCGTTCCAAAAATCATATTTGGTCAGCAAAGTATCAATCTCCACATATGCAATCTTCAGGTTGCAAGTCCCGGAAATGCTGTCAGGCGTGTGCGTTGCATTTGCATCTTTGGAAGCGGTGTTGCACTGTGCAAACAATAAAGCCACACATGCGGCTACGATTCCTTGAAAAATCTTTTTCGTTTGTTTCATGATTAAATGTATGATATTGTTCTTTTATTCATTCAAAGCTTGCACTCACTCCTTTCCGGGACAGCAAGCCTGTTGCTTGCCCTCGCATCCCGGTCCTGCGACTGGACGCAACCGATGCCTTTTTCCCGCAAAGCCTTGTTACCGCCCACATGCGTGTTGGGGAAACGTCTCCTTTTCGTGAAAAACACGTTGACCCCCAACAATGTCACGCTAATTGCAACTATTAACAAAGTTATGAATAAAGTAGCGAGCATTTCTTCTAAATTTGCGGTGCAAATATAGACTTTTGCAAGTAAGTACGTTTTTCCTTTTTAGATAAAATTGAAAATACACTTCCTTTTGATTGCTCAATTAACCATATTTAGTAATTAAACAAGGAATGCAAACTATATACAAAAAAGACAGTATGACGCAAAAAGATTTGAAACCGGCGGCTGTATTCCACTATTTCGAGGAAATATGCAAAGTGCCGCGCCCTTCAAAGAGGGAAGAAAAGATGGTGGAATTCCTGAAAAACTTCGGGAAAAGCCATGGTTTGGAAACAAAATGCGATGAGGCAGGCAATGTCCTCATCAAGAAAGCCGCTACAAAAGGGAAAGAACACCTGCCGACGGTGATTCTCCAATCGCATGTGGATATGGTATGTGAAAAAAACGGAGATGTGGAACACGATTTCCTGAACGACCCGATAGAGACATACGTGGATGGAGAATGGCTACGCGCAAAAGGCACCACGTTAGGCGCCGACAACGGCATCGGAGTTGCCACCGAACTGGCCATATTGGCAGCCGATAACATTGAACACGGCCCGTTGGAATGCTTGTTCACCACCGATGAAGAAACCGGGTTGACCGGTGCTTTCGCCCTGAAGCCAGGATTCATGGACGGAGACATTCTCATCAACCTAGACTCAGAAGATGAAGGCGAGTTGTTTATCGGCTGCGCAGGCGGCATCGACACAGTAGCCGAAATGACCTATCAACCGGCAAAAGCCCCTGAAGACTATTTCTTCTTCCGAATAGACGTGAAGGGCCTTGCCGGAGGGCATTCCGGCGATGACATCAACAAGAAACGGGCAAATGCCAACAAAATCCTGACCCGCTTCCTTGTCCGCATCAACCGGATAATGGACTTGCACCTGTGCAAAATAGACGGCGGAAACCTTCGGAATGCCATCCCCCGCGAGGCTTATGCAATATGTGCTGTCCCGATGAACGAAAAAGAACGGGTACGGGTAGAACTGAACGTATTCACCGCAGAAGTGGAAGCAGAATATTCCGTGACCGAGCCCGGAATGAAACTATCGCTTCAATCTGAATTGCCAGAAAAATGGGCTATTGACAAAGACACCGCTGCCCGCCTGCTGAAGGCATTGACCGGGGTACACCATGGCATCTACGCCATGAGCCAAGAAATCGATGGATTAGTGGAAACCTCATCCAACTTGGCTTCCGTGAAGATGACAGAAGAAAACACCATACGCATCGCCACAAGCCAACGGAGTTCCATCCTTTCCGCCCGCGACCACATGGCCGACACCGTGGGAGCCGTTTTTGAACTGGCTGGAGCTAAAGTGACAAGAAGCGACGGATACCCCGGATGGAAACCCAACCCACACTCAGGCATACTGGAAGTGGCCGTAGCATCCTACAAACGCCTGTTCGGCACAGAACCCAAAGTCAAAGCGATACATGCCGGATTGGAGTGCGGGCTGTTCTTAGAGAAATATCCATCCTTGGACATGTTCTCTTTCGGGCCGACGCTCCGTGGCGTGCATTCACCCGACGAACGCATGCTGATACCATCCGTGGAACGCTTCTGGAAACATTTGCTGGACATATTGGCAAATATACCTGCCAAGAAGTAATATTTACGGCAAAGAGCCGTTATAGATGAGGATAATATGCAAAAATATTATCCTCATTCTATTACATGCACCAATGAAAAGATTCAGACCTATTATTCATAGCATCATCCTGTGCTGCCTGCTCCCCACCCTCATCGGAGCCTGCCAAGACGACGACTTTTCCGTTAACCCTGCCTGCCGGCTCAGTTTCTCCACAGACACGGTATCCTTCGACACAGTGTTTACCACGATTGGTTCAGCGACCTATCGGCTGATGGTTTACAACCGCAACGACAAAAACCTGAACATCGCCTCCATCCGACTGCCCAACGCTGAACAATCCGGCTTCAGGGTCAACGTGGACGGGCATCAGGGTACCAACTTCACAAACATCGAGATACGGCGCAGGGACAGCATGTATGTGTTCATCGAGGTGAACGTGAACCCGACAGAGCGGGACAACCCCATCTTGGTAAAAGACTCTTTGGTATTCCTGTTGGAAAGTGGCGTGCAACAGGATGTGAAACTACAGGCCTATGGACGGGATGTACTCAAGCTGCACGGCCCCGTAGTAAGCAGAGACACCACCTTCACCGCTTGGCGGCCTATATTGGTGTACGACAGCCTGCAAATCAATGAAGGTGCCACGCTGACCTTGGAACAGGGGACGGAACTCTATTTCCACGACCAAACAGACTGCATCGTGAAAGGCCGGATCATCGCAAACGGGACATTGGACCAACCAATCGTGTTCAGAGGCGACCGTTTGGACAGGATGACCGAACTCGACCTGCCCTACGACCGTGTGGCCGGGCAATGGGGCGGGATACACCTGCAAGAAACCAGCTACGAAAACATCTTCAACTATGCCGACATACATGGCGGCAATTACGGCATACGGTGCGACTCATCGGACATGACACGCAGGAAACTGCTGCTGGAAAACTCCGTGGTGCATAACGTGAAAGAGAATTGCCTGGACATCGTGGCAAGCAAAGTGGAGGTGGGCAACAGCCAAATCACCAATGCGGGGAACAACTGCGTGTCGATACTCGGAGGCGATGCGGTGTTCATCCATTGCACCATCGCCAACTTCTACAGCTGGGACGTGCGCAAAGGCGATGCGGTGTACATCATCAACAAGGCTGGCGACATATCCTATCCTTTGGAAAGGGCTTTCTTCTACAATTGCCTGATCACCGGCTCCTCATCTGATGAATTGAACGGAGGGGCTGCCGAGGAAGACACCACTGCCTTCAACTACGGCTTCACCTATTCACTCATCAACACGGTGTTGGACGAAGACGATGAGAACTACGACCTGTTGCTCCAGAACAACTACCCCAATTGCACTTGGGACGACAAGGAAGACGAAAACGGGGAATCATTGGCACGTGAACACAACTTCCTTTACATCGGGCGGGAGGACTTCGATTACGACTTCCGGCTAGACTCTGTGTCTGCTGCCGTCAACATCGGTGCGCCGCAATATGCATACAGCTACCCGACGGACCGCAACGGACGCGACCGTTTGGGGGACAGCGCTCCCGATGCCGGATGTTATGAATGGATGCCGGGCGACACAGGCAGGGAAGAATGAAGTGCGGATGGCTGATATTAGGATGCCTGCTGGCGGCCACTACGGCCACCGCACAGGAAGAACCGTTCCGTGCCATGTTCTACAATGTAGAGAACCTGTTCGACTGCCGCGATGATTCCTTGAAAGCCGATGAGGAATTCCTGCCCACCTCGATAAGGGCATGGCATGAAGGCCGCCTCAAACAGAAGATATACCACTTGGGGCAGGTGATTGCCGCCGTGGGCAAATGGGATGCCCCGGCATTGGTCGGCCTGTGCGAAGTGGAGAATGCTTACGTCATGGACCGCTTGGTGAAATACTCCCCGCTGAAAGAATACGGGTACAGGTATGTCATGACAGACTCCCCGGACGAGCGGGGCATCGATGTCGCCCTCCTGTGGCAACGCGGCAGCTTCAAGATGCTGCAACACCGCTCCATCCGCATCCCCTTAGGAGAAGGCAGGCGGCCCACACGCGACATCCTCCATGCCACCGGCCTTGTCATGACCGGCGACTCCTTGGACGTGTTTGTCTGCCACTTCCCGTCCCGCTCCGGCGGATGGAAAGAGACAGAACCGGCGCGCCTGAAAGCCGCATCCCTCCTGAAAGCGCAGATAGACAGCATTTGCCGGATGCGTTGCCATCCCAACATCCTCGTAATGGGCGACTTCAACGACGGCCCGGACAATGCCTCCCTCGCAAAAGCATTGGATGCCGCTCCCCCCGGCAAAAGCATCCAGAGCCACGCCCTGTACAACCTGATAGCCGGCAAAGGGGAAGGGCAGGGAACCTACCGATACAAAGGCGAATGGGACATCTTCGACCAGATACTGGTGTCGGGCTTCCTGCTGCAGCACACCCAAGGGCTGCATACCTCGGATGCCAACGCCCGTATCTGCGATTTCCCGTTCCTGCTGGAAGAAGACCCTGCGTATGGAGGCAAGAAGCCCTTCCGCACCTACCACGGCCTGCAATACACCGGGGGATACAGCGACCACCTGCCCGTTGCCGTGGATTTTATTTTGCCGGACTGATAAAAATGACTAATATTGCGCCGGATTGGCAACCTACATATATATAATAATGAGAAGAACCGTTTGTTTCGCAATCATCGCCCTGCTATGCCTGCCCATAAGCACCCTGTCCGCCCAAACGCAGGAAAAGAAAGCCCGGAAAGCCCCCAACCTGTCGCTGAACATCGGGCGGCCTGTTTACAAGCAGGAAAAGAAAGCTTGGTTCAGCATCGGGCTGATGGCCAAGGTTTACCGCCTGCAAGGCGCAGGCATCAACCTCCTTTCCAGCACCGCAAGGACGAGGAGCGACGGCCTGCAGTTCTCAGGCTTCGCCAACATCAACGGGACGAGGATGCGCGGCTTGCAGCTGTCGGGCATCGCCAACATCAATGGCACTGACGCATGGGGACTCCCGGCAGCAGGATTGGCCAACATCATCGGCGGCAATGGCTGCGGCCTGCTGGCCGCCGGGGGCATCAACCTCGCGGAAGATTCAGCCAACGGGCTGGCCATCGGCGGCCTGCTGAACATCACGGGCAAGGCATCCAACGGCATGGCCATCGGGGGCTTGGCCAACATCGCGGGGGAGAACACCGCCGGGGCGGCCTTGTCCGGCCTGCTGAACGTCAGCGGCAAGGACGTGCGCGGCTTGCAGGCCACCGCCCTGCTGAACATCGCGGGGCGCGAGGCCGCCGGAGCGCAGGCCGCAGCCCTGGGCAACGTGTCGGTGCGCCTGGACGGGCTGCAAGCCGCCGGAGCGGCCAACATCGTGGCCGAGGACATGAACGGCGTGCAGGTAGGAGCCGCCAACTACGCCCGCCGCATGAAAGGGCTCCAGATAGGTGTGGCCAACATCGCGGGCGACACCGTGAGGGGCGTGCAGGCGGGCATCGTCAACTACAGCCGCGACACCACGGGCGTGAAGCTCGGCATCGTGAACATCACGCCCCGCACAAGGGTGCAGATGATGGTGTACGGCGGCAACGCCGCCAAGTTCAACGTGGCCGCCCGCTTCCTGAACCGCTGGAGCTACACCATCCTGGGCATCGGCGCGCCGTGGCTGAAGATGGCCGACCCCTTCTCGCTGTCAGCATCCTACCGCGCCGGCCTGCACTTCAGCCCGGCGCGTGGCTTGCGCTTGAGCGGTGACTTGGGATACAGCCACATCGAGGTGCCAGGCGATGCCGTCCCCGGCTTGCCCGAACGGATGTACTCCCTCCAGGCGCGCGTCAACGTGGAGTACCAGGCAGCCCGCCGGTTGGGGCTGTTCGTGTCCGGGGGCTACGCCACCACCCGCCGTTACGGGCGGGGCGGGGAATACGAAGGCAAGCCCGTCATCGAGTTCGGCCTGCTGCTGTTCTGACCCTTTCCACTGCGCCGCATGAAACGCCAGCCCACGCCCTACCGCTCCATCCTGAAAGGCACCGCCGCATTCGGCGGCGTGCAGTTGTTCAACCTGTTCGTCAACCTGGCGAGAGGCAAATGCGTGGCCCTCCTCCTGGGGGCAGAGGGCATGGGCATCGCCTCGCTCCTCACCACGGCGGGCAACACCATCCAGCAGTTCTTCTCCTGCGGGCTGAACCTGTCCGTCGTCAAGGAGGTGTCCGAGGCCAAAGGGCAGGGGCAGGGCGGGCGCCTCGCCATGGCCGTGGCCGCCACCCGCCGCCTGCTGCACGCCACGGCGCTGGCCGGGGCCGCCTTCACCCTGCTGGCCGCCCCGCTGCTCAGCCAGTGGACGTTCGGCACGGAGGATTACCGCTGGCACTTCATGGCCCTTGCCGCCGTGGTGCTGTTCACCACGCTGGGCAACGGCGAGCTTTCCATCCTGCAAGGGCTGCACGAGGTGAAGCGGCTGGCGTGGGCCTCCATGTTCGGGGCCACGGTGGGGCTGGCCGCCGGGGTGCCGCTCTACTACTTCTTCGGCTACGGGGGCATCGTGCCGGCCATGGTGGCGCTGGCCTTGTCCACCTTCCTGTTCTACCGCTTCCACACCCGCCGCGCCCTCCCCGCAGGCGCGGCCCGCCCCCTGCGGGAGGGGATGCGCCCCCTGATGCGCCGCATGCTGGCGCTGGGCATCGTGATGCTCGCCGCGAACCTCTTGGGGACGCTGGCCACGTACCTGCTCAACATCTTCATCAAGCAGCACGGCACGCTGGCCGACGTGGGCCTGTGGCAGGCCGCCAACTCCATCGCCAACCAGTACGTGGGGCTGGTGTTTTCCGCCCTCAGCCTCGACTTCCTGCCCCGCCTGTCGGCCATCCAGTCGTGCGACTCGCAGGTGCGCAAGCTCGTCAACCGCCAGTCCGAGGTGGTGGCCCTGGTGGTCGCGCCGCTGGCCGTCCTGCTCGTCCTCACGGCCCCGCTGCTCATCCGCCTGCTGCTCACGCAGGAGTTCCTGCCGCTCACCACCGTCATCCGCATCATGGGCGTGGGCATCTTCTTCAAGGCGGTGGCCTTCCCGATGGGCTACATCTCGTTCGCCAAGGGCGACAAGCGCACGTTCTTCTGGCTGGAAGGGGTGGCGGGCAACGTGCTGTGGCTGCTCCTGGCCTGCGCGGCCTACCGCCTGTGGGGCATCAACGGCATCGGCATCGCCTTCGCGGCGGTGAACGCCGCCTTCTGCCTCATCTACGCCGCCCTCACCCGCAGGCTCTACCGCTTTGCCCACAGCCGCCGGTTCCTGCGCATGGCCTTCCCGCTGGGCGCGGCCTTGGCGGCAGCGTTCGCGTGCAGCTTCATCCCCTCTCCCCCCTTGGCCTACGGCCTGATGGGCCTGCTGATGGCCGCCGTGTCGGCCTATTGCCTGCGCGCGCTCCGCCAGCGGATGAGCATGTAGGAGGCGAGACGGCAGCAGCCAGCAGCCGGCAGTCGGCAGCCAGCAGCCAGCGGGGGCGCAACATCCTGCGCCTCCATGAAAGCAAGAATACATGCTGGGACGCAACGCCTTGCGTCTCTTTTGGCATCCGCACGGCAATAGGTTGCAACACCATCCAGCCCCTCTCCTCCCTCCCCCTGAAGGGAAGGACTTCCATTCTTCCCCCCGAAAGAAGGCAGAGGGGGCTGCTTGCCCCGCCGCCCATTTCCCGCAAAACAGCCCCCACAGGCCCTTGTGGAAGGGGTGCGGGAGGGAACATGTACCCTCCCCCGCCACCCATGCATGGGTCACCCCGCCACCCATGCGTGGGTCACCCCTCCACCCATGCATGGGTCACCCTGCCACCCATGCGTGGGTCAAACCACCATCCATGCGTGGGTCCACCCATCATCCATGCGTGGGCCAAACCACCATCCATGCGTGGGCCAAACCACCATCCATGCGTGGGCCAAACCGCCCCGGCGGCAGGGCGGCAAGGGCAGGCCGGGCAAGGGAAGCAGGAAAACACGGCGGGCATGCACGCCATCTCCCGGAATTGCCGTATATTTGCCTGCAACAAACAAGACTGCGGCATGGAAACTTTGCTCACCGTCATCATCCCCGTGTTCAACGCCGGGGACTACCTGCGTCCCTGCGTGGAGAGCGTGGCCGGGCAACTGCCGGACGGCTGCGAGGCGCTGCTCGTGGACGACGGCTCCACGGACGGCTCCGGGGAGGCTTGCGACGAGCTGTCCCGCCGCTACGCCGGGGTGCGCGTCATCCACAAGGCCAACGGGGGGGTCAGCTCGGCCCGCAACGCCGGGCTCGACGCAGCGCGGGGGCGGTACATCGCTTTCGCCGACGCCGACGACACGGTGGCGCCCGGCACCTACGAAGCCAACCTCCGCCTGCTGGAGGCCGACCCGGAGGCCGACTTCCTGGAGTTCCCCGCCAGGATGTTCTGCGGCTCCCCGCGCGAGCATCTGCGGCGCGCCTCCTCCCCTGCCCGCATCAGCGGCGGAGATGCCTTCGCCTGGTGGTTCGACCACGAAGGCTACCTTTACGGATACCTGTGGAACAAGCTGTTCCGGCGGGAACTGTTTGCCGGGGTGCGCTTCCCTGAGGGGCATGTGTACGAGGACCTCCACGTGCTGGCGCTGCACGTCATCCCCCGCACGAAGCGGTTCCTGCTCTCCACAGAGGGGATGTACTGCTACCACAGCCGCGCCGGCTCGCTCACCGTGGCCAACACCTACGGCCGGCAGCGCGACTTCCTCCACACCCTCCGGCTCATCCGGCAGGAGAGCCTGCGCCACGCCGCCAGCCCGGAGGCCCAGGCCCGGTTCGCCATCTTCGCCGCCAATGCCCTCACCGACCTGCTCGACCTGGCCTCCACCCGCCGCGAACGCCGCCAAGCCCTGCAAGAAGCCCCCGGCGTGCGCCTCTCCCTGAAAACGCTGTGGCAACTCTGCCTCCCCTTGGCGCAAAAGGCAAAGAACCTGGCGCTGGCCCTGGCCGGCATCCGCGCGCACAGCCTCCTGATGCACCGCCTGCACAGGCTGCGCCGCCCCCGGCGCGCATCCGCAGATTAAGGAAAGGAAAAGGGAACGCTGCCCGCCCCGGAAAGGTTCAGCGGCGCAGCCGCCGCTTGAGCCGCACCACCCCGTCGCGCAGCAACTTGGCCGGGCGGTAAAGGGCATCATGGAGGATGGCGGCATACAGGCATCGCTCCCGGAAAGAGAAAGGAACGCCCAAGCGGGCAGACAGCCGCGCCACCTCCCGCGCCAGGACGGCGTCCCGGTCGCGGAACACATACATCAGCAACTCATGGTAGCGGACATGGAAATAAGCGTCCACCTCGCGGCCCCGCACGCCATAGCGCGAGGAGAGGTAATGGGAAAGCTCCGTCACGCCCATCACGAAACGGAAACGCTTGCGGGAGTCAGCCGCCGTGCTGAGCGAATCCTGCCCCACGCGGTACACCAACGTTTCCTCGTCGAGGAACACCACGTCGCCCTCCAGGCAGAGGGCAAACGCCACCGGTATGTCCTCGCAATGCCACAGCTTGCTGCGGAACAGGTGCGTGTCTGCCGCATAACGGCGCATGACGGCCTCTTTCCTGTAACACGCCGTATTAAGGTGGATAATCTGCAAGGAAGTCTGCGTGACGATAGGCAGCAAGAGGTCGGCTCCCTTGGTGCGGCGCTTTTTGCCCCCCCCGTGGCTTCCCCGCCCGTCATGCACCATCACGCCGCGCGACACATCCCACTCCATCCAATTCGTATGCACCACCGACACCGTGGCGTCCGCCTCCAGGACAGCAACCTCCTTGCGCAACTTCGCCGGGTCCGCCCAGTAATCGTCACCCGCACAGTCGGCCACATACCTGCCACGGCAGGCCAGCAGGCAATCAAAGTAATTGTCCACCACCCCCTTGTTCCGCTCGTTCAGCAGAAGGCGCACCCGGTCCGGATACCTCTCCCGGTAGGCCAGGCACACCTCCCTCGTGCGGTCCGTGGAACAGTCCTCGCCCACCACCACCTCGAACGGGAAGGCACACTCCTGCGCCAAGACGGAATCCAACGCCTGCGGGAGCGTGTCCTCCTGGTTGTACGTCGTGACAATCACGGAGACCAAGGGCGCGTCACTCATCTTCCGGGGCAAAGCAATTGACGGCATTTACCACAATATCAACTTCTTCTTCTGTCATCACAGGGCTGATGGGCAGGCTCAGCTCCTCCCGGTGGATGCGCTCAGTAACAGGGTAGGAACGGCTGTTCCATTCCCGGTAAGCCTCCTGCTTGTGGGGCGGCACGGGGTAGTGTATCAAGGTCTGCACGCCCAGTCCCGCCAAGTGCGCCTGAAGGGCATCACGCCGTGCGCACCTGACGGCAAAGATGTGGAACACATGGCCTTCGCGCTCCCGCCACTCCGGCAACGCCACCAGTGGATGGCAGATGCCCTCCATATAACGCTCCGCAACATGGCGGCGGCGTTCGTTGTCCGCATCCAGGCGGGCGAGCTTATGCCGCAGCACGGCCGCCTGCACCTCGTCCAAGCGGCTGTTGATTCCCTTATAAGGGAACACATACTTTGCCGATGAACCATAATTGGCCAAGGCACGCACCACCTTTGCCAATTCCGCGTCATGGGTGGTGACGGCACCCCCGTCGCCCAGCGCACCCAAGTTCTTCCCCGGATAAAAGCTGAAAGCAGCAGCATCCCCCAAGTTGCCAGCGCGCCTCCCCTGATAACATGCGCCGTGGGCTTGGGCAGCATCTTCAATAACCTTCAGGTGATACTTTGCCGCCACCTGGCTGACCGGCTCCATATCCACCACCTGCCCGTACAGATGCACGACCATGATGGCCTTCGTGCGGGCCGTCACCAACGGCTCAATGCGGGCAGGGTCAATCAGGCACGTGCCTTCCTCCGGCTCGCAAAGCACCGGCACTAAGCGGTTGCGGGTAATAGACAATATCGTGGCAATATAGGTGTTGGCCGGCACAATCACCTCGTCCCCCTCCTGCATCCAACCCATCTCCATGTAGCCCCGCAGGATAAGCGTCAAAGCATCCAACCCATTGGCCACACCCACACATTCGCCAACCCCGCAGTAACGGGCAAAGTCAGCCTCAAAAGCATGCACTTCATTTCCCAACAAATACCAGCCAGAGCGAACCACACGCTCCACTTCGCGGGAAAGACCCGGCTCAAACGATGCCGTCACCTTCTCCAGATCCAAGAACTTAATCATGGGACATTCAATTTATAGGTATCATATACAGGTCGCCTGATGCCCCTGCTTATAAGTGATAAAAGCATCATAATTACGGATATAGTCCGCCTCATCGTACCTTTCCGATGCCAGCACCAAGCATACGGCGCATGAAGAAAAGTTCAACAATTCCCGCCAGATGCCCGGCACGATATGCAAGGCATAATTCGGACGATCAACATGCACGAGCTTCTTCGTGTTCCCATCGTCCAACAGCACATCAAAGCTTCCTCCCGCCGCCACAAGGTATTGCTGTAGCCTGCGATGGGCATGCCCACCCCGCATCACACCCGACGGGATGTCATACGTGTAATACACGCGCTTCACATCAAACGGCACTTCCACCCCGTTGTTCAGTGCCGTCAGGTTTCCTGAACGGTTATGCACCTTCGGCAGTTCAAATATGTTGCAATCATACACGGTAGAGGAAAGCAGCGGCGCAACGGGAGTTTCCTCCTCCTGCCGCAAAGGCGCGCTCCCGCACAAGCGAGGCATCTGGCGGAACGCCTCGTAATCCCAAATGTAATCTTCCGGGTCATAAGGCAGGGACGACAAGACCAAGCAAAGCGAGTTCGTAGAAAAATTCTCCAACGTGCGCCACGTCATCGGCGGCACATAAACCCCCATGTACGAACGGTTGAGAGGATACCGCATCTGCGAGCCGCCATTGTCCAGCACCACATCAAAGCTTCCCGATATCGCCACGATGAACTCTTCCTGCCTGCGGAAGGCATGGCTGCCCCGCACTTCGCCTCCCGGCACATCATAAATCCAATAAGCGCGTGCTATTTTAAAAGGGATATGCAGGAACTCTTCTATGAAAGAGAGATTCCCCCGCTCGTCGATAATCTTGGGCAACTGCAGCATCCGGGCTGTCGCCGGCGCATCTTGCCTGCTGTCATCCGTGTTCCACATAGGCATGCGTCATTTTTCTCCAATTATGCAAAGATAATAATTTCATCGGCAACCCGCGCACGAAATGGGGAAAATACTGCCCCGTCCCGCATTTTCATCCAACTTCTCCGCCCATTTCCATGTCATCCCCCTTTCACCTTGCCGGGGTTCTTGGCGATGAAATCCTTCCAGTCATGGTAAGCATTCTCCAAATGCGGCCGCCCCATCTGCAAGAAGTGGCAATAAGCCGCCGCCAAACCGTCGGTGGCATCCAGTTGGGGAAGCAATTCCTCCTTCGGGATGTGCAGCAGCCGTTGCAGCATGTCCGACACCTGTTCCTTCGATGCCTGCCCGTTCCCGGTGATGGACATCTTGATTTTAAGGGGCGCATACTCTGTGATAGGGATGTCGCGCCGCAAAGCAGCCGCCATGGCCACGCCCTGAGCCCGTCCCAATTTCAGCATGGACTGAACGTTTTTCCCGTAAAAAGGCGCTTCAATGGCCATCTCGTCAGGCAGATACGACTCAATGATGCCGCTCACCCGCTCAAATATGCGGCGCAGCTTCAGGTAATGGTCGCCATATTTCCGCAAATCGATGATGCCCATCGCCATCAGCGACGGTTTGTTGTCGGCAATCTTCAGCACACCATACCCCATGAACGTGGTACCGGGGTCGATGCCCAATATAATTTTCTCGCGGACGAGCCTCATCGAACCACCTCCATCAGCGTAGGAATGCCCACCACCTTGTCTTTGAATATGAGTAACAATTGCTGGTTCAGCCGCGCACCTTGCTCCAAATGCCAGCGATGCAAGGCCGCCGAAGTTTCCACTTCCCATTGCAACGAGTAGCATACGCCCTCTTCGTGATGGCTCAAGATTTTGCACAAGCGCGGACGATGCAACGTCCCATTTTCCTCCACTTCCTTGATATACACCTCGTTCAACCATATCAGGAAATTCTTCTCCACCTCGTCTTCCACGTGAAAAGTTGTGTTATACAACAGCATATTGATTTTTTTCAGCAAAGATACTCCTTATTACGGAATAATACCTATATTTGCTCCGCAAATCGTTTTAAGGGGAAAAGGGGCATTAGCTCATCTGGCTAGAGCGCGACACTGGCAGTGTCGAGGTGACCGGTTCGAGTCCGGTATGCTCCACTAAATAACCGTTGACTATCATTTAGTTAACGGTTTCCTTTTTTAGGATGACATGAGCAAGATGCGCCTGTGACTTTTTTTAGTTTTTAGTATCTTCTTCGTCGGGAAAAGGGCTATCACCTATGAGGATTAAGGGGAGAGGAGTGTCTTTTTTAAGGTTTCTTTCAACCTAATTTCTGAAGTACTTTATCAGCGAAAGGTGTTTCATTGTAACAATTTTATTTGTAACAACATTATTAGTAATTATCTTGTTTCTATATTTGTCCGCAAAACAAAATCAGAGTTATGGAGAACAAACCTTTTTTATTTGGAATGCCACATCAGGCGAAAACTTTACGGATAGGGAAAAAGAAACGGAACGCTTGTTATCCAACTTTCGTTACGGCATCAACACGGTACTCATCTCTCCCCGGCGTTGGGGAAAACATCCTTGGTACAGAAAGTATGCAGATTGGTTGATTCAAATGAGTTGAAGATTGTCTATTTGGACATATTTGCCTGCCGTAGCGATCGAGATTTTTATAACGCATTTGCTTCTGCCGTGCTTAAGCAAACTTCTTCCAGATGGGAGGAATGGGTGGAGAATGCGAAACTATTCCTTTCACGGATCAGCCCCAAGATTTCATTAGGCACCGACCCGACTCCTGAGTTCTCCATCTCCTTGGAATTGAACCCCAAAAGTGAAGATATGACAGAAATCCTTCAACTCCCGGAAAAAATAGCAAGGAAGAAAAGTTGCCGTATCGTGGTTTGCATTGATGAATTCCAACAAATTGGCGAGTTCAAGGACTCCAATAATTTTCAAAAGCAGCTTCGGAGTGTCTGGCAATTACAGGAATCCGTATCCTATTGCCTATTCGGAAGCAAGAAGCACCTAATGAACGAGTTATTTGGAAAGAAAAGCCTTCCCTTTTACAAATTCGGTGATGCCATCTATTTGGATAAAATAAGTACCCCCAATTGGATAGCATACATCTGCAGACGGTTTGAAGCGACCGGGAAAAAATCACCAAAGAACTTGCCAAAAAATCTGCATGACCGTGGACAACCATTCTTCTTACGTTCAACAACTCTCTTGGCTCTTGTGGATACATACGGATAAAGAAGCTACCGAAGAAGGGTTTCAAGAAGCCGTTACAGACTTGTTGGCTCAAAACACCCCTTTGTTCGAAAAGCAGACAGAAGACCTCACGACCTATCAGATGAATTTCCTGCGTGCCATTACGGAAGGAGTCCACACAGAATTCACCACACAGGAGATCTTACGGAAATACCAACTAGGGACTTCGGCCAACGTCAGCATCATCAAACGCTCCCTGCTGAAGAAAGAGTTATAGAAACGGGGAAAAGGCAAGTTTATATTGCTGATCCTGTCTTGGGACTTTGGCTAAGACAAGAGTTTAATAAAGGATGAAAAAGAAACCGCTACACCTCATCGCAGGTATAGCGGCCTAGAAGTCATGACAATAAAAGGAAACAGCCGATGAAACCTTATCTTTCACGTTTCAGCAAGGAATTCATAATCGATGGTCAGTCTGCTGAAATTTTCCAACAATAAAAACGAGTATTCCACAATCCAACGTTTAGACAGCACCTGAAATTTGGATGGACATTCGTCCGAATTTCGTCTTGACCCAATCAACTAATTTTCCCCTGTAGCTTCCATCCGCCAGAATTTTTACCAAACGTGGGAACTTACAAATTTCCGTCTATTCCACGTTCAGAATCAACATGATGAGAAGTCTTTACACCTCTAGAGTCCATGATTCCAAGGCTGGGCTTTCCGCGCGTCCCATTTGTTTGCAAATAAGGAAATGTAAGGCATCCATCACTTCTTCAAACACGCCTTCAAGTTTCCATTTACGGAAGTAGCAATAGACGGTTTGCCAAAGAACGAAATCTGAAGGAAGCATACGCCACTGGCAGCCGCTCTTGTTGATATAAAGAATGGCATTCATTATCTTTTGAGCGGATGTTTCCGTTTCCTTTCTTGCGGTTCTAAAATCCTTTTTATAACTTGCCATTGTTTTTCAGTCAGGTCAGTTGGATATTGTATCACAAATTTATTGTTTGGCACCTTTAAAGATATAACATTTTTCCGATTGGCCTGCTGATTTTAACAACTGAAGGTGGCTTATAACATTATCATTGGATTAATTCAAAACAGTTTCTTATTTCAATTATCCCTTGATATCGCCACACTGAAAGGCAAACATATTGTGCCACCGATTTACATCATTCAAACTCTACCCCTCTAAATCCGCACATCATGCTGATATTCTTCTTATTTAAAGTTTCCTTGTCGTAAACCAGCACACCAGTAAGTCAGCATATCATTGGTTTTATGCAGTTTTAAACCTGTATAATAATGTGTTCTCTAAATGTACGCTTCTGCCTATCATCGTCTTTGCAAGCCATTGGTTCGTTGCGCTTGTGAACAAATAATATTCTGATTGGTTTAATGTGAACTTTTGGTTGGATTTGGCACATATTGACATCGGATTGATGCTATTGTCTGTTTCTCAGAAGGATGAAAATTCTGCTTTATTTCCTGTAATCTCAATAAAGTTAGAGTGCAGGCTTGCGTACAGACCTCATTCCCATTCTTCTTTTAGGCTGCATAGGGACATCGAGAAACGATGCTTTGAGAGTAGGAATAACAGCACTTTTTCCAATCCGTTTACTGACGGATTATTGATTTCACGAGAAATCAGCAAGGTGTTCTTCGAGTTACTCAAAGGCTTCTCAGTTACTCCCGATAGCCTTATCGCTTGGTTGCTCCTCCGAAGTCGGGCAACCTATTCAGACTTGCGGTCATTTTTGTATTTGAGATGTTTTGGAAATATTACCGTCCTATATCTTGTCTTTCAAAACTACAGGTTATAACGGTCCCGAGAATGTTTTCACGGGATTTCCACGCAAAAGTGCAGTATGTCTGCCCCATTTGGACGAGCGAAACGATGCTGCGGCAGAATCTTTTGCTTGCTGTAATTTCAGGAGAAGCAGACTGCGTGCCATTTCCTTGTTTTGTGACTGTGAACGTTGTGAACAGCATCTGACGGAAAGCCCGGTAG
>CALUIR010000022.1 GCA_944320785.1 uncultured Bacteroidaceae bacterium
GACACGCGCCCCATTGCGTCGTATTCCGTGAACGTGCAGTTGAAGTTGCCCGACGGGTTGCCCTCGTTGCTGGCGGAAAGCGCGGGGCGGCCCAGCCCGTCGTGGTACTCCACGGCGACAATCTTGTGCTGGCCGTCATCGTCCAGCCATGTCTCCGTGCGGATGTAGTTCTGGTTCGCATCCTGAGAAAAAGCGGTTGTGGCGAAGAACGACCCAATGACGAAAAGTATGAATCGGCGGGAATGGCGTGTTTTCATAATAATAAGTTTTGCTTGCAAACGTAAACGTTTGATTTTATAAAAACAAGAAAAATGCAAATGTTTTTCACAAAATGGAGTGCCGTAAACAAAAAAAGTGTTGCAGGAATGTCTCCAAAGGTTTTCGCGAAAGGTTGCTGAACAATCGGGTGATTGTTGCTGAACTTTTTCAGAAAGTTCGTAGAAGTATCCGGCATGCATTGAGCCGCAAAACCTTGCGGATCTACGGGAAGCATTCGGATTTTGCCCCATAAAATCGCAAATTTTATAGGTGAAATGGGCGCATTTTTCCTGAAAAATTCCGGATTTTATTGGCATAAGCATGGGCGTTTGTTGGGGAGGGTGATGGGGCTTTTTGCGGGTGGATGCTCCATCTTGGTTTCGTATTTCTGCCGATTCTATGCGGCGTTTCATAAAAATTCCGTAAGTTTGCCTCCCAAAAAACGAAACATTAAAAGGAAAGTAACATGAAAGAGAAATTGCAGAAAATGATGAACGACTCGCCGGTAGCCCGTTGGAGCGTGCTTGCGCTGGTGGCTTTCACGATGTTGTGCGGCTATTTCCTGACGGACGTGATGTCGCCGCTGAAGCCCATGCTGGAGAAAGAATTGATGTGGAACAGCTTGGACTACGGCATTTTCACGAGTGCTTACGGGTGGTTCAACGTGTTTTTGCTGATGCTGATATTCGGCGGCATCATTTTGGACAAGATGGGTGTGCGCTTCACCGGGCGTGGCGCCTGCCTGCTGATGGTGATTGGTTGCGGCCTGAAATACTACGCCATCACCTACTTGTCGGCAGAAAGCGGCATGGTCATGGGGATGAAAGCCCAAGTGTTCTTGGCCGCTTTGGGGTATGCCATCTTCGGCGTGGGCGTGGAGACGGCAGGCATCACGGTGTCGAAGATTGTGGTGAAGTGGTTCAAAGGGAAAGAGATGGCGTTGGCCATGGGATTGGAGATGGCCACTGCCCGCCTCGGCACGATGCTGGCCATGGCAGTGACCGTGCCTTTTGCCAATGCTTTCGGCTGGACGGACGACGGCGGCATGCTGCATCCCAACATCTCGGCGCCCATCCTGTTGTGCCTCGTCATGCTGTGCATCGGCACGATTGCCTTTTTTATTTACAGCTTCATCGACAAGAAGTTCGATGCGCAACTGGGCGAAGCCGACGTGAATGAAGAACCTTTCCGCGTGAAAGACGTGTTTTCCATTATGCGCAACAAGGGATTCTGGCTGATTGCCCTGCTCTGCGTGCTGTTCTATTCCGCCGTGTTCCCGTTCCTGAAGTATGCTACCGACCTGATGGTGCAGAAATATGAAGTGGATCCGTCGCTGGCCGGCACCATCCCTTCGCTGCTGCCGCTGGGGACCTTGTTCCTCACGCCCCTGTTCGGCAACGTGTATGACCGCATCGGGAAGGGCGCCACGCTGATGATCATCGGTGCGGTGATGCTGATAGGCGTCCACTTCCTGTTCGCCCTGCCGCTGCTCAACGTGTGGTGGTTTGCCACGCTCATCATGATATGCCTGGGCATTGCTTTCTCATTGGTGCCTTCGGCCATGTGGCCTTCCGTGCCGAAGATTATCCCGGAGAACCAGTTGGGAACGGCTTACGCCCTGATATTCTGGGTGCAGAACTGGGGGCTGATGGGCGTGCCTCTCCTCATCGGATGGGTGCTGGACACGTATTGCAAGGGGCCGGTGGTGGACGGCGTGCAGACGTATGACTACACGTTGCCCATGGTGATATTCACGGCATTCGGCGTGCTGGCCTTGGTGTTCGCCCTGTTGCTGAAGGCCGAAGACAAGAAGAAAGGCTACGGCCTGGAAGAAGCCAACATAAAGAAATGAACCGATGGCGAAGGAACAGGCTAATCTGCTGGACGTAGTTCCGCGCCTGCCGGAGGGCGTTTGCTTAAGGAAGGAGGGAGGGCTGTCGGTGATGGACTTCCCCCGCTTCAAGAGCAAGTTCCTGCAACGGCTGTTCACGTGGAGGGGCAAGCCGCCATACGCCCATGTGGACTTCGACGAGCATGGCACGGCTGCCTTGGACCTGGTGGACGGGCGGCGCACCGTGGGGGAAATCATCGCGTTGCTATCCAAGCATTTTGAGGAAGAAAGGGAAGGGTATGGAATCCGGGTGGCCCTGTTCTTTTCTTATTTGCATGCAAAGGGGCTTCTCCGGATGTTGAAATAGGGCAGGGGAGGGGAATCCTTTTTTATTCCCCTTCCCGTTGTATTTTCAGGATGCTTCCGCTGACGGGGTCGAACAATACCCGCGTGGCGGCTTTTTTGTTGAACAAATCCTTGGACAGCATTTCCGTGTTGCCGAATTGGGTGACCAGTATGGCACGGTCGAAGAACGTCTTGCTGCGGTTGAAGATGGTGAGTTGGGCCTTTCCCGGCACGTTATAGACAATGCCTTCCAGTTTCTTTTTCCCCGCATCTTCCTCGCTGGCCTGCGGGACGGTGTTCAGGTTGGTCAGCGTCACATAGACAGGGTCGCCTCCCAAGTCGTCGTTGTCAAGCACGCCGAGATGGCGGGAGAAGCGGAACAGCACCTCCCTTTCCAGGTTCTTGTTGGGGATGAGCCGCACGGTGAACGTGCGGCTGTCGCGGGTGGTGGTGCCGGTGAACAGTTCGAGCCAAGTGTTTTCCTGTTCTTCCAAGTTGGCGAGCATCAGCTTCATGGCCTCCCCGTCCTTGGGCATGTTGTCGGCCTGCCCGCGCAGGATGGCGTTCTTGCTTTCGCGGATGTCGTAGATTTCCTTGGCGGCGAGTTCCGCCATCTTGGCGGTGGAACTGGCCATCAGCATTTCTTCCGTCATGAGTTCGTGCGGGTCTTTTTTGCGCACGGGCTGGGGCTCTGCGGCGGGTTTCTCTTCTTTTTTCTTTTCATTGGGCATGTTGACGGAGGTGATGATGCCATCGGGGGTCAGCCCGACAAGGGGCGCCACGGTCTTTTCCTTCAGTTTCACGGAAAACACTTTGGAGGGGTCGGGCATGCCGGTGGGGCGCACGGTGACGCGGCTGATTTCCCATTGCGTGCTTTCTTCGGTGGAGACACCGGCGAGTCTTAGGTAGCGGTCGGCGTATTTGCAGAATTCCCCCGGCGTGTAGGTCACTTTGTCGGCCTGCACTTCGATTTCGATGACTGTTTTCGGCAGGAAGTAGGTGACGGCTTCCGTGCTTTTCCCCGGCGTGTAGGGGGTGATATCTGTCTGGGCGAGGCAGGATGCGGACAAGGCCAGCCCGCAGAGTAGGCATATTGTTCTCATGTTGTTGCTCCTTTATTTATAGATGACATTGGCAAAAATAAGGAAATTTCTTGCCGGTCTGCTTGTTTTATGCTAAATTAAGATTGCAGCGCCTGCCATGCTTCCGGCAGGCATCGGATGATGTCGGAGGCGGCCATGGCAGTTTCGCCCTTTTTGCGGGCGGCGATGTCGCCGGCCATGCCGTGGACGTATGCGCCGAGGCGGCAAGTTTGTTCCGGCGTGTAGCCTTGCGCCAGCAGGGCGAGCAGGATGCCGGCCAGCACGTCGCCGCTGCCTCCTGTGGCCATTCCGGGGTTGCCGGTGGGGTTGAACGCACAATGCCCTTCGGGGGTGATGACGGCGGTGAAGGCTCCTTTCAGCACGATGTGGCATTGCAGGCTGATGGCCAAGTCGCGTGCTTTCTGCAAACGTTCGGCGGCGTTGTGGCTGGCTCCCGTGAGGCGGTCCAGTTCTTTCGGGTGGGGGGTGAGGACGGATTGCTTGGGGATGGCTTGCATCCACTCCTTGTGTTCAGCCAAGATGTTGAGCGCGTCGGCATCAAGCAGGACGGGCGATGTGCAGAGGTTCAGTTGCTCGGCTAGGGCGTTGGCCGTGCTGATGTCTTGCCCCAAACCCGGCCCGATGGCCACGGCTTGGTAGCGGTCGGTGTCGGTGGGCGTGGCGAAGCAGCTTTCATACAGGTCGGGTTCCACCATGGCTTCGGGGACGGCTGTTTGCAGTATCCCGTTGTTGCGGGAGGCCGTATGCACGGTGAGCCGCCCGATTCCGCTTCGCAGGCATGCTTGGGCGGCCAGCACGGCGGCGCCTGCCATGCCATACGAGCCGGCTATCAGCAGCCCGTGGCCGAACGTGCCTTTGTGGGCGAACTTTTTCCGCTTGCGGAGCAGCGGTTTTATGTCGTTTTCCTCGGTGAGGGCATATTCCGTGGGGAGGCTTTCCATGCCTTGCGGGTGGAGACGGATGTCCACCAACTGCCATTCGCCCACGTAGTCTTCGTTGTCGGCAAAGAGGAAAGCCAGCTTAGGAAGCTGGATGCTCAGCGTGAGCGTGGCGCGGATGATGTGGCTCCTTATATTATAGGTGTTGTCTTCGCACATCAGCCCGGACGGCACGTCGATGGACACCACCGTGGCGGGCGAGGCGTTGATGTATTTCACCACGGCGGCGAAGCCCCCGCTCAAGGGCTTGTTCAGCCCGGAGCCGAAGAGGCCGTCCACCACGATGTCGCGGCTGTCGAGGGGCGGGGGAGTGAATTGCGTGGCCACTTCCGTGAACTCCGTGCCTTCGGTTGCCATGAGGCGTTCCTTGTTGGCATGGCATTCTTCGGAGAGTTTCCCGGTGGTGTTGAAAAGGTATGCGCTGACGGTGTAGCCCTTCCCGGCCATGATGCGCGCCACGGCCAAGGCGTCGCCTCCGTTGTTGCCCGGCCCTGCGAACACTTTCAGGGGGCGTTCCTTGCCCCAGCGGCTCTCGATGGCAGCGGCCAATGCTTGGGCGGCTCGTTCCATGAGGTCGATGGAGGCGATGGGTTCATGCTCGATGGTGTAAGCGTCCAATTTGCGGATTTCCGCGCCTGTGAATATCTTTATCATGTCTTCAATGTTGTTTTTGGTTCAGCTTATGCCGTGCGAAAATACAAAATTATCGGGAGGGAAACCCGTTTTCCCCGGCATAATTTTTCCGCTTGCCCGTGCAACAAATCCGGTTCACCCGTGCAACTTCTTTATCCTTAGGTTAAGGATGCATATCCTCAGCCTAAGGATGTGCATCTCTAACCTAAGGATGTGTATCCTTAACTTAAAGATGAACTTTCTACGCGGGTGACTTGGATTTCCTACGCGGGCAATTGGGACTTTTTTCCCGCATGGGCGGAAGAAGTTGCCCCGCCAAGCCGTATTTTTATGCCGGCCGGATGCTTGTTTAAACGGAATTAAGTCGTACCTTTGCCGCCGCAAACAGGGCGGCCTGCGTCCATGCCCTGTTCCCTTTTGATAGGTTTGCTTATTAATCTAAACAAATAACTATGTATTTTACATTATTGATTGTCGTGATACTCACTGCGATAGCCCTTGTGGCCGTTGCAATGGGCATCGCCCGCGCCATTTCCCCCCGCTCGTACAACCCGCAGAAGGGTGAGGCGTATGAGTGCGGAATCCCGACACGCGGGAAATCGTGGATGCAGTTCAAGGTGGGCTACTACCTGTTCGCCATCTTGTTCCTGATGTTCGACGTGGAGACCATTTTCCTGTTCCCGTGGGCCGTTGTCGTGCAGGATTTGGGGATTTACGGGTTAGTCAGTGTGATATTCTTTTTAGTGGTCTTGGCATTGGGCTTGGCCTATGCTTGGAAGAAAGGAGCGTTGGAATGGAAATAAAAGAGCCGAAGATAAAGTCGATGCGCTACAATGACTTTAAGGACAACGAATATTTGGAGGCAATGCTCAAGGAACTGAACGCCAATGGGACGAACGTGGTTGTGGGCTGCCTCGACGAACTGATAAACTGGGGCCGGAGCAATTCGCTGTGGCCCTTCACGTTTGCCACTAGTTGCTGCGGCATCGAGTTCATGGCCATGTGTGCGGCGCGTTACGATGTGGCGCGTTTTGGCTTTGAAATCACCCGAAACAGCCCCCGCCAGGCCGATGTCATCTTGGTGAGCGGGACGATTACCAACAAGATGGCGCCTGTGCTGAAGCGTCTCTACGACCAAATGGCCGACCCGAAATACGTGATAGCCGTGGGCGGATGTGCCGTTTCCGGCGGCCCGTTCAAGAAGTCGTACCATGTGGTGAAAGGCGTGGACAAGGTGTTGCCGGTGGATGTGTACGTGCCGGGATGCCCGCCCCGCCCAGAGGCCATGCTTTACGGGATGATGCAGTTGCAGCGCAAGGTCAAGGTGGAGAAGTTCCTCGGCGGCATTAACCACCAGGTCAGCAAGAAGGAATATGCCCGGCTGATGGAACGCGACCTGAACGCAGAGAGGGACGAACTGAATGTGGAACAAGAAAAAGACTAATCGCAAGGACATGGATTTGAAAGCGAAAATATTATCTTTGGTGCCGGAAGCCGTTTACGATGAGAAAGGCGACGGGATGTGGACCATTCCGGCAGGGAAGTTTCATGATTTTGCCGTAGCGCTCCACCATGACCAGGCACTGAAATTCGATTTCCTGCGCAGCCTCACGGGAATGGACTGGGGCGAAGAAGGCTTGGGCGTGGTTTACCATTTGGAATCTACGGAGCATGGCCACCGGCTGGTGGTAAGGACACTGACGAAAGACAGGGAAGCGCCCAGCCTTCCCTCTGTGTGCGATGTATGGAAAGCCGCTGAATTCAATGAACGGGAGGTATATGACTATTTTGGCATCTGTTTCGTTAACCATCCCGATATGCGCCGCCTCTATTTGCGCGACGACTGGGTCGGCTACCCCCTGCGCAAGGATTATGACGACAGCGAGGAAATCAACCCCTTGCGGATGAGCAACGAGGTGGCCAAAGACGATGTGGAGAGCTTCGACCTCCAGCCGGACGGCAGCATCATCGAACATCGGAAAGTCTTGTTCGACAACGACGAGTATGTCATCAACATCGGCCCGCAGCACCCGGCCACGCACGGTGTCCTGCGTTTCAGGGTGTCGATAGAGGGAGAGTTCATCAAAAAATTGGATGTGCATTGCGGGTACATCCATCGCGGCATCGAGAAAATGTGCGAGAGCCTCACCTATCCGCAGACTTTGGCATTGACCGACCGTCTGGATTACCTGTCGGCCATGCAAAGCCGCCATGCCCTGTGCATGTGCATCGAAAAGGGCTTGGGCGTGGAAGTCAGCGACCGTGTGAAATACATCCGCACCATCATGGACGAGTTGCAGCGTATCGATTCGCACATCTTGTTCTTTTCCTGCCTTTGCCAGGACTTGGGTGCCACCTCGGCTTTCCTTTACGGGTTCCGCGACCGCGAGAAGATACTCGATATTTTTGAGGAAACATGCGGAGGCCGCCTGATACTGAACTATAACACCATAGGCGGCGTGCAGGCCGACATCCATCCCAATTTCGTGCATCGGGTGAAGGAATTCATCCCTTACATGCGGCGCAACATCCAGGAATACCATGACGTGTTCACCGGGAACGTCATCGCCCAGCACCGTTTGAAAGGCGTGGGCGTGCTGAGCCGTGAGGATGCCATCTCATTCGGAGCGACCGGCGGCACGGGGCGTGCGTCAGGTTGGGCTTGCGACGTGAGGAAGCGTATCCCGTATGGAGTGTACGACAAGGTGGACTTCAAGGAGATTCTTTACACCGAAGGCGACAGCTTCGCCC
Organism: uncultured Bacteroidaceae bacterium; assembly: GCA_944320785.1. Taxonomy (GTDB): domain Bacteria; phylum Bacteroidota; class Bacteroidia; order Bacteroidales; family Bacteroidaceae; genus CASFPE01. The sequence goes on from CALUIR010000022.1 coordinate 7,860, forward strand.
GTTACATGGTGCGCATGGACGAAATCATGGAGAGCCTGAACATCGTGGAACAGTTGATAGACAACATCCCGGCAGGTGATTACCAGTTGAAGATGAAACCCGTCATCCGTATCCCGGAAGGGACTTATTACGCGGCCGTGGAAGCCAGCCGTGGCGAATTCGGCGTGTTCATCGAAAGCCATGGCGACAAGACCCCTTACCGCTTGAAGTTCCGTTCCACCGGGCTTCCTCTCGTTTCGTGCATGGACACGATTTGCCGGGGAGGCAAAATCGCCGACCTGATTGCGATTGGCGGGACATTGGATTATATTATTCCGGATATTGACCGTTGACACTAAAAAGATACGAAAATATGTTTGATTTTAGCATAGTAACAAGTTGGATACACGAACTGCTGACCTCGGTGATGCCGGCAGGGTTGGCCGTGTTCATAGAATGTGTGGTGATTGGCGTTTGCCTGATGCTAGCCTATGCCGTCATTGCCATCATCATGATTTTCATGGAAAGGAAAGTGTGTGCGGCATTCCAATGTCGCCTTGGCCCAGTTCGTGTAGGGCCTTGGGGGACGTTGCAGCTCTTTGCTGATGTCTTCAAGATGTTGATTAAGGAAATCATCACAATCCGTCATGCCGACAAGTTCCTTTACAATCTGGCGCCTTATATTGTCGTTTTGTCATCCATTCTGGCTTTTGCCTGCATCCCAGTTAACAAAGGGATGGAAATATTGGATTTCAATGTCGGCGTATTCTTTTTGATGGCAGCCTCCTCCATTGGCATCGTCGGGGTGTTGCTGGCAGGATGGAGTTCCAACAACAAGTATTCGTTGATAGGTGCGATGCGGAGTGGCGCCCAAATGATTAGTTATGAACTGTCGGTAGGCTTGTCTATCCTTACCATTGTGGTTCTGACAGACACGATGCAGTTCAGCGAAATCGTGGAACGCCAGGCTGATGGTTGGTTTATTTTCAAAGGGCATGTCCCGGCGGTGATTGCTTTCATTATATATTTGATAGCGGGGAATGCCGAAGTGAACCGTGGCCCGTTTGATTTGCCGGAAGCCGAGTCTGAACTGACCGCCGGATACCATACCGAATATTCAGGCATGCACTTCGGCTTGTTCTATGTGGCCGAATTTGTGAACCTGTTCATTGTGTCGGCCATTGCAGCCACGATATTCTTGGGAGGCTGGATGCCACTCCATATCCCCGGTTTGGATGGGTTCAACCAAGTGATGGATTATATTCCGGGTTTTGTGTGGTTCTTTGCGAAAGCCTTGTTTGTCGTGTGGCTGCTGATGTGGATTAAATGGACATTCCCTCGTTTGCGCATTGACCAGATATTGACATTGGAATGGAAATATTTGGTTCCCATAGGACTTGTCAATCTGTTGTTGATGGTGATGTGTGTAGTATTTGGATGGCATTTTTAATGATAGAGGAGATTAAGGAATATGAGCGAAGCAAAAGAATATGGTTATTTTTCCGGCCTGTTTCATGGCATAAAGACTTTGTTGACAGGCATGCGGGTGACGTTCAAGGAATTTTTCACGAAGAAGGTCACAGAGGAATATCCCGAAAACAGGGCGGTACTGAAAATGTTCGACCGTTTCCGTGGCACGTTGGTCATGCCTCATGACGAAGAAGGGAACAACAAGTGCATTGCCTGCGGATTGTGCCAGATGGCATGCCCGAACGGCACAATACGCATTGAATCGGAGATGGTGGAGGACCCTGAGACGGGAAAGAAGAAACGCCGTTTGGTGCGTTATCATTATGATTTGGGTTCATGCATGTTTTGCCAATTGTGCGTCAATGCTTGCCCGCATGACGCAATCCGTTTTTCCACGGAGTTTGAGCATGCTGTGTTTGAAAGGGAGAAGTTGCAGGAAATACTTAATATAACGAAAGAATAGGATATGGGAATAACTTTAGAATTGATTGTCTTTTTGATCCTTGCCGTATTTATCGTGGCAAGTTCCATATTGGCTGTCACTACGAAAAGGATCTTGCGGGCGGCGACTTATCTGTTGTTCGTCCTGTTCGGGACTGCCGGCATTTATTTTCAGTTGAACTATTCGTTCTTGGGGGCAGTGCAGTTGTTGATATACGCAGGAGGCATCACGGTATTGTATGTATTCTCCATTTTGCTGACATCAAGCCAAGGTGACCGTGCAGAGAAGCTGAAAAACTCTAAGATGTTTGCGGGGTTGCTGACCGCTCTTGCCGGGCTGGTGATTTGTTTGTTCCTTACGTTGAAGAATACTTTTCTGCCTTCGCATTTCGAACATGGTGAGTTGCCGGTGAGCGCCATCGGCATGTCCATGATGAGTGGTGAGAAATATGGGTATATATTGCCTTTCGAGGTAATCAGCGTGTTGTTACTTGCCTGCATCATCGGAGGCATATTAATCGCGCGTAAAAGATAGCAGCTATGATACAGATGGAGTATTATTTGGTGGTCTCCACCATTATGATGTTCGCGGGAATATATGGTTTCTTTACCCGCCGCAATTTGTTGGCGATATTGATTTCCGTGGAATTGATTCTTAACTCAGTAGATATAAATTTTGCTGTGTTTAACCGTTTCTTGTTCCCCGGCCAGCTTGAAGGCTTCTTTTTTGCATTGTTTGCCATCGGAGTCAGCGCGGCTGAGACGGCGGTTGCCATTGCCATTATCATCAATATTTACCGGAACATACGTAATATCCAGGTAAAGAACATGAATGAATTGAATGGTTGACGGTGTTAATTGTAGAATGATAAATGGATGATTAATATGGAATATACGATATTGATACTGCTTCTTCCTTTCTTGTCGTTCCTTGTATTGGGATTGGCAGGCATGAAGATGTCGAACCGTTTGGCCGGGACTATCGGCACTGTAGTGCTGGGCATTGTCGCTGTTGCCAGTTATTATACGGCTTTTGATTATTTTGCCGCAGGCAGAGGGGCTGACGGGACGTTCCCCACATTGATGCCTTACAATGCAGTGTGGCTGCCTATTTCGGAAAGCCTTCACATCGACATGGGCATTTTGCTTGACCCTATTTCAGTGATGATGCTGGTGGTCATTTCGACGGTATCGTTGATGGTGCATATTTATTCTTTCGGCTACATGAAAGGAGAAAGGGGCTTTCAACGGTATTATGCATTCTTGAGCTTGTTCACTATGTCCATGTTAGGCTTGGTTGTGGCGACTAATATTTTCCAGATGTATTTGTTCTGGGAGTTGGTAGGTGTCAGTTCTTATTTGCTGATAGGTTTCTATTATACGAAGAAAGAAGCTATTGCGGCCAGCAAAAAAGCTTTTATTGTCACGCGGTTTGCAGATTTGGGCTTCTTGGTTGGCATATTGTTTTATGGCTATTATGCCGGGACTTTCACATTCACGCCTCAGTTGCAGATGTTGGCTTCCGCCGGTGCGATGATACCTTTGGCTCTTGGGCTGATGTTCATTGGCGGTGCAGGCAAGAGTGCGATGTTCCCGTTGCACATTTGGCTGCCTGATGCCATGGAAGGCCCTACGCCTGTCAGTGCATTGATTCATGCGGCTACGATGGTTGTTGCCGGCGTTTATTTGGTGGCACGGATGTTCCCGTTGTTCATTGGTTATGCGCCGGAAGTTCTTCATTGGGTGGCTTACGTTGGAGCGTTCACCGCTTTCTATGCTGCTTCGGTGGCATGTGTGCAGAGCGACATTAAGCGTGTATTGGCTTTCTCCACGATTTCCCAAATAGGATTCATGATGGTGGGCTTAGGCGTTTGCACTTCTGCTGACCCGCACGATGGCGGTTTGGGATATATGGCAGGGATGTTCCACTTGTTTACGCATGCCATGTTCAAGGCATTGCTTTTCTTGGGTGCGGGTTGCATTATCCATGCCGTGCATTCCAATGAGATGTCGGCGATGGGAGGTTTGCGCAAATATATGCCAGTCACTCATATTACTTTCTTGATAGCTTGTTTGGCCATATCGGGCATCCCGCCATTCTCTGGGTTCTTCTCGAAGGATGAGATATTGACGGCTTGCTTTGCTTTCAGCCCGGTGATGGGGTGGGTGATGAGCTTCATTGCGGCCATGACGGCTTTCTACATGTTCCGGCTTTATTACGGTATATTCTGGGGGCGTGAGAACAAAGAGTTGCATGCCCGCCATGTCCCTCACGAGGCGCCTCTTTCGATGACGGTACCTTTGATATTCTTGGCTTTGGTGACATGTGGAGCCGGATTCATTCCTTTCGGCGAGTTTATCAGCAGCAACGGGCAATCTTATACAATACATTTGGATTCCCAGGTTGCCATTACCAGTGTTTGCATTGCGGTGGTTGCAATAGCCGTTGCCACATGGATGTACCTTCGCGAACGCCAGCCTGTGGCCGACCAGTTGGCCAAAACGTTTAAAGGGTTGCACCGTGCGGCATACCATCGGTTCTACATTGATGACATTTACCAGTTTGTCACGCATAAAGTCATTTTCGCTTGTGTGTCCACGCCGATTGCATGGTTTGACCGCCATGTGGTGGATCAGTTCATGAATTTCCTTGCGTGGTGTACGAATGCTTCGAGTGAGGAAATCCGCAGTTGGCAGAGCGGTAACGTGCAGCAGTACACGCGGGTGTTCCTAGGCGGCGTGCTTGTATTGGTTCTTGTTTTGTTATTGATATAAAGAAAGATATAAGATATGAATATATTGAGTTTGTTTGTATTGGTTCCTTTGTTGATGCTTTTGGGGCTTTGGTTGAGTAAGAGCATCAACCAGATACGTGGCGTGATGGTGGCCGGTTCCACAGCCTTGTTGGGCTTGGCGGTGGCACTTGTCTTCATGTATTTGGGTGAACGTGCTTCCGGGAATACGGCAGAGATGTTGTTCATGGCTGATTACGTGTGGTATGCGCCGTTGAACATCCATTATACGATTGGGGTGGACGGCATATCGGTGGCCATGCTGCTGCTTTCGGCTATCATTGTGTTTACCGGCACTTTTGCATCGTGGCGTTTGCAACCCTTGACGAAAGAATATTTCCTGTGGTTTTGCCTGTTGAGCTTGGGTGTGTTCGGTTTCTTCATTTGCATAGACCTGTTCACGATGTTCATGTTCTATGAGGTGGCTTTGATCCCGATGTACCTGTTGATTGGCGTTTGGGGAAGCGGGCGGAAAGAGTATTCCGCCATGAAGCTGACGCTGATGCTGATGGGGGCTTCTGCGTTGCTGCTGGCAGGCATTTTAGGCATTTATTTTGGTTCAGGGGCGACGACGATGAACATTCTGGAGATTGCCGCGTTGCATAATATCCCGTTCGAGCAGCAGTGCATTTGGTTCCCGCTGACGTTTATTGGTTTCGGCGTGCTGGGCGCGTTGTTTCCGTTCCACACTTGGAGTCCTGACGGCCATGCTTCGGCTCCGACGGCGGTGTCCATGCTCCATGCGGGGGTATTGATGAAGTTGGGTGGTTACGGTTGTTTCCGTGTAGCGATGTATCTGATGCCGGAGGCTGCTCAGGAACTGAGTTGGATATTCATCATTTTGACGACCATTTCGGTGGTTTACGGTGCTTTCTCTGCTTGCGTGCAGAAAGACTTGAAGTATATCAATGCTTATTCTTCCGTGAGCCATTGCGGCTTGGTGTTGTTTGCCATCCTGATGATGAACAGCACGGCTTCTACGGGTGCTATCCTCCAGATGCTTTCCCACGGGTTGATGACAGCTCTGTTCTTTGCCCTTATCGGAATGATTTATGGCCGCACCCATACCCGTGACATCCGGGAATTGAACGGGCTGATGCGCATCATGCCTTTCCTTGCCGTGGGCTATGTCATCGCCGGCTTGGCAAACTTGGGCTTGCCTGGCCTTAGCGGTTTCATTGCGGAGATGACCATCTTCAACGGCGCTTTCATGAACGATGATGTGTTCCACCGCACGGTGACCATCATTGCCTGCACGTCCATTGTCATCACGGCGGTTTACATCCTCAGGGTGGTCGGGAAAATCCTGTATGGCACTTGCACGAACGAACATCACCTGAAGCTCACCGATGCCACGTGGGACGAACGTTTGGCTGTCATCTTCCTGGTTGTGGCTGTGGCAGGCTTGGGCTTGGCTCCGTTCTGGATTAGCGACATGATACACGAGAGTGTTTTGCCGATTGTTTCACATTTAGCTCTTAATTGATATGGATTATAGTCAGTTTGTTTATATGCGCCCGGAGTTGTCGCTGATTGCAGTGATACTGTTGCTGTTTTTCTTTGATTTGTTTGCGAAAGGGAAGGCGAGGGATTATTTCCAGCCGTTGGCATGTGTGCTGATGGCAGTGCATGTATTGGTGAATGTGGTGCCTTCCCGTGAGGCTTTCAGCTTGTTTGGCAGCATGTACCAGTATGTCCCCATGATGAGCATCGTGAAGACGGTGATGGCTATCGGCACGTTGGTGGTCATCCTGCAAGCCAGCAATTGGCTGGTTGGCGATGACACCCGCCATAAGCAAGGGGAGTTCTACGTGCTGCTTTTGTCCACTTTGCTGGGAATGAATTTCATGATCAGCGCGGGCAATTTCCTGATGTTCTTCATCGCTTTGGAATTGGCTTCCGTGCCGATGGCGTGCTTGGTGGCTTTTGACAAGTACAAGCACCATTCAGCCGAGGCAGGCGCCAAGTATATTCTTTCAGCCTTGTTCTCGTCCGGCCTGATGCTCTACGGCATTTCCATGTTGTATGGGACAACGGGGACGTTGTATTTCGATGACATGGCAGCGCGTTTGTCGGGCACTCCCTTGCAGGTGATGGCATTGGTATTCTTCTTTTCCGGGTTAGGTTTCAAGATTAGTCTGGTTCCTTTCCATTTGTGGACGGCAGATGCTTACCAAGGCGCCCCGACTACGGTGACGGGTTACCTTTCCGTCGTGTCGAAGGGCGCGGCGGCGTTCACCCTGATGGTTATTCTGATGAAAGTGTTTGCCCCGATGGTGGCCGAATGGCAGACGGTGCTTTTCTGGCTCATCATCGCGTCTATCACCATCGGCAACCTGTTTGCCATCCGGCAGCAGAACATGAAGCGTTTCCTTGCCTTCAGCAGCATCTCGCAGGCGGGTTACGTCATGTTGGGCGTGATTGGCGGCAACGCGATGGGCATGACCTCGTTGGTGTTCTACCTGTTGGTTTACTTGGCGGCCAACTTGGCGGCTTTCGGCATTGTCAACGTGATAGAGCGCAACAGCGGAAAGTTGGACATGGATGATTACAACGGCCTTTACAGGACGAACCCGAAGCTGGCCTTCCTGATGACGCTGGCTCTGTTCTCGTTGGCCGGGATACCGCCTTTCGCGGGTTTCTTCTCGAAGTTCTTCATCTTCATGGCGGCTTTCAGTGAGGGTTTCCATCTGCTGGTGGTCATTGCCCTGCTCAACACCATCATATCCTTGTATTATTACCTGCGGGTGGTGAAGGCGATGTACATCAACCCTTCAGATGCGCCGATAGCCACGTTCCGCAGTGACGGCTACACGCGCTTGAGCCTTGTCCTGTGCATGGCAGGCGTGCTGTTGTTGGGTATTGCCAGTTCGGTTTACGATGGCATCCACCTGTTCTCTTTCGGCCTGTAAGCGAGGCTGTGCATGATAATTGGCAAAGGAAGGCGCACCAGATGGCGTGCCTTCCTTTTTTGTCGCGCTTCCCTTTGCAGGCTGGACGGGGGGCTTAGGCGGGCAAGCGGGGCTTCCTGCACGGACAAACGGATAAAAATGCCGGGCATCATGATGGCCCTTTGCCCCAAATGTGCTACATTTGCGCCAACTTACATAAAAAACAGACCGTAACATGGAGACCATAAAGATTAAGGACAAGGAGTTCGCCGTGTCCATCCCGGAATCGCTTATCCAGAAGGAAGTGGAGAGGGTGGCCAATGAAATCAACCGTGATTTGAAGGATGCCAACCCTATCTTCCTGAGTGTGCTGAACGGCTCGTTCATGTTTGCAGCCGACTTGATGAAGCACATCCGCATCCCCAGCCAGATTTCGTTCATCAAGCTGGCTTCTTACGAAGGGACTTCCTCCACGGGGGTCATCAAAGAGGTGATGGGGCTTTCTGAGGACATCACGGGGCGCACGGTGGTGGTTATCGAGGATATCGTGGACACGGGGCAGACCATGCAACGTCTTTTGGAAACGTTGGGGACGCGCCGCCCGAAGGCGATAAAGATTGCCACCCTGCTCGTGAAGCCGGACAAGCTGACAGTGGATTTGGACATTGACTATGTGGCGATGAAAGTCCCTAACGATTTCATCGTGGGTTACGGTCTGGACTATGACGGTTACGGGCGCAACTACCGCGACATCTATGCCGTTGTGGAATGAACAATGTATGAATAATTTTTAAGGAATAGGAAAATGCTGAACATTGTGATTTTTGGCGCTCCCGGTTCCGGGAAGGGAACCCAGAGCGAAAGGATTGTGGAGAAATACGGAGTGAACCACATCTCGACGGGCGACGTGCTGCGTGCCGAGATAAAGAACGGCACGGAACTGGGGCGGACGGCGAAAGGCTACATTGACAACGGCCAGCTGATACCCGACGCGTTGATGGTTGACATCTTGGCGCATGTGTTCGATTCGTTCACCGACAGCAAAGGTGTCATTTTCGACGGGTTCCCGCGCACCATCGCGCAGGCCGAGGCATTGAAGGCGATGCTGGCCGGGCGCGGGCAGGAAGTGTCGGTGATGCTCGACTTGGAAGTGCCGGAAGACGAACTGATGGCCCGCCTCATCAAGCGCGGCAAGGAATCAGGCCGTGCCGACGACAACGAGGAAACCATCAAGAAGCGCCTCGACGTGTACCACAACCAGACCGCGCCTTTGATTGACTGGTACAAGAAGGAAGGCAAGTACAGCCACATCAACGGCCTTGGCGAACTGGACCGCATCACTGCCGACATCTGCAAGGCGATTGAGGGGAGATGATATGCCCGAATCCAATTTCGTAGATTATGTGAAGATATACTGCCGCTCCGGGAAGGGCGGCAGAGGCTCTGCCCACATGCGGCGGGAGAAGTTTGTCCCCAACGGAGGACCCGACGGCGGCGACGGAGGCCGTGGCGGGCATGTCATCCTTCGTGGCAACCGCAATTACTGGACCCTGCTTCATTTGAAATATGAGCGGCATGTCTTTGCGGGGCATGGCCAGCCGGGAAGCAGGGGGCGCAGCTTCGGCAAGAACGGCGAGGACAAAATCATTGAAGTGCCGTGCGGGACGGTGGTGTACAATGCCGAGACCGGCGCATACATTTGCGACATTACCGGCCACGGGCAGGAAATCGTCTTGCTGAAAGGAGGCCGCGGCGGCTTGGGAAACTGGCATTTCCGTTCGGCCACGCGGCAGGCGCCACGCTTTGCGCAGCCCGGCGAGCCGATGCAGGAACTCATGGTGATACTGGAGTTGAAGTTGCTGGCCGACGTGGGGCTGGTCGGCTTCCCCAATGCCGGGAAGTCCACGTTGCTGTCCGCCGTGTCGGCGGCAAAGCCCAAGATAGCCGATTATCCTTTTACCACTTTGGAACCGAACCTTGGCATCGTGCCTTACCGTGACGGAAAATCCTTTGTCATGGCCGACATCCCTGGCATCATCGAAGGGGCGAGCGAAGGGAAAGGATTGGGGCTCCGCTTCCTGCGCCACATTGAACGCAACTCCCTGCTGCTGTTCATGGTGCCGGCCGACAGCGATGACATTGCACGCGAATACGGCATCCTCCTGCGCGAATTGGAACAATTCAATCCGGAGATGCTCGACAAGCAGCGCGTGCTGGCCGTCACCAAGAGCGACATGCTGGATGAAGAACTGATGGCCGAGATAGCGCCCACGCTGCCGCAAAACGTCCCCCACCTTTTCATATCTTCTGTATCCGGCTTGGGCATACAGGCGTTGAAGGACATCCTTTGGGAGGAACTGAACAAAGAGAGCAACCGCATCGAGGGAGCAACCGCAGCCTCTATCGTGCATCGCCCGAAAGACCTGCGCCGTTTGCAGGCAGAACTGGAGGCAGAGGATGCCGACGATGACCTTTCTTACGAGTACGAGGAGGACGGCGACGACGGTTTCGACTACGAATACGACGACGAGGACTGGGACGAAGAACCGGGGAAATGAACGATGATGACGGCGGCAGGCAATGGCATGTGGGCGGAGTTCGGGCAGTTGGCAGCTTTTGCTCCTGCCATCTCCCACTTTGTGACGACCCGCGACGGCGGGTGCAGCAAGGGGCTTTATGCTGCCATGAACTGCACCCATTACGTGGGCGATGACCCGGAATGCGTGGCCCGCAACCGTCAAATCCTTTGTGAATCCCTGCCCGTCTGCCCGTTGTGCCTGGCCATTCCCCGGCAGGTGCATGGCAACGCCGTGCGTGTCCTCCGGCAGGACTTCCTGCAAATGACAGAAGCACAGCGGGAGGATATCCTTCAAAACGTGGATGCTTTGGTGACGGGCGTGCCGGGATGCTGCCTCTGCATCTCCACGGCCGATTGCGTCCCCATCCTGCTGTACGACCCTTGCCGCCGTGTAGTGGCTGCCGTGCATGCCGGATGGCGCGGCACGGTGCGGCATGTCGTGCGGGAGGCGTTGGGCGAGATGGCGCGCACGTTCCATGTCCGCCCGGCGGATGTATGGGCCGGCATCGGCCCTTCCATCTCGCTGGATGCCTTCGAGGTGGGCGACGAGGTGTGGGAAGCTTTCGCTTCAGCAGGCTTCCCGATGCCGTCCGTGTCCCGCCGGGATGCGGCAACGGGCAAGTGGCACATTGATTTGTGGGAGTCCAACCGCCGCGAACTGTTGCAATGCGGCCTGCATGCATCCCATGTGGAGGTGGCGGGCATCTGCACGTACCGTCATTCCGGCCGTTTCTTTTCTGCCCGAAGGCTGGGCGCAAAGTCCGGGCGCATCCTGTCCGGCATCCAGTTGAACCCTTGGATTGAAAGCGTATGTTCCAGATAGAAGTATCCGAAGAAATCCGGAAAGCCTGCCCCGGTTTTGCAGGGGCAGCCGTCCTTGCCCGCGTGGCGAACAGTCCGTACAGCGAAGGCTTGTGGAAAGACATCGATGCGTTTACCGAAGATTACCGGCAACGTTTCACCTTGGACAGCCTCAAGCAGCTGCCCGCCATCCAAGCCACCCGCAGGGCTTACAAGGCTTGCGGGAAAGACCCCAGCCGCTACCGCCCTTCTGCCGAGGCGCTTTGCCGCAGGATATTGCGGGGCATCCCTTTGTACCAGATAGACACGTTGGTGGATTTGGTGAACTTGGTCTCTATCCGCACCGGCTATTCCATCGGCGGCTTCGATGCGGGCAAGATTGACGGCAACCGCCTTGTGCTGGGCATCGGCCGGGCGGGCGAGCCTTACGAGGGCATCGGGCGCGGCGTGTTGAACATCGAGGGACTGCCTGTCTATCGCGACGCCACGGGAGGAATCGGCACGCCCACCAGCGACCATGAACGGACGAAGCTGAACCTTTCCACCACGCGCCTTTTGGCCATCATCAATGGTTACGACGGCCCGGCGGGCTTGCCCGAAGCCGTGGCGTACATGCAGGGACTCCTCCGCCGCCATGTCGGTTCCGACGGGGGAGAAGTCCTTTATTTTTAATTGAAAAGTACCGTTTGCGGTTTGTATTTTTCGGGATGCTCTTTGGCTTTTTCCAATGTCTGCTTGATGTGTTCTTCTAATTCCCCTTTGCCTTGTAGCCGGATGAGCTTCTCTATCCCACGGATGGTGGGCAGTTCTTCTATGTTGTTTTGGTAGAAGCGGATGCAGGCTTCCACGGCAGCCTTATGACCTGCCAGTTCGTCTTTATCGTCTTTTGTACGGATGACATACTCAGAATATCCCGCGAAGAATACAATTATGAAATCGGCTGTATCGTCATCAAATGGAAAGACATCCGTATTCATGTTGATTTGGATGTAAGGGCATCCCGAAATCCATCTTAACATGAAGCGGGGTATTTCCAAATGTTGATTTATTTGTTTCACGGAGGCATTCATCACCCATTGGGCGGCTTCCAAGGCTTTTCCTTCCCAAGGTTTGTAGTCTTCCGCTGCTTCCAGCCGGATGCTGTCCAATGGGATTCCGTCGTTTTGCTGTGCCATGCCGCAAGCGCAGGCAAGAGCCAGCAGGATGGTCAAGGCTGTCTTTTTCATGGCATGGATGGTTTATTACATTTTCACCAGTTCATATTCGCGGGTGCCGATGCCGATTTCCTCGGCGTGTTGCAGGCCGGCCTGCCAATTCGTGTTGGGATGGATGAGCCGGAACTTGTCGCACCCGCACAGATCTTCGTGTTCGTGCTTGTTGCCCAAGGCATTGTTGCCGTGCAGCACCGGCACGCTGTTCACCAAGTCCGCGCAGGCTTGGTCCAGCGCCACGGGGTCGGCGGAGGCCAGGATGCCGAGGTCGGGGATGATGGCCGCGTCGTTGTGGTTCCAGCAGTCGCATTCGGGCGACACGTTCATCACGAAGCTCACGTGGAAGTGCGGCTTGTCTTTCAGCACGGCCTGCGTGTATTCGGCAATCTTATAGTTCATGTTCTCCGACGTGTCCCAACTGCCCACCACGGCGGCCTCATGTTGGCACAGGGCCACGCATTGCCCGCAGCCCACGCAACGGGAATAGTCTATCTCCGCCTTCCGTTCCCCGTTGAGATGGATGGCATCGTGCGCGCAATGCTTCACGCAAATGTTGCAGCCGATGCAGTGGCCTTTCTCAATCTTGGGCTGGGCTGAGGCGTGCAGTTCCAACTTTCCGGGCACGGCAGCCGCTCCCATGCCGAGATTCTTCAGCGCTCCGCCGAACCCCGCCTGCTCGTGTCCCTTGAAATGGTTCATGCTGACGATGATGTCTGCGTCGGCAACGGCAGCGCCTATCTTGGGCGCGGGGCAGTACTTCCCGTGGATGGGGATCTCGCGGTAGTCGGTGCCTTTCAGCCCATCGGCAATGATGACCGGGCATTGCGCGGAGATGGGGTTGAAACCATTCTCCATGGCGCTTTGCAGATGGTCAACTGCGTTCGACCTCCTGCCGGAGTACAGCGTGTTGCAATCCGTCAGGAACGGCTTCGCGCCGTAGCTTCGCAGCACGTTGGCCATGCGTGCGGCGTAGTTTGGCCGGATGTATGCCAGGTTTCCCGGCTCGCCGAAGTGTATTTTTATGGCCACGAAGCTGTCCTTCAAAGGAAGTTGCGCCAGGCCCGCCCGTTTCACCAAGCGTTCCATCTTGTCCAGGAGGTTCGAGGTTGGCGAGGTGCGCAGGTCCGTGAAATATACTTTTGCTTTTTCCATGACGTGTGCGGTTTGAATGGTTGGTGGGACGAAGTTAGCGTTTTCCTGCAAAACCCGGAATTTTTTCCAATGAAATTTCAAATTTTACGGGAAAAACGGGCGCATTTTACGGGTAAAATTTCAGATTTTATTGGGAAAGATTTTTGCGTGGTTGGGAGCGTGCCTGAACAGTTCATAGAACATTTCGAAAAAGTTCATAGAACTGTTCCCAAAACCTTCGTGAGGGTATTTTTCGTGTGTCGGGGGAATGCCGTGGCGTTATTCCGGGATTTTCTGGAAAGCCAGCCGTTCATCGCCGTTGGCCAGATGGATGACGCCGCAGTACCGGAAACCATGTTTCCGCAGGATGTGCTGCATGATGAGGTTGTCGCGGTGGGTGTCGGCACGGAGGTTGGGCAATTGGCCGTAGCACCAGTTGATGCAGGCGGCGGCCACTCCTTGGGCATCCTCACGCCCGGCCAGGCGGTGGATGGTGGCATACGGGCGGGTGTCGTCCGTCCATTGGCCGCCGTAGATGCGGGCATACGTAGGGTCTGCTCCGATGATGAAGGCGAATGTGCCGATTGCCTGCCCGCTGCTTTCGTCCAGGCACAGGTAACTGTTGCCGTTGGCGATGTCTTGCTTCACTGTTTCCTGCGTGGGGTAGCCGTGCGTCCATTGCTTCATGTTGCCGCTGCGCCGCATGGTGCTGCGCCCGCTTTCATAGAGTTCCATCAGGGCGGGGAGGTCGGCCATCGTGGATTTTCGGATAAGGATGGGCATAGCTTGCTTGTTGTTCATCTGCAATCATCCAACCAATTGCCTGGCCCGCTCCAATGCGACGTTGATGTTCGGGCAGATGTTTTCCTTGCCCAAGAGTTCGTAGAAGCCCGACTTCTCCAAGGCGTTGTGGACTTTTTCGTTGACTCCGGACAGCACGATGGTTATCTTTTCCTTCTGCGACATGCGGCACAGGTTCTCCAGGTTGTGTATGCCTGTGGAGTCGATGAAGGGTACCCGGCGCATGCGCACCACGCGCACTTTGGGACGGTCGCCTAACAGCGCCATGACATCTTCAAACTTTGTGGCGATGCCGAAGAAATAAGGCCCGTTGATTTCATATACTTCCACGCCTTTGGGAATCGCCAGATGTTCCTCATGCGTGTCGAAATCCGTTTCCTTGTTCGGGTCAATTTCATTCTTGATGACGGATATTTCGGTGGTTTCCATCACGCGCCGCATGAAAAGCACGCAGGCGATGACCAAGCCCCATTCGATGGCGACGGTCAAATCGAAGATGACCGTGAGGAAAAACGTGATGAGCAGCACCGCCACGTCCGGCTTGGGATTCTTCATCAGTGCCTTGAACGTGCGCCAGCCGCTCATGTTGTAGGACACGACGACCAGCACGCCTGCCAGGCAAGCCATCGGGATGTATCGTGCCAGCGGCATGAGGAAAAGCAGGATGAGCAGCAAAACAGCGGCATGCACAATGCCTGCCACAGGCGACTTGCCCCCGTTGTTGATGTTGGTCATCGTGCGGGCGATGGCTCCCGTGGCGGGAATGCCGCCAAAGAGCGGCGCGATGATGTTGGCCGCTCCTTGCGCTATCAGTTCCGTGTTGGAGTCGTGCTTGTCGCCAATCACGCCATCGGCCACCGTGGCGGAAAGCAACGATTCGATGGCTCCCAGCACGGCAATGGTGATGGCCACGGGGAAAAGATTCTTCACGGCTTCCCAATCGAGGGCCGGGATTGCCGCGTCAGGCAATTCGGCGCGGATGCTGAAGCGGTCGCCAATCGTGTCGATGCACGTGATTCCTCCGCAGGTTTTCAGCAAATAGGCCGCTGCGGTCACCAGCACGATGGCCACCAGCGAGCCGGGAATCTTCTTGGAGAAACGGGGCGTCAGGGCAATGACGGCGATGCTGGCCAAAGCCGTGGCGGCATTCCACCAGTTCACCGTGCCGAAATGGCGGAAGTAGAGCATCCATTTTCCCACAAAGTCGCCCGGCACTTTCTCTCCTCCGAATTGCAGGCCGAACACATCGGCTATCTGCGTGGTGAAAATCGTCACTGCAATGCCGCTTGTGAAGCCTACGATGATGGGATAGGGGATGAACTTGATGACGGCGCCCAGCTTGAACACGCCCAGCAGGACAAGGATGATGCCTGCCAGCAGGGTCGCCACAATCAGCCCTGCTTCGCCATATTGCTGGATGATGCCGTAAATGATGACGATGAACGCCCCCGTAGGGCCGCCTATCTGCACTTTGCTTCCCCCTAACAAAGAGATGAGGAAACCGGCGATGATGGCCGTGATGATGCCTTTCTCCGGCGACACGCCCGATGCGATGCCGAAGGCGATGGCCAGCGGGAGTGCCACGATGCCTACAATGATGCCGGCCATGAGGTCGGCCATGAACAGTTCCCTTGAATAGTGCTTCAAGGCCGAATAGAGCTTCGGCCTAAACTCGAATGCTTTCATTTCCTGCTTGTTACCTATTGATGCCTGTTATCGTGTAAAAAAGAAGGCACAAAAGTATAAAAAAACTTTCATACGGCAATCGGGAAGCAGAAAGTTGGGAGCAACTTCCGGCAATGGACCGCTTCGGCAAAGGCGGCCGGTTGTTTGAGGAGAGGCAGGATTCAGATATAAGTGTGCTTGCAACTGAATCCTGTCTCCATTGTGGCATAAGATATTGGGCAGCGTCCTTTTCTTAAGTTGCCCGGGCGGTAATCCCGGTCATTTTGCGGGCTTCAGCCATCGGTCCAGCCAGGCAAAGAATGTGCGTTGCCAGAGGATTCCGTTCTGTGGCTTCAGCACCCAATGGTTTTCATCAGGGAAGATGAGCAGTTCCGACGGGATGCCTCTTAGTTGCGCTGCGTCGAATGCTGCCATGGCTTGGTTGGCAAGGATGCGGTAATCCCGTTCGCCGTGTATGCAGAGGATAGGGGTGTCCCAACGGCCAACGAAGCGGTGCGGCGAGTTGCTGAAGGTGCGTTGCGCCGTGGCGTTGTCCTTTTCCCAGTATGCGCCGCCCATGTCCCAATTGGCAAACCATTTCTCTTCCGTTTCAAGGTATTGCATCTCCATGTTGAAGATGCCATCGTGGGCGATGAAGGCTTTGAAGCGTCCTTCGTGGTGTCCGGCCATCCAATACACGGTGTAGCCGCCGAAGCTTGCGCCCACGCAGCCCAAACGTCCTTTGTCGATGAAGGGTTCCTGGCTTGCTTGGTCGATGGCCGCCAGCAAGTCTTTCATGCATTGCCCGCCATAGTCGCCGCTGATTTCCTCATTCCATTCCGAACCGAAGCCGGGCATGCCCCGGCGGCAAGGGGCAACGATGACGTAATCGTTGGCTGCCATCATCTGGAAGTTCCAACGATAGCTCCAGAACTGGCTCAACGGGCTTTGCGGCCCTCCTTCACAATAAAGCAAAGCCGGGTATTTCTTCCGGGGATCGAACTGCGGGGGATAGATAATCCACGTGAGCATGTCCTTGCCGTCTGTAGTCTTGAGCCACCGCCCTTCCACGCGGCCCATTTCTATCTGGCTGTAGATGTGCTGGTTTTCATGGGTCAGTTGCCGGACGGGGAAAGGCGGGTTGGCGTTGCTGTTGCTGCTGTCCATGGTGTAATGCGGGTTGGTGAGGAACGCGCATGTGGGCATTGGCTTGCTGCTTAACCCTTCGATGAGGTAGATTTCATCGGCTTGGCTCATGCTGTGGCGGGTGGCGATGAGCTTGTCGTTGCCGCAGAGGGCGATGCTTCCGTGGTCATGAAGGCCGGTGGTCACCATGCCGATGTGCTTGCTGCCTTCGAGCGTCACGTTGTAGATTTGCGTGGTGCCGTGCCATGTGCCGGTGAAGTAGAGGCTCCGGGAGTCGTGGTTCCAGATGAATTGGTCCACGTTGGAGTCGAAACCTTCGGTGGCGTATTGCCGCGTGCCTTGTGCGAGGTCAAGCACGCACAGGCGGTTGCGGTCGCTTTCATAGCCGTCGCGTTCCATGCTTTGCCATGCGATGCAACGCCCGTCGGGCGAGAATTGCGGGTTGGTGTCGTAGCCCATGTTGCCTTCTGAGAGGTTCCGGGTGGTTCCGTCCTCAAGGTTGTAGAGGTAGATGTCGGAATTGGTGGACAAGGCATATTCCTTTCCCGTCTTTTTCCGTGAGGTGTAGGCGATTTTTTTCCCGTCGGGGCTCCATGCCAATTGCTCGATGCCGCCGAAGGGTTTCATGGGGGCTTCGTAGGGTTCGCCTTCCAAGATGTCTTTTTCGTTGCTGAGCGCCGTGCCGTTGAAGTCGGCGATGAAGGGATGCGGGGCGGTTTTCACCCATTCGTCCCAGTGTTTGTACATCAGGTCGTCCACGATAATGCCGCTGGCCTGCGGCAGGTCGGGGTGTTTTGCGGCGGTGGGCTTCACGGTTTCCACTTGCGTGATGAACAGCACTTTCGTCCCGTCGGGCGAAAACAGGAATCCGTCGATGCCGCCTTCATAGGCAGACAGTTGTTGCTTCCCGGTGCCGTCGGGCGCCATTTCCCATATCTGGCTGCTCCCGCTTTCGTTGCTCAGGAAGGCGATGCGGCTTCCGCCTTTGGTCCATGCGGGGCTGTTTTCGGCAAACGGCGTATGGGTGAGCTGGCGGTTGCCGCTGCCGTCGGTGTTCATCACGAATATTTCCGTGTTGCTTTTGTTTTGCTCCACGCTGTAATACGTCACGGTGTAGGCCAGTTGTTTCCCGTCGGGCGACACGCTGATGCCGCCTATCCGCCCCATGGCCCACAGGGCTTCGGGTGTCATCCGCTTTCCGGGGATGGAGATGTCTGCCTTGCCGATGGGTGTCCCGGCATTGCTTTCTTGCTGCTGCCCGTTGTGGCAGGAGGCCAGCATGAGGGTTGCTGTCATCATTGCTAAACTGGTTTTGTTCATGATTCCGTTTATTAAAAAGGTTTGTATGGAGAGGGTTGCCCGCCCTCCGTTATGTTTCAGCGGCGAAAGTTACGCATTTTCCCCGGAATAACCTTGCCGTGCCGGGCGAATATCCGCAGCGGCCTTGGCATTCTTGCCGATGGCCGGGCTGTTTTGGCCTGTCAGGGCAGCGGGCTTGCTACGGCCAACTGAGGGATGCGGCGGGAAAGGCGGCTGCCTTTCATGGAACGGAAAAGGGGACGGCTGCATCATGCGGCCGTCCCCTTCGGGTTGCGTTGCGCGTGGCTGTGCGCAGTTCAGTATTTCTTTTGGCCGCGTTTCTCGCGCTCCTTCATCAGACGTTCCTGCTCTTGCTGCATGGCCGCCATGCGTTCCATCCAAGTGGATTTCTTTTTCTTCCTTTCAGGGTTGTTCATGTTGGCTTCCAGTTGCGCCAGAATTTTCTTGTCGCTCACCGTTTTCCGCAGGATGAGCATGATGGCGATGCTGATGATGGTGGACACGAAATAGTAATAGTTCAGTCCCGATGCGTAGTCGTTCAGCACGAAGATGAAGATGACGGGCATGGCGTACATCATGAGTTTCATGCCCGGCATGGTCTGTTGGCCGGTATCCTGCTGTTTCATGGTGTATATGGTGTTCAAGATGTTGGTGAGGCTGAACAAGAGGCAGAACAAGCTCAGGTGGTTGCCGATGAAAGGCACGTGCGCGTCCCACGTGATGAAGGCATCATACGTGGAAAGGTCGTCGGCCCACAGGAAACTTTGCTGGCGCAGTTCGATGGCCGTAGGCACGAACATGAACAATGCGAAGTAAACAGGCATCTGCAACAACATGGGCAGGCAGCCGCCCATCGGGCTGACGCCGTACTTGCTGTACAGGGACATGATTTCCTGCTGCTTCTTCATGGCATCCTCTTGACGGGGGTATTTCTTGTTGATTTCCTCAATCTGCGGCCTCAGCACGCGCATCTTGGCCGACGACAGATAGGACTTGTAGGTGAAGGGGAACACGATAATCTTCACGATGATGGTCATGAACAGCAGCACCAAGCCCATGTTCAGCCCCCATCCGGAGAGCCAGTCGAAGATGGGGATGGTGAACCAGCGGTTGATCCACCGCAGGAAGCTCCACCCCAGCGGGACGAGTTGGTCCAAATCCAAGTCCTTCAGGTCGCCGCGCTCCTTGTCGATGGCGTTGAGCGTGCGGTACTTGTTGGGGCCGAAATAGCAGAGCATTTCCGTCGGCTCCTTTCCGCTGGGGTCGAACGCCGTGTTCATCTGTGCGGAATAGTCCTTCAGGTAGCCGCTTCCTTCCTTGCGCGGCATGGAATGGAGCGTGCATTGCTCGAAGTCCTGCTCGGCGATGAGGACGCTGGAAAAGAACTGGTTTTTGAATGCCACCCAGTCCAAGCGGCCTTCCACGTCTTCTTTCTTGTCTTCCGTGCTGGAGAGTTCGTCTGCGTCTTCCCCTACTAATTTGTAGGTCAGCGTGGAGTAGCGTTCCTCGAACTTGAATCCTCTTTCGATTTGACGCGTCTGCTGCTCCCAGCTGATGTCGAAATAGCAGTCGGCATGGGAGAGCTTGTCGCGCATGTTCACGGCCTGCACGGTGAACGTGGCCAGGTAGCTGTTGTGGGGCAAGGCGTAGCGGAAGTCGATGTAGCTGGCACTGTCGGCATGCAGGCGCATGGTGACGGCGGTGTCGCAGGCATTGACCGGCTCGAAGTAATAGTCCTCCGTGTCGATGGGGCGGTTCTGGGTGTAGAACGTGAAGTTCTGCCGCACGTCCTTTTCCTCGAACAGCACGAGCGGCTGCCCGTCCTGCCCGTTGTATTCTTTCAGGAGGGCAGAGCAAATCCGCCCGCCTTTGTTGGTGAATGTCAGTTTCAGCACTTCGTTCTCAATCGTGGTAAAAGCCTCTTGGCCTTGTGCTGCGGGGAAGAACAAAGCGGCAGAATCCAATGCCTGCACGGCAGAAGCTCGTGCCTGCTCCTTTAGAGCGGCTTCTTGCGCCGCCTGTTGTTGCAGCATGGCGATGGAATCCTGGTAGCGTTTCATTTGGGCTATTTCTTCCTGGCTGGGGCGGCTCAGGATGCTGAACCCCACCAAAACGGCTCCTATCAGCCCAAATCCGATTAAAGTGTTTTTATCCATTTTCTATGTCGTTGGGTGAATGTTTACTGGTTGTGGATGCATGCTTTGACAAAGGACAGGAACAGGGGGTGCGGCTTCAGCACCGTGCTGCTGTATTCCGGATGGAATTGCGTGCCGATGAACCATTTCAACGACGGTATTTCCACGATTTCCACCAAGTCGGATTCGGGGTTGATGCCGGTGCATTGCATGCCGTGCTGCTCGAATGCTTCCTTGTATTCGTTGTTGAATTCATAGCGGTGGCGGTGGCGTTCCTGGATGTGTTCGGACTGGTAAGCGGCGTATGCTTTGGAATCTTTCTTGACGATGCATTCGTATGCTCCCAAGCGCATGGTGCCGCCCATGTTGGTGATGGACTTTTGTTCCTCCATGATGTCGATGACGTTGTGGGGCGTTTTCTCGTCCATTTCCTTGGAATTGGCATCTTTGTATCCTAAAACGTCGCGTGCGAACTCAATGGCCATGCACTGCATGCCGAGGCAGATGCCGAACGTTGGAATGTCATGCTCGCGGGTGTAGCGGATGGCGGCGATTTTCCCTTCGATGCCGCGTTGCCCGAATCCGGGGCATACGATGATGCCGTCCATGCCTTCCAACTGTTCTTCCACGTTGTCTTCCGTGATTTTTTCGCTGTTGATGAAGTGGATGTCGGCTTTGCGGTCATTGTAGGTCGCGGCCTGCGACAATGCTTCCAGGATGGATTTGTAGGCATCTTGAAGGTCGTATTTGCCGACCAAGCCGATTTTCACGGTCTCGGTGGCTTTGTGCCGGCGGTTCAGGAACTCTTTCCACGGCCCCAACTCCGGCGTGGGACCCACTTCCAATCCCATCTTTTCAAGGATGGTCGCGTCTAATCCCTGTTCTTGCATGAGCAGCGGCACTTCGTAGATAGTGGGCATGTCGATGGACTGCACGACGGCTTTTTCATCCACGTTGCAGAACAATGCCACTTTCTTCCGCAGGTTCGTGTTCAGGTGATGCTCCGTGCGCAGCACCAAAATGTCAGGCTGGATACCGGCCGACTGCAATTCCTTTACCGAATGCTGGGTGGGTTTCGTCTTCAGTTCGCCTGCGGCGGCCAAGTATGGCACATAAGTAAGGTGTACGCAGAGTGCATTGCGGCCTAATTCCCATTTCAGTTGGCGGATGCTTTCCAAGTAGGGCAGCGACTCGATGTCGCCCACCGTGCCGCCGATTTCCGTGATGACGAAATCGAATTTGTATTTGTTGCCCAGCAGCTTCACGTTCCGTTTTATTTCGTCCGTGATGTGCGGGATGATTTGTATGGTCTTTCCCAAGTAATCGCCCCGGCGTTCCTTGTCGATGACGCTTTTGTAGATGCGCCCGGTCGTGATGTTGTTGGCTTTTGTGGTCTGGATGCCTAAGAAACGCTCGTAGTGCCCTAAGTCCAAGTCTGCCTCATGCCCGTCCACGGTCACGTAGCATTCCCCGTGTTCGTAGGGGTTCAGCGTTCCGGGGTCAATGTTGATGTACGGGTCAAATTTCTGGATAGTGACTTTGTAGCCTCTGGCTTGCAAAAGTTTGCCGATGGAGGATGAGATGATGCCTTTGCCTAATGATGAGGCCACTCCGCCGGTCACGAAGATGTATTTTGTTTCTCCCACAGCGATATGATTTTGTTGTTCACTAAATGATTTGAAAACGCAAAAGTACAAAAATAAAGCGGACGGGAAGAAGAATAGGGCATTTTTTCTTTCATCTGCCCGGTGATTGGACTGCGGCTCTCTTGGGGAGGAGGGACAGGCTTGCGGCAATGCCCCGCGACGGTTTGCAAGGTTTCTTCAAGGGCCTTCCAAAGGTTTTTGAAAATCGTCAGAAGGTTTCTGGCCATTTGCGATGGGAGATCCTTCCCGTCCTTTGGGCTGACTCCCTTGTTGGAATGGCGATAGGGTTGCGCCTTGCGCATGCAGGCGGCAGATTAATGAATAATTAATGTCGGCGGGCGGCAAATTTTCATGCGGCATCGTTGGAAAAACTGTAAACCAACTGCGATTAATAATTAATTAATATCTTTTAGCTGCCTTGTGCCTAAATTTGCATCACAATTCTAATAAAAGCAAAAAGATACAATCGCCATGAGAAATGCATTGAAGGCCATCGGGGTTTTGCTCGTTTCCGCTTCTTCTGTACTGGCCGCAGACGGGGTGGTGGATTACGTGAATCCTTTGATGGGAAGTTTGTCGAAAAAGGAACTGTCAACGGGGAACACATATCCTGCCGTGGCCATGCCATGGGGAATGAACTTCTGGACGCCGCAGACCGGGAAAATGGGTGACGGCTGGACGTATGTTTACACCGCAGACAAGATAAGGGGATTCAAGCAGACCCACCAGCCCAGCCCGTGGATTAATGACTACGGGCAGTTTGCCTTGATGCCGGTCGTGGGCTGCAAGATTGGGGAAGATGAAAGGGCCAGTTGGTTTTCGCACAAAGCAGAGACGGCCACACCTTATTATTATAGCGTATATCTTGCCGACCATGATATCACGGCTGAACTGACGCCTACGGAACGTTCGGCGGCTTTCCGCTTCACGTTCCCGCAAACTGACAATGCTTACATCGTGGTGGATGCTTTTGACAATGGTTCTTACGTCAAGGTACTCCCTGAGAGACGGGCGGTGATAGGCTACACAACGAAGAATTCTGGCGGTGTAGCTCCTGGCTTCAAGAATTATTTCGTGATAGAATTTGACACCCCTTTCGCTTCTTCCTCTGTGTGGAGCGATGGCAAGTTGCGGAATGCCGTTGAATTGAGCGCCAATCATGTGGGCGCCCTCATCGGTTTCAAGACAACAAAGGGGCAAATGGTGCAGGCCAAGGTAAGTTCCTCGTTCGTTTCTTTTGAGCAGGCTTGGCGGAACATGGAAGAATTGGGCGATGGCGATTTTGATCGAATCAAGCAGGAAGGCCGCACTCGTTGGAATGAAGTGTTGGGGCGTATCCAGGTAGATGGCGGAACGGTGGACCAATATCGCACGTTTTATTCTTGTTTTTACCGTTCGGTCTTATTCCCTCGCAAGTTTTATGAAATCAACGCCCAAGGACAGCCCGTGCATTACAGCCCGTACACAGGAGAAGTGAAGGACGGGTATCTATATACCGACACGGGATTTTGGGATACATTCCGTGCTTTGTTCCCGTTCCTGAATCTGGTGTTCCCTTCTGTCAACGAGGAGATACAAGCCGGATTGGCAAACACTTACGTTGAAAGCGGCTTTTTGCCTGAATGGGCCAGTCCCGGCCATCGTTTTTGCATGGTAGGCAACAATTCGGCTTCGGTGGTGGCAGATGCTTATTTGAAAGGCATAGGCACGGCTCATGCCCAAGTGCTTTATGAGGCATTGTTGAATGGCGCGGAAAAGGTGCATCCCGATGTGCCTTCTACCGGGCGTTGGGGAGCGGATTATTACAATCGTTTGGGTTATGTGCCTTATGACGTGGACATACCGGAGAATGTGGCCCGAACGTTGGAGTATGCTTATGATGACTGGTGCATTATGCAGATGGCGAAAGCTTTAGGCCGTCCGTCTGATGAAGTGGAACTGTTCCGCAAACGTTGCCTGAACTACAGGAACGTGTTCGATAAAGAACATAACCTGATGCGCGGGAGGAACGAAGACGGCACTTTCCAAGAACCCTTCAATCCTTTCAAATGGGGGGATGCTTTTACGGAAGGCAACAGTTGGCATTACACATGGAGCGTGTTCCATGACATACAAGGGCTTGTTGACCTGATGGGCGGGAAAGAAACGTTTATCGCAATGCTGGATTCTGTAATGACGCTTCCTCCTGTGTATGATGACAGTTACTATGGCACTTGCATCCATGAAATCAAAGAAATGCAGATTATGGACATGGGGAACTATGCGCATGGCAACCAGCCTATCCAGCACATGCTTTATCTTTATAATTATGCTGGTGAACCTTGGAAAGCCCAATATTGGATACGTGAGGTGATGGACAGGATGTATGCTCCCATTCCCGACGGCTATTGCGGGGACGAGGACAACGGGCAGACTTCTGCCTGGTATCTGTTTTCAGCTTTGGGCTTTTACCCGGTTTGTCCGGGAACTGACCAGTATGTAATAGGCACGCCGCTTTTCCCCAAGGTGACTATTGCGCTTGAAGATGGCAAGACTGTGGTCTTGAATGCTCCCGGCGTAAGCGCGGAGAACCGTTATATCCAAGAAATCAGAATGGACGGGAAGGTGTATGGGCCGACATGGTTCCCGTGTTCGCGTTTGAAGGAAGGAGTGGTGATTGATTATGAGATGGGCGACGTTCCTAATAAAACGAGAGGCATTAGCAAAAGGGATTATCCTTATTCACTGAGTAACGAGAAATAAAAAGATTGAATATGTTAAAAAGCGCATTGTACACATGTTTGGCAGCCGCTTTGTTGTCTCTTGCAGGTTGCAAGGAGCAAAAGGCCGTCAGCCTTACGCATTGGGTTGACCCGTATATCGGCACGGGTGGCCATGGGCATACATTTTTGGGAGTTGCAGCACCGTTTGGCGCCTTGCAATTGGGGCCATCCAATATCAACAAAGGGTGGGATTGGTGTTCTGGCTATCATTATTCTGATTCTGTGCTGATTGGTTTTTCCCATCTTCACTTGAATGGGACAGGATGCTGTGATTCCGGCGATTTGCTGTTTATGCCTTACACGGGAGAGATGAAGGCCTCGCCCGGCACGCAGGAGAATCCCACATCGGGTTATGGCTCGCATTATTCCCATGAAAGGGAAAAAGCCCAAGTTGGATATTATTCGGTGATGCTGGATGATTATGGCATACAGGCGGAACTGACGGCGACGGAGCGTGTCGGGTTCCATCGTTATACTTATCCGAAGGAAGCAGAAGGCAAACAACTGATGATTGACCTGAAAACGGGGCATGGCGATGACAGGGTCTTGGAAAGTTTTATCGAGCAGGTTGACGAGCGTACGGTTAACGGTTACCGCTTTTCCACAGGATGGTCGAAAGGTGTCCAGAAAGTCTTCTTCACGGCTCAATTCTCGGAACCGATATCCGTGGCATTGTTGGATGACACCGTGGAAGTCGCAGGGAAGAACCTGAAGTCCAAAGGGGTGAAAGCCAACGTGCGTTTTGCCGATATGGCAGGACAAGTGCAGGTGAAAGTGGGCATTTCTCCGGTAAGCGTGGAGAATGCAGCGCAAAACATTCTTGCTGAAGTGCCGGGCTGGGACTTTGAGCAAATCGTGGCGCAAACGACCGGGCGATGGGAAAAAGAATTGTCGAAAGTTTTGATAGAGACAGAAGACACGGTGGCGAAACGGGTGTTCTATACGGGGATGTACCATGCTTTCTTGCAGCCGGTCTTGTTTAATGATGTGAATAAGGATTACCGGGGTGCTGATGGCCAAGTCTATGCCAATGCCCCGTTTGACAATTACACGGTTTTCTCTTTGTGGGACTCATACAGGGTCGCTCATCCGTTGTACACGATATTGCAGCCGGAGCGTGTCTCTGATTTCGTGAAATCCATGTTGGCCATTTATGACCAGACGGGCTGCCTGCCTGTTTGGCATCTTTACGGTTCGGATACCTATGAGATGATTGGCATACAGTCTGTGCCGGTGATTGCAGATGCCATCTTGAAAGGTTATAATACATTCA
This sequence comes from uncultured Bacteroidaceae bacterium, assembly GCA_944320785.1. Taxonomy (GTDB): domain Bacteria; phylum Bacteroidota; class Bacteroidia; order Bacteroidales; family Bacteroidaceae; genus CASFPE01. Next base: position 33,902 of record CALUIR010000022.1, read on the forward strand.
ATTACGAGCAGGCTTACAATGCCATGAAGCAATCCATGCTTAGCGATTATAAAGGATTGAAATATGTCCGTGAAAATGGTTACATCCCTGCAGATTTGGAGAAGGAGAGCGTGGCCAAAGGATTGGAATATGCATTGGCAGACTGGTCGGTGGCGCAAGTGGCGAAGAAATTAGGTAAAGAAGGTGATTATAGATTGTTTCAGGAAAGGGCGGGATATTACCGCCATTATTGGGATGCTTCCCTGCGTTTCTTCAGGGGGAAGAATGCGGACGGGAGCTGGCGTGAGGGCTTCAACCCGTTCCGCTCCGAGCATCGGGCTGACGACTATTGTGAAGGGAATGCCTGGCAGTATGCTTGGCTTGTCCCTCACGATGTCGAAGGTTTGATACAGTTGATGGGCGGGCAAGATGCCTTTGTCCAGAAGCTGGATTCCCTGTTCGTGTTGAATGAGTCGATGGGCGATAATGCATCGGGCGACATTTCCGGCCTTATCGGCCAATACGCTCATGGCAATGAACCGGGACACCACATCACCTATTTGTATGCTTTGGCCGGGCAGCAGTGGAAAACGGCAGAAAAGGTCCGTTATATTCTCAATGGCATGTATAGCGACAAGCCGGACGGCTTGCAAGGCAATGAAGATTGCGGGCAGATGTCTTCATGGTACATCTTTTCAGCTTTAGGTTTCTATCCCGTCCAGCCTGCGGGAGGAAATTATGTGTTTGGCTCGCCGTTGTTCGATAAGGTGGAGATTGCTTTGCCGGAGGGAAAGAAGTTCATGATTGTGGCCGTGAACAATAGCAAAGACAACCCATACATTCAGTCTGTGGCGTTGAATGGGAAACCTTATCGGAAACCCTGGATATCGCATTCGGATATTATGGAAGGTGGAATCTTGGAACTGACGATGGGCAATACGCCTCAGGAACCCTTTGAAGCTGTGTGCCATGACGGGCAATAGTTGAGGCTTTTGGAAATGGGCTTAATTCACTTAATCTTAAAATAATGATACAATGAGGAATGTAAAAATGATGCTCTTGTTGCTTTTGGCAGGATTGCCAATGGCGCTGAAGGCACAGATAGCAGACGTGAGCGGCGTGGTGAGAGACCAAGCTGGAGAACCGCTTATTGGTGTGAATGTGCTGGTGGAAGGTACAACGGTCGGCACGATTACCGACATGGATGGAAAGTTCTCTTTGCGGGCTGACCGGGAAAAAGCCACATTGGTGTTTTCTTTCGTTGGCTTCAAAGACAAAGAAGTTTCGTTGAAAGGAGAAAGCTATTTGTCCGTGGTGTTGCAAGAGGACAATGAGGTTTTGGATGAAGTGGTTGTCGTTGGTTACGGTGTTCAGAAGAGGCAGTCGATTACGGGGTCTGTCGCTTCCATCAACCGTGACGAAATCAAGGCGGTTACTTCAGCAAACCTGACGAACTCTTTGCAGGGAAAAATTCCCGGCCTGAATATCAAACAAAACTCTGGTGAGCCGGGCAGCTATAACAATAGTTTCAATATCCGTGGCTTGGGTAGCCCGTTGGTCATCATTGACGGCATTCCCCGTGATGACTTTGACCGCCTCGATCCGAACGAGATTGAGTCCATATCTGTGTTAAAGGATGCTTCGGCTGCGGTGTATGGTGTGCGTGCTGCCAACGGTGTCATTCTGGTGACGACCCGGAAAGGGCAGAAAGGAAAGGCTGAAATCACTTTGAATGCTTCGTACGGCATTCAGAATGTCACCAAATTCCCGAAATCGGTAGATGCTTACGGGTATATGGAACTTTACAATGAGGCGATGGCCAACCGTGGAGAGACAGTGCCTACTTACGACCCCAGTTTGGTGACTTCCGGCTCTCCTTATGCGAATGTGAATTGGTATGACCAAGTGGTTCGCCCGTCTGTGCCGCAATACCAGCTTAACTTGACGGCTTCGGGCGGCAACGACCGTGTGCAGTATTTCAACAGCGTGGGATATTATTCGGAAGAAGGCTTGTGGAAATCCAAATCCTTGAATTACGAACGTTATAATTTGCGGTCCAACATTACAGCGAAGATTACGAACCAATTGACGGTAGAGTTCCAGTTGGGCGGTTATTATGACTACAAGGATGCTCCGGCTTATTATCCGTCGGAAATCTTCGATGCGGTTTCTGCCCAGGTGCCTATCTATGAGGTTTACGCAAACGGCAATCCCAATTATTTGGGGTATCAATATAATGATGACAAGAATGCATTGATTAAGAGTTCCCAGGAATATGGCGGTTACCGCCGTACCAGCAACTTGCAGGTGCAGGCCACGGCTTCGTTGCGTTGGGACATCCCTTGGGTGAAGGGCTTGTCGGCAAAGGCATTGTTTGCATACGACCCTAAATACCACAATGACAAGCAACTGAAGAAGCAATACAGGACATACAGGTATGATGCGGCAACGGATGAGTACAGCGTGGTGACGACATCTTCATTGTCGCGGGTGACGGAATGGCGTAACAGCACAGCCACTCCGACTTCCCAGTTGTCGCTCAGCTATGACGGGACATTCAAAGACAAACATAACTTGAGTGCCTTGCTGCTGTTTGAAACCCGTAAGTGGGAAACATCCGAACTGAGCGGCAGCCGCAATACGTTGATGGATGCGGTCGATCAGATTTATGCCGGCTTGGTGGATGACGCACGTGACATCAATGGCTCTGCTGACCGCAACTCCAACATGGGGCTTGTAGGTCGCGTGAATTATGACCTCATGTCGAAATACTTGGTGGAGGCCAGCTTCCGTCTGGATGGTTCTTCTAAGTTCCGCAATAAGAAATGGGGCTTCTTCCCCTCGCTTTCTTTGGGATGGCGCATGTCGGAGGAATCTTTCATCAAGGACAATGTGGACTTCATCGACAACTTGAAAATCCGTGGCTCTATCGGCAAAATGGGCGACGACAACACGGATGCTTACCTGTGGATGATGGCTTTCGATTATCCGGGCGGTGACAAGTATGTGCTGGGTGATCAAGGTTTGATTCCGGGCGTTGGCATGCCGCAGATTCCGAACTATAATGCCACATGGTACACCTCCACAACAAAGAATTTGGGCTTTGAACTGTCATTATGGAAGGGTGCCCTCCAAGTGGAGTTTGACTTGTTCCGCCGCGACCGCGATGGCCTGCTGGCTAACCGCATTGTTTCCGTGCCGGGGACGTTTGGCGCGACTTTCGCGAAAGAAAACATCAATTCCGACATGCAACAGGGCTTTGAATTGGTTTTGGGGCATGAAGGCCGGGCTGCGGACTTTACTTATCATATTTCCGGAAACTTCACTTACACGTTGGCGCGCAACAAATACATAGAAAGAGCGCCTTCCGGGAACTCTTACGACAATTGGCGCAACAACCAGACTGACCGCAACAGCAACATTATCTGGGTGTATGACGTTGCAGGGCAATTCACGAGTGTAGATGAAATTTACAGCAGCCCGGTTTTGGACGGCAATTACACGCAGTACACTTACCTTCCGGGAGACTTGAAATATGTGGATTACAATGAGGACGGCATGATTGACGATTGGGACAAGCAGCCGATTCTCCGTGGCGATACGCCAGTCATGAACTATGGCTTGTCGTTCACAGGCCAATGGAGGGGGCTTGACTTGAGCCTGACGTTCCAAGGCGCGGCTATGTTCAACGGGCGGCTTGCCAATGAACCTTTGCAGTTCGGCGGCTCTTGGGACGTGTTCATGGATCGTTGGCACAAGGTAGATGCAGAGGGTAATCCTGCCCCGTTCGACAGTGATGCCACTTGGGTAGCCGGACGTTTTCCGTCCACTCGCCTGCAAGATCCGCAGAACAACCCGGAATGGTCTTCTTTCTGGTATAACAACTGCAGCTACCTGCGTCTTAAGAATCTGGAGATTGGCTACACTTTGCCGACAAAATGGACAAGCAAGGCCGGGATAAAGAAACTGCGTGTGTATGCGAACGGCTATAACCTGTTCACCATTTGCTCCAAGGACTTGGATTACATAGATCCGGAGAGCCCGAGCGGCAATCTTGCGCAGTATCCGATTATGAGAAATTTTAATTTTGGCATTAACGCAACATTCTAAAAGGCTGATAACATGAAGAAAATTATATATGGGGCATTGTTTGCCGCAATGACCTTGGGAACAACTTCTTGCAGTGACTTCTTGAATTTGTCCCCGCTGAACAAGATAACGGAAAATGAGATTTTCGGCAGTGAGGCTGGCATCGAGGCTTACATGGCCACGTTGTACAACCGCCTCCCGATAGAAGATTTCAATTATGGCAGCGAGTCAGGTTTCAACAACTGGGTAGGCGGGTGCTTTGTTCCGGCCATCAGTTGCGATGAGGCCATCCACTGCGAATGGCCGCATGAAATCTTCGGCCCGGTAGGGAACAATGCTTGGAACCGTTGGTGGGCTTACGACAATGTGCGCAACGTGAACCAGTTGATTCAGGAACTGGAACAGACCACGCTGTTTGCGCCCGAAAAGCGTGACGAACTGCTGGGAGAGGCATACGCGATACGTGCATGGTATTATTTCGGCATGGCCAAGCGTTACGGCGGCGTGCCTATCATCACCGTGCCGCAGCAGTATGACGAGAACAATCCTTCGGTGCTGCTGGTCAACAGAAGCACGGAGGAAGATACGTACAATTTCATCTTGGAGGACTTGGACAAGGCCATCACGATGCTTCCCGGCAGCCGTTCATCAAGGGAGAAGTACCGCATCAACAAGTATTCGGCAGCGGCATTGAAGAGCCGGGCGATGCTTTATGCCGGCTCCATTGCCAAGTATGGCTCATATGACAAGAACGGCTTGGTGGGCTTTGACGACCCTGCAAAAGCTGAGAAATATTTCAAGGAAGTCATCAAGGCGGTGGATGTGGTGCGCGAAGGCGGCTTTTCCTTGTATCGCGGCAATTCGGACAAAGCGAAGAACTACCAGGAAATGTTCTGGATCAAAGATGATTGCCCAGAGGTGATTTTCGTGAAAAAGTACGAATTTCCCGGTAAGGTGCATAACTGGGATTTGTGGCAGTCGCCATGGGGGTACCGTTACCCGGAAGGTTACGGTTCACGCTTGTCGCCGACGTTGGATTTGATTGAGGCTTTCCCGATGGCGGACGGGACTTCCGGCGAGTTCCAGACCAATTCACAGGGATGGATTGTAGGGGATGACGGCAACATCCTGGAGGTGAAGGATCGCACGGAATTGTTTGCAGGGCGTGATTCCCGCCTGTATGCCACGGTGCTGATTCCCGGCGCGGAATGGACGAACGCCAAAGGCGATGTGAGCGGCATCATCGATGTGAAGCGCGGCATTGTGGAGATGAACGGCCAGAACGTGACCATCGTGAAGGAAGGCGGCGCTTTCACCGACCAGATAACTTACACAGACCCGGAAACGCAGAAAGACACGCTCCTGAACGTGATTGGCGCGCAAGGCGTGGGCGGCAACTCTGAGTCCACCATCACGGGACTGTACATCAAGAAGTTCCTTTACGAGGGCAACGCCACGCAAGACCCGAAGCAGGACAGCGGCGAGCAGGACTGGTTTGAGTTCCGTTACGCGGAAATCTTGCTGAACTATGCCGAGGCTGCCGCCGAATTGGCCTCGATGGGCATCGCCGATTATGAGGCTCAAGGCTTGAGCGACCTGAATGATGTGCGCGACCGTGCCGGGGTAGATCCTGCTCCTTCACTCACCATCGACCTCGTGCGCAACGAACGCCGTGTGGAACTGATGTATGAGAACCACCGTTTCTGGGACCTCAAGCGCTGGCGCCAAGCGGATGTCATCATGAACAACCGGAAGATGAAAGGGCTTTACCCTTATTATGTAGCCAACAAGAAAACTTGGATATTCAAAAAATTGGAGGTAGGCAACGCCCACGACTTCCGCCCGTACTTGTATTACATCCGCATCGAGGATGACCAGCGCAGGCTGAATCCGGGCATCGAGCAGAATCCGGGGTATTGATGAAAGCGGGTCCTCCCGCAAGGGAAGCCCCAAGGCGGCGGGCGGAAAATCCGTTTTGGCCGTATGGGAAACCCGGTTTGCGCGGGCAGATTCTTTATCTTTAGCTTAAAGATGCACATCCTTAGCCTAAAGATGCACATCCTTAACCTAAAGATGCGTATCCTTAACCTAAAGATATAGAACTTGCCCCACTGTCCCGGCCTTGTTGCGCGGGAGATTCGGAAAAGTTATTCACCATTTAGAAATTTAACAGCGTACAGATATGAAAAAGACAAAATTGATATTCGCGATACTTCCCTTGTTGATGTCCTCTTGCTTTGAACTGGACAACTATGACGCTCCCAATGCAGGCATCGACGGGGCCTTGATTGACGTGGAAACTGGCGACACGATTTGCACCGAACAGCCGGACGGTTGCCGCATCGAGTTGATGGATCTTTCCTACGAAAACCCCACGCCGCTCCAGTTTTGGGCGAAGGCCGACGGCACGTTCCGCAACGTGGCTCTCTTCAGCGGCTACTATGACGTGACACCTACCGAAGGCCCCTTCTTCCCGGCAGAGGCAGAACGGGTTCATTTAGAGGGCGTGACCAAGCACGATTTCAAAGTGACCCCGTATCTTCGTATCAACATCGAGGACATTGTGTACGGTGAGCCGGGTTCGGCGGAGGTGACGGTGAAATATACTATCAAGCGCGCCACCACGCCCGAAGGGATGACCATCGGCAAGAAGACCATCGCCGAGGCAAGGTTGCTGTGCAACATTTACCCGGTGGTATGCTGCTACAACGGAGGTTTCATCGAGAACAATTCTTCGACGAAAATCCTGAGCCGATCCACGGACGCGTCGATAGAGTCGAGGGTTTACGAAGACCAGGTGAAGAACTTGGAGAGCGGGAAGACGTATTACATCCGCGTGGCCGCCCTTTCAAGCTGCGATTACAATTCATCCCTGCAGCGTTACAACTACACGCCGGTCATAGAGATTGTCGCTCCCTGATGTCAGATTATTAACCGATTATATACAACATATATTTATGGTATTGAGCAAAAAAATAGGATCATGGCTCCTTTCGTTCGGGCTGGCGTTTTCCTCACCGTTGGCGGGGCAGTCAATTGATTTGTACAAGGACATGGATGCCCCGGTGCATGACCGGGTGATGGACCTTTTGTCGCGCTTGACGGTGGAGGAAAAGATTTCGTTGTTGCGAGCTACTTCGCCGGGCATCCCGCGTCTGGGTATTGACAAATATTACCATGGCAATGAAGCATTGCACGGCGTGGTGCGCCCGGGCAAGTTCACCGTATTCCCGCAAGCCATCGGATTGGCCAGCATGTGGAACCCTGAGTTGCTGTACGACATCTCGACGGCCATTTCTGATGAAGCGCGCGGGCGTTGGAATGAACTGAACCGTGGAAAGGACCAGACGGGACAATTTAGCGACCTGCTCACCTTCTGGTCGCCTACGGTGAACATGGCGCGTGACCCTCGTTGGGGGCGTACGCCGGAGACTTACGGGGAAGACCCCTTCCTGTCCGGCCGTCTCGGCGTGGCGTTCGTGAAAGGCTTGCAGGGCAATGACCCCCGCTATCTCAAGGTCGTGTCCACTCCCAAGCACTTTGCGGCCAACAATGAGGAACACAACCGTTTCGAGTGCAACCCGCAGATATCGGAGCGCGACTTGCGAGAGTACTACCTGCCTGCATTCGAAGCCTGCGTGAAGGAAGGCAAGTGCCAGTCCATCATGGCGGCCTACAATGCCATCAACGATGTGCCTTGCACCGTCAATCCTTGGCTGCTGGAGCATGTGCTTCGCGAGGAATGGGGCTTCGACGGGTATGTGGTGTCCGACTGCGGAGGCCCGGTGTTCCTAGTTACCCATCATGAATATGTGAAAACGCTTGAAGCTGCTGCAGCTTTGGCGCTCAAGGCAGGGTTGGACTTGGAGTGCGGAGACCAAGTGTACATCGAGCCGTTGCTGAGTGCTTACAAGAAATACTTGGTGACGGACGAGGACATTGACCGTGCCGCCTATCGCATCTTGCGGGCAAGGATGCTTTTAGGGTTGTTCGATGACCCAGCACAGAACCCTTACAATGCCATCTCTCCCTCGGTTGTGGGCTGTGAGGAACATAAGGAGTTGGCTTTGGAAGCAGCACGCCAGAGCCTTGTGTTGCTGAAGAACGAAGGCAATTTCCTGCCTTTGAACCCCCGGAAGGTGAAGTCTATTGCCGTTGTCGGCATCAATGCCGGGAACTGTGAATTCGGGGATTACAGCGGCACGCCGGTCAATGCGCCCGTTTCCATCCTCGAAGGCATCAAGAACCGTGTAGGTGATGACGTGAAAGTGGTTTATGCCCCGTGGTCATCTTCCCTGTCGGGTTACGAGATGATTACGAAAGCCAATTTCCCGAAAGGTTTGAAAGCAGAATATTATGCGAATCGCAACTTGGAGGGTACTCCCAAAGTGCGCATGGACGAGAACATCAACTTTGAGCCGGCCAATCAAGCGCCCGACCCATTCTTGCCGAAGTCTCCGTTGTCTGTCCGTTGGAGCGGGAAACTGGTTCCTTCCGTCTCTGGCAAATACACGTTAGGCTTTGCTACGGATGATGGCTGCCGCCTGTATTTGGACGGGAAGATGCTGATAGATTCTTGGCATAACCGGGGCGTGCAGACCGACAGTGTGGCCGTGCAATTGGAGAAAGGGAAGGAATATGATTTGGTGGCCGAGTATTTTGATGATGGAGGCGATGCCACGGCAAAGTTATATTGGCGCGTTCCTGAAGTGGGCCGGAAAGCATTGCTGGATCTTTACGGGGAAGCTGGGAAGGCTATCCGCGAATGCGATGTGACGGTAGCTGTTTTGGGCATCAACAAGTCCATTGAAAGGGAAGGTCAGGATCGCTATACGATTGAGTTGCCGCTTGACCAGCAGGTATTCATTCAAGAGGCTTATAAGGCCAATCCGAACACGGTAGTCGTGCTGGTGGCTGGAAGTTCATTGGCCATCAATTGGATTGACGAGAACGTCCCGGCCATCCTGAACGCATGGTATCCGGGAGAGCAGGGTGGCACAGCCGTGGCTGAGGCATTGTTCGGTGATTATAATCCGGCAGGCCGTCTTCCGCTCACTTATTACAAGAGCCTTGAAGATATTCCTGCATTTGATGATTACGACATCAAGAAAGGCCGCACGTACATGTATTTTGAGAAAGAGCCTCTCTATCCGTTCGGCTATGGATTGAGCTATACCCGCTTCAAATACGGTGATTTGGCTTGCAAGGTAGCCGGTGATGCTGTGGAATTGGACTTCACGGTCAAGAATGTGGGAGGCTGTTCCGGCGATGAGGTGGCGCAAGTGTATGTGCGTTTCCCGGAAACAGGCATGGAATTGCCGTTGAAGCAATTGAAAGGTTTCAAGCGTGTTTCTGTGGAGAAAGGCAAGAAAGTGCAGGTTTCCATCTCTGTTCCCAAGAGCGAACTGCGCCTTTGGGGCGAGGAAGCAGGCAAGTTCTATACGCCTTCCGGCAAATATGTGTTCATGGTGGGTGCTTCGTCAGAGGACATTCGCTTGCAACAGGAAGTTGAATTGTAAAGAAGAACGTTATGTGGAAGAATTGGATATTGTTCATTTTTGCGTTGTGTGCTTGTGGATGGGCCGCAGCGCAACCTTTGGGGATTTATTTCCCGAAGATGAAGCCTGTGGACACAGTGGTTTATGTGTCGATGGGCGGTGCCACGGAAAGCCCGGAAGCGCAGCATATTTGCCGCATCTTCCAAGGCATCATCAACCGTGATTCGGCGGAAGTGTTCCTTTCCACCGGCGACAAGGAGCAGGATTGGTTTGAGTATTTGAATCCGAAATTCAAGCGTCCGGCCCAAGGAGTGGTTGTGACGGGTGAGAACCGGGGATTGCGTACCTTGTTCAAATCTTATAAAGACCGTTTGGACAAATTGGTGGTCTGCAATTTTGCCGACAATGATTATACGTTCAACATGGCACTGCTGATGGCTTGTGCAGAAGATGCCTTGCCGGTGTCGGAAGAACTGAAAGACGAACTGGTGGCCGAGTTCGGCTGGGACAAAGAGATTGTTGACATCCGCAACAACTGGAGTACCATCACGCAAGCTTACAACTGGGCTTTGGAGGAAATCATGCCGAAGTTGAACAAGCAGTTGGTGTTCAGTATCGGCCTGCGTGACGACTGGCGGAATGGCGGTTGGCGCATCTATGATTATGCGGTGGCTTCGCGTTCGTTCGCCTTCTGGGTGGACGACGAGACCACTACCGGGAAGAACATCATCAAATCCATATTGAACACACCCGGTTATCCCAAGAATGCGGTGGTGATGGGTTATGGCATGCATGGTGATGACTTGAACCTGACAACCAATCCCGAAGGTTTTGGCTTTGTGGTGAGCGACCTTTTCCCGAATGCAAGCTACTATTCTTCGTTTCCCACCCAGACGTTTGAAGGCCGCCAGCCGGAAGGCGTTGACAAAGGTGCGGAAGCGGGCAAAGTATATGTAGCCTTGCACTGGAGCGATGGCGACAATATCCAGTTCAATCATAATGGGACGTTGGATATTTGGCGGCAGGAAGCGAGAGGCCAAGTTCCTGTGTCGATGACATTGTCGCCGGCTTTGATAGAAATAGCGCCGTTCATTTTGCAGTATTATTATGATAACCGAACCGAGAATGATGAGTTCATAGGAGGCCCTTCGGGCGTGCAATACATCCAAGAACCTTACTACAAGCCGCAAGATTATGAAACGCGTATAACCCGTTTTCTTTCTATTTCTTATAATACTATTATATAGCATATTACATGTATTTTCAAGAGCGAATATAATATTTATTTTCATCCATAATCATACTGTTTCTTCTATTTTCCACTCTATTTGTGCAATTCTTGTGCAAAAGGGTGTTTTGTGTTATTTTCTTCTATACTCCAAGCACTATATTTGCATCAATGTTGAGCTTTTTACTAATATCACGGGCAACCTTCAAAGTAGGCTCGCAACGGCCGGTCAAATAGTCGCTGACACGTGATGGGCTAACCCCAAGAAGTTCTGAAAGTTTCGCCTGATTAAGTCCCATTTCATACATACGCAACTTTATAACATCTATCAATGAAGGAGACTTTATCGGATAATGTTCATCTTCATACTCCGATACAAGTTCAGACAATAAATCAAGCTCTATCAAGTTCTTGTCAGTAAGCGGTGTATTGTCGTCAGTCAAAGGCAGAAGTTCTTCAATTCTTTCCATTGCTGCCCTATAAGCTGTTTCATTCTGAATCTTTGCCATACTATATATTTTTTGCATCTATCAAATCATATTCCGC
>CALUIR010000023.1 GCA_944320785.1 uncultured Bacteroidaceae bacterium
GGAGCGCATCCGCAGCGTGTCGTACCCCAACAGCAAGGCGCGCCACCTGGTGGAGGCGGCGCGGATGATCGTGGGACGTTTCCACGGCGAAGTGCCTGCCACGATGGAGGAACTGCTGAGCCTGCCAGGCGTGGGGCGCAAGACGGCGAACGTCGTGATGTCCGTGGCTTTCGGCCAAGCGGCGATGGCGGTGGACACGCACGTGTTCCGCGTGAGCCGCCGCATCGGGCTCGTGCCGGAGCGGTGCGCCACGCCGCTGGCCGTGGAGCGGGAACTGGTGCGGCACATCCCCGAAAGCCTCATCCCGAAGGCGCACCACTGGCTCATCCTGCACGGCCGCTACGTCTGCACCGCCCGTTCGCCGCATTGCGCGGCATGCGGGCTGGCCGGCTGGTGCCGCTGGCACGCGGCGCAGGAGCAGCCGTGACGGGAGGCCGCCGGAAGGCCTCCAGGACCCCTCTCCCGCCCTGTCCCGCCGCTCCCGGGACGGGACAGTAATCCCGTTGGAAATAGACACGCATCCATTTTAAACGGATACGCATCCGTTTTTGACGGGACGCGCATCCGTTTTTGACGGGACGCGCATCCGTTTTTGGCAGCCCTGCGGCGGGGCATGGAAAAGGGGCGGACGCGCCTTGCGGCGCGCCCGCCCCGTATGCGGGAAACGTCCCCCTGCCTCAGATGCCGAGCGAGGCGCGGACAGCCTTGATTTTCTCCTCGGCGGCCACGTTCACGCGGTCGTAGCACTTCGCGCAGCCCATCGTGTCCTTCACCTCGATGTAGAACTTTATCTTCGGCTCCGTGCCGGAGGGGCGCACGGAAATCTTCGTCCCGTCGGCGGTGAAGTATTGCAACACGTTCGACGGCTCGGGCATCTCCAGCGCCGACGCGCGGCCCTCGCCGTCGGTGGCGCGGAGCGCCTGGTAGTCCTTCACGAGGACCACGGGCGAGCCGCCGATCTCGCGCGGCGGGTTGGCGCGGAAATTGTCCATCATGGCCTTTATCTCGTCGGCGCCGCTCTTGCCGGGCTTCACCACGTTCACCGTCGTCTCCTTCGAGAAGCCGTATTCCACGTAGATGTCCATCAGCACGTCGAAGAGCGTCTTGCCCTGGTCCTTCGCCCACGCGCATATCTCGGCCAGCAGGGAGCAGGCGGACACCGCGTCCTTGTCGCGCACGAAGTCCTCGGCCAGGAAGCCGTAGCTCTCCTCGCCGCCGCCGATGTACTGCTCCTTGCCCTCGCGGAGGCGTATCTCGCGGGCAATCCACTTGAAGCCCGTGTAGCAGTCGAGCATCTTCACGCCGTTCTTTTCGGCCACCTTGCGGATGAGTTCCGTGGTGACAATCGTCTTGACGATGAACTCGTTGCCCTGCATCTTCCCGGTGGCAAGGCGGTTCTTGATGATGTAATAGAGGAAGATGAGGCACGTCTGGTTGCCGTTCACCAGCACCCACTCGCCCTTGCCGTCCTTGCAGGCCATGCCCACGCGGTCGGCGTCCGGGTCGCTGGCCATCACGATGTCCGCGTCAAGCTTCTTGGCCAGGGCGATGGCGAGCGTCAGCGCCTCGGCGTTCTCCGGGTTGGGCGACACCACGGTAGGGAAATTGCCGTCCTTCACCATCTGCTCCGGCACGCAATGCACGTTCTCGAAGCCCCACCGCCGGAGCGACTCCGGGATGAGCATCATCCCCGTGCCGTGGATGGGGGTATAGACGATGCACAAGTCCTTCTGCCGGCGGATGACCTCCGGGTCGATGGAAATGCCCTGCACCTGGCGCAGGTACTCGTCGTCCACCTCCTTGCCGATGACCTGTATCAAGTCCTTGTTGCCCTCGAAGCGGATATCAGCCACGGACGACACCTTCGCCACCTCCTCGATGATGCCCTTGTCATGCGGCGCCAGCACCTGCGCACCGTCGTCCCAGTAGGCCTTGTAGCCGTTGTACTCCTTCGGGTTGTGCGAAGCCGTCAGGATGATGCCGCTCTGGCAGCCCAAGTGGCGGATGGCAAAGGACATCTCCGGCGTGGGGCGCATGTCCTCGAAAAGATACACCTTGATGCCGTTGGCCGAGAAGATGTCCGCCGAAATCTCCGCGAACTTGCGGCTGTTGTTGCGGCAGTCGTGGCCCACCACCACGGATATCTGCTCCCGGTCCTTGAAATTCTTGTTCAGGTAGTTCGACAAGCCCTGCGTGGCCGCCCCCACCGTGTAGATGTTCATGCGGTTCGAGCCAGCGCCCATGATGCCGCGCAGCCCGCCCGTGCCAAACTCCAGGTCCTTGTAGAACGCGTCGATAAGCTCCGACTTGTCGGGGTTGTCGAGCATGCGCCTTACCTCTGCCTGCGTCTCGGCGTCGTATGCCGGGGCAAGCCATTTCTCTGCTTTCGCAGTCACTTCTGCAATCAAATCTTTGTTGTCCATACTATGTAGTTTAAAGTTATCTCATACGTGCCTCCAAATGTAAGAATATCCCACCGAATAAACCAACATGCGGCGGCATTTTTTTCACTCCCCTTTCGCGGAAGGCACCAAGTAACGGTCGCCCGTAGCCTCCACCACCTGCCGCAGGAAATCCTCCGGGTAGTTGGGCCGCACCACCGGCGCTGCCAGCCCCGTCTCCGTGCGCTCGAACTGCCCGTCCTTCATCTTGCGCACCACCATGTCACTGTACTTCACCACCAGGAACTCGCCCAAGCGCCTCCAAGCGTCAAAGGCAGCCGTGGCCGTCATGTCCGTATAGTTTTCCAAAAAACGGCGCGCATCCGCCGGCGACGAGGCGTGCAGCCCCAAGGCCGCTTGCTCAATCCCCTGCTGTGCCGCAAAGAACGTGTCCTCCAAACGTTGCTGCTCCGCCCGCACATCACCCATCATCAGGCTGTAACGGGGATACACCATGTTGGCCACCCAGTTGAACACCCAGAAAGCCGCGTCCCACGAGAAAGTCACATAGTCGCCCTTCCCCTTGGCATAACAGTCCGGCACCCGCGCCGTCCCGCAATAGACCGGCGTGTAAACGGTCATGTTGGCATCGTCCGTGCCGAACCAGAACACGCCGCCCACCGCGTCAGGCAAATCCGCCCGCATTTGCGACACAAACGAAAAGCCCGTCTGCTGCGTGGAGATGGGACGCTCGTTGAAGTACGTCTTCCCGTCCAGCTCGTACGACAAAGGCGAGGGGCGGTACGGCATATGGTAAGGCCCCGCGCCGGGATCGTTGGAGATGTCCAGGGGAGTACCCTCATAGTGGTCGCGCATGGCCGCCATCACGTCGCGCACCGAGAGCTTCCGCGACGGCTTCACGAACAGCGGCATCGGCTCCGCCTCCACGTCTCCCTTGGCGTAAGGCAAATAAGCTTCCATCCCCGGCACGAAGCGGTTGTAGTAACTCCACACGCGGGCCTCGCAATAACGCAGCGCGTCGAAATTGAGCGGGGCATAAGCGTCGGCGAAACTGAAATCCTTGTTCAGCCCATCGAAGTAGCCCTTCTCGCGGGCAAAGGATATCACGTCCGGCGAATACAGGCAGTTAGCCTTGTCGTTCAGGTCGAACTGCCGGATGCGGCTCTGGTTGGCGTGGGCCGAGATGCAATCGTCCGGCACACGGACCGCCACCCAGACAGCGCCCTTCACGTCCGAGCCTTTGCCAATCATCTCCATAATCCATATCTCGTTGGGGTCGGCAATCGTGAAAGATTCCCCGCTGCTGTAATAGCCATACTCCTTGACTAAGCTCGTCATCACGTTGATGGCCTCCTTGGCCGTCCGCGAACGTTGCAGGGCAATGTAAATCAGGCTGCCGTAATCCAGCACGCCCGTAGAGTCCACCAACTCCGGGCGGCCTCCGAACGTGGTTTCGCCGATGGTCACCTGGTATTCATTGATGTTCCCGATGACATTGTACGTCTTGCGGGCCTGTTCAATCTGCCCAAGGTACTTGCCCGTGTCCCAGTCGTACACGTCAAGCATCGCGCCTTTCGGGTAAGTGGCGGCGGGATAATGGCACAAGTAGCCGAACAGGCCATAAGAATCAGCGGAATAAGACACGATAGTAGATCCATCGGCCGAAGCATTCTTGCCGACAATCAAATTCGTGCATGCCGGGACATGCAGGCATGCCCCGGCCATAAGGAATAATAACAAAAGTCGTTTCATACACATATTTTATTTAATCAATATTGGTTCTTTTATCTCCACGGCATTGCCGCAAGCATCGTTCACGACAAGACGGAACTCATGCCACCCCGGCGGGACACGCCCGCCGCCAAGACGGCAAGCCAGCAAGCGGTCCTTGGCATTGTAGGCCACAAGGACGAACCGCCCATCCACCGTTCCACGGTAAGATGCCAGCCCGGCGCCTTCTTCCTCCACCTTATATATATAGGTGTAAGGAGACGGGGACGGAAGTGCCGTCAGACGGGGAGGGACAGTATCCACCCCGACACTGTACACCCCGCCCGTCCGTACCTCGGCCGACACCCAGCCGTCGCAGAAGCTTCCTCCCACGCTGGCATAACGCCGCCCGGCACGCTTGCGGATGTAATACTTGCCGGGATCTGCCACCTGATGTCCCCGCACGGCAATGGAAAGCCGCACTTCCCGACGAAAAGCCAAAGGCTCGTTGCCGACCGTATATTCCAACGAAGCAGCATCGGCACACACCCTACCGCTGACAGGCAAGGCCGTGTCGCAGAACAGGCTGCCTCGTGGAACGGCCAGTTCCAGTCCCGGCGCCTGCACCATGTGGGCCTCGTCATAACGCAAAAGCGACGCTGCATCAGAAGCTGCCGGGATATCCATGCGCCGCCCCCGCAAAATGAAAGTGCATACGCTGCGGTTGCGATGGTAATCCTCCAAGACGTATGCACAACGGTAATCCCGTTCCTCATCAACGGTGAAGATACCCCTGTCGCCACCGGCCTGCAACATGCGCAAAGAGTTGCCCGGATCGATGAACGACTTCATCACCCACACCCCCTTGCGGCAACGGGCGGCATAATCCGTCCATGAATCAATGCAAGTGTTCTCATCGAAAGAGAAACGTTCCACTGTGCTTCGGAACACTTCCGCCGAATCCACATACAATACCACGGAACGCACGCCATACACGTTCCGCGTGCCATCCATGTAGTCGTTGGCACGGATGCCCATGCCCAACCGCCCCCATGCTTCCAACGTGTCCGGGAGACAGAAGCCAGAAGGGGTGCTACGGACGGCATGCAACCGACTGCCTCCCTCTACCCTGCCGTTGCCAGGCACTGGATAGAAAGCCACGGCATGCACACGGGGAGGACGGGTGTCACGCAGGCTTTCCCCAAAGAATGCCATCGGATCCACCGGTTCATTGCCATCTGCTTCCCGGATTTCAAAGTGCAGATGTGGGCCGAAGGAATAACCCGTGTTCCCGCTCTCGGCAATGACCTCGCCCTGCCGCACCCGGAAACGGCCGGAACCGGGATACAAATCCACCACATACGACTCACAGGCATATTGGCAGGAATCCACATAAGCCGACACCGAAGGCATGAAAGCCCGCAAGTGGCCATAGACCGACATGCGCCCATCGGCATGGCGCAAATACAAAGCGTTGCCATATCCTCCTTCCGAAACGGCCACACGCTCCACCCAGCCATCGGCTACCGCCCGCACAGGCCAGCCCTCCACGCCGCCCGTCTTGAAATCGAGCCCGCCATGGAAATGCCCCGAACGCAATTCGCCGAAGTTGGCGCTCAACAACAAATCGCCCGCAAAAGGAGGACGGTAATCCACATCACCTGGCCTGACGGCACAGGGCGCAAGAAGAAGGAGAACCAGCAGGATATATCTCATGGCAAATGGTCTTGTTCGGCCACAAACTTACGAAAAAGAAACGAAAATGCCACGCGCCTTCATACAAGTTATGAAAGTAATCCCTATATTTGAACCGACTATTTACCTAAAAACCTAATCTATGATTATCGGAGTACCTAAAGAAATCAAGAACAACGAGAGCCGCGTCGCCGTGACCCCCGCAGGCGCGAAAGAAATGGTGAAAAGGGGACACCAAGTGTTCATACAGCAAAGCGCAGGCAGTGCTTCAGGCTTTGCCGATGCCGAATACGAGGCCGCCGGAGCCACCCTGCTCCCCACCATCGGTGATGTGTATGCCTGCTCAGAAATGATTGTCAAGGTAAAGGAACCTATCGCGGAGGAATACCCCCTCGTCCGGCCGGAACAGCTCCTGTTCACGTACTTCCACTTCGCGTCTGACCGGGAACTCACACAGGCCATGACGGACAGCGGCGCCATCTGCCTTGCCTATGAGACGGTGACCGGCCACGGCACTCTCCCGTTGCTCGTCCCCATGTCGGAAGTGGCCGGACGCATGGCCGTGCAGGAAGGCGCCCGCTTCCTTGAGAAACCCCAAGGAGGGAAAGGACGCCTGCTGGGCGGAGTGCCCGGCGTGAAGCCCGCCCGCGTGCTGATCATCGGCGGCGGAGTAGTCGGTTCGAACGCCGCCCTCATCGCGGCAGGCATGGGCGCCGATGTGGTGATTGCCGACATTTCCCTGCCGCGCCTCCGGCAACTTGACGAGACCATGCCGCGCAACGTGAAGACGCTCTTTGCTTCCGCTTACAACATGGAGAAAGAGCTTTCGCGCAGCGACCTGGTCATTGGGGCAGTATTGGTGCCAGGCGCCAAAGCACCCAAACTGGTGACAAGGGACAACCTGCGCCGCATGAAGCGTGGCACCGTCATCGTGGACGTTGCCATCGACCAAGGCGGATGCTTCGAGACCTCGCACCCCACCACGCATTCAGAACCGACCTATGAAGTGGACGGCATCATCCATTATTGTGTGGCCAACATCCCCGGCGCCGTGCCGCAGACCTCCACGCTCGCCCTCACCAACGCCACCCTGCCCTATGCCTTGGCCTTGGCCGACGGATGGGAGGATGCCTGCCGCCGTTCGCCGGGATTGGCCGACGGGTTGAACATCGTGCGCGGCAAAGTGACGTGCCGCCCCGTAGCCGAAGCCTTCGGGCTGCCCTACGAGCCTTGGGACAAAGCATAAGCCACGCTGTTGCGGCAACGCATGCCTTGGCCTCCGCTTCCAAACGCTTCCGCCTTCCGGCGGGGCGTTTTTTTGTGCCTCCTCTCCATCCTCCTTCCAAAGCTTCCGCCTGCAAAGCAGGACACAGCAGGGCAAGAAACCCGATTTGCCCGCATGCCAACTTCAACTTGCCCGCGCAAGAACTTCATCTTTAGCCTAAAGATGCATATCCTTAGCCTAAGGATGCACATCCTTAACTTAGAGATACACATCCTTAACCTAAAGATAAAGAAACCGGCCGCATGAAACAAGCTTCTCATACGGGAAAACGGAAGTTTCCACCCGCACAAGCAGAAGTTCTCTCTGGCAGCAACGCAAGCAGATGCAGCCACACTGGGCAAAAGCCGGAAGAATGTGGAATCAGAACGGGTAGCCGATGGCCAGATGGTAGCCCAAGCTGCGCTTGAAAGAAGGCAGGTTGTAGTAACCCCGCTTCGAGGTCTCGTAAGGCACATGCAGCCCCACGCCCACATCAAAACGCACCACGAGGAACGACAGGTCGTAGCGTATGCCCGCCCCCGTGCCTAAAGCGATGTCTTTCCAGAAGCGCGACAGCTTGAACTGTCCGCCCGGACGCGCCGGGTCCTCACGCAGCAGCCAGATGTTGCCCGCATCCATGAACACCGCGCCGTGAAGGTCGCCGATGATACGGAAACGGTATTCCAGGTTGGCCTCCAGCTTCAGGTCGCCCGTCTGGTCGATATAAGAATAACGGGTCTCCACCTCCGGGTGATAGCTACCCGGCCCCACGGCACGCACCGTGAACGCCCGGATACTGTTTGCCCCGCCAATGAAGAACTGCTCGCTGTAAGGTGCCACGGTCGAGTTGCCGTAAGAGAAGATGGCGCCCGCCATGAGGCGCATGGCCAAACGCTGGTCCGCATCGATGCGGAAATTGTAGCGCACCTCAGAAGTCAGCTTCAGGAACTGGGCGAAAGGATTGCCCATCAGTTCCTTGTTGCGCGCGCCGAACTTTTGCCCGAAGGCTGCATACACGCAGGAGGTCAGGTTGCCTGCCGAAGTCACGCTCGTCTCCCACCACAGGTGATGCCGCTTGTCGGCCAAGAGGGCATCATCGTAGGTGTAGGTGTAGGACATGGCAGGGATGAACTGGTTGTCCAAACTGAGGTAGAGGGCGCGGTTGGCGTTCATGATGGAGTCGAAACGTTCCGTGGTGCTTTGCAGCACGTTGAAGGTCAGCTTGAACGGGGTCACCGTATGCCGCCGCAAAGGCGTAGGCTGGAAGGTGTACGTGGCATTCCCCCCGAAAGCCAGCATCTTGAAGAAGCCCGCCCGGTTCAGTTGGTCGCCATAGAGGCGGAACGTGGTCTGCGCCGGAAAGTTGAAGTCGCGCCTGTGCAGCCAAGGGAAGACAATCCAAGGGAGGTCAAGGGAAACGGCTGCCCCCAACTCGTAGGAGTTAATAGCCGAACCTCCTCCCGCGCCCGACGAATTGGTCTGCCATTCATAAGAGCCGCGCAGCTCCAGCGAGAACGTTTCCCCGCCCCGGAACACGTTCTTCTTCGACATGTTGAACACCGCGCCGGGTCCCAACTGGTCGTTGCTCTTGGAGGTGACGTTCAGTTCCAACTCTCCATCGTAAGGCAAGTCCATCGCCGCATTGACGCGGAGGTCCAGCCGGTCGCACGAGGGAAGCGTGTCCTGCGGCGCGTACTGGAACTCCGCGAAACGGAACGTCCCCAAGCGGTTGAACTGTTCCTGTGTGAACGTCTGCCTGCGCTGCGAATACAAGTCGCCGGGGCGGAAGCGCAGCCTTCGGTACAACACCGAGGGGCGCACCGGCGGTTTGTCGCCCATGAAGCTGACCTGCATGCCTTTGTACGTCACCGTGTCGCGTTTCAATCCCTTGCCGGTGCCATAGTTCGAGAGGTTGACAGCAATATTGCCCACGCGCCACTGCTTCTTCGCCATCTCCGGCAAGCCGGGCTTCGGAAGGATTTGCAGATGCACAGCACCCGGCGCAATCAGCGTATCCGCACGGTAGGAGATGAAGTCCGGGCGGAAATAGAAATAACCATTGTTGCGGAACAGCGTGTTCAGCCGTTGCCGCTCGGCATCCAAGTCAAGGACGCTGAACTTCTGCCCTTTCCTTACGAGCCGTTCTTCCCAATCCGCACGTATCAGGCTGTCGGCAAGGAAGGGGAAACCCAAGTAGGCCACCGAGTCCAGCATGAAAGGGTTGCGCATGTCGATGCGGTAAGATACTTCCGCCATGCGGGGATTCTTCATCGGCAGCACCTCATAGCCTACCGTCCCATTGAAGTAGCCATAGTCATGCAGGAGGTTCTCCGCCACCTTGGCGCGCAGTTCCGGGTTGACCGTGGAGATGAATACCGGCTTTGCGGCAAAGCGTTCGAATATCCACTTCCCGACTTTCTTTTCCGCATGAATGAAATCGTTGTATATCCACAATCCGATGGGGAAAGGCCACTTCAACGACGAACTGCCGAAGAAAGCGTTGTTGGGCTTGCTGGCCAACGCTGCCTCGGCCTCGGCCAAAGCCTCCTTTCCTCCCTCTGTCTCGTCGCGGTTCTCCACTTCTATCTTGTCGATGCCCCGGTACAAGACTTCGCCTTCCGGCAAGTTGCGGGTAATGGAACAGGACGGCAACAGTCCTGCCGCCACCAGCAGCATGCCTGCCAGGATGCCATATAGATGCTTCATTCTCATTCCTTCTTCGCGTTTTTCTTGTTCCTGCGGAAGATGAACAGTTCGCCCAAACGGCTCATTTTCTTGCGCAACACCACGCCAACGCCCGTTTCCGTTATCTCGCCGTCGAGGATGCTGTCATAGTTCTTGTCATGGAACAGTTTGATGTAGCGCGTCCCGCTGTCGTCGAGGCGGTATTCAATCGAAATGTTGTCGATGAATGTCTGTTCGCCTTGTTGCACGTCCTCGCCGGTAGAAATCTTCCCGCCGATGATAATGTTGAAACGGTCGTTCCAGAAGCGTTTCGATATCTGGTACGAATAATCCGTCTTGGTGGTACCCGAATTGCCGTCCGTCTCCACGCCCAAGCTGATGTCCACCGCCTTGATGTTGCTCGTGATGCCCTGAATGGCGCTGTTAAGCAACGAGTTCATGCTGCCGCCCATGTCGAAACCTCCGCCGCTTCCTCCTTGGTAAACGCCTATCACAATCATGGTCACGGCCAAGCGGCTTCGGTCTT
The DNA here is from genome assembly GCA_944320785.1 of uncultured Bacteroidaceae bacterium. GTDB lineage: Bacteria > Bacteroidota > Bacteroidia > Bacteroidales > Bacteroidaceae > CASFPE01. The sequence goes on from CALUIR010000023.1 coordinate 10,283, forward strand.
CAGCCGACATGGCTGCCAGTTCGTTCTGTATCGTGGCATCTTCCGGTGCCGCAAGGTCGAAGTTGATGGCCAGGTTCTCCAATGTGTTTTTGATGGCAATGCTGGAATGGAAGGTCACCATCCGCTGCTGGTCGTCCTCCGTCACTGAAGTGCGCTTGGTGTAAACCGCCGTGATGTTCAGGCGCGGGTCCATGGCATTCCCCGTGAAGTCCACGTAGCTGCCGTTCTGCACCGTGAATTCCCGGCTCAACCCCATCATCAAAGAATACTTCAGTTTGCCGCTCGCGAGGGTATATCGCCCGGTGAGTTGCAGCCCTCCATAGTCCGTGTATTGCAACGAAAGGTCGCCGCCTCCCTCCAAGCGCACGTAATCCGAGCCATCGGCATTCAGCTCGGCATTCACCCGTGCCGCTTGGTCGATATGCACCACCATCAGCATGTCCATGCCGCCCAAGCGCACATCGGGCATTTCCCGGCTGGCGGCCTGCGCCGTGTCGTTGAAGTTGGTGAACGTCACCAGTTCGCCTAAACGGTCCTGTGCCGCTGTGAGCGGCGTATCCTTCAATACATACGTGACATCCGTCGTGCCCAACAGGTTGATGTTCCCTCTTATCTGGAGGGCATCCAGCGGGCCTTTGATGCCGGCGAACAGGTCGGCATACACTTTCCCGAAGAGCAAAGACTCTTTCGTTTTCTTGGCGTTGACCAGTTCATAATTGCCGGCACGCAGGAACAAATCGGCATTCATCCGCGAAAGGTCGGCAAAATCCACTTCCCCGTTGATGACAAAAGGATTGTCGTTGCGGGCATAGACATTGTACTTGTCAAACACTAATTTGCTGTCTTCTATTCGAATCGGCTTCTTCTCCATGCGCAGGTGGACACCATATTGCCGCACCGCCACGTCCACCGAGTCGAAGACCAGTTCACCGTTATAGGCCAGTCTGGAAATAGCACCTTTCACGTTCACCTGCCCGTCCAAATTCCCGCTCAACGCCGCCAGTTGGTCCGGGATGAAACCATTCGCCAAATAAAGCGGGATATCCGACAAGCTGACATCGGCATTCAATTGCCCTTCCTCCCTTGCGTCATATTCGCCCTCCACGGCCAGTATGTCTTTGCCGTCGTGCGACAGGAAAGCGTTCACATAATGGTTGCTCGCGGCATCCATGCCCGGAAGGTACACCGCGCCGAGCGCAACATTGCCGATGCGGTTCTTCTCATAACGCAGGCTGTCCACCTGCACGTCTGCCGCCAACTGAAGGCTGCCTTCCGTCTGTATCAGGTGGGCTTCCGCGTTGAACATCCCGCCGATGTCCGGCAAGGAAGGCAAGAGGCCGTGAAGCTCGCCCAATGCCACGCGCCTAATCTCCAAGGCCAGATCCTGCAACACCGTGGTGTCGGCCGGCAACGAATACAGCCGGATGCCCATGCCCGCCGAATCCAACAGCGACACATTGGCACGGACACGGCGGTCATTGCCCATGTAGATGTAATTCCGCCGGTTCAGGTGGAAAGTCTTGTAAGCCAGCACGGGGTCATCGGGAATGAGGTGCAGGGAAATCCCTTCCTTCCGCATCGCCGCGCGAACGCCAAACAGGAGCCCCTCCTTGCCTTCCGCATCGAAGTATTTCAGGAGCAATTGGAGATGGTCATCGCCGATTTCGCCGTCGGCCAACGCCCGGAACGTCATCCATTCATTCTCCGCCCCGTTGGACACCCCGGCCAGCAACTTCATGCCTTCCGGGCCTTGCGCCAGCCGCAGGCGGACCGTGTCCAGGCGCATGCTGTCCTGCTGCAGGAAATGGACATAGGAATCAACGTCCAGCCCTTTGCTGGAAGACATGTCCAACTGCAGCTTCATCTCATCGAAACCCACGTTCGCGAACTTCGACAGCATGTTGCTGAGCGGATTATCCGTCCGCGCCGCGACTCTTACGCGCAAGTCGGGGAAATGCTTTTTCAATTCGTCCTGGCGGATGTATTTGTCTTCCAGTTGCCTGTTCAATTCCTCCATCAGCCGGTTGCTGCCATTCACCAGTGTCTCCAGGTTGCCGCCGTGCATGGCCACCGTCAAATCCCCTGCCCGGAGGGCTACGAACGTGGAGTCCATGTCGGTCATGGCCAGGAGGCCGATGTCCTTCGGGTGGAAAGCTTGCTTCTCCGTCTGCATGCCGATGCCTGTCACGGAGGTCTTCACCCGGTGGCTCTCCTCCATGTTGGTGGCGCCATCCACCTTCATATCCAAGGAAAGGTCGAGCGGCGAAGCAACCACGCCAAGGGCATGCAGGTCTAATTTCTCCAGATTCAGGTCAAGGCCGGCCTTGATGCGCTTTTCGTGCAAGGAAGCCTTCACGCGGGCTTCCATGTCCAACAGGGAGTTGCGCCCCTCCACTGACAGGACGGCGCGGTGGTTGGCCAAGCGTGCCGACAGGCCGATGTTGTCCAAATCATGCGATGCATAGCGGAACCTATCGACATCCACCCGCACATTGGCGCGGGTCTCCCCGGAAAAGATGTCAAACCCCTTGCCTTGCGCCTTCACGGAAGCGGTCAGCCCGTACAACGAGTCATTGGGAAGGAAGTCGGCCAGCATCAGGCTGTCGATGCCGAGCCGGGCGGAATACGCCTCCGTCGCGCTGTCGAACCGCCCTTCCACCTTGATGCGGCTTTCATGCTCTTGGTAAAGCAGGTCGGCCATATAAGCGGCACCTTCCATCTTCACCTTTCCGCCCAGCGACATATTGCGGGGGATGGCCAGGCTTGACCGCAAAGAGTCGCCCAGCAGGCAAAGAACGAAATCCAAATCCTCTGTGGCAACCGCCAAATCCATGTTCATTTTGCGGTGCAGGCTGTCTGCCAACGATGCGCCTGAACCGTGCATCGACACCTCTAACGCGCCCGGCAACTGCACGGAGCAATCCTTCAGGTCGAGCTTCGACAAATTGCCGCCCGCCTCCACGCGCATCACCAAGGGGCGGTAAGGATATTCGCGCCGGAAGTCTTCAGGCATGGCAGAAAGGAACAGCAACACATCTTCCTTTCCCACGTCCGACCGCAGGGAAAGTGCCATATTCCCCATTTCCGGGTCGGCAATCGTGGCCCAATCCACGGCAGCCTGGAGCGCAATGCGCGAGAAAGGCGTCTGCAATTGCAGGGAAGGCACCCGGATGGTGGCCGAATCGGCTTCCACAGTTGCCTGCATGGCTGTCAGTTCCAAGCCGGAACGTTCCCGGAACGACACGTTGCGAAGCACGGCTGACAGGTCTGTCCCGGCATATCTTGCATCGGCCAGTTCCAACGCCAAGCCGTCCACGGACAAATCGGACGGGTTGAAGCCTTGCACGCTCCTTTTCGCGCCCACGCGGTACACCGCCTGGCTGCCCGACAGGCTGAAGCGCGACAAGGCATACACTTCCTTGCCCAAATCCACCGTTGCCGTATCTAACCGCGCCTCGCCGATGGCCGCCTGCAGATGGAGGCTGTCGGCGGGTATGTCCATGCGGAACTTTATGTCTTTCAGTGCCAGAGACTCCAGCAATATTTTCCAATTCAGCGGCGCAGAGGCTGTAGTGTCCTCCTCCTCTTCCATTTCGCCCAGCCGCAAGGCAACGTCCGCGCCCTCTATCTCGATGCGGTTCACCACCACGTCCTCGCGGAACAGGTCCACGCCATGCGAGCGCAGGAAGAAACGCCCCAAGCTGCCCTGCAACTCCATGCCCGGAACCAGGCCGGCGGTGTTCAGCCGGATGCCGCCGAAAGAGAAGGAATTGACCTCCACCTTGCCTGCAAACAAGGGCAAGAAATCCACATCCAGCACCAGTTCACGCGCCACGAGCAGGGAATCCTGGCCGTCAACCACCTCCACGTCCTGCACCAAAAGGTCGAACGGCAGCGACAGGCGGATTTTCCCCACACCGACTTCCATGCCGAGCGCCTGCGAAGCCTGCGCCGTCAGTTTCTCCCGCAGCAAGTTCTGCACAGGAGGAAGGTAGAGCAGGAAGAAGGCCAACAGCACCAAGGCTATCGGGAACAGGACGATGCCCGCCAACCATTTCGATATTTTTTTCCACATGACCGGGACTCTGCTTGATAATTCTCACAAAGGAAGCACTTTTTCTTCAGAAAACGGCATCGGAAAGCTCTTTTTTCTTCCAAAGCCAGAAACAGCCCCGCCAAAAGCTGCCGCGCCGCTCTCCGTCCGCACCTTTCCGCCGGCGCTTCACCGGGCCACGAAAATTCCATGCAGCAAAATCATGCATTCCATGGATAAAATGCACCGGCTTTTCCCATAAAAAACCGCAACGCCTCACAGAAGATTTCCATGACGATTAGTAATCGTATCGCATGACGATTAGTAATCGTATGGCTTGACGATTAGTAATCGTACAGGAAATTGTTCCTGTAAGATTCCGCGAATCATTAGAAGGCCGGACGCAAATCATTGGAAGGATCTCGCAAAGCCTCCTCAAAGGATTCTCCCAACCGTCCCTCTGAAATTTGGGACCCAAGAAGCTAAAATCCCGGAAACCTTTGGAAGATTCAAAAAAAAGAAGCACCTTTGCCTTGACAAAAACAGTTATCAAACAGTTGGAAAAGCGTTTCCATTTGGTACTTATTAGAAAAAGACATTTGAGCTTTTGCTCTTATTCTCTATTCTGAAAACCGCCAATTTGAAAGTCCGGAGAATAAGCAGACGAAGGTTCACGCTCATATGGGCGTGAACTGTTCGTGCTTATCCATGGACACGGTGCTTGGCGGTACCTCAGAATTAAGATAAGCAACGAATGGTTCCGCCTTTTTTTGTTTGCCGCCATGGTACACATCGGGACGCTGATAAAAGAAGAACTCAACCGCCAGGAACGCTCCGTGGCATGGTTTGCCCGCAAGCTGTGCTGCGAACGCACCAATGTGTACTCCATCTTCAAGCGCGAAAGCATCGACACCGCCCTGCTGCTGCGCATCTCCTGCATCCTGCGCCACAACTTCTTCCAATATTACCTCCAAGAACTCTCAGACTGTGATTTTTATTCCACAGAACCGTGAATTATAACCACGGGGCAGTTCAACGTTTCCATCCACAGGCATCCTATATTTGCACTCGTAAATTCACTTTAAAATTTAAGAACTTATGGGAGTTTGGAATTCATTCAAAGGACAAATCGGACGAGATACCGGTCGTGTATTCTCAAACATCGTTTGGGGAGACAAACATGCATCTGTGTACCGTCGCGCAGAAGACAGAAAAAGCAAACGATTGCAATTGGAACAAGAACAATTTGACTTAGCCAAACAAAATGCCATAGATGACAAAATTGAAGCGTTGTCAGAATATGAAATCACGAACGACAGGAACGAACTTATCAATACCTTGACCCAATTGACAGTGCTTTTAAAAAGCAATCCATACAAAGGGCAACTTTCAAATGACGAAGAAAAAGAAAAAGAAATGAAGAACGCTTACTTTGAAGGGATTTTGACCAAATACGAACAAACATTGATAACCCTGGCATCCTTGTATCCCAATGACACGATGCTGCCATATTATCAGAAAAAATTCAGAAGAGCAAAACGTTCCAAATATCTCGGCAAATACGCCATCCTCATCATCTTGGTGATAATCATCTCACTCATGGCCATTATAATCGCACTTACGCCTGACTGATAGCGCGACCACCATTAAGTTGCCGACCCGAAACGAATCCTAACAGAAGAACATACAGACATTGCAAACAAAACGTTCATGCAACGTTTGGAGGAAATCCGAAAGATGGCAGCCATGCTTTGAGCGGCCTTTCCATCCTTCTTCCGCTCTTTCCCCTACTCCTCCTCATCGTCAGAATCAAAGTCGCCCAAGAACTCCGGCATCATGAACTCTTCCAAGCTGCGGCGTTCCTTCTTGGTGGGGCGGCCTGTGCCGCGCGCGCGGTTGACGAAACCGCTGATTTTGTTCATCTCCAGCAGTTCGTATTGGTCGGGCGTAGTGACGTTTTCCATGTATTCGTTCACCAGCTTGGCGCCCACGCGGTTTTCTATCGGCTGCAACACTTTGAAAGAATACGTGATGGGCGGCTTGCGGACCTGCACCACGTCGCCCGCTTTCACCATCCTCGACGGCTTCGCCTGCGCACTGTTTATCCACACATGTCCTTTCTTGCAAGCCTCGGCGGCAATCGTGCGCGTCTTGAATATGCGCACCGCCCACATCCATTTGTCAATCCTTGCTTCTGCCATCCTCATTTCTTGTTATAAGCATTCATGGTAATGCTGATGCCCGCCAGGCAGAAACTCTTGACGATTTCGCCCGCCTGTGCCAAACGTTCCGGCAAAGCAGCCCGTTCCTCGGCAGAGAAAGCCCCCAGCACGTAATCGATTTGCCCGCCCCGCGGGAAATCATTGCCGATGCCGAAGCGCAAACGGGCATATTCCTGCGTGCCTAAGGTGGCGGCTATGTGCTTCAACCCGTTGTGGCCGCCGTCGCTGCCTTTCGGCTTCAGCCGCAACGTGCCAAAAGGAAGCGACAAGTCGTCCACCACCACCAGAAGGTTCTCCAAAGGGATGTTCTCCTTCTGCAGGTAATAACGCACGGCATTCCCGCTCAGGTTCATGTAAGTGGACGGTTTCAGGAATACCAGCTGCCGCCCTTTCAACGACAGGGTGGCTGTCGCCCCGTAACGCCCGTCGGAAAAAACAAAATTGGACGCCTTTGCCAAGGCGTCCAATACGTCGAACCCAATATTATGGCGGGTATCCCGGTATTCGGCACCGATGTTGCCCAAGCCAGCTATCAAGTATTTCATTCAAAAAAGCTTATTTCCCTGCGGCAGCTGCGGCACCCCTTGCGGCACGCGTCAACTTCACGGCGCAAACCACGGCATCTTTCGCATTCAACAATTCCAATCCTTCGTAAGAAAGGTCGCCCACTTTGATGGTCTTGCCCAATCCCAAGTTTGTCACGTCAATAGTCAAACGTTCCGGGATCACATTGTAGTAAGCCTTCACTTTCAGTTTGCGGACCTGCAATGACAATTTGCCGCCGGCTTTTACGCCTTCCGCCAAACCTTCGGTCACTACCGGCACTTCCATCACAATCGGCTTCTCCTCGTTAATCTGGTAAAAGTCCACATGAAGGATCGTGTCCTTCACCGGATGGAACTGGATTTCACGCATCACGGCATTCACCAGCTTCCCGTCAATGGTCAAATCCACCACATAAATATGAGGCGTGTAAACCAACTTGCGGAGGCTGTCATAAGGAACTGAAAAATGGGTAGCCACCGGCTTGCCTTCCCCGTCCTTTTCCATGCCATACAACACACAGGGAACTTCATTGTTCCTGCGCAACGCTTTCAAATTCCTTTTCTGTTCAGAGGAACGCCCGGCAATGCTTCGCGACGTCCCAGCCAATGCAAATGATTTCATTTTCTAATCCTTTTGTGTTACTCTAAAATTAAGTTTTCATATCACGTTGCTTAATTCACCATCACACGATGCTGCAAAAAGCGGCGCAAAATTAGCAATAATCCGTCAATCCTGCAAGCACATGCCTGCCATTCCTTCGCGGGAACTTATTCAAAATCGATATCAATCTTTATCTCGCCGTCTTTTGCCGCCGGTTCCCCCGATGACGGTTCTTCTTTTCCATCCTTGTCCTCATGCCCTTTGGCAGGAGATTCACCCTGCGCCTCGTTGATGAACCCGATGGCCTGCGTCAAACCGTCCATGAATTTCTCGAAATCTTCCCTGTACAAAAATATCTTGTGCTTCTCAAATGTCACTTGCGACTCGTCTCCACCCCCCGAAATAATCTTCTTGCTTTCTGTGATGGCCAAGAACATTTCATCCTTACGGTTCTTTTTCACGTCCAGATAATAGATGCGTTTCCCTGCTTTAATTGATTTGGAGAAAATAATCTCCTTATCATTCATCTCACCATTGTCTTTCTTTTTGAATTCTTCCATTGTCTTTTCGAATAAGTTTAAAACCGGGGCCAAAATTGGACTTTTTTTTTGATTCATCAAAAGGAAAACGCATAAAGTTGTGTTTTTAACCCTTATTTTCATCCGCATCCAACAAATATTGCAGAAAAAGCCGGATTTATTTGCCCGTTAACCGCAAATTTGACTACTTTTGCGCCTCAAATGAATCGATAAACCTAACGATATGATCAACAGAGTTCTTATCCGTCTTAAAATTGTACAAATCATTTACGCTTATTACCAGAATGGCAACAAGAATATAGATACGGCAGAAAAAGAATTGTTCTTCAGTTTATCAAAAGCATACGATTTATACAATTACCTATTATTATTAATCGTAGAAATAACCCGATATGCGCAAAAAAAGATAGATGCGGCCCAAAACAGGCTCTCGCCCACGAAAGAAGACATGACACCGCACACAAAAATAGCAGGAAACAAATTTGCCATGCAATTGGAAAGCAACCGGCAATTGGACGACTTCGTCAACAACCAAAAAAAGAACTGGACGGAGGAGCAAGAGTTCATCAAGAAATTATATGAGGAAATCTTCGCGTCGGACATCTGCAAAGAATACCTGAAGATAGAAGCGCCCACCTACAACGATGACCGCGAACTCTGGCGGAAACTCTACAAGACTTTCATATTCAACAATGAAGGATTGGACCAGTTGCTGGAAGAACAAAGCCTTTATTGGAACGACGACAAAGCCATCGTGGATACCTTCGTGCTGAAAACCATCAAACGCTTCGATGAAAAGAACGGAGCCGACCAGCCTTTGCTGCCGGAATTCAAAGATGAAGAAGACAAAGATTTCGCACGCAAGCTTTTCCGCCGTTCCATCCTGAACTGCGACTATTACCGGCACATCATCGGCGAAAGCACACGCAATTGGGATTTAGACCGCGTGGCATTCATGGATGTCATCATCATGCAAATCGCTTTGGCCGAAATACTGAGTTTCCCCAACATTCCGGTCAATGTATCGCTGAACGAATATGTGGAAATAGCCAAGAATTACAGCACGCCCAAAAGCGCAGGATTCGTGAACGGCACATTGGACGGAATTGTTAATCAATTAAAAAAAGAAGGCAAGCTCACAAAAAATTGATACCTTTGTTAAACATTTGATTCACATTTAACAATAAAGAACCATGGAATTATTGACAGTCTTATTGCAACAACCTGCAGGCGGAGGAAGCTGGACTTTCTGGATCATGATGATAGCCATCTTCGTCATCATGTATTTCTTCATGATCCGCCCGCAAAACAAGAAACAAAAAGAAATCCAGAATTTCCGCAAGAACCTGGAAACAGGGCAAAAGGTGGTCACTGCCGGGGGCATCTACGGAAAAATAAAAAGCATTGACGACACAACCGTCGTATTGGAAATTGCAGACAACGTGAAAATCACGATTGACAAAAACTCCATTTTTGCTGCCGCTCCTGACCAAACTGGAACTGCCAGATAAGCAGAATGTTCAACATAAAGGACATAGGGCTTTACTACAAAAAGACAAAGGAAAAGGTTAAGGATTTCCTGCTTAGCGACAACTGCAAGGAATCCTTAATCTTTTTGTTTTTCTTCATCATCTCTTTCGGGTTCTGGCTGTTGCAAACCTTGAAGAATGACTATGAAGCAGACTTCCACATCCCTGTACGGCTGAAGAATGTCCCCGACAATGTGGTGTTGACTTCAGGACCTCCCGCCCAACTGGCTGTCCGGCTGAAAGACAAAGGCACCGTTTTGGTCAATTACATGTTTGCCAACAAGTTCTACCCCGTAAACATTGACTTCAATGCCTACAAAGGCCATAACGGACACGCCCGGATTGCAGGCAAAGAATTGACAGATCCCATCAACGGGCAACTGAAAAGCTCAACACAATTGGTTTCCATAATGCCAGACACCTTGGAGTTCATCTACACGGAAGGCAAAGGGAAAAAACTCCCGGTACGCCTTCATGGCAGCCTTTCCACAGACCCTCTGCACTACATCACCGACACGATTTTTACACCGGATTCGGTCATGGTGTATGCACCGCCACAGATTGGCGACACATTGGAATGGGCTTCCACCGAATTCACGCAGTTCACGAACTTAAGCGACACAGCAGAAAAAGAAGTAAACTTGCGCCCGATAAAAGGGGTGAAATACGTGCCAGAACTCGTGAGAATGAAACTCCCTACGGACATCATCACAGAAAAGACCGTGGAAGTGCCGCTGAAAGGCGCAGGATTCCCTCCCGACAAAATCCTGCGGACATTCCCAGCAAAAGTGACAGTAACCTTCCAAATAGGGCTGAACCGCTTCCGGGATGTCGTCCCCGAAGACTTCATCATTGAAATACCCTACAATGAACTTCTGAACGACACGACGGACCGCTACAAAGTGAAAATGAAATCGTACCCTCCCGGAATAAGCCATCTTCGGATTGCCCCGGAAGAAATAGACTACCTGATTGAACAGACTCATGACCATTAAAATAGGAATCACGGGAGGGATAGGCAGCGGGAAATCCGTCGTTGCCCGCCTGCTGCGCAGCATGGGAATGCCGATATACGACACGGACCTAAGAGCCAAGCAACTGGCTGCAAACGATGCGCAAATCCGACAAAAACTGACACAACTGCTGGGAAACGAAATCTACAAGGACAATGCCTTGAACCGCCCGTTGCTGGCCGCCTACATTTTCGGCAACCCGCAGCATCTGCAACAGATAAACCGCATCATCCATCCCCGCGTGAGGGAAGACTTCCGGCTTTGGGCCGCGCAACAAAACGGCAAGGACTTCATCGGAATGGAATCTGCCATATTGATGGAATCCGGGTTCACAAGCGAGACTGACATCACCCTCATGGTGTATGCGCCGGAAAAACTCCGCTTGCAACGTTGCATGGAAAGAGACCATACGGATGCCGAATCCGTCCGAAAACGGATTGCAAGCCAAATGCCGGATGAAGAAAAGCTGAATCATGCCGATTACGTCATCTACAACGATGGCATCCGGGCACTGATCCCACAAATTGAAAACCTCATGCGCGCTTTGCGGGAACGCTTTTTCTAATATTAATTTAATTTATTGCCGATAGGTTTGCCTGTATCAGAGGCGAATATTACTTTTGCCGGACAATTTTACTAACTTAAACTTTAATGGTCATGTTGAAGAACATTTTATCCATTTCCGGGAAACCCGGATTATATAAATTGGTGTCGCAAGCCAAAAACATGCTGATTGTGGAAAGCGTCACGCCAGACAAGAAGCGCATGCCGGCATACGGCAATGAAAGAATCACCTCGCTGGCCGACATTGCCATCTACACGGACGATGCGGAAAAGCCGTTGAAAGAAGTGCTGGAAGCCATCAAGGAAAAGGAAAACGGCGCACCAGCCACCATCGACACAAAAAAAGCCGCTGCTGAAGAACTACGCCAATACCTGTCGGAAGTATTGCCCGACTTCGACCGTGACCGCGTTTACCCCAACGACATCAAGAAACTCATCACGTGGTACAACATCCTCGTCAACAACGGAATCACCGATTTCATGGATGACGAGGGAAAAGAAGAAGGAAAAGAACAATAAAATATCCCTCCAAAAAACGACCCAGCCCTGCAAACCGGTGAATAAGGTTGCAGGGCTGTAATCATAATGTCACTTTAGGTATCCGACATGTCATTTGAACGTTGCCTTGACAAATTTACATCTTGATTATGAGTCATTTATGCCTATCTGAAAACAGGATCCAGATATAAGAAGAAACTTATAACTGAATCCTGTTTCCATTTACACAATATTTTGGACAGTGTCCCTGCGAATAATGAAAGGGGCAGCCATTGGCAAGCAAGCCCCTTTGCAATAACGCCGAAGCCCGATCAGACTTAGTTGCGGAAGGTCAACCCATCGGCGTTCCGATCCACGATGATGGGTTTCGTGCGATCCACCTCCTGTGCCAACAATTTGCGCGACAAGTCGTTCAGCAAGTAACGCTGGATGGCACGTTTCACCGGACGCGCACCAAACTCCGGGTCGAATCCTGCGGTGGCAAGGAAGTCAACGGCTTCGTCCGTCATCTGCATCGTCACCCCGTTGCCGGCAAGCATCTTCTGTATGCCATCGATTTGCAGGCGCACGATTTGCTTGATTTGATCCTTGTCCAAGGGTTGGAACATGATGATTTCGTCAATGCGGTTCAGGAACTCCGGGCGGATTGTTTTCTTCAGCATCTCCATCACCTCTTTCTTGGTATCCTCCACAATCTGGTCATGGTTCCGTTCGTTGATTTTCTCAAACTGGCTCTGTATGTAGGAGCTTCCCAAATTAGAGGTCATGATGATGATGGTGTTCTTGAAGTTCACTGTACGTCCTTTATTATCGGTCAACCGCCCGTCATCCAATACCTGGAGCAGGATGTTGAACACATCGGGGTGCGCTTTCTCAATTTCATCGAACAACACCACCGAATAAGGCTTGCGCCGCACGGCTTCGGTCAGTTGGCCACCCTCATCATAGCCTACGTATCCCGGAGGCGCACCAATCAGACGGGAAACGGTATGCTTCTCCTGGTACTCGCTCATGTCGATGCGCGTCATCAACGTCTCGTCATCAAACAGGTATTCGGCCAATGCCTTTGCCAGTTCTGTCTTGCCCACACCCGTGGTGCCGAGGAAAATGAACGAACCGATAGGGCGCTTCGGGTCTTGCAACCCTGCACGGCTGCGCCGCACAGCATCTGCCACAGCTTCAATGGCTTCATCCTGGCCAATGACACGCTTGTGAAGTTCATCCTCCAAATGGAGCAGCTTGTCGCGCTCGCTTTGCAGCATCTTGCTGACCGGTATGCCCGTCCAGCGCGATACCACGTCTGCAATGTCTTCGGCGGTCACTTCTTCTTTAATCATCGCATTGTCGCCTTGCGTATGATGCAACTGTTCTTGTATGCCCGCAATTTCATCGTTCAATGCCTTCAACTTGCCGTAACGTATCTCGGCAACTTTGCCGTAATCGCCCTCACGCTCTGCCTTTTCAGCCTCAAACTTCAGTTGCTCTATCTGTTGTTTGTTCTGCTGTATCTTGTTCACCAAAGCCTTCTCGCTTTCCCACTTTGCCTTGAACGAATTTTCCTGCTCCTTCAGTTCCGCAATTTCTTTGGTGAGTTGTTCCAGCTTCGGTTCATCCTTCTCCCGCTTGATGGCTTCGCGTTCTATCTCCAACTGTTTGATTTTACGGGTAATCTCATCCAACTCCTCCGGCACAGAATCACGCTCCATTCGGAGCTTGGCGGCAGCTTCATCCATCAGGTCAATCGCCTTGTCCGGCAGGAAACGGTCGGTAATGTAACGGTTTGACAACTCCACAGCCGCAATGATGGCATCATCCTTGATGCGCACCTTGTGGTGGTTCTCATAGCGTTCTTTCAACCCACGAAGAATGGATATGCTGCTCAACACATCCGGCTCGTTGACAAACACGGTTTGGAAACGGCGTTCCAACGCTTTGTCCTTCTCGAAATACTTCTGGTACTCGTCCAACGTAGTAGCACCGATGCTCCGCAACTCGCCACGCGCCAACGCCGGTTTCAAGATATTGGCGGCATCCATCGCGCCTTCTCCCTTCCCTGCTCCTACCAGCGTGTGAATCTCATCGATGAACAGGATGATGTTGCCCTCAGAGTTCTTCACTTCATTGATAACTGCCTTCAAACGTTCCTCAAACTCACCTTTATATTTGGCACCGGCAATCAGTGCGCCCATGTCAAGGGAGTAAACCTGCTTGTCCTTCAGATTTTCAGGCACGTCGCCCCGCAAGATACGATGCGCCAAGCCTTCCACGATAGCCGTCTTGCCCGTTCCCGGCTCGCCAATCAAAATGGGATTGTTCTTTGTACGTCGGCTCAATATCTGAAGCACACGGCGTATCTCCTCGTCACGCCCGATGACCGGGTCAAGCTTCCCGCTTCGGGCGGCTTCGTTCAGGTTGATGGCATACTTGTTCAATGCCTGATAAGTATCCTCGCTGGATTGCGAAGTCACTTTCTCTCCCTTCCGCAGTTCGGTGATAGCCGCCTTCAATTCTTTCTCTGCCATGCCTGCGTCCTTCAATATATTTGAAGCCGTACTGTTCACCTTGCACAATGCCAAAACAATCTGTTCCAAAGAAACATACTCGTCGCCGTACTCCCTGCTGTAGTCGGCCGCTTTCTGCAACACTTCATTGGCCTCACGGCTGAGATAAGGCTCACCACCGGAAACCTTGGGCAAGGAAGCTATCTGCCTGTCAATGACAAGAGCCACCTGTTGCGCATTCATGCCCAACTTTTGGAACAGGAAGTTGGTGATGTTCTCGCCCACTTTCATGACACCATAAAGCAAATGAACCGGCTCGATGGCTTGCTGCCCCCGTGCTTGCGCCACGTTGACCGCCTCTTGCACAGCCTCTTGCGATTTGATTGTAAAATTGTTGAAATTCATATCTTCACTCTCCCTTCTTTATTTCGTTATTTGCTTGGCTTGAGTTTTCTGCCCATGGCCATCTACCACAAGCCCACACCTTTCCCATCAAATGCCCTGCCATGCCCCATGGCCAATCTACACCATGCCTAATTGGCACAACATCAAACCATTATACTGAAATTTTGACATATTCATGCATGAATTGTCAGCAGAAAATGCAGATATATAAATAAAAAAATAAAATAATGAATAGAACCCTTTGCTTTATTAAACATACTTATTACTTTTGATGTTGTTTTTAAATTTACTGTTTATGAGAAAACTTACGCTATTATTAGGACTTGCCCTGATGGCATCGGGGGCAATCGCGCAAAATGCAACAGTTGTCGAGACACTTCCCTACGTGGAATCGTTTGAAAACGGCGAATGCCAATGGACGCTCAACGACAACAACACCGACCCCAACTCATTCAAAATGCAATTCAACGTATTAGGCACAGAGCCATTCCACGGGAACACATACCTCGTTTCCGGCCCCAGCACCATCGAAGCGAGGAATGCATGGGCTTTCTCCGTGCCGGTACGCTTGGAAGCAGGGACGGACTACTACATCAGCACTTGGTTCTTCGGCGCAGGTGTCTTGAATACCTGTGATGAATTTGAAGTGACCTACGGAACGGAAGCCAACGAAGCTGCACAGACCAACGTGCTGCTGGACTATACTGGCGAAAATGCTTTCCAATCTTTTGAATGGACAAAGGTGGAGGACACCTTCCAAGTACCTGAAAGTGGGGAATACGTGTTCGCCATCCACCACTGCACGCAGGCCATCGGCGTGAGCGGCGTGGGTTTTGACCGCTTCTATATCGGGACAACGGCCGACACCTATACAAACAACCCGCAAGTGCTTCCTGAACCCGAAGGCGAAAAGGTGGCTTATTCTTCCACCCATACCAATGTGTCCGGGGAAGAACACGAAACACTGGCCTACATCGTGTACGGCGAAGGCAACACGGTTTACATCAAAGGCTTGGCCCCGGACATGCCCGAAGCATGGGTGCAAGGCGTGGACAGAGGCACGGAAATCGCGTTCCCCACGGAACAGTACTTGGGCGAATATGACAACCTGGGCCAGATGTTCGACTTGTGGATGATGGCAGGAAACGACCTCCACCAAGAAATGCAAGTGATTGACGGCGTGGAATACCCGCGCAACGTTTATACGCCTGCCGCTGAATTTGTCCTGCTGAAAGAGGGCGACCGATTGGTAGCCAAGGATGACAACTACGTGGTTGAGCAAAACGGCCAAGGCGGTTTCATCATGAACGGCTACGGCAACATGGCCTTCACGCCCCTCGAATACCCCATCATCACCCCCACGGAAAAAGGCGACACCTACAGCATCCGCTATGACTCGTCCAACGGGGCGGCCAACACCACCGGCTACGTTTACACAGCGAACGACTCCATCTACATCCAAGGCTTGTGCCCGAACCTGCCGACGGCATGGGTATATGGCACGGTGAAGGACGGCGTGGCCACTTTCCCCGGCGGGCAATGCATCGGCACCTACTTGCTGGGCGAGCCGGTGTACTTCTGGGGCTGCCAAGTGACGGAAGGCGCGGAAGGCGATGAGGTGCAGGCCACCGGCGACTACACCATGCAAGTGGACGGCGAGCAAATCACCGGCAACGGGCAGTTCGCCTTCATCTATGGCAACACGGATGCCATCTGGGGCGAGAACCTCTACATGGAGAAGATAGAAGTAACCATGGGCAAACCGGCTCCTGCACAGGACATTGATTTTACCAGCATGCAGGGAATGGATTATATTTATATAGAATATAGTACGGTGGACACCGAAGGCAACCCCTTGCTGAAGGAAAACCTCTACTTCCGCATCTATTTGGACAACATGATTTACACGTTCGACCCGTCAATATACATGATGTTAGATGAGGCAATGTCAGACGTGCCGGTCACCTTCGATGACGGCTTCGACTTCATGACAGGAAACGGCTCCATGACCATCTTCATGTACGAATCGCTCATCAACACCATCGGCGTGGAGATGGTTTACAAAATGGACGGGCAGGAAACGATTTCCGACCGTGCTTACTGGACGGTGGACCAAGGCTTCATCGGCACGGGGGACGGTTCTTCCATCAGCAACACCACCGCTGGCAAGACAGTGAAGGAAGTGACCACGGTGAACATGGCCGGGCAAGTAGTGCCTGCCGACACGAAAGGACTCGTGCTGCAAGTCATCACCTACGATGACGGCACCCGCGAGACCGTGAAGAAGTGGAACCGATAAGCACCATTGCGGCATGAAACACTTCGCATGTTTACTATTGGCATTGCTCGCATGGTGGGGCTGGAGCAGCCCCGCCTGCGGGCAATCCGTCTATTACTATAGCTACTGCGACGGGCTGTGGAGCAGCAGCGGCGTCAACGGGCGAGCCGGAGCAAAGACCGTGGAAGCCGCCATCTGCATCCCAAAGGAAGAACTTTCCCCGCTGGCCGGAGCCAGCATCACCAGCATACGGTTCGCCCTGTCCACCACCAACTACCTGGGCGGCGTAACAGTTTGGGTGCGCGAAGGCAGCCTGCAAGCCGCCAACGCGGCCGAAGCCGCTGCGGGCGGCCTGGCCAGAGGATGGAACGAAGCGCAACTGGCCGTGCCTTACGCCATCACGGGCAATGAGGATCTCTACTGTGGCTACTCCTTTGAGCAGGAAGGGGAAATCATCAAATGCATCTCTTTGGTGAGCGGCATACAGAACGACAACAGTTGCTGGGTGGGCAACGACGGCACATGGGTCAACTATGCCAACCAGGGCGCGTTAAGCCTGGAGGTGGGCATCACGGGCGAGAACCTGCCGCAGCACGACCTGGTGATTTCCAACTGCGCAGCTGACAACGACGTGCTGTCGAGGAACGAGGACGTCCTCTCCATCCGGGGCGAGGTGGCCAACGCGGGGATGCAAACCGTCAACGGCTTCGACATCACTTGCACCGTCAACGGCAAGACGTATTCCGACCATTATGACGACGTGCTGGAATACCGCGACCGCACGGAGTTCTACTTCGTGATGTTCGCACGGGAGATTGCCGAAGGCTACCAGACACCCGTGGAAATCACCGTGTCCGCCGCCGGCGCCACGGACGAAACACCCGGCGACAACACCCAGACCATCACCGTGACCACCTACGACGAGGCGTTCGACCGCACCCTGCTCTTGGAGGAGTTCACCACCGAGAACTGCCAGAACTGCCCGGCAGGCGCGGAACGGCTGAAAGAAGCCTTGACGGACGAATACGCGGAGCGCGTGGTATGGGTGTGCCACCACGCCGCCTTCGGCACCGACTGGCTCACCATCCCCGAAAGCGAGCAATACCTGTGGTTCTTCGGCGGGAGCAACTTCGCCCCCTCCGTCATGCTGGACCGCACTCACTTCGACATTGAGGAAAACACCCGCGATTATGCCCCGATGAGCATCTTCGAGCCGGACGTGATGCAACGGCTGTTCGACCTTGAGATGGACGAAAAAGCCTTCGCCAGCGTGGAGGCAACCGCCGTGTATGACGACAACGGGCGGGCAGAAGTGACCGTCAAAGGGGAGAAAACCCCGGTGTTCGACCAGCAGGCGCCCGGCGCACGGCTCACCGTGTTCCTCTTGGAGGACGGCATACAGGCACAATACCAGATGACCGAGCCGCCCTATCCCGGCGGCAGCGACTATGTGCATGAGAACGTGGTCCGCGCCGTGCCGACAGGGGCATGGGGCGTGCCGGTGGAATGGGACGGCGACACGTTCGAGGCTGCCTTCAACTTCTCCTTGGATGACAACTGGCAGCGCGGCAACCTGAAGGCCGTAGCCTTCCTGCACACTCTCGATGAAGCCGACCGCAACGCCTGCCGCGTGCTGAACGCCACGCAATGCCCCGTCGAGAAAGGAACAACCGGCATCGAATCTGCCCATGCCGGAAGCAAAACCGTCGCCCGCAGGCTCTATTACTCCGCCGAAGGTATCCTCTTGGACCGCCGCCCGGAACGAGGGTTCTACATCGAACGCACCCTCTACCGCGACGGCACGGAGGAAACGCGCAAAGCCTTCCGCTAAGCACCCCGCCAGCCAAGGAACACCCGCGCATCCGGCTCTACCGGCCAAGGTGCGCGGGATTTTTTTCGCCCCTGCCCGCATGGAAAACTCCAACCGCCCGTGCAAGAAACCTCGCCTACCCCGCCAAGAACTTCATCCTTAGGTTAAGGATGTGTATCCTCAGCCTAAGGATGCATATCTTTAGCCTAAGGATGTGCATCCTTAGGCTAAAGATAAAGAATTTGCACGGGTGAACGGAAGTTCCTGCACGGGCAAGCGGAAGTTATCTCCCCGCAAAAGTGTTGAATATGCCACCGTTTCTTCGTACCTTTGCCCCGCAAAAAGCAAAACACCGCCAACGAGAAATGAAAAAACAGACAATGATAACCCTCTCCTCCATCGCCGCCGCATGCGCCGTGCTGCTGGCCGCCGTGGGCAAAAACAACAAGAACGATATGGAAAACAAACAAGAGACCATGGTCCTGATTGAGACCACCCTTGGGGACATCAAGGTGAAACTGTATGACGACACCCCGCGCCACCGCGACAACTTCATCAAGCTGGTGGAAGAAGGAACATTAGACGGCACCCTCTTCCACCGCGTCATCAAAGACTTCATGATACAGGGCGGCGACCCCGAATCCGTCAACGCCCCCGCAGGCAAGCAACTGGGGACGGGCGACGTGGGCTACACCCTCCCCGCCGAATTCGCCTATCCCAAGCATTTCCACAAGAAAGGCGCGTTGGCCGCCGCCCGCCAAGGCGACCAAGTGAACCCCCGGAAGGAATCGTCCGGCTGCCAGTTCTACATCGTCACCGGGAAAGTGTATTCCGATTCCGCCCTGCTCGACATGGAGCAACAAATGAACAACGCCCGCCTCAACAACGCCTTCAACGCATTGGCGCAGAAGCACATGAAGGAAATCTACCAACTGCGCCGCGCCAACGACCAAGACGGCCTCTACGACCTCCAGGAAAAACTCGTGGCCGAAGCGCAGGCGCAAGTGGACAGCCTGCCACCTTTCCGCTTCACGCCTGAGCAGGTGGAAGCCTACACCACGGTGGGAGGAACGCCTCACTTGGACGGCGAATACACTGTGTTCGGCGAAGTGACAGAAGGCATGGACGTGGTGGATGCCATCCAAAAGGCAAAAACCGGGCGAGGTGACCGCCCGGTGGCCGACATCCGGATGACCCGGCTCACCATCATCAAAGAATAACTCCCATGATAGGCATCAACCGGCACACCTTGGGCAACGGCCTGCGCATCGTCCACAGCGAAGACGCCACCACCCAAATGGTGGCGTTGAACCTCCTCTACGATGTAGGCGCCCGCGATGAACACCCGCAGCACACCGGGTTCGCGCACCTGTTCGAACACCTCATGTTCGGCGGTTCCAGGCACATCCCCAACTACGACCGCCCCCTGCAGGCAGCCGGAGGCGAAAACAATGCCTGGACCAACAACGATGTGACCAACTACTACCTGACCCTCCCGGCACAAAACGCGGAGACAGGCTTCTGGCTAGAATCAGACCGCATGCTGGAACTGGCCTTCACGCCGCAAAGCCTGGAAGTGCAACGGCAGGTGGTGAGCGAGGAATTCAAGCAACGCTACCTCAACCAGCCCTACGGCGACCTCGCCTTCCTCGTCCGCAGCTTGGCCTACCGCGTGCATCCCTATCGCTGGCCCACCATCGGGCAATCAATAGAACACATCACCCAAGCCACGCTCGGCGACGTGCGCCGCTTCTTCTTCCGCCATTATGCCCCCAACAACGCCATCCTTGCCATCACAGGGAACATCACGGCGGAACGAGCCTTCCAACTATCAGAGAAATGGTTCGGCGGCATTCCCCGGCGCAACGTGCCGCCACGCTCCCTGCCCGAAGAACCCCGGCAGACGGAAGAACGCCGCCTTCGCGTGGAACGCGACGTGCCAGCCCCGCTCCTCTACCTGACCTTCCACATGCCGGGACGGTGCCATCCCGACTACCACGCGTTCGACATGCTGACCGACCTGCTGGCCAACGGGCGTTCCAGCCGCCTGATACAGCGCCTTCAAAAAGACCGCCACCTCTTTGCCTCCATCGACGCTTACGTGTCAGGCTCCATCGATCCCGGCTTGCTGCACATCAACGGCCGCTTGGCGCCGGGCATCTCCATGGCACAGGCGGAAGAAGCCTTGTGGGGCGAACTGGAAGCATTAAAACAGGAAGACGTCAGCATGGCGGAATTGGAAAAAGTGAAGAACAAGTTTGAAAGCAACCAACTGTTCGCCAACCTCAACTACTTGGATTTGGCTTCCAACCTGGCTTTCTTCGAACTCATCGGGAAGGCAGAAGACATCAACGGTGAAGTCGCCAGATACCGCGCCGTGGCTAACGCCGATATCCGGCGCATCGCACAAAACACCTTCATCCGCGAGAACTGCTGCACCATCCATTACATTGCCCGACCATAAAACACCATTCCAACGATGCTCAAACAGTATAAAGACTACTACCGCCAACTGCTCGCCATCGGCATCCCCATCGTCGTCGGGCAAATCGGCGTCATCGTCTTGGGCCTGGCCGACACGCTCATGATCGGACACCACAGCACACAGGAACTGGCGGCAGCTTCGTTCGTGAACAACGTGTTCAACTTGGTCATCATCTTCAGCACCGGTTTCGCTTACGGGCTGACCCCCGTCGTCGGCGCCCTCTACGGGCAGAACAACTTGGAAGCCACCGGCCGAGTCCTGAAGAACAGCCTGCTGGCCAACATGTTGGTCGCCATCGGGCTGATGCTCATAATGAGTGTGCTGTATGCATTCGTGAACCGCCTTGGGCAACCGGAAGAACTGCTCCCGCTCATCCGCCCCTATTACCTCATCCTGCTGGCCTCGCTCCTGTTCGTCCTGCTGTTCAACGGCTTCAAGCAATTCGCCGACGGGCTGACCGACACCAAAATCTCCATGTGGATACTTTTAGGAGGAAACGTGCTGAACATCATCGGCAACTACATCCTGATAAACGGCAAGGCAGGCTTCCCTGAATTAGGGTTGGTCGGCGCAGGGCTCAGCACCTTGGTTTCCCGCATCCTGATGGTGGTGGCATTCGCCTTCATCTTCTTCTGCACCCGCCGCTACGAACCCAGCCGGCAAGGCTACCGGCAAGGGCGCATCAACCAGAGAGATTTCCTACGGCTGAACCAATTAGGATTTCCCGTTGCTTTGCAGATGGGCATGGAGACTGCCTCGTTCAGCCTAAGCGCCATCATGATAGGATGGCTAGGCACCATCGCGCTCGCCGCCCACCAAATCATGCTGGCCATATCCCAAATCTGCTTCATGATGTACTATGGCATGGGGGCGGCAGTAGCGGTCTTGGTAAGCAACCACTACGGGCGCGGCGAAGCAACGGCCATACGCCGTTCGGCAAACGCCGGATTCCACCTCATATTGTTAATGGCCATCGCCACATCCGTACCCATCTTCCTGCTGCGGAATCACTGGGGAGGGCTGTTCACCGACAATGAAGCCGTCAGCACCATGGTGGCGGCATTGGTCATTCCCTTGCTAGTGTACCAGTTCGGCGACGGGCTGCAAATCAACTTTGCCAATTCCCTCCGAGGCATCTCAGACGTGCGCCCCATGATGTTCATTGCCTTCATCGCCTATTTCATCGTCTCCCTGCCGGTTGGCTACATCTGCGGCTTTGTCTTGGATTGGGGCATCACCGGCATCTGGATGGCATTCCCGTTCGGGCTGACCACAGCCGGCATCCTGTACTACCTGCGGTTCCGCCGGAAGACAAAGCAATTGTTCCTCTAAAGCCTTCCTCATGCAAAAGCAAAGCAAATGGATTAAATTTGAAGTGGCCGTGGGCTACATCCTGCTCATCTCGCTATTGGTGTATTCCGTCCTGTTCGTCTATCAGGAAATGGAACAATTGGCCGAACCTGACGTGTACGAAGAAGAAATGGAAACAAAACGGAAACTGCTGAACAGCACGCTGGCCCAACTGTACGAGGCAGAAGCCATCGGGCAATCACTCAGCATGGGCAACCTGTCAGACTATCCCACCTACCGGAAAGCCATGCGCAAGGCATCGGCGCTGATTGACAGCCTGCGCCAACAAACCTCAGATTCCCTGCAATGGCAACGCATGGACAGCATCACCTGGCTGCTGTCAAGGAAAGAACAAAACATGCTGGGACTGCTGGGAGCGCTCAACGACACAACCTTGGATCATGCCTACCAACAGAACGTGCAGCAAATCATCGAACGGCAAGACTCTGTGGTAAAACAAAAACGGGTACAGAAGAAAGTTGTCATGAAACAGGATTCCTACCAAGTGCCACAAGAAAAAAAAGGCTTCTTCAAACGCTTGGCAGAAGCATTCATACCCCGCAGAAGGGACACCGCCACTGTCACCAACACTTCGCACGAAATCATCACCGACACCCTGACCATGGAATACAACCCGGCCGACACCGTGGTCAACATCCTGAGAAGCATACAGATAGTCATCAATGACAAACAGCAGAAACGGGTCAAAATGTTGCAAGCCAAAGCCGCACGCCTCCGCTACGACAGCCAGATACTGACTTCCCAAATCAACCAGATACTGAGGGACTTCGAGCAAGAGGAAATCAACCGCTCGCTGGCAAGAATGGAGCAAGTGCAACTCATCCGGCAAGAATCCATGCAGACCATCGGGAAGATAGCCATCGGATCTGCCGCATTGGCGCTCATATTCTTAATCTTCATCTGGAGGGACATTACCAAAAGCAACCGCTACCGGCGTGAATTGGAAAAAGCCAAACAAAAAGCAGAAGACCTGCTGAAAACACGCGAACGGCTGATGCTGACCATCACCCACGACCTCAAAGCACCCGTCGGTTCCATCATCGGCTACATCGACCTGCTGCAACGCCTCCTTACCGATGAACGACAGCTGAACTATCTGCGCAACATCAAACTGTCATCTGAGCATTTGCTGAAATTAGTGAAAAGCCTGTTGGACTACCACAAATTAGACTCCAACAAGATGGAAACGAACATCCTGCCTTTCAGTCCCAAGCAGTTGTTCGATGAAATCAACGCTTCCTTCATCCCAGTCGCCCACAAAAGGGACTTGGAATTCCACTACAGACTGACGCCGGATTTAGGCGAAAGGCTTTACCAAGGAGACCCCTTCCGCATCCGCCAGATTGTTGACAACCTGGTTTCCAATGCCATCAAATTCACTTCCGAAGGCAATGTTTCCCTCACCGTGAATTACAATGAAGGGCAACTCATCATCCTCGTCGGCGACACCGGGAAAGGCATTGCCAAAGAAGAACAGGAAAAAATTTTCCTAGAATTCACACGGCTGAAGAACGCACAAGGCGAAGAAGGCTTCGGGCTGGGACTTGCCATCGTCCACAAATTGGTGGCATTGCTCAAGGGACACATCACGGTCAACAGCACGATAGGCAAAGGCAGCCTGTTCACGGTATGCCTGCCATTGCCTCCCGCCACAGGGACAAAAGAAACAAGCAAGGAAACATCCACCCACCTTGCCCCGTTGCAGATCCTGCTGATTGACGATGACCGGCTGCAATTAGACCTCACCGCCGCCATGTTGGAACAATTGAATGCCCAGCCCACATGTTGCCAGCACCCGGACGAACTGATGAAAGAACTGGAACAGCACCCATTCAACGTCCTCCTCACCGACGTGCAAATGCCCGCCATGGACGGATTCAGCTTGATAAAACGGCTGAAAGAATCCGCCATCCCTTCCGTCGCCGCCATCCCGGCCATCGCAGTCACAGCCAGGAGCGACATGGAAGAAGCAGACTTCCAGTCAAAAGGATTCATCACCTGCCTGCACAAGCCCTTTTCTTTAGAAGAACTGAAAACGGCATTGCAAAAAGCCCTGCCGCAACACGCCTTCCCAGCCATGCCATCCCTAAAGCCCGGCATGCGGCCCGCACCCGGCAACGACGCATTGGACTTCCAGGCACTTACCGCCTTTTCGGAAGGCGACAGCCAAGCTGCACACGAAATAATAGAAACCTTCATACAAGAAACAGAAACCCACCTGCAATCCTTGCAGAAAGCCCTGACAGAAAAGGATGCCGCCTGCATCACCGCCTTAGCCCACAAGATGCTTCCCTTGATGCGCATGCTCCATGCAAAGGAATGCATCGCCGCCTTGGCATGGTTAGAGGAACACAGGAACGGCCTCTTCACCGGCAGCATGGAAGAACAAGCCCAATCAGCCATCCTCCATATTGAAAAAATAATAAAGGAAGGGAAAACGCTCCTCTAAATATAAAAGTTATTAACATACGAATAGGGTAAAGGAAAGAAACGTATTTTTGCAAAAGCAAAGCATATCAAAATGGCCGCCTCCATACTAATCATAGAAGATGACATTACCTTTGGAATCATGCTGAAAACATGGCTCTCCAAAAAAGGCTTCACGGTGGATACCGCCAGCAGCATTGCGCATGCACGCAAGCAGCTCCTGAACCATGCGTATGGGTTGGTGTTGTCAGACCTTCGCCTGCCGGACGGCGATGGCATCCAATTGTTGGAATGGATGAACGGAAAGAAGCTGCATCTTCCTCTGATCATCATGACCGGGTACGCGGAAGTGCAGACCGCTGTCACGGCCATCAAGTCCGGGGCAAGCGATTACATATCCAAGCCTGTCAACCCGGATGAACTGCTGAAAAAAATCAACGATGCCCTAGCCAATCCACAGCCAGCCACCAACGAAATCCCAAAGAAAAAAACGTCATCTCCTGAACATCCTGCCGGAAACCATCACCCCAACCATCAGGCATGGCAAGAAAACTTCTTGGAAGGAAACAGCGAAGCGGCCAAACAATTGTACAACTATGTACGCTTAGTGGCGCCGACATCCATGTCGGTGCTGATAAACGGAGCCAGCGGAACCGGGAAAGAATACGTGGCACACCGCATCCACCAGCTAAGCGACAGGGCCGACAAGCCTTTCATTGCCATCGATTGCGGCTCCATTCCCAAAGAACTCGCCGCTTCTGAATTCTTCGGCCATGTGAAAGGTTCGTTCACAGGGGCTTTGACCAACAAGACAGGAGCTTTCGTTGCAGCCAACGGAGGAACCATATTCTTGGACGAAATCGGGAACCTCAGCTACGAAGTGCAGGTGCAGCTGCTGAGGGCTTTGCAGGAACGCCGCGTGCGTCCCGTCGGGTCCATCGAAGAAATCGAAGTAAACATCCGTTTCATCTCTGCCACCAATGAAGACCTGCAACTAGCCATCAAAAAAGGAGCTTTCCGGGAAGACCTTTACCACCGCATCAACGAATTCACACTCAAGATGCCAAGCCTGAAAGAACGCAAGGAAGACATCTTGCTGTTTGCCAATTTCTTCCTCGACCAAGCCAACAAAGAATTAGGCAAACACCTGCTCGGGTTCGACTTCAAAGCAGCTGAAACCATACAAAACTACCAATGGCCCGGCAACCTAAGGCAACTGAAAAACACGGTAAGGCGCGCCACGTTATTGGCACAAAACGACTATATCGGCATCAGCGACTTAGGGTACGACATGAAAGAAGAACCCCTCGGCAACGTTTCTTTCCCGTTACGCGACGAGAAAAGGGAAAAAGAGCAGATATTGGAAGCGCTCCAGCAAACCAACAACAACAAGAGCAAAGCCGCCGTGCTGTTGGGCATAGACAGGAAAACCCTCTACAACAAACTTAAACTTTACAACATAGAAGCATAACAGGGGAATCTTTACACAACACCATCCACACGTTTCCACACTTTCCACACCCGCAAAGAGGACATCGCATCTTTATGTTTTACTGTATTCCAATGCATTGCAGCATTCATGCCCATATTGGCACGCTTCTTGCAAGTCTTTATGTGAACGAATAGGTTGGACCAATACATCCTATTCAATCAGCATAACATTTAAGCACAGACGTTTCTATTTGAGAGAATGGCCGCTGCCTGTATTAGCGAATACAAGGCAGCGGCTTTTTTGCCCATTTCAGCATAATGGCTCAAATGCCTTCCACAGCCTGTCTTCCGGCAAAGGCGCCTCTACCTCTATCTGCTTTTTAGACACAGGATGCACGAAGCTCACCTTCCGCGCCAGCAGGCTGATGCTGCCGTCAGGGTTTGAGCGCGGGAACCCATATTTCAGGTCCCCTTTGATCGGGCAGCCTATCTTGGCCAGTTGGCAACGGATTTGGTGATGCCTGCCTGTTTTCAGATGGACCTCTAGCAAATAATAGCGGTCTGAACGCGCGATGACCTTATAGGAAAGGAGGGCTTTCTTGGAATCCTTCACTTCCTTGTCATAGGCATAGGACTTGTTTTGCTTCTCATTGCGCACCAGGTAATGGCACAATTCCGCTTCATCCTGCTTCGGACGGTCTTTCACAATCGCCCAATAAGTTTTCTGCACCTCTCCGTTCCTGAACAGGTCATTCAGGCGCGCCAAAGCCTTGCTGGTCTTCGCGAACACCACCAAGCCGCTCACCGGGCGGTCCAGCCGATGCACTACGCCGAGAAACACATTCCCAGGCTTGCAATACTCCTCTTTCAGGTATTCCTTTATCTTTTCCGAAAGAGGAGTATCGCCAGTCTTGTCGCCTTGGACAATCTCTGAACAGTCCTTGTTGACAATGATGATATGGTTGTCTTCGTAAACAACAGTCATCGCTTACATGTTCATGCCGCCATCCACTTGGATAACCTGTCCGCTGACATAAGAAGACAAGTCCGATGCGAGGAACAAAGCCACATCAGCCACGTCCTCCGGCGTGCCGCCCCGGCGGAGAGGAATCTTCTTGCACCATTCTTCCTTCACTTCATCTGACAATTTCGCCGTCATGTCCGTGATGATGAAGCCCGGAGCAATGGCATTCGCACGGATTCCGCGTGAACCCAACTCCTGAGCGATGGATTTGGCCAACCCTATCATGCCGGCTTTTGAGGCCGAATAATTGCATTGCCCGGCATTGCCGTGAACGCCTACCACGGAAGCCATATTGATGATGCTCCCCTGCTTTTGGCGCAACATAATCGGGGTGCAGGCATGGATGAAGTTGAAAGCAGATTTCAGATTGACCGTAAGCACCGCATCCCACTGCGCCTCGCTCATGCGCATCATCAGGCCGTCTTTCGTGATGCCTGCATTGTTGACCAAGATATCGATGCTGCCAAATTCTTCCTTGACTTGATTCACCACCGTCTGCGTCTCCTCAAAATTGGCGGCATTGGATGCATACCCTTTTGCCTTTATCCCGAAAGCTTCCAACTCACGAACCGTGTTTTCTGCATTCCCGTCTATCACAAGGTCTGTAAATGCAACGTTTGCGCCTTCAGACGCATACTTCAAGGCAATGGCTTTTCCAATGCCCCGCGCAGCACCCGTAATCAGCGCTGTCTTACCATTCAATAATCCCATAATCAATCAGTTTAAATGTATTTGAATCATATTGTTTGCCTTTGCAATGCATTGAACACGATGTTGCGCACGTACTGCCGCCGTGTCTTCATGTCCAAGCCCAATTCCAGATGCCCGCGTATGTAGGGCACCTCAATCCCTTTCAGGCAATAATGCAGCACCACGGCGGTCAGCTTCGTGTCGTCAATCTTGAAAATGCCTTTCTCTTTCCCTTCCTCCAGCACGGCCTCAAACAGCAGCACTTCCCGCATGTCAAACTTCTTACGCACCTTTTCCACCTTCCAAATGTCACGGAAGAAAACGGCACGCAACGTGCCGTTGCGGTAAACCACCTCCTTCACCATGTCCAAGCGGGTGAAAATCATCTCCAGCAATTTCTCATCCGGCGGCAAGTCCCGGTCCATCACTTCCTGCACTTTCCTCGACAATACCTCCAATTCAGACTCCACGACCGCCAGATAAACTTCCTCCTTATTCTTAAAATAAGTGTACAACGTGCGCCTGCCACGCTTGGAAGCAGCGGCAATGCCATTCATCGTTGCGTTTTCAACCCCGACTTTCGCAAAAAGTTGCCGGGCGGCATTCACGATTTCCCTTCTTGTCTGCGAAACAGCCATAAGATGCACATTGTATGAAAAGATGAGCAAAAATACGGCTTTTCCACCGACCAAACAAATATTCTGCGCCACTTCTGCCAAAAAATCTGCCGGGACAGCATGCATTCCAACACTTTCCACGCTCTGAATCAGCAAGGAACTTCCTAATCAAAAAAATATTTCATCTTTTGCTTGCACAGTTCAATCATAAGCCGTACCTTTGCGCCACGAAAAGAAAATCGCGGAGTGGAGCAGTTGGTAGCTCGTTGGGCTCATAACCCAAAGGTCGTCTGTTCGAGTCAGGCCTCCGCAACGCTTCTTAAGAGACAGGATGCATCCGAAGGAATCTGAAAGTGCATCCTGTTTTGCTTTTTATTACTTCCGCCAAAGGAAACCGGGCATATCCCGGAAAAACTTCTCCCCGGATTTCCATCCCACGGCAAATTTCCTTAACTTTGGCTTCATCTACCATTTATCTGTCAAACGCTATGAAAAAAAGGAATTACCACATCACCCCGGAATGGGTGGACAAGCTGACGAAGTGCGAGATATTCGTGTTCGGCAGCAACCTGCAAGGGCAACATCACGGCGGTGCAGCCAGGATGGCTCACGAAAAGTTCGGCGCCGAATGGGGTGCAGGCAACGGACGGACAGGCCGGTGCTATGCCATCCCTACCATGCACGGCGGGCTGGAAGACATCCGCCCCTACGTGGAGCAATTCATCGACTATGCTGCCGCGCATCCCGACAACCGTTTCCTGTTGACACGCATAGGATGCGGCATTGCCGGGTTCACGGACAGGGAGATGGCGCCCCTGTTTGAACGCTGCCTGGACTTGCCGAATGTATCTATCCCCAAAGAATGGATTCCATACATCTCCATCGGGCGACAGATTGACGCCGGGGCAGGCGGCCTTATCGAGAAGGGACGCGACGAAGCCCCGGAGACCATCACCGAAGAAGTGTTGCGGGAACTTTGCAGGGAATACCGCTACGAAATCGCAACCGGCATCACGAAGAACGCGCCAAGCATCACCATCCGCTACGTCATCGGCCGCGACCGATTCGGGTATGCCCGGTTCGGCGACTTCTTTTTCGCAGGCGACGACCTCTATGTGTGGCACACGGAAGACGAATGGGCCGATGACCACAACCAAGACATCGTGGAAGACGTGTTTGAAGATGAATGCGAAGGCCGGGGATATGCCGTCCGCAGCATCTTTGCCGGCGCAAAGACGAAGCACAAAGACTCGCAAGGGCAATGCATCTTCACGGGCGACGTATTGGAAGTGGTCGAGCAACCGCAATACGCATTAGGGCCGCTTGCCGTGGCAGCTGCAGGCGCAGGCAACGATGGATTCTACGGTTTCCCCTTGGACAACCATTGCCTGCGGCTGGATGACGGCATGAAAAGCAACCATCTCCTCACCCGCATCGGCACGGTGTTCTGCCAATTGGATTGGAACAACGAGCCGGAATCCATCTGGGAACTTGCGTTGCGCTTCAATGCGCCGCAAACGCCCGACGACGACAAAGGCCTGAAACGGCTGATGGCGAAATTCACGCCCAATTTCGACCAAGAGCCATGGAAATACCAGGCTTTGGAAGTAATTGGCGCGAAGTTCAATTGGGACAACTACGGGCAAAAGCCACGCTAACTCGCGAAATCTTCCTGAAGAGTGAGGCAAAACTTTCCAATGATTTTTGAAAACTTCTATGAAGTTTTCCCTGCACGATTAGTAATCGTGCAGGGAATCTTTCTTAGTAAAATTCCAAATTTTACCGATAAAATGGGCGCATTTTACCGATAAAATTTCACGGTTTTCAAGAACGGGCAATGCCAACCCCTCCCGGCGGCACGCCGAACTGCCGCTTGAACGCGCTGGAGAAATGCGAGCGGTTCTTGAAACCTACTGCCACATACACGTCGGATGGCTTGCTGCCACGTGGTTGCCCAGACCTTGTCCGGCGCCAACCACTACGATTGTCTTTTTGTCCATCATCTGAATGATATTTTCACCGTTGCAAAGGCAAGGCGGAAATGAACGGGCAGAGTTGCTGTCAAGCTCAAAGAAGTGTTGTCTTGCAGTTCAATGCAAAATCGTGGGGCAGATGGAGACATGCTGGCCAAAAGGCGGAATGCCTTGGCAAAAAAAGCCCGCAGTTTCCTGCGGGCTGCAAACTCAATCCTGCACAGTGTGCTACAAAACGTTTCACTTGGCAGTGACCGGACGCACCAATTTGCCCAGATAGCGATAAGTGGCTGTAACAATCCCATCCCTGCCTGCATAATCGCCCGACAGCCAGAACTCGCCTGCGAATGCAAACTGAGCCATGAAATTTACAGTCGTGGCCGTCCAATAGTCACACATCGTGCCATAGTCCACCAAATTGGCATCTTGGGCATATCCGTCCGCCGGAAGGAATATTGATGCATCTTCATATCCCTCCACCGTGCTTGTCAGGCGCACACCGGCCATTCCGTTCTCAACGGCGGCAAAATCAGCAGTGCAATTACTGATGAGTTCCTTAAATTCCGCACGGGTAGGCATCCTCCAGTCGCTGCCCCACAGCACAGTGGCGGCGTCATCCTCCGGCTGCAACACTTCAAGCCCGTCCGTCCTGTTTGTACTTATCCATCGAAGACTGGGAGGTTCCATGCTCGTAATAGGACCATGAATAATAGTTTTTCTGCTCCGTCCCGCCCCAGCTGACATAGCAGCCTGTCTCCTCAGGGCTGTTCGCGCCAACGTTGAGGGAAACCCAATCCACCGAATGTCCAAGGTCAACAATTTCCAGGTTCTCAGGCGTTGTCCCTTCAAATGCCACTTCTTCCTTAAAGCGCATTTCCTGTATGTCCTCCACATTAATTTCTATTATCTGGCCATCGGTGCGCTCGATTTGCCATACTTGGGCATTGCAGCCATCACCATGCAGAATGCAAAAGCTGTAATGATGTTCTTTTTCATCTTTTGAATATTTTAATGGTTTGGTTATTGACATTGACAAGATAAATACCCTCGGAAAAACCGCTCAAGTCAAGGTTCAGCACCGTTTCCGAAGCCTTCGCGCTCCTCACCATGACACCTCCTTGGCTATACACCTTTGCAACCATCCCTTGCGACAAGCCGGAAATGTCCACACGGTCGCCGCCGACATACTTGAAAACAATCTCCTTTCCGCCCGCTTCCAAAGATGGCTGGGCGGTCGGCCTTTGCGCGTCAGCAAAGGTGAAGTTCAGGAATGACGAAAAATCAAAGGAGGCCTCCGCCAAATCCGATGTGATGCGCACCTTCTCTTGTGCGGAGTCAAACGTCACCTGCGGGTCGTCACCGATAAGAAAGGAATACGATGTACCGTCGTTCAGGTTGGCGACCAAGGCTTTGGCTCCTCTTCCTCATTGTTTTGGACTACGATTCCCAGGGAAAAGAAAGACAGGAAAAGGAATAAAACAGAAGTTCTTTCCATAATGCGCTTTTTATGTTTAGCTATGCAAAACTAAACGAGGTATTGTTCTTTTGCAAATAAACAACGCGTTTACATGTCGCATTTCATGAATCAGGACACTTTCCCTTGACGTTTTTAATGTATTCCCCGGGCGTTTGCCACATGAAACGCTTAAAAGCAGCGTGAAAAGTGGCACGGCTCTTGAAACCGACAGAAGCAGCTATCGTTTCAAGCGTCAGATTGCTGAAATCAGAATGCTCGATCCTACGGCGGGCTTCCTCGATGCGGTAACGGCTGAGCAACAAACTGAAGTTGGACTCATACAACTCATTGATCACTTGCGACACATATTTTGGATTGGAATTGCACAAAGCCGCCAGACGCTCAAGGTTGAAATCCGCAGCATAAATTTCATCGCCATTGGCAAGAATTTCCTGAATCTTATCCTTCAATTTCTGTTTTGCCGGGACGTCAAGCGTACTTCCTGCATATTTCCTGATGCTTTTGGCTTCCGGCAACTTCTTCCGGCGGCGTGCAACGCGGCCGAATAACAAGGCGACAACGGCAACGGTCATCACGAACAGACCTATCTTTAAGTAACGGTTATCCCGCCGGTTCCGGGAGAGTTCATACTCGTTCTGCTCTATCTGTTGCAAAAGTCGCATGGCAGCCACCTCGTCAAGCTTGTCCACCGACAGCCGTCATACCAGCATCCATCGCAACGGCACAAAAGATGCACCTCAACAGACATCGCCTAAACCACTTACCACACACTGTAAGCATCATATCCTACAAACTACCACACAACAGGCAAATATATGGAAAAATTCAAAACAACGCCCGCCCGGGCCGTCACGCAGCCTCCCGATCCTTTCCGGGGAAAAAAGAAGCCCCCCGGCCTTTCTCGGGGCCGGGGGGCGGGAAAACGGCGGCGACCTACTCTCCC